>JAUXTQ010000011.1 GCA_030678995.1 Caulobacter sp.
GCGGACCCTTCGGATCGGGAACCTCCCGGTCGACGCGGCCAGACCCATCGTGAGCGGGGGAGCTTCCGTCCCCGTTCGCGCCGCCTTCCAAACGGAAGAAGGAAACCATGGCGCTTTACGAACACGTGCTCATCGCACGCCAGGACATCTCGCCCCAACAGGCTGAGCAACTCAACGAGGACATGAAGACCCTGATCGAAGGTCTCGGCGGCCACTTCGCCAAGATCGAGTACTGGGGTCTGCGTAACCTCACCTACCGCATCAAGAAGAACCGCAAGGGCCACTACTCCCTGATCGCGATCGACGCTCCGGCGACGGCGGTCAAGGAAATGGAACGCCAGCTGTCGATCAACGAGGACGTGCTGCGCTACCTGACCGTCCGCGTCGAGGAACTCGACCTGGAACTGTCCCCGGTTCTCGCCCGCCGCGATCGCGATCGCAGCGACCGTCCCGACCGCCCCGAGCGCGGCGACCGCCCCGACCGTGGCGATCGTCCCCGTGAAGACTTCGCGCCGGCGTAAGGGAGAAAAAGATCATGAGCGACACTGATATCGACTCGGGCGCTGAAGCCCCCGCCTCGGCTCCGGCCGCCGCCGGCGCCCGCCGCCCGTTCTATCGCCGCCGCAAGGTTTGCCCGTTCTCGGGCGCCGGCGCGCCGAAGATCGACTACAAGGACGTCAAGCTGCTGCAGCGTTACGTCTCCGAGCGGGGCAAGATCGTCCCCTCGCGCATCACCGCCGTCTCGGCCAAGAAGCAGCGTGAGCTGGCCCGCGCCATCAAGCGCGCCCGCTTCCTCGCCCTGCTCCCCTACGTCGTGAAGTAAGGGAACCTGGACCGATGAAAGTTATCCTGCTCGAACGCGTGGAGGGCCGCGGCGCCCTCGGCGACGTCGTCACCGTCAAGGACGGCTTCGCGCGCAACTACCTCCTGCCCCGCCACAAGGCGCTGCGGGCCACGGCGGCCAACATGAAGGTCTTCGACGCCCAGCGCGCCGAGATCGAAGTGCGCAACACCAAGGCCAAGGAAGCCGCCGGTGAAGCGGGCGTCGCCCTGGACGGCACGTCCTACGTCCTGATCCGTCAGGCCGGCGAGACGGGCCAGCTGTACGGCTCGGTCTCCGGCCGCGACGTGGCCGACATGGTCAACGCCGAAGGCGGCAAGATCGACCGCGCGATGGTCGTTCTGGACAAGCCGATCAAGACCCTGGGCGTCCACCCGGTGAAGGTGAAGCTGCACGCCGAGGTCACCATCACGGTGAACATCAACATCGCCCGCTCGGTCGATGAGGCGGAACGTCAGGCCAAGGGCGAAAACGTCATCGCCTCGCAGTACGACGAAGACGTGGCCCTGGCGGCGGAAGCCGCGGCCGACATGGTCGAGGGCGGCGCCGGCTCGCACGAAAGCTTCGGCGACGACCACTAGGCTGCCGTCAGCTGACGAAAATCAGGGCGGTCCGGTTCGCCGGGCCGCCCTTTTTCTTGCCGTGAATGTGAAGCCGTCCCCGCGGCCCCTCCATGCGAACATACAGGGGAACTCACAGATGAATCGCGGGTGGCGCCGTTAGGCGGAAGCCGCCCGCCTCCCGGCGCGTTAACTAGTCTCATGGCTCTCGTTCCCGCTCTAGATCTCCGGCCCGTGGCCGGCGACGCGCCCCTCGCCGTCGCCCCGTCCAACATCGAGGCCGAACAGGCCCTGCTGGGCGCCCTGCTGTACGACAACGCCGCCTATGAGCGGCTGAGCGACCGGCTGGCGGCCCGCCACTTCTACGAACCGTTCCACCAGCGGCTGTTCGCGGCGCTGGAGGCCCATATCCGCAAGGGCCAGCTGGCCGAGCCGATCCTGCTGGCCGACGAGTTCAAGCGCGACCCGGCGTTCGAGGAGCTGGGCGGCATCCGCTATCTGGCCGACCTCGTCGACCGCGCCCCGCCGGCGGCCAATGCCCCCGACTACGCCCGGGCGATCTACGACCTGGCCCTGCGCCGGGACCTGATCCGCATCGGCGGCGAGATCACCGTCGAGGCCCAGGCCCACGAGGCCGACGTCACCGCCCTGGACCAGATCGAGCAGGCCGAACAGAAACTCTACACCCTGGCCGAAAGCGGCACGGCTTCGACCGGCTTCGTGCCCTTCGCCGACGCCCTGACCGGGGCGGTGCAGATGGCGGCCGAGGCCTACAGCCGCGACGGGGGCCTGGCGGGCCTCTCGACCGGCCTGACCGACCTGGACAAGCAGCTGGGCGGCCTGCACCCCTCGGACCTGCTGATCCTTGCCGGCAGACCGAGCATGGGCAAAGCCCAGCCCCTTGACGCCAAGGTGCTGACGACGAGCGGTTGGACGACGATGGGCGAGCTGCGGCCAGGTGATCGCCTGGCCTCGGTCGATGGCGCGCCATCGCTCGTTTCAGGCATCTTCCCTCAGGGCGAACGCCAGCTGTTCCGGATCACCTTCTCCGATGGGCGATCGACCGAATGTTGCGCCGAGCACCTTTGGCGGGTGCACTATCGCGACTGGGACGCACCCAGGGTCCTATCGACCGAAAAGGTCGCGAGCATGCTCCTGCGCGTTCGATACAGAGGGCGACTCTGGATCGATCCTTTCCGGGGGGACTTTGCCTCGAAGCAACCTGTGCCGCTCGACCCTTGGGTCCTCGGCGCTCTGCTCGGCGATGGAAAGCTGTCCGGTGGATCGGCGATGTTCTCCTCCGCCGATCCCGACATGCTGGAACAGCTTCAAGCCCGGCTCGGCAACGGCTTCGCGCTTCGGGCGGCTGGGGGTTATGACCACCGGATTGTGCAGTCCACGCCCCACCACCGCGCGGGCGTACAGGGCGTTGCTCCCAACCCGCTCAAGGAAGCGCTGGTTGAACTCGAACTGTGGGGCCTGCGCAGCGAGCAGAAGTTCGTGCCGTCCGCCTACCTGCAGGCTTCACGGGAAGACCGGCTAGCCCTGTTGCGCGGGTTGATCGATACGGATGGATGGGTCGAGGCTTGGGGCAGCGTCCGATACTGCACCACGAGCCAACAGCTTGCCCGGGATGTTCAGACGCTGGTTCGATCTGTCGGCGGGGTCTGCTCTATCGCCGAAAAGCAGACTCGCTACACCTATCTCGGCGAGAAGCGCGATGGACTGACGGCTTACGTCTGCAACATTCAGCACGACTCGCCCGAGCTGTTCGTCAGCCTTGATCGCAAGCGGGATAAGGTCGGCCAACGCCAACGAATGAAGCGATTGACCTTCTCCAGGGTGGAGCCTACGCGCGTCGCCCCGGCCCAGTGCATTGCGGTGACCCATCCAGATCGCCTCTACGTGACCGACGATTTCATCGTCACGCACAACACCGCGCTCGCTACAAACATCGCCTTCCATGTGGCGCGGAACTACGCCTGGGAGCCGCAGCCGGACGGCTCGCGCAAGACCGTCAACGGCGGGGTGGTGGCCTTCTTCTCGCTGGAAATGAGCGCCGAGCAGCTGGCCATGCGTCTGCTGGCGGACGTGTCGGGGGTCTCCTCCGACCGCCTGCGCAAGGGCGAGATCGACGCCAGCGAGTTCGGCCGGGTCCGCGACGGGGCCATCGAGGTGCAGGAAGCGCCGCTGTTCATCGACGCCACCGGCGGCCTGTCGATCTCCAAGCTGACCGCCCGCGCCCGCCGGCTGAAGCGGCAGCACGGCCTGGACCTGATCGTGGTCGACTACCTGCAGCTGGTGACCACCGACGGCTCCAAGGGCGACAACCGGGTGCAGGAAGTCAGCGCCATCACCGGGGGCCTCAAGGCCCTGGCCAAGGATCTGGGCGTGCCGGTCGTGGCCCTGTCGCAGCTGTCGCGCCAGGTGGAGAACCGCGAGGACAAGCGGCCGCAGCTGTCCGACCTGCGGGAATCCGGCTCGATCGAGCAGGACGCCGACGTGGTCATGTTCGTCTATCGCGAGGCCTACTACCTCAGCCGCGTCGAGCCGCGCGAAGGCACGCCGGAGCACATGACCTGGCAGGAAGACCTGGAGAAGATCAACAACGTCGCCGAGGTGATCATCGGCAAGCAGCGCCACGGTCCAATCGGCTCGGTGAAGCTGCACTTCCACGGCGACACCACCAAGTTCGGCAACCTCGCCCGCGAGGGCCGGTTCGACGTGCGGTAGCCTACTTTCCCTGTCATCCCGGACGGCCGCCAGGCCGATCCGGGACCCAGATCAAATCTCGCCCGAATCTGGGTCCCGGCTCTCCAGCCCGCATGCGGGCTTGCGGCCGGGATGACAGTATTGGGATGGTGAGCTTGACCCGGCCCCGCCGCGCCCTTAGCCGCAGCGGATGACCGTCGCCCGCCTGACCATCGATCTGGACGCCCTGGCCCGCAACTACGCCACCTTGCGTGACCAAGCGGGCGTGCAGGCGGCGCCGGCGATCAAGGCGGACGGCTACGGCGTCGGTGCGTTGGAGGCGGGCCTGCGGCTCTGGCGCGAAGGCGCGCGCAGCTTTCATGTGGCCCGGCTGGCCGAGGGCGAGGCCCTGCGTGGCGTTCTGGGCGACCGTGACGCCACGATCTACGTCCTCGACGGCCCGACGCCGGGTTCGCAGGACCGCCTGCGGACCGCCCGCCTGACGCCGGTGATCAACAGCCTGGACCAGGCCAAGGCCTGGGACGGCCCCGCCGCCATCCATATCGACACCGGCATGAACCGGCTGGGATTGACGCTCGACGAGGCGGCCACTCTGACGGGCCGGCCGGACGTGGCGCTGGTGATGAGCCATCTGGCCTGCGCCGGCCAGCCGGACCATCCGATGAACGCCCTTCAGCTGGCCCGCTTCCGCGAGGCTCGGGCGCTGTTCCCGGCCGCCCCCGCCAGCCTGGCCAGCTCCGGCGGCATCTTTCTGGGTCGTGACTACGCCTTCGACCAGGTCCGCCCGGGGATCAGCCTGTTCGGCGGCGGTCCGCACGACCGTCCCGACGCCCGCATCGCCACCGTCGCGACCCTGGAGGCGGCGATCCTGCAGGTGCGGACCGTGCCGGCCGGCGAGACCATCGGCTATGGCGGCGCCTTCACCGCCGAGCGGGACCTGAGGGTCGCCATCCTGGCCGCCGGCTATGCCGACGGTGTGCCCTGGACCTCCCATCCGAAAGGCGCGGTGTGGTTCGCCGGCGCGCGGCGGCGGATGCTGGGCCGCGTCTCGATGGACATGATCGCCGTCGACGTCACCGGCTGCGACGAGGCGCAGCCGGGCGCAATGGTCGAGATCATCGGCCCGAACCTGCCCGTGGACGAGGCGGCGCGGGCGGCCGGCACGACCGCCTACGAGCTGCTCACCCGCCTCTCGCCCCGCGCCGAACGTCGCTACGTCGGCGCGGTTTGAGACAGCCTCACGAGTAGGCGACGGCCGCTGCGCCCACGGCGCCGATGGCGCCCATTGCGGCGATCATGGTCATGACGGTGGCGATAACCACGTAGATGACGATCATCACGACCACCACGACCAGCGTGTAGCCGATCGCCTTGTCCTCGGTCACCTTCATCAACTTGGGCAGACCGACGTAGAGCAGGTAGAGGCTGTAGAGGCCGACGATGCCCAGCATGCCGAGTCCCGGGATCAGCTGGAAGACACCCGCCAGCCAGGCCGCCGTCCCGCTGTAGGCCGCGACCTTGAAGGCCTGGACCGGATTCTTGGTCCCTCCGAAACTGGGCGCGAGGCCATCAATCACCAACGCCATCAGATAGACACCGGCGAGACCCAGCACATAGCCGACCAGGGCTCCGACCAGGGTGAACGGCGCGAAGATGAAGCCCCCGAACAACAGGGTTTTCAGGAAGGCGCAGGCCGGACCGATCGCGGCCAGGATCATGACGTAGCCGGTGTACATGCCCTTTACGGTAGCGGCCTCGCCGTCGATCTTGTCCCAGGTGGGCTTGGGCCTCAGCAGGATGTCCTGCACCCGTTGAACCAAATTCGACGTGCTACCGCCGTCAACAACGCTCATGGCGACCCTCCCTGGATTGGCCAGAACTCCCCTGGGAGGCGAGCCTAGTCCGTTCGCGGCGATTGGCGAAACACGGTTCCGCGAACAGCCGGCGGCCGATCGCCCGCGCGGGGGCGGCCATTTACCGGTATTGTGCGCCCAATCCACGAATCAGGAGACCGCATGGCTCGCGACGGCGCCGTCTATGTCTGCCAGACTTGCGGCGCGGCGCAGTCGAAGTGGGCTGGCCAGTGCCCGGCTTGCGGCGGCTGGAACAGCCTTGTCGAGGAAGTGACCGCCCGGGCGCCCGGCAGCCTGACACCGACCAAGGCGACCAAGTCTCGCGGCCTGGCTTTCGAGGGCCTGCAGAGCGAGACCCCCGCCCCGCCCCGCATCGCTACCGGCGTGGACGAATTCGACCGGGTCTGCGGCGGCGGCGTGGTGCCCGGCAGCGCCATCCTGCTGGGCGGGGACCCCGGCGTGGGCAAGTCGACCCTGCTGCTGCAGGTGGTCGCCCAGGCGGCCCTGCGTGGCGCCGCCTGCGCCTACATCTCCGGCGAGGAGGCGGTGGAACAGGTGCGCAGCCGCGCCGCCCGCATGGGCCTGGCGGCCGCCCCGGTGAAGCTGGCGGCCGAGACGGCCCTGCGCGACATCATGGACGGGCTGAAGAAGGAACACTTCGACCTGGTGGTGATCGACTCGATACAGACCATGTGGAGCGACGCCCACGAGGCCGGCCCGGGCTCGGTGACCCAGGTGCGCAGCTGCGCCGCCGAGCTGGTCCGGCTGGCCAAGAAGCGTGGCATGGCGGTGATCCTCGTCGGCCATGTGACCAAGGACGGCCAGATCGCCGGCCCGCGCGTTGTGGAGCACATGGTCGATGCCGTGCTCAGCTTCGAGGGCGAGCGGGGCTATCCGTTCCGCATCCTGCGCGGGGCCAAGAACCGCTTCGGCCCCACCGACGAGATCGGCGTGTTCGAGATGGGCGACGCGGGCCTGAGCCAGGTGATCAACCCCTCGGCCCTGTTCCTCAACGATGGCGGAGAGCGCGCCGCCGGGGCAGCGGTGTTCGCCGGCATCGAGGGCTCGCGCCCGGTGCTGGTGGAGTTCCAGGCCCTGGTGGCCCCTTCGGCCTATGGCACGCCGCGTCGCGCGGTGGTCGGCTGGGACACGGGGCGGCTGGCCATGGTGCTGGCGGTGCTGGAGTCCCGCTGCGGCCTCGCCTTCGGTAACCGGGACGTCTACCTCAACGTGGCCGGCGGCCTGCGCATCACCGAGCCGGCGGCTGACCTGGCGGCCGCGGCGGCGCTGGCCTCCTCCGCCCTCGACGAGGCCCTGCCGCAGGACTGCGTGGTGTTCGGCGAGGTCAGCCTGTCGGGCGAGGTGCGGCCGGTCGGCCGGGCCGAGACCCGCCTCAAGGAAGCCGCGAAACTGGGGTTCAGACGGGCGCTCGCCCCGGTCGGCGCCGGCGAGAGCCTGGCCGTGACGGGGGTTTCCCGACTGGTCGACGCGGTTACACGGATTGGGGAACAGCGATGGTCGTAGGACTGGATCGCATGGTCTCTCCCTTCCCCCTGGAGGGGGAAGGGCTTGTAGGTTGGACATCTCAATGCTGACCCAGTTCGACTTCATCGCCGGGCCGCTGCTGCTGGTCTCGGCCCTCATCGGCTTCACCCGGGGCGCGACCAAGGAGCTCATGGCGGTCCTGGCCTTCCTGCTGGCGGCCATCCTGGCGGTCTTCTCCCTGCGGTTCACCGCCCCGCTGGGCCGGTCCCTGATCGACCCGGACTGGGCCGGGATCGGCATCGCCCTTCTTTTCATCTTCGGCCTCGCCTATATCGCGCTGCGACTGCTGGGCGCGGGCCTGGAGCGGCGGATTCACGAGACGCAGACGATGGGCATGCTGGACCGGGCGGTTGGAACGGGCTTTGGCCTGCTTCGCGCGCTGGTGCTGCTGGGCGGGTTCAGCCTGATGTTCAACATGGCCGCGCCCCGCGACACCGCGCCGCGTTGGGTGACCGAGGCGATGCTCTATCCCCTGACCGAAGCGTCAGGCCGCATCCTCAAGGCCTTCGCGCCGAGCGGATTCGCCGTGGCCAAGACCGTGGCGCCGACGGTGGAAAAGGCGGTTCGCGCCGGCGTGGCGGCGCCGAAGCCCGCCGAAAAGGGCTATGAGGCGGACCAACGCGACGCCGTGGATGATCTGGTGGAGAAGACGCGATGACCGCGAAGCAGACCATCGACCGACAGGGTCAGCGCGATCCGGACGACGATACGCTGCGCCTCGAATGCGGGGTGTTCGGGGTGTTCGAAACCCGGGACGCCGCGGCGGTGGTGGCGCTGGGCCTGCATGCCCTGCAGCATCGCGGCCAAGAGGCCTGCGGCATCGCCGCCTTCGACGGCCAGAGCTTCACCACCGAACGACACCTGGGCCATGTGGGCGAGGCCTTCACCGGCGCCGACCTGGTCGACCGCCTGCCCGGCCAGTACGCCATCGGCCACACCCGCTACGCCACGGCCGGCGGCAGCGGCATCCGCAACGTCCAGCCGATGTTCGCCGATCTCGAGGCCGGCGGCGTGGCCCTGGCCCACAACGGCAACCTGACCAACTTCCTGACCCTGCGCGAGCAGCTGGTCTCCGACGGGGCCATCTTCCAGTCGACCTCCGACAGCGAGGTGATCCTCCACCTGATCGCCCGCTCGCGGAAGGCGCGGGTGGTCGACCGCTTCATCGACGCCATTTCCCAGATCGAGGGCGGCTACGCCCTGGTGGCCCTGACCAACAAGAAGCTGATCGGGGTGCGCGACCCGCTGGGGATCCGTCCGCTGGTGCTGGGCGACCTGGGCGGCAAGCCCGTCCTGGCGTCGGAGACCTGCGCCCTCGACATGATCGGCGCGAGCTTCGTGCGCGACATCGAGCATGGCGAGATCGTGGTCATTTCCGAGACCGGCGTGGAGAGCCTCAAGCCCTTCCAGACCGGCAAGGCCCGCCCCTGCGTGTTCGAGTACGTCTACTTCGCCCGGCCCGACAGCGTGGTCAACGGCCGCTCGGTCTACAACGTGCGCAAGCGGATGGGCATGCGGCTGGCCGAGGAAACGCCGGCCGGCGCCGACGTGGTCGTCCCCGTGCCCGACAGCGGCGTGCCCGCGGCGCTGGGCTACGCCCAGGCCAGCGGCATCCCCTACGAGCTGGGCATCATCCGCAGCCACTTCGTCGGCCGCACCTTCATCCAGCCGACCCAGGGCGTCCGCGAGCTGGGGGTGCGCATGAAGCACAGCCCCAACCGGGCGGTGCTCGAGGGCAAACGGGTCGTGCTGATCGACGACTCCATCGTCCGCGGCACCACCAGCCGCAAGATCGTGCGCATGGTCCGCGAGGCCGGCGCGACCGAGGTTCACCTGCGCTCCGCCAGCCCGCCGATCATGTGGCCGGACTTCTACGGCATCGACATGCCGGACCGCGACAAGCTGCTGGCCGCTCGCAAGTCGCTGGCCGAGATGACCAAATTCCTCGAGGTCGACAGCCTGGGGTTCCTCTCCGTCGAGGGGCTCTACTGGGCGCTGGAAGCCGGTCCCCGCGATCCCGCCTGCCCGCAGTTCACCGACCACTATTTCACCGGCGACTACCCGACCCGCCTGCTCGACCGCGAGATCGCCGAGGGCGGCCATGACAACGGCCGACAGCTGTCCTTCCTGGTCAGCGCGTGAGTCAGGCGGGCGCGGGCTGGCTGAAAGGCCTCAAGCCCGACCCCTATGTCATCGCCCTGCTGGCCACGGTCGTGGTCGCCTCGTTCCTGCCGGTGCGCGGCGCGGCCGCCGAGGGGCTGTCGGTCGCGGCCAAGGGCGTCATTGCCCTGTTGTTCTTCCTGCACGGGGCCAAGCTGTCCCGCGAAGCCGTCTTCGCCGGCGTGACCCACTGGCGGCTGCACCTGACGGTGCTGTCGATCACCTTTGTCGCCTTTCCGCTGCTGGGTCTGGCGGCGGGGCTGCTGCCCGAGAGCCTGTTGCCGAAGTCGCTGGCGATGGGGGTGCTCTTCCTCGCCTGCCTGCCCTCGACGGTGCAGTCGTCGATCGCCTTCACCTCGATCGCCAGGGGCAATGTCGCCGCGGCGGTCTGCAGCGCCTCGGCCTCGAACCTGCTGGGCATGGCCTTGACCCCCCTGCTGGTCGGTCTGTTGCTGCACGCCCAGGGCGACGCGCTCAGCTTTTCGGCGGTCCAGGCCATCGCCCTGCAGCTGCTGGCCCCGTTCATCGCCGGCCAGCTGGCGCGGCGCTGGGTCGCGCCCTGGCTCGAACGGCGCAAGAGGCTGGTCGGGGTGGTCGACAGGTTCTCGATCCTGCTGATCGTCTATTCAGCCTTCAGCGGCGCCGTGGTCGCCGGGGTGTGGACGCAGGTCTCGGCCCGGGAACTGGGCGCGGTGGTCCTGCTGAGCGCGGTGCTGCTGGCGATCATGCTGGCGGGCTCGCGCCAGCTGGCCAGAACTCTCGGATTCTCGACCGAGGACGAGATCACCATCGTCTTCTGCGGATCGAAGAAGAGCCTGGTCAGCGGCGCGCCGATGGCCGCCATCCTGTTTCCGGTCGCCACCGCTGGGCTGATGATCATTCCGCTGATGGTCTTCCACCAGATGCAGATGATGGCCTGCGCCGTGATCGCCCAACGGTACGCCGCGCGCCCGGACTGACGCCGGCGGGCCTTGCGCTGGATCAACGCGCGCCTCCCCGCCTCGCCTAGGCTCGGTCCAGCCGTTGGCGCAACCTTGAGGATTTCGCACATGGACGAACGCACCGCCGTCAGGTCGCATCTGAGCCGCGTCCTGCACGCCACCGACCTGTCGCCCGAGGGCGATCTGGCCTTTGCCCATAGCCTGGCCTTGGCCGTGGCGGCGCGCGGCGAGCTGTTCATCGTCCATACCGAGCCGGATCGTCAGCGCCCGGGTCGGGAATGGGACGCCTTCCCCGGCGTACGGCCGATGCTGATCCGCTGGGGCTTGCTGCCGCAGGACGCCGAATCCGCCGCGGTGGCGAAATTGCTCGGCCTGCATGTGCGCAAGATCGACATCCCAGACGACGACCCGTTGCACGGCATCATGGGGCTGGTCGAGCGGCACGCCTTCAACCTGGCGGTTCTGGCCAGCCACACCCGCGAGGGCGTCGCCCGCTGGTTGCACCCCTCCGTCTCGGAAGCACTGGCGCGGGAGACGGGCCTGCCGACCCTGTTCCTGCCGCACGGCGCGCGGGGCTTCATCGATCCCGCGGACGCCTCCGCCCGACTGCGGACCGTGCTGATTCCGGTCGACGACTCGCCGCCCGCCGGCCTGGCCGTGGCTCTGGCCATGGAACTTGCGGACCTGATCGGGGCCGATGAGGCGGTGTTCCACCTGTTGCATGTCGGCGAGTCCTGGCCGGCGCCCGATATCCCCCCCGGCCGCGAGGCCCGGGTCCGGCAGATGAAGTCCAAGGGTCCGGTGGTCGAACAGATCATCGCGGCGGCGGACTCCCTGGACGCGGATCTGATCGTGATGCCGACCCGCGGCCACAACGGCGTGCTCGACGCCCTCCGCGGCAGCACCACCGAACAGGTCCTGCGGCGCGCCGGCCGCGCCCTGCTCGCCGCGCCCCCGGGCTGACACCTTCCGTCGTCGAGGATGACGGGTCCGGCTCCAGCCGCTAGAAGCCGCCCATGGATTCCCTTCCCCTGAAAGACCGCGTCGCCCTCGTCACCGGCGCGACCCGCGGCATCGGCTACCAGGCCGCCCTGGGCCTGGCCCGCGCCGGGGCCCACGTCATCGCCCTGGGCCGCACCCAGGGCGGGCTGGAAGCCCTCGATGACGAGATTTTCGCCGCCACCGGCCAGCACGCCACGCTCGTGCCGATCGACCTGAAGGCGCCGGAAGGCCTCGACCCGCTCGGCGCCCACATCTTCGAGCGCTGGGGCAGGCTGGACATCCTGGTCCACGCCGCCGCGGTGCTGGGGCCCATCACCCCGACCGGCCATATCCACCTGAAGACCTGGGACGAGACCATCGCGGTGAACCTGACCGCGTCCTGGCGACTGATCCGGTCGCTGGAGCCGCTCCTGCGGGTCTCCGACGCCGGGCGGGCCATCTTCCTGACCACCGGGCGCGTCGTGCGTCCCAAGGCCTTCTGGGGGGCTTACGCGGCCACCAAGGCCGGCATGGAGGCGCTGGTGCGTTGCTGGGCCGACGAGCTGGAGACCACCAACGTCCGCGCCGTCCTGCTGGACCCCAACACCATGCGCACCCGCATGCGCGCCGAGGCCATGCCGGGCGAGGACCCGGCGACGGTCACCGACCCGGCCGAGATCGCCCCGCTGATCGTCCAGCTGGCCCAGGCGGACCTGGGCTTGCCGCACAAGGCCGTGCTGTTCAGTGAGTGGAAGGCGGCGGGCCAGACGTTGCCGGCGAACGGCTGAGCCTTGGGGACATGTACCGCCTTCGGTACGTGTCCCCGGCCGCTGAAAGCTGATGGGGACACGCACTGAAGTGCATGTCCCCGGAGATTTCGCTACTTCTTCCCCGTCCGCGTGGTCGGGCGAGGCGGGCGCCCCTTGACCGAGCCGCCACCGCGCAGCTTCTGGATGCCCGGGCGCGAGCCCTTGGCGCCCTTGGCCTTGGTGAACTTAAGGGCCACGGCGGCGCGGGCTTTGGCGGCCTTGACCCCGGTCAGCTTGATGGCGGTCTTCTTCACCGGCTTGGGCTTTTCGACGCCCGCCTCGGCGTTGGCGGCTTCCTCGGCGCGGGCGGCCTTGGCCTCGGCGGCGAGCGCCATGGCCTTTTCCTTGCGCGCCTGGCCGCCGGCCTGGAAGGACGGGGCGCCGCCCTTGGCCTCGCCCTCGGCGTAGGGGTTCTTGTTGCTCTTCAGGGTCAGGCGGATCGGCACGCCGGGCAGGTCGAAGCTCTCGCGCATCGAATTGACCAGATAGCGGCGGTACTGCTCGGGCATCTGGTCGGCGCGGCTGGCGAACAGCACGAACGTCGGCGGCCGGGCCTTGGTCTGGGCCATGTACTTGGGTTTGATGCGCTTGCCGCCCACGGCGGGGGGCGGGTGGCGCTGGATGGCCATGGCCAGCCAGTCGTTGAGGTCGCGGGTCTTCACCTTGGTCGACCAGTTCTCATAGACCTTGGCCAGCGCCGGCATCAGCCGCTCGACGCCCCGGCCGGTCTCGGCGGAAAGGGCCACGACGGGGGCGCCGCGGACCTGTGGCAACATCCGCTCGGCGTGCTCCTGAAAGGCCTTCAGCCGCGCCTGGGGGTCCTCGACCAGGTCCCATTTGGCCAGCACGAAGACCAGCGCCCGACCTTCCCGCTCGACCAGGTCGGCGATCTGCAGGTCCTGGATCTCGAACGGGTGGGTGGCGTCCATGACCAGCAGCACCACCTCGGCGAAAGTGATGGCGCGGATCGAGTCGGAGGTGGACAGCTTCTCCAGCTTCTCCTGCACCCGGGCCTTGCGGCGCAGGCCGGCGGTGTCGACCAGGCGGATCTTGCGGTCTTCCCACTCCCATTCGACGGAGATGGCGTCGCGGGTGATGCCGGCCTCGGGGCCGGTCAGCATGCGGTCCTCACCGATCAGCCGGTTGACCAGGGTCGACTTGCCGGCGTTCGGGCGGCCGACGATGGCGATCAGGATCGGCTTGTCGGCGGAGTCTTCCTCCTCCTGGAAGCCGATCTCCGCGTCATAGCCGGCCAGCAGGGCGTAGAGGTCGGCCATGCCCTCGCCGTGCTCGCCGGAGATGGCCAACGGCTCGCCAAAGCCCAGCGACCAGGCCTCGGCGATGCCGGTGTCGCCAGCGCGGCCCTCGGCCTTGTTGGCCGCCAGGATCACCGGCCGCTGATAGCGCCGCAGGATGCCGGCGAAGATCTCGTCACCCGGGGTGATGCCCTCGCGGGCGTCGATCAGGAACAGCACCACGTCGGCTTCCTGGATCGCCAGCTCGGTCTGGGCGCGCATGCGCGCTTCCAGGCTGTCGTCGTCGACATCCTCGAACCCGGCGGTGTCGATCAGGATCAGGTCCAGGTCGCCCAGGCTGCCGCTGGCGAAGCGGCGGTCGCGGGTGACGCCCGGGCGGTCATCGACAATGGCGAGCTTCTTGCCCGCCAGCCGGTTGAACAGCGTGGACTTGCCGACGTTGGGCCTGCCGACGATGGCGAGTTTCAGGGGCATGCGGACTTCGTAAACGACGTTGACCGCGCTCCGGTCAGGAACGCGGTCACAGGATAGCAGACAGTGCGGGATGGTATGGGCGCGGCCTGCGGGGCCGCGCCCATACCATAGCTAGCGGATCGCCACCAGTTCGCCGTTGTCGGTGACGACATAGATCATGCCTCCGGCGACCACGGGCGAGGTCAGGACCGGCGCGCCGATCTTGATCGTCTTGAGCACGTCGCCCGTCTTCGGGTTCAGCGCGATGGCGCGGCCGTCGCTGGAGACGACGATCAGGCGGTCGGAGGCCAGCACCGGGCCGCTGAACAGGGCGCGGTCCTTGCTCTTGGTCTTTCCGGCGTTGAGGTCCTTGATCCAGTAAACCTGACCGCTCTCGCGGGCGACGCAGATGACCTCGCCGGCCTGGGAGATGATGTAGACCACGTCCCCGGCGGGCCAGGGGCTGTCGATCGAGGCGATGGACAGGGACCAGCGGGCCTGGCCGGTGCGCAGGTCGGTGACGGCGAAGATCCCGCCATGGCTGGCGGCGTAGACGTCGCCCAGGTGGATCACCGGCCGGCCGGCCACGTCGCGGATTTCCGACAGGGCGCTGGTGCGACTGGCCTTGGACAGGGTGTTGTTCCACAGGTCGTTGCCGTTGGCGGCCCGGAGGGCCACAACCTCGCCCGAGGCGAAGGCGGCGACGATGGTGTCACCCGACGCCGCGGGACTCGGCGAGGACAGGATGCGGGCCGGCTCGACGAGGGCCTGATAGGTCCAGCCGGGCGCGCCGGTGGCCGTTTCGTAGGTCAGCAGTTCGTTGTCGGTGCTGACCACGAACATGCGGCCATGGCTGACGATCGGCGCGCCATGGATCGGCGAGGCCGTCTCGCGCGTCCAGCCCGCCGCGCCGGTGACGGCGTCAAGCTGGGTGACGACCCGAAAGCCGGTGGCGACATAGAGCTTGCCGTCGGCGTAGGCGACGCCGCCGCCGAAGCCGTCCTTGTCGCGGCGGGACGCGGGCCGGGTCGACTTCTTCCAGACCACGGCGCCGGTCTGGGCGTCGAGGGCGGCGACGTCGGTTTCGGCGTCCATGACATAAACGCGGCCGCCGGCGACAATCGGCGAGGTGGTGATGTGGAAGGTGCGGTTCGAGCCCTTGCCGAAGCCGCGGCGCCAGGCGATCTCGAAGGCCGGCGCGGCCTCGACGTGCTCGACATTCTGGTCGCCCAGGCCGCCCGGCTGCGGCCAGTCGGACTGCGGCAGGGCGGGCGGCAGGAAGAAGTCCTGGCCCTTCAGGGTTTCGGAAGCCTCGACCCGTTGGTCGAAGGCGATGATCGAGATGCGGCGGCCATCGCCGGCCACTTCCTGCGGCTTGTCCTTCTTGGCGAAGGGATTGAGCTTGCCCGCCGCATCGCCGACGGCGCCCACGGTGGAGCAGCCGGCAAGCGCCATCGCGCCGGCGACAAGGACGGCGACGCCGACGTTACGGGTGATCATTGCGGAGTTCCCTGTGGGGCTGGCGGTCCGCCGGGGCCGAACAGGCCCTCCGGCAGTTGCGGCGGCGGCGGGGGCAGCACGGAAGCGGCCTTCACGGCCGCCGGAATGGCGGCGGCCGAGCCGGAATCAATGAGGGTGATGGCGGCGCCGGCGCGCTGGCGCTGGCCTTCGCTGGCGCCCAGGATCTGGGACAGCACGACGAAGTCCCCACGGGCCTCCTTGACCTTGCCGGCCATCAGCTTGGCGAAGGCGAGCGCCTCGCGCGCCTGCAGCCGGTAGGGACGCTTGTCGTCCATGAGCGGGGTCAGTCTCGCCTCAAGATCCTTGTAGGGAGCCGTATCCAGAAGCGCCAAGGCGGATTTGAGGCGGGCCAGGTCGCCGAGCATGGGGTCCGGCGAGGCCTTCGCCGCCTCGTCCCACAGCTTGACCGCTTCCTCGGTCTTGCCGGCGTCCATGCGCATGCCGCCCTGCTGCATCAGGGCCAGGCCGCGGTAGCCCTTGGCCCCGGTCTTGGCGACCTCGTCGAACCGGGCGTAGGCCCCGGCCTGGTCGTTCTGCGACAGGGCCTCGAGGGCCGCCATGTAGGTTTCCGAGGCCTTGTCGGCCTGGCCGCGATTCCAGGAGGTCCAGCCCCAGTAGCCGAGGGTGACCACAAGCACCGCCGCGGCGACGCCCAGGACCCACGGCAGGGCCTTCATGGCCAGGGCGCGATACCGCTCGCCGCGGATCTGCTCCTCGACCTCTTCAAAAACATCGACCACGAACGGGCGCTCCGGGAAATCGGCTGATTGAGGCTGCGGAACCTATAGGGTGAGCCGCGCCGCTGCAACGCGGCGTGACGGGGGGTCCCTCAGCTCTTCTTCGAGAAATAGGTCTCCGCCTCGCCGGGGAAGCGGCGGGCGCGGACATCTTCGGCGTAGGCGCCGGCCGCCCGGGCGATTTCGCCCTTCAGATCGGCGTAGCGGCGGACGAACTTGGGGGTCCAGTCGAACAGGCCCAGCATGTCATCGGTGACCAGGATCTGGCCGTCGCAGCCGGCGCTGGCGCCGATGCCGATGGTCGGCGGGGCGATGGCGGCAGTGATGTCGCGGGCCAGGGGTTCGGCGACCCCCTCAACCACCACGGCGAAGGCCCCAGCGTCGGCCGTGGCCCTTGCCTCGTCGAGGATTCGCGCCCGCTCCTCCTCGCCCCGACCCTTGGCCTTGAAGCCGCCGTCGACCAGCACCGCCTGGGGCCGCAGACCCACATGGCCCATCACCGGGATGCCGCGCTTGACCATGTAGTCGATGGTTTCCGGCACGGTCGGGCCGCTCTCGACCTTGACCGCCTGGGCCCCGGTTTCCTTCATGATCCGGGCGGCGTTGGCGTAGGCCTCCTCCTTCGAGCCCTCGTAGGAGCCGAACGGCATATCGACCACCACCATCGCCCGCCGCGACGCACGCATCACGGCCTGGCCGTGCAGGATCATCATCTCCAGCGTCACGCCGACGGTGTTGGGCAGGCCGTGCACCACCATGCCGACGGAATCACCCACCAGCAGCAGGTCGCACGCCTCATCAAGGATGGCGGCGACCGGCGCGGTATAGGCGGTCAGGCAGACGATAGGCTCACCCCCCTTGCGGGCGGCGATGTCCGGCGCCGCCAGGCGCCGGATGGTCTCTTCACGATGGGCGGACAGTACGTCCTCCTGCGGCTACTGGAACTCTTCCACCGCCCGGGTGACGGCGAAGGCCAGCGCCATAACACCCAGAGCGGCCGCCAGCCACATCGCCTCGCCGCCGAACGGCAGGGCCGACAGGTTCTCGCCCGCCCGGACCAGGCCGGTGACACCATCGGTCAAGGCCGCCGCGTTGCGCTGGGTGGCCTTGCCGGCCTCGAACAGCAGGGGCGAACCGAGCACTTGGGTGACGCCGACCAGGCCGGCGATCAGGCCGGTCGCGCCGATGGCGACCTGCCGCAGGTTCCAGCCGCGGTCGAGCCGCAGTTCCACCATCCGGGCGAACGCCTCGCCGTCGGCCAGGACCGGCGGCTCGTTGAACATCCGATCGAGCTTCATCTCGAAATCGAGTTCAGCCATGACTCTCGCTCCCCGTCGGCTCGCTGTTCGCGCCTTCAGGAGGCGCAAGTCTGAGCCGGAGCTTATCCAGACCACGTTTGACATGGGATTTGACCGTTCCCAGAGGCGCATTCAAGGCCTCGGCTGCTTCTGCGTGTGAAACGCCCGCGCCGTAGCAGAGCGAGACACACATCCGCTCGGCCGGCGAGAGCGTTTTCAGCGCCTCGTCCAGGTCGATGCGGGCGGCGGCGGAAATCTCGCCGCCATGACCTTCGTCGGCTGTCTCGGCCTCGGGATCGAAGCGCGACTCCTTGCGCCAACGGCGCACATAGAGCCTCGCGGCGATCTTGCGGACCCAGGCCGAAAAGGTCCCCTCCCCGCGGAATTCCACGATCCGCTCGAAGGCGGCGAGGAAGGCGTCCTGGGCGATGTCGTCGGCCAGCGCCGGCTCGGCCCCCATGCGCCGCAGCAGGCCCCGAACGGCCGACCCATGGCGGCGAACAAGCTCGCCAAAGGCCGGCCGGTCGCCCGCCGCCGCGAGGGCGGCGAGCTCGACATCGTGAAGACTGGCGGGTGATCTGGCCCCGGCCATGGCTGTGCGCTCCCCCTCCAGACCCGATCAGGCCGGCTTGGCTTTGTTCGGGTTGAAGAAGCTGAGGACGACGAAGGCCGCGCCGATGATCGTCGGGATGGCGGCGATGCCGAGCAGCGGATGGAAGGCCTCTTCGGCCTCGAAGCCGATGGCGTAGCCGAACACGCCGAAGCCGAGGCCGACGGCGATCCACAGAATGCCGGTGCGCAGGTCGCTGAGCGAGGTGGGGGCGGTCTTCACGTTCTTGGTCAGCGCGTCGATGACTTCGGGCGGCATCGGCTGGCCCTTGTCGATCGCCGTGCGCAGCGTCGACTGCAGCTCGCTGCGTTCACGGCTCTTCAGCCAGGTCGGTACGATGACGATCGCGCCGATCATGGCGAAAAAGCCCAGCGGAATGAGAACCTCGAGGTCCATGACCAAATCCCTTCTCGATGACGGGCGAAGCGTGAATGCGTTCGCCTTGTACTCAGATAGAGGCGTGGGGACTGGCCAACGGATGCGGCCGGCGGCATGAAATCTTCGTAACGCGGATCAGTCCGGAACCCGGCCCTCGGCCAGGCCCTGGGTGACCATCACAAAGGCGGCCGTGAGGGTGAGCAGGACAGCCGCCGGCGCAAGGGTCCGGGCCAGGGGCTCGATCACCGCGCTCAGGGCCGGGGCGACGGCCCACAGGGCGGCCGCGGCCGTCGCCGCCAGCACCGCGCTGATCCCCAGCCGCGCCGCCAGTTCGCGCCGGGCCACCCGCCGCATCACCTGGACGGCGAACGCCGGATCCCGCTGTGGCGCCTGCCCCTCCCGCAGGAAGGCGGCCAGGCGTTGTTCGGCCGTCATGGCTTGTCTCCCCGAGCGCGATTTCCATCGCGCTCCGAACTCAAGAATCGAGCCTGTTTCTCCCGATCAGATTGCCTGATCGGGACAGGCTCGAGGACGCTGAGCAGTTTATCCCGTCCCCGCGCCACATGCGACTTGATCGTGCCCAGCGGCAGACCCAGCGCGTCGGCGGCCTCGCCGTGGGTCCATCCGTCGGCGAGACACAGGGTCACCGCGGCCCGCTGGTTCGGTGAGAGGCCCGCCATGGCGGCCTGCAGGGCCAGCCGGTCCTCTGGCCCGAGACCGCCCTCCTCCCCGTCCTGCTCCCGCGTCCAGTCATGGTCGCGGCGGGCCGAGCGGGCGGCGGAGCGGCTGTGAGTCAGGGCCTTGCGCCAGGCGATGCCATACAGCCAGGAGCGGAAGCCCTCATCCTCGCGCAGCCGGGGCAGGGTCGACCAGGCGGTCACGAAGGCCTCCTGGGCGATGTCGTCTGCGTCCGCGCCCGCCGCCCGCCGCAGGAAGCCGCGCAGGCCCTGCTGATGCCGCTCCACAAGCCGCCCGAAGGCGACCTGGGAGCCGGCCCTGGCCGCTCGCACAAGCGGCGCATCCATATCAGTCCTTCGGCGTCCGCATGGTCAGGGTCGCGACCAGCGACGACAGGCACAGGGCGCCCATGACGAAGGCCACGATCAGGAAGGCCGGGCCGGCCTCCTCATACAGATTGGCATAGCTGGCGTAGGCGAAGCCCGCGCTCAGGGAGCCGAACAGCACCACCCTGGACCACCCGCCGTAGCTGCGTCGGTAGTAGCGGCGCGGCCGGCTGTCCGAATATCCCGTCCAGGCGTCGTCCACCGGTCCGGCGTTCAGCTTGTCCATCAGGCCGGCGGGCATCTCCTTGCCGCTGGCGGCGTAGGACTTGATGATGTCCAGCGTGTCGCGGTGCTTGCGGTAGTTCAGCCAGCTGTGCCAGCCGCCGACCACGAACCAGGCCAGCGGGAACAGCAGCCACCAGTAGGAACGAAACAGGTCTTCCATGATCTTCGCCTCCAACCCCGGGCGCGATCATCGCGCCTTTCTGTCAGGTAGTCGCCGCCGAACCGCGTGGCGGATGCAGGTGGACGCGGATTATTTCCATGATCCGTTTCCCCGGCATTCGCCGGGATGAGCGGAGGTGGGATTTCTACCCGAACACCTTGGCGTAAACCTCCGGCTTGAACCCCACCGTCAGCGCGCCATCCACGTCCAGCACCGGCCGCTTGATCATCGACGGCTGGGCCAGCATCAGGGCGATGGCCTTTCGCTCGTCGAGGCCGGTCTTGTCGGCGTCCGGCAGCTTTCGGAACGTCGTGCCCGCCCGGTTCAGCAGCACCTCCCAGCCGACCTTCCGGACCCAGCCCTCCAGCGTCGCGCGGTCGATCCCCACGGCCTTGTAGTCGTGGAAGCCATAGGCGACGCCGTGACCATTCAGCCAGTCGCGGGCCTTCTTCATCGTGTCACAGGCCTTGATGCCGTGGATCGTGACGGTCACGCGGAGGCGCTCCCGGGGATCAGCAGGCCACGCTGCACCGCCGGCCGGGCCAGGCCGCGCTCCAGCCAGGCCGGGACGTGCGCCAGGTCATCGAACCCGACCAGGTCCCGGGCGTCGTAGTAGCCGACAAGGTTGCGCACCATGCCGATGAGGGCGATGTCGGCGATTGTGTAGTCCTCGCCCATGATCCAGTCGCGCCCTTCCAGGCGCGTCTCCAGCACCCCCAGCAGGCGCCTGCACTCTTCGCGATAGCGTTCCAGCGGGCGCTTGTCGGCGATCTCGCGACCCGCGAATTTGTGGAAATAGCCGAGCTGGCCGAACATCGGCCCGACGGCTCCCACCTGGAAGAATACCCACTGGATGGTCTCGTAGCGCGCCGCCGGATCGGCGGGCAGCAGCCGGCCGGTCTTCTCGGCGAGGTACAGCAGGATCGCGCCCGACTCGAACAGCCCCATGGGCTTTCCGCCCGGCCCGTCCGGATCGATGATCGCCGGGATCTTGCCGTTCGGGTTGAGCGACCGGTATGCGGGCGAACCGGTTCCCTCGGCGTCGAATTCGATCCGGTGCGCCTCGTAGGGCAACCCGGTCTCCTCAAGCATGATCGAAACCTTCACCCCGTTGGGCGTCGGCTGGGAATAGAGCTGCAGCCGGTCGGGATGCTTGGCCGGCCAGCGGGCGGCGACGGGAAAGGCGGAGAGGTCAGTCATCGGAAGCTTCCATGCGGCTGCTCCGAAGTCGCGCGTCGGAGGCTCCAGATCAAGTCCGCCCCCTTGGCAGGCCAGGCCAGGTCACCCGTTGATTGCCGACAATGGCGACCACAACCCCCACCGCTACCGCTTCCACGGAGCCGACCGCCGCGCCGTCAGCCGCAGGCTGAACGCTTCGTGGCTTTCCAGGCCGTCGAGGTCACCGAGGCGGCGGGCGAGGCCTTCGGCTTCGTCGGCGAGGGGCTCGGCCTCGGCGCGCGTGCGAGCGTTGGTCCACAGGATGGTGATGGCCGTCCGCAACAGGATCAACGCGGCGCGAGGGTAACGCGCGTCCAGTCGGGCGGCCCATTCGGCGAGGTCGCCCGGTTCGCCCGACACCTCGTCCCGCCGGGCCTGGATCATGGCGGCCGCCTCGGGCAGCGCGGGCCAGTCCATCAGGAAGGCCAGGCCGTCGCTGAACGGCGTGTAGCGCGCGGCGACCTCGAACGCCCGGTCCAGGGCCTCGACGTCGTCGAAGTCCGGCAGGGCCTTGAGGAAGCGCCGCAGCTGGGCCGCGGACAGGGTGCGCTCGAACGCCGCCCAGCGCTCCTCGTGGGCCGCCCGGGTCTCGCCCGACTGCTCCAGCACCTCGATCCACACCGCGTACCAGGGCTCGGCGGCAGGGTCGGGCCGGCCGTCGAGGCCGCGGGCGCGGTTGCGCGGATCGGCGGCCTGCAGGGTCGCCAGGGCTTCCTCGATCCGGCCGGCGTCCAGCAGCCGGCGGCCAACCGCCGCGGCCGTGCCCGGGTCGTGCCGCAGGGTCCCGGAGACGGTCTCGACAAAGGCGTCCACATCCCCCGCCGCGTCGGCCACGGCCCGGATGACCCGGGCCGAGGGCTTGAAGGCCGGCCGGGCGGCGATGCGGATGTTGAGTTCAGTCAGCACGGCGGCGGCGAAGGGCTTGCCGAACCCCGCCAGCGCCGGCCCAAGCCGCTCCCCGCCGGCCGAGGAGCCCTTGAACAGCATGTCCGCCACCTCGCCGGCCAGGGCGATGTCGGCAGGCGCACGAGGCGCCAGCGCGGCCATGTCCCCGGCCGCGGCGACGAACACCTGGTCGACCTCGCCCTTGGGATCCTTGACCCGCAGCGACAGGCCGTCGGCGAGATCGAGGAAGGCCCACAGCCGGCGCATGGCGATCCCGGCGTCCAGGTCGGCCAGCTTGCCGGCGATCATCCGGCGCACGACATTCAGGTCGAGAATGAACTCCGGCCGCTTGCGCCAGGAGACCTTGGCCTTGCTGCTGGCGATCATCGCCAGCCGCTTGTCGATCTCCTCCGCCAGGGCCTCGGCCCCGAGTTCGGCGGAGAGCTCCATGCGCAGGCGGCGCTTGAGGGCCGGCTGGCTGTCGCTGAGCTCGAGCAGCAGCGCCGACAGGCGGTCGGCCCCCAACGCCTCGAGGTTGGCTGTCGTCAGCCGTTTGGCCGAGGCCGGGGGTCGCTTGGCCTTCATGCCCGATCACTAGCGTGAGTCGGAGGCGGCTACGGCGACGCCTGTCGAGTCCCGTGACCCGGCGTCAGGCTGTGGCGCCGTGATCCAGCATGTGGGTCGCCGCGCTTTCGAGCATCTGGAGGAACATCGCGTCCCCCCGATCGGTCTGGGTGACGATCATCGCGGCGAAGAAGGCGGTCAGAAACAGCAGATAGCCGCCCCGCCCGTAGTCCCGCTTCAGGTCGTCCATGCCGTAGCCGCTGACCCCGTGCTCCATCAGGGTGTCGAGGTAGAGGGCGAGCATCTCCGGTTCCGCCTGCCGCCGCACCGCCGGATCCAGCGCGCCGGCGAGGAAGTAGGCCAGGTCGGTCGCCCCGACGCCGTAGGCGAACGACTGCCAGTCGAGCACGGTGATCGGGTGGCCACCGGCGGCCGTGCCGAACATCATGTTGTCCGGCCGGAAATCGTTGTGCGTCAGGCAGCGCGGCCCGACATGCGCCTCAGCGAAGTTCGGCTGCGTCACGAGCCAGTCGCCGACGACCTGGCAATGAGGCTTCAGGCGAGCGGCATAGCGATGTTTGAACGCCTCCCACAGCCCCGCGACCGCTTCGGGCGTGGCCTGGCTCGGCGGCGCCGCCTTCGATCCTGAAACCCAGGGCAGCGCGTCCAGCCCGTCGTCGTTCCAGTGCGAGGCATGCAGCCTGGCCGCCTCGCGCACGACCAGCCGGGCCTGATCGAGGCTGACGCCCCGCAGCTGGTCCCCCTGCTCGGCGGGCGCGAGGTCCTCCATCATCAGCACGAAGTCGCTGGTCGCCTCGTCGACGTCGGTGAAGTAGCAGCGGGGCGTGTGGATCAGGGCCTTGGGCGCCAGCAGCTGGTAAAAGCGGACCTCGCGCAGGTAGTTGCCCAGGGCCACGCCGGTCTGGCGGCTCTCGGCGCCCGACGAGGGGAACTTGCCGACGATCGACGCCGGCGCGCCCTGCGGCCGGCCCTCGTACGCCAGCTTGAACCTTACGCTGTCGCCGATCTGGCCCGTGCCCACGCGCTTGGCGGTGAAGCTTTTCACCGTCGCCTCAACCCCATCCGCGGCCAGCACGGCGGTGAGCCAGGCGGCGTCGACGTCGCCGGGCGCCCGGATGTCGGGAGTCTTGGTGGTCATGAACGCGTCCCCGGGGCGCCCGTTCGCGCCCGCGCAACCTCATAGAGCCTTCCGTCAGGACAAGCTCAAGGCCGGTCGCGCAACTTCCTGTTGGCCGCCCTTACGGCAACGGGCGCATTGAATTGCCGGGCAACTGACGAGACAGTCGCGGGCAAGGCGACGCAGTGTGGGGAGAGACGTCATGGATATCCTGGCCGCGGTCGCCACGGGCGCCGGCAAGCCGTTTGAATTGCGCACCCTGACGCTGGAGGACCCCCGCGAGGACGAGGTCCTGGTGCGCATCGTCGGGGTCGGGGTGTGCCACACGGACATCGTCTTCAAGGAGAGTCAGGCCATCCCGCCGCCCGTCGTGCTGGGCCATGAAGGCTCCGGCATCGTGGAGAAAATCGGGGCCAAGGTGACCAAGGTGGCCGTGGGCGACCGGGTCGCCCTCACCTTCCGGTCCTGCGGGCATTGTTCGCGCTGTGATCGCGGCGACGCCGCCTACTGCGAGACCATGCCGCTGCTGAACTACATCGGCATGCGACCCGATGGCTCGAAGACCCTGCATGACGGGGACCAGCCGATCGCCGGAAGTTTCTTCGGCCAGTCCTCCTTCGGCTCCCATGCCCTCACCTACGAGCGCAACCTGGTGAAGGTGCCGGACGACCTGCCGCTGGAGCTGATCGGCCCGCTGGGCTGCGGCATCCAGACCGGCGCCGGCGGGGTCATGCGGTCCCTTGCCTGTGAGGCGGGCTCGAGCCTGCTGATCACCGGCGGCGGGCCGGTGGGTCTGAGCGCCGTAATGGGTGGCAAGATCCAGGGCTGCTCGACCATCATCCTGGTGGAGCCGCATGCCGAACGCCGCGCTCTGGCCCTCGAGTTCGGCGCCACCCACGTCATCGATCCGGCCGAGGCGCCCGACCTGGTCTCCGCCGTGCGGGCGATCCTGCCCAAGGGCGTCGACTATGCCTTCGACACCACAGGGGTTCCGGCGGTGCTCGCCGCCGTGCCGGGGACCCTGGCGTCCAAGGGGGTGTTCGGCATCGTCGGCATCTCGCCACCCGGAACGCCGACCCCGGGCGACCTCAACACCGTCATGACCTTCGGACACACCATCAAGGGCATCATCGAGGGCGACAGCGACCCGGACACCTTCTTGCCGCAGCTGATGGAGCACTGGCGCCGGGGCGAGCTGCCTTTCGACCGGATGATCCGAACCTACCCGTTCGCGCAGATCAACGAGGCGATCGCCGCCCAGCATCGCGGCGAGTGCATCAAGGTCGTGCTTTTGATGGACGGCTGAGGGCGCCGTCTGGCGTCGCCGCCGCTTCGCCGATATGGCGTAAACCGACAGAACAGAGGAACCCCAGGCCATGAAGACCCTCATCACCGAAATGTTCGGCATCGAGCACCCGATCATCCAGGGCGGCATGCACTACGTCGGCTTCGCCGAGATGGCCGCCGCCGTGTCGAACGCGGGCGGGCTGGGGATCATCACCGGCCTGACCCAGGGCACGCCGGAAAAGCTGGCTGCCGAGATCGAGCGCTGCCGGGGCATGACCGACAAGCCGTTCGGGGTGAACCTGACCTTCCTGCCATCGGTCAACCAGCCGGACTATCCGGGCTTCGTGAAGGTGATCATCGACAGCGGCGTCAAGGCGGTCGAGACCGCCGGCAACAACCCCGCCAAGTGGCTGCCGGCCCTCAAGGAAGCCGGCATCAAGGTGATCCACAAATGCACCTCGGTGCGCCACTCGCTGAAGGCCGAGTCGATCGGCTGCGACGCGGTCAGTGTCGACGGCTTCGAATGCGGCGGGCACCCGGGCGAGGACGACGTCGGCAACTGGGTGCTGCTGCCGCGCGCGGCGGAGGAGCTGAAGATCCCCTTTGTCGCCTCGGGCGGCGTCGGCAACGGCGCCCAGCTGGTCGCCGCGCTCGCGCTAGGCGCGGAGGGCATCAACATGGGCACCCGCTTCATCGCCACCAAGGAAGCGCCGGTGCATGAGAACGTGAAACAGGCCATCGTCGCCGCTTCCGAGCTCGATACCCGCCTGGTCATGCGCCCGCTGCGTAACACCGAGCGCGTGCTGACCAACGTCGGGGTGGAGCGGCTGCTCGAGAAGGAGCGGACGCTGGGCGCCAACATCAAGTTCGAGGACATCATCGCCGAGGTCGCGGGCGTCTATCCGGCGATCATGGTCGAGGGCCGGATGGACGCCGGCGCCTGGTCCTGCGGCATGGTCGCGGGCCTGATCCACGACATCCCGACGGTGAAGGAGCTGATCGACCGGATCATGGCCGACGCCCACGAGATCATCGGGGGCCGCCTGGCCCGCTTCAACGCCTGACGGCAGGGCGGCGGCCGGCGATGGCCGGGCCGCCGCCTCAACGTCCACCCCACGGATTTCCCGGCATCACGCCTTGCGAGGATCCGGCGCATCCTCATCTTCGGTCGCGGGCAGATCCAGCGCGGAGCGCAGGCGACCGGCGTCCCGACGGTAGAGCATGCCGTAGGCGGCCGGGGCCAGAAGGTCGGCGCGCGGTTCGAATCCGGCGATGCGCTTGTTGAAACTGGTCTTGCCACAGCCGGGAACGAGACAATCGCGCTTTCCCTTCGGGCATTGGCTGAATGAACAGAGCCGGCCGAGGTAGCGGTCGCTTTCGGGCTCGAACAGGAACACGTCCAGCTGGTGGTTCGCGACACTCATCCCGACGCCCGCCTCGAACGCCCGCCGCAAGGCCAGGGCGGCTGCCCGCCGCAGGTCGCCAAGGCGCCGCTGCGAGTCGATCCACAGCGCCAGGTCGAGGTCGCCACACTCGTGCCAGATCTCGATTCCCTCGCGGCGGAAATCACTGAACCGCGGGACTTCCTTCCACAACGGTCTGGCCACCGAGCCGATCACCGCTATCGCCAGGACCTCCGGGAAGGTCATCCAGGCCTCCGCGACGATGTCGGCCGCCAACCGGAACTGCCGCTGGCGCTCCAGCTGGTAGCGGTTCTGTTCCTCGATTTCCGCGCGCCGCATGATCTCAAGCCAGCCGTTTCATGAAGTTGCGCTTGCGGCTGAAGCGCGCCTTCAGCGCCTCGACATGGCTCGCCTGATCATCCGCGCTTCGCAATGTCGCCAGATGCCCCAGGAGCTTAATCGCCGCCTTGTAGGCTTGGTCGCCGCCGCCATCGACGAGCTGATCGATCCGCTCGGTGTAGACGTCTATCGCCTGGCGCGGATGTGTCGCCTCGCTCGCCCGGGCGAGATCCTCCCGTGCGGTCATGGAGGCGCCGTTCTGGCCCACCGCTAGCCAGGCCGCGTCGAAGGCGCCGTCAAGGGCCAGGATTTCCACGACCAGGTCGCCGGGATGGCGCCAGTTGATCGACTGCCCCCCGTTGATCCACACCCGCAGCTGTTCGATCGCCCGCTCACGCGCCGTCTCCCCGGCCAGCTCGCGAAGCCGCTGGTAGAGTTCAAGGCTGGGCGCTTTCTCGAAGGCCCGCCAGAGGGCCGCTTCCGCGTCATCGACTCGCCCGGCCTTCACCAGAAGCGCCGCGGCGAAGGTGACAAGCCGCGCGTCCGGACGCGCGTCCTCGAACACCCACAGGCCGTCCTCGGCGTAACGAAGCGCCTGCGCCTCGCGGCCTTGCGCCAGGCAGAATTCGGCCAGTTTCAGGTAGCGCCACGGCGAGGACAGATCTTCGGCGCGCAAGGCTATGCGGGCGTCAATGTCCCCGTCGCGGTCGGCGAAGAAATCCAGGATGCCTATCAGCCGCTCATGGCCGCCATCGACCAGATAGGTGTTCGGCGCTGCCCGCGAGCGCGGCGGCAGCTTTGCCCAAGCTTCAGCGGCCAGGCGGCGATATTCGGCGAGTCCTGGCTCGCCAAGCACCTCCCCATACCGCCAGACAGCGCCATGAAAGGTATCGTAGTCGCCTTTCATTTCGCGGACGAACAGCTGGCGAGCCAGCCGGATCGGCTCGGGCCGCGCCGCGCCGGCCGCCGCGAGGTGGATGGCGCCGGCGCGCTCCAGGAGGCCACCGCAATAGCCATCGGAATCATCGATCGCCGGAATCGCCGCCTCGATCCGGTCAATCGCCCGCTCCGCCAGCCCAAGGGCCAGAGCGGCGTGACCGGCCGAGATCAGTTCGGTGATCCCGTCGAGGGCATCGTCAACGCCGCCGGCCCATGCCGGCGCCCGGCGGTAGTCGATGAAACCCCGTGCGCGCGTCGCGCCGTCGATGGATTTTCGCAGGCCCTCCACAAGCGACCTTGGGTCGGCGGACGCCATCGTGGCGGCCATGTCGAGCCTGCGAAACAGGGCCGCGTCCCGTGCGGCCAGATCAGTGACCATCTCCACGAGGGCCTCGAGCCCGCGCTGCATCAGGTGGTCGCGAATGCGCGAGAGCGCGCCGACGCCCTCGGTATTTCCCTCGCCGGACACAGCGTTCGCGGCCAGCGCCGTGGCCACCATATGTTTGCAGAAGCCCCGGTCCTCGAAGGCCGGGCATGAGCATGCGCCGCCAATCGCGTCGCCAAATCCCGTGAGCTCGGTTTGATAGTCCTCCGTTCCAGCGACCTGCGCCAGAACGCGACCGGGCTCGACGGCCAGGAGTTCGACCTGGCCGTCGCGGTGATAGACTTGACCTCGCGCGAAGACCTTTTCGCCCGCGAGGGCGCGCAGGGCTTCCAGGTCAAAGCGGGTCCGGGCGGCGGCGTTCATAGGTGCGGTTGCAGCAGCCCGTCGGTCTCGATGAGGTGCAAGGCTTGCTCCAGCGTCACCGACGCATGCCGGGGCCACCACTGCCCGGTATGCCGGCGCCAAAGAACGTTGAACCGAGTCTCCGCCGGACAGTCTTCCAGATGGTCGAGACGGGTGAAGGGCGCATTGAATTCCTCGCCGAGGTTTTCCGGGAAGCCGGAGCGATAGCGAACGATGAAGCTGTATTTGCTCCCCCGCCACTTGCCGAGAATATCCACCGGATAGTTGAACTGCGTCGGGCGGACGTCCGGCAGGAATTTGGGCTTCAGAATCTCGGCGATGAAGCGCTCGCATGAGGCGGTGACGACGGCCAGCGAAACGGAGCGTTGGCCGTGCGTCGCAGACTCTTCCTGTCGATCCGCCTTGAAGGTCATTTCAACGTCAGCTTCCCGTTTGAGCGTTGAAACGGCACGCCGCTGCGCTTGAGCAGCCGCTCCAGGACGGCGACAGGGTCAGACGCGCCCTGATCCAGCAATTGCTCGACATCTCGCCGGACACTCGCATCGCCCGCGAGCGCGGACAACCCGGCCAGCCATTCTTCCCGGGTCAGGACCTCGTCGGCGCGATTGGCGTCGATGAGGGGCCTGAGGACATCGAACCAGTCTCCGCCAGTCCGTTGCTTCTGGAAGCCTTCCGCCACCATCGCGAACACGGCGCCGCACGCATAGTAGGCCCGCAGTTCGCCCCGCTCATGCGCTGTGCTCACCGGCTTATCCGCCAGCGTGACGCAGTCATCGACTTCCCTCTGCAGTTCCTGTCGCGCCTCATAGGCGGGGTCCAACGCCTGCAGCGCCCGAATGGCCATCAGATCCGCCCCGCCCTCGGTGATCCACGCGTCCCTGCGCGTTTCATAGCGAACGACCTGGCCCAGCCAGAAGTGGGCCCCTTCGTGACCGATGAACCACCTCGCCTGGTCACGGAGCTCGGGCGAAGACTCCACGACGCCGTCGCCCTCGAAGGCCATCACGATCAGTCCGTCGAGGACGCTGCCGCCCATGCTTCGCCTTCCTTTGGCAGGCCCGTTCCAGCTCACCATGATGGTGGGTCTGTCGCGGGGGCCCGCCCCCAGACGCGCCGCGTAGTAGTCAACGACCTTCGGCGCGAAGTCGTTGATCTCGGCGCCTATCCACGCGGGTAGCCGCGGATCCATGACGGTCGCCAGGCGAGGCGTTTCGATCAGCGGGATCCCACCAAACAGCACGTAGGATGCCGCCGCGATATCGGTGGGATCCTTGCGCCGTTTCCCCCGGAAAAGGACCGGACCGGCGCGATCCCGCCAGGTCACCCGCGAGGCTTCGCCTTCGAGCCCGGAACCGCCGTCCGTCGTATTCAGGGCCGCGTCGGCCGAAGACAGGGGGAAGACGTCGAAGTGGTCCGTGAAGAGGGCGACCGATCCGTCGGTGAACACAAGGTTCGGATAGTCGGCCTCGAGGTTGTCGGCGGCCGGCCGCATCGTGACACGGACGGTTCTGGGAACCGTGCCGCCATTCACCGTGCGCAGGATGTCGATTTCACCTTGCCGTTCGAGCACGACGCCCGGCGTTTCCACCGTCCACCGGGCAAGCCGCCAGGGCTGCCGGTCGGACCGGCGAAGGGCGGACCGGCGAAAGCCCCAGACCGGCGAATCCCGATCAAAAGTGAATTCGGCGCTCCACGCTTCGCCGTCACGCGTGACGAGAACGGCCGGGCGCGCGGACTCTTCCGCGTCCGGCGCGTAGGTTGCGCAGGCAGCCAACAAGACGGCCGCACCCGCGGCGATAGCGAGTAGACGCATTGGAACTCCCCCTCGCGACATGGCTACCCCTGCCCAAAGCCACATGTCAGCTTAACCTTGAGTCACGATGCGCCGCGTATGGCCGGCGAGGCTGAATGGGTGAGGCCGTTGGGCGCCAGGAGAGGGCGTTGGCCCCTCGCCATCAACCAGACGTTCGCATCCAGCGGCGGATGTCGACGTCTGGATAGAATGTGCTCGACCCTTGCGCCTTGATCTTGCCCGGCGGCGGCGGTCGAGGAATGGCCCGTTCCGACCTGGTGGCTAAAGCCGATCGAGCGCCGCCCTCAGCTTCTCGCCAACAACGGCGGCCTGGGCCTTCAGAGCGGGATTATCGATGGACTGCATGGAGGCGGCGGGGTCGATGGCGGCGACTTCCACCAGGCCATCGTCGGCTTCCTGAACGATGACATTGCAGGGCAGCATCAGACCGACCTTGTCCTCCAGCAAAAGGGCCTCATGGGCCAGGGCAGGGTTGCAGGCGCCGAGGATCAGGTAGGGGCGGAACTCGACGCCTATCTTGGTCTTGAGCGTCTGGCGGATATCGATTTCGCTGATGACGCCAAAGCCTTCGTGGGCGAGTGCGGCCTTCACCTTGACGACGGCGTCATCGAAAGGCGCGTCGAGCGTCTTCGAGAAATAGTAGCTCATGGCGGGTCCGATCAGCTGAGACGAGTCGGAAAATCTAGTGCGCCATCCCGCTGCAAAGGCTCTTGTCGGCCATCGCCCGCTGCTCGGGGGTCAGAACGCGATAGAGGCCCGAGACCGCCGCACGGACCTTCTGGAGCGCCTTCAGATGTTCCTTCATCATCGACTCATGATGCGCGAGGCGTTCCGGGAGCGGCTTGGACATCATCATCGCCATCATGCCGTCGCCGCCCATCATGCCCGGCCTGTCGCCCGGCTTCATCGGCATGGGCATGGTCATGCCGGCGGGCATGGGGTGCGCATCCGTTCTCACGGTCGCCGCGAAGGCGTTCCAGGCCCTGAGTTGCCTGTCGGTGATGTTGAGCTCAGCCTTCAGACTGGACAGACGCTGGTCGGACAAGCCCATGCAGTGCATCGGCCCCATGTCCATCATCCCGCGCATGGCCATCATGCCGCCCTTTGCGGCGGGCGCAGCCGGTGCGGCGGGCGCTGCCGCCTGATCGGCAGGCGGGCCGTGATCATGGGGCGGCGAGGGCTGTTCAGCCGCGTAGGCCGAGGTGGCCAACCCGAGGGCGGCGGCGAGCAGCAGGGGCTTGAATGGCATGGACACGACGTTCGGCTTTCTGGACCAGGCTGTTCCAATCAGCGGAGTGTTCACCGACCTGCGCCTGCATCCTTGATCTGTCGCAAACTCCGCTCCGGCCAGAACGTTCCGGTCTGGAGGCGGGACAGGTGGTTTCTGATCGTTTGACTGTCAGATCACCGGCCCATGAGGCGTTGCCGATGCGGGCTTTCGAGCAAACGGATCACTCGCCCGGGAGCGGAGGTTCTGAACGTCGGCGATGAGTTCAGGCGCGAACTTGACGGGACCATCCTGTTGGATAGTTTTGCGCAACCACGATCCCGCCGACGGCTGCGGGTCCGCGCCGATCTGCGCAACCACGATAGGGTCAACCTGGTCGTCAACGAAACTCCGAACCGGAGGTCGCATCCGCGCGGGCCGCCGCCCCTCATTCCCACTCGATTACTTGAATGTCCGCAACATTTTGTTTTTGCTAGCAATTTTCATGAGCATCACACTCTACACCGACCCACAAGCCGACAAAATACTGAGGTATTGATTTAGTTGATGAATATGGCTTGTATAAAATTTGCGTGATGGCGCTATCTTTCGAGACCTATTTCGAGGGTCAAGCCTATTGAAGGCCAAATCCGGGATCGGAGTTACTCGATAGTTCAGGACGGATATTACCGCAGAATATCCTGACGTCGCCCCTCCGCAACCTGATCAACAATTCGCCTCTCTCATCATCGTCCGCTTGGCCGGTTCCCGAAAGCGCTGAAGGCGAGGGTCGTGTGTAGTGGCGCGGCATGGCGCCGGCCTCCGTGCGACTGCCCGCACTAGCTGGGGACATTCGCGAATCGGCGCTGTGACAGCGATGCTGCCGCCTTTCAAGCGCTTTGACTTGTATCCCGAGAAGCAGGCCCTTCGCCCTGCCTACGCCCGCCGGTCCGCAGCGCTCGCTTGTAGGATGTCAGAAACAGAACTATTTTTCTGACACAGAAGAACCATGCAAGTCCTCGCCGAACAGATCATGGAGCGCGCCAGGGCGCTCCCCGAAGGGACGCCGATCGCGGCCAAGGCGCTGTTGCACCTGGGCAGCCGCGCCGCCGTGGATCAGGCATTGTCGCGCCTTGTCCGCCGAGACAGACTCCTTCGCGCCGGACGGGGTCTCTATGTCCGTCTGGTAGAAAGCCGCTTCGGCGTACGGACCCCTGCGGTCGAAAAGGTCGTGCGGGCCGTCGGCGAGCAGCGCGGAGAGGTCGCCGCCTCCAGCGGCGCGGCGGCGGCGAACGCCCTCGGCCTGACAACCCAGACGCCCATCCGAACAGTCTATCTGACCAGCGGGCCGAACCGAACGCTCAGCCTCGGCAAGCAGACCGTCGAGTTCAGGCATGCACCCGCCTGGCAACTCTTGCTGGCCGATCGCCCGGCCGGCGAGGCCATCCGCGCCCTGGCCTGGCTGGGCCCCGAGAAGGCCGGGACGGCGCTCGCCCTCCTCAAGCGGAAGCTGGGGCCTTCGGCGTTTGGCGAACTGGTCTCGGTGGGCCCGCGCCTGCCGACCTGGCTGGCCCGCTCCGTCAGTCAGGCGGCACACGCCTGAGGCATTCTCAGGCTGTCGGACCAGGACCACTTTGCGGTCCAGGATGTGATTAGGGTGCCTGACATCGCCAACGATTTCGCGCGCCTGAGAATGGCGCTCGCCGAGCGTTTCGCCTGACGCAGGCCCTGGCGGTCGCGGAAAAGAAGCCCAGCCTTCGATTGGCAACAGCGAGTTTCTCACCGGTCCCGGCGAGCAACCTTCCCGCCCACGGCAAACGCACGTGCGGTCATGCCGATTTGGCCGGACGTGCGACCAACCGCGCATCTTGGTTCGGGTGGACAGCACGGACGAGAGCGAACCGCCGAGCGCCACGAAAGCCACAGCGCGCGACAGTCCGACCTCCTGGCAGAGGCTATTTCGCAGACTGGATTTCGATGGTCTTGGCGACGGCGGTTCCGTCCTTGGGCGCCAGAATCTTCAGCACGCCCTCGGCCATGGTCGCCTTGATCTTGTCGGCATCGACGCTGCGCGGCAGGGTGATCGAGCGCGAGAAGGCGCCGTAGCTGCGTTCGGAGAGGCGGTAGTTGTCCTCCTTGACCTCCTTCTCGGCCTTCTTTTCCCCGCTGACGGTCAGGACATCGTCGTCGATGTCGATCTTCACGTCGTCCCGGGTCATGCCCGGCAGTTCGACCGTCAGTTCGACGGCGTCGCGGCTCTCCTGAATTTCCATCCGGGGCGAGAGCTCAAGTTCCGTGAAGTCTTCCCAGCCGGCGGCGAGCTGGTCGAATAGACGGTTGAATTCACGCTGCACGGGCGCGAACGCATGGGTCGCCGAGCGTTGCAGACTGGGCAGGAACTGCTTGGAGTGCGGGTGGGCGGTCATTCGGTGCTCCTTGGGCGCAGGATGATCCTGGAGGTCATTCAATCCAACGATCGCCTGGCGGCGTTGACGCAGGTCAAGTTCAGCAATTTCGGCCGACATCTTCGAAGCGAGTCCAGTCTGGCCGCGAGCAGGGACACGGCGGCGCGGGCCTGCCGGTGGTCTGGGCCATGCGTCTCGGGCAGTTGGGCCGAACGGACTTGATCAGGCTCAATGCCGCGTCGGGCGAGAAGCTCACTTTTCCAGTGGAGATTCACCGGTCCGGTACAATGAACCTGTCAGCCAATCCGAATATGGTCTCCCCAGTGATCACCCGGCTTAGGCTCCGCGCGCCGGTCGGCGTAGTCGTCCTGAAGAGCGCGGCCAGCATCGCCGGAGCGGTTCGAAACGGCGGCGGCCTCCGGAATGGGGCGGATTGAAGATGCCCTGGGCCACTCTCCGCAAGACCCCGTCGGATCGGGCCAGCGCCAATCTGGGCGACTACGAGACGGCGATCGCCAGTTTTTCCTGGGACCAGGCTCGGGGCGAACTGGCCGGGTTTCCCGATGGCGGCCTCAACATCGCGCACGAGGCCCTCGACCGGCAGGTTCAGGCCGGGCGCGGCGCGCAGCTGGCCCTGCGCTGGATTGGTCGGGACGATGCAGTGCGGGACTTCACCTATGCGCAGCTGACCGCCCAGGCGAACCGCTTCGCGAACGTCTTGGGCTCGCTCGGCATCGGCAAGGGCGATCGGGTCTACGCCCTGCTGGGTCGCACGCCGGAGCTCTATGTCGCCGCGCTGGGAACGCTCAAGGCGGGGGCGGTCTTCACGCCGCTGTTCTCGGCGTTCGGGCCGGAGCCGATCCGGGCCCGGATGGAGATCGGCGAGGCGAATGTGCTGGTCACGTCACAGGCGCTGTATCACCGCAAGGTGGAGGCCTGGCGGGCCGAATTGGGCAGTCTGAGACAGGTGCTGCTCACCGACTGCGCCGCCGAAGCGCCCGCCGGGACGATCGCCTTGGCCCCGGCCATGGCGCGGGCGGCCGAGGCGTTCGAGACCGTCCGCACCGGGCCCGAGGACATGGCGCTGCTTCACTTCACCAGCGGCACGACCGGGAAGCCGAAAGGTGCGGTTCACGTGCACGAGGCGGTGGTGGCGCACCATATCACCGGCCGCACGGCCCTCGATCTGCGGCCGGGCGACATCTACTGGTGCACGGCCGATCCGGGCTGGGTGACCGGAACGTCCTACGGCATCATCTCGCCGCTGACCAACGGCGTCACGCTGGTCGTCGACGAGGCGGAGTTCGACGCCGAGCGCTGGCGGACCATCCTGCGCGAACAGAAAGTGACGGTCTGGTACACAGCGCCGACCGCCATCCGCATGCTGATGCGAGCCTGGGCCCAGGATCCCCGCCCGTTCGGGGTCCCGGATCTGCGATTCATGGCCAGCGTCGGCGAGCCGCTGAACCCCGAGGCCGTGGTCTGGGGCCTGCAGGCCTTCGGCCGACCTTTCCACGACAATTGGTGGCAGACCGAGACCGGCGGGATCATGATCGCCAACTTTGCGGCGATGGACATCAAGCCTGGCTCCATGGGCCGCCCCCTGCCCGGCGTGAGCGCCGGCATCGTCGAGCGATCGCCCGAGGGCGACATCCGCGAACTGGAGACGCCGATGGCCCTGGGCGAACTGGCGCTGCGGCCAGGCTGGCCGTCGATCATGCGGGGCTACCTCCACGAGGAGGCGCGCTTCCGCAAATGCTTCGCCGGCGGCTGGTACCTGACCGGCGACCTGGCGATGCGGGATTCCGACGGCTACTACTGGTTCGTCGGACGGGCCGACGACGTGATCAAGAGCGCCGGCCACCTGATCGGACCCTTCGAGGTCGAGAGCGTGCTGATGGAGCATCCGGCGGTCGCCGAGGCGGCGGTGATCGGCCTGCCCGACCCGGTGTCGGGCGAGGTGGTCAAGGCCTACGTGGCCCTGAAGGCGGGACTGGACGCCAGCGAGGCGCTGCGGCGCGAGCTGCTCGGACATGCCCGCAAGCGGCTGGGCGCCGCGGTCGCCCCCAAGGACGTCGCCTTCCGCCTCAACCTGCCCAAGACCCGCAGCGGCAAGATCATGCGCAGGCTGCTCAAGGCCCGCGAGCTGGGCCTGCCCGAGGGCGACCTCTCCACCTTGGAAAGCGAGGAGCGATGACCGACACCGCCCTGAAGCCGCACCTCTCCCACGCCCATGTCGCCGAACAGCTCGGCCGGATGATCCGTATCCGCGCTTTCGAACAGGCCTGCGCACAGGCCTACACACAGGAGAAGATTCGCGGGTTCCTGCATCTCTATGACGGCGAGGAGGCCATCGCCGTCGGCGTCATCCCCCTGCTGGAGGCGCGCGACCGGGTCGTCGCCACCTACCGCGAGCATGGCCACGCGCTGGCCCGCGGCCTGTCGATGAACGCGGTCATGGCCGAGATGTTCGGCAAGGCGGCCGGCTGCAGCGGCGGACGCGGCGGCTCGATGCATCTGTTCGACCGGGCGGCGAACTTCTATGGCGGCAACGCCATCGTCGGCGGCGGTCTGCCGGTCGCCGTCGGGCTCGCGCTGGCCGACCACATGCGGGGGGAGGACAACGTCACCGCCTGCTTCTTTGGCGAGGGCGCGGTCGCCGAGGGTGAGTTTCACGAGAGCCTGAACCTGGCGGCGCTGTGGGACCTGCCGGTGCTGTTCGTCTGCGAAAACAACCACTACGCCATGGGCACGGCCCTGGAGCGCTCGGAGTCGGAGACGGACATCCACGGCAAGGCCGAGGCCTACAGGATCGTGTCAGAGGCGGTGGACGGCATGGACGTGGTGGCCGTGGAGGCGGCGGCGCGTCGCGCCATCGCCGCCATCCGCGAAACCGGCAAGCCCTATTTCCTCGAGTGCCGCACCTATCGCTTCCGGGCCCACTCGATGTTCGACGCCCAGCTCTATCGCGACAAGGCCGAGGTCGAGGCCTGGAAGTCAAAGGACCCGATCACGCGGTTCCGCGACTGGGCGCTGTCGGCGAACCTGATTCACGCTGACGACGTGGCGCGGCTCGAGGCGGAAGCGGCGGCCGAGGTGCAGGCCGCGGTCGCCTTCGCCGAGGCCGCGCCCCTTGAGCCGGTCGAGAATCTGATGAAACACATCTGCGCGTCTGAACGGCCTCCCGCGCCCCTGCCGGTGGCGCTGACGGCGCCGGCGCAGGAGACAACTTATCGCGAGGCCGCCCGCCAGGCGATCCGCGACGCGATGCTGCGCGACGACCGCATGTTTCTGATGGGCGAGGACGTCGGGAAATACGGCGGCTGCTACGCGGTCTCCAAGGGGCTGCTGGACGAGTTCGGTCCGGACCGGATCCGCGACACGCCGCTGTCGGAAGCGGGGTTCACCGGCGCCGGCCTGGGCGCCGCCATGGCCGGGATGCGGCCCATCGTCGAGCTGATGACGGTGAACTTCAGCCTCCTGGCCCTCGACCAGATCCTCAACACCGCCGCCACCATCCGGCATATGTCCGGCAACCAGTTCGGCTGTCCGCTGGTGATCCGCATGGCGACCGGCGCGGGTCGCCAGCTCGCGGCCCAACACTCCCACAGCCTCGAGGGCTGGTACGCGCACATCCCCGGTCTGCGCATCCTCGCGCCGGCGACGGTTGAGGACGCGCGCGGCATGCTCTGGACCGCCCTGCAGGAGCCCGATCCCGTGCTGATCTTCGAGCATGTGATGCTCTACAATCGCACCGGGCCGCTGTCGCCCGACGCCGGGGCCGTGGACATCGACCGGGCGGCGATCCGTCGCCCGGGCAAGGATGTGAGCCTGATCACCTACGGCGGCTCCCTGTGGAAGACCCTCGAAGCCGCCGAAGCCCTGGCCGGCGAGGGGATCGACGCCGAGGTGCTGGACCTGCGAGTTCTGCGGCCGCTCGATGACGCGGCGATCCTCGCCTCGGTCCGCAAGTGTCGCCGCGCGGTGATCGTCGACGAGGGCTGGCGCTCGGGCTCGCTGGCCGCCGAGATCGGCATGCGCATCGTCGAGCAGGGGTTCTTCGACCTCGACGCGCCGCTGGCCCGGGTCTGCAGCGAGGAGGTCCCGATCCCATACGCCCGCCATCTGGAAGACGCGGCGCTGCCCCAGTCCGACCGGATCGCCGCGGTCGCCCGGTCCATGCTTGGCCGGGCCTGATCATGGCCGAGTTCCTCATGCCCTCGCTCGGCGCCGACATGGAAGCGGGCACGCTGGTCGAATGGCTGGTCAAGCCCGGCGACGCGGTGAAGCCAGGCGACATCGTCGCCGTGGTCGAGACCCAGAAGGGCGCCATCGAGATCGAGATCTTCGAGGCCGGAACGGTGCAGCGGTTTCTGGTCGAGCCCGGCGCCACCGTGCCAGTGGGCACTCCGCTCGCCCTGATCGAGGCCGAGGGGGAGGCCGTCGCCGCAGCCCCGCCGGCGCGACCTGCTCCAGCTGGACCCGCCGGGCCCTCGCCACCCCTTCCGCCACCGCCACCGCCACCGCCGCCGCCGCCCTCGCTCGCCGCCAGCGCCCCATTGCCGACGGCCGGCCCTCTCCGCATTTCCCCGGCGGCCCGAAAGCTCGCGTCCGAGCGCGGCGTCGATCCGGCGACGGTGCGCGGAACCGGCCCGGGCGGCGCCATCCAGTTGGCGGACATCGAGGCGGCGTCCACCCCCGCGCCGCCGCCCGCGAGGCCGGAGGCGGCGTTCGATTTCAGCCAGATGCGCGCGGCGATCGCCGCCGCCATGTCCCGCGCAAAGCGCGAGATCCCTCACTATTACCTGTCCGAGACCATCGACATCGAGGCGGCGAGCAACTGGGTGACCGCAGCCAACGCCGACCGTCCGCCGGACCGGCGTCTTCTATTGGGCTGCCTCTTCGTCAAGGCGACCGCCGTGGCGGCGCGAGCCTATCCGGAGTTCAGCGGCCTGTTCGAGAACGGCGCATTCCGGGCGAGCGCCCCCGCCCACGTCGGCGTGGCGATCGCGCTTCGCGGGGGCGGCCTCGCGGCCCCGGCCATCCATGACGCCGCCGACCTGCCGCTGGACACACTGATGGATCGGATGCGGGACCTCGTCGGGCGGGTTCGCGCCGGTCGCTTCCGCAGCTCCGAGATTGCCGATCCGACCATCACCGTCACCAGTCTGGGCGATCGCGGCGTGGAGTCGCTGTACGGGGTGATCTACCCGCCTCAGGTCGCCATCGTGGGCTTCGGCAAGGCGGCCCTGCGCCCCTGGGTGGTGGACGGCGTCATCCGGCCGCGCCAAGTCGTCACCATCACGCTCTCCGCCGACCACCGGGTGAGCGACGGCCATCGCGGCGCGCTGTTCCTCGCGGAGATCGGGCGGCTCCTACAGCATCCGGAGGCCCTGTGAGCGACACCGAAATCCTCGCCGTGATCCGCGACGAACTCGCGCGCCTGGCGCCCGAGGTCGAGTTCGACTCGCTCGACCCAGCCCTCGACCTGCGCGAGCAGGCCGACCTCGACTCGATGGACTTCCTCAACCTGGTCACGGCGCTGCACCATCGGCTGGGAGTCGATATCCCCGACGCTGACGCCGCCAAGGTCGCCACGATAAACGGGGCGGTCGCTTATCTCACCGGAAGGCGGGGGATGACACCCCCGGCCTGAGCCTCCCGCTTCACCGGTCATGTTGGCTGACTCAACCGGTCAAGCGCGCGAATTGTGAACACGATCAGTTCGCCGCAGAAGGGCGGCGAACCGAGGAAGTTCGAGGCGAGACGATGATGGGGCTGCCTGACGCGAGAGCTGTTGCACGACCCGAAGCGCTTCCTGCTGCTGAGCCGCTGAGCAGGTCGAGGATAGGGGCCGTGCTCCACCTCGTGGTCCCCTGAACTCTCAATACCCTCTCAGCTGGACGGCAGCCTCGGCCAGACGCCGGTAAAGCCGGCGGCGGCGCGCCAGCGGCCACCAGTCATAAAGGAATATCTGAATGGGGCGCCAGTTGGCCACCCACCCGAGGATGATCAGGCCCTCGTCGAAGAAGCGGCCGAGATAGCCGGAGCCCAAGGCGCTTCCGACCAGCCTGCCCGCCACGACACAGACGGCGAGGACGGCGAGGCCAATGAGCAGCGAAAACCGCCCGACGCGGAACAGTTCTTTCAGGTCCCAGCCGACGACCTCGGCGCGGTAGGCGAAATAGTTGCGGATCGCGTCGGCGATGTGGCGGGCGTCCTCGCGCCCGGCCTCGACCCGCGGGAGATGAATGACGATGTCGATCGGGCGCCTGCCCGGAAGCTCCCGCGCCCAACCGACCACATACTCCTCCACGCCGGCGTCGAGGTCGCGTTCGCGAAACGGCAGCGGGTCCAGGGAGTGGAAGAGCTGGCCGACCTCCTTGACCCGAAGTTCAATCGGCCGCGATGCGGGGCTCGTGTCGGAACGCATGGTCACAGCCGCCCCGTTCGCGGGCTGCATCCACGGCCGCGCGGAGGCGGACCACAGGCAGACCGGCCGCCAGCTGGTGACCCGGCCATCACGGCTTGCCGATGCCGGCCCGCTGGAACGGATCGGCCAGTTCCAGCCGTTCCAGAAGGGCGTGCAGCGTCACCACACCCACCGGCTTGCCGTGATCCAGAACCAGGAGCCGGTTGCGTTTGTCGCGCATCATGCGGTCGAGCAGCGCGTTGGCGTCCTCGTCGCGCTCGGTCGCCACCGCCTGGCCCATCGGCGCACAAATCTCCGCCAGCGTCGTCTCGCCCCAGCGCCCCTTGGGCGTTGCTAGGATATTGGCGGCCTCGACCACGCCGACGGCGGAGCCGTTGATAGTGACCGGATAGATCCCGTGCTGACCGGCATAGAGTCCACGATCGACGAAGTCATCGACCGTCATGTCGCCGGGCAGCGCCTTCAAGCCGGCTTCCATCACCTCGCTGGCCGCATACCCCTTGAGCACCCGCCGAGCCTTCGCCTCGAAGACCGACGACCTTGCCGCCATCCTCAGGAACAGGCCCATCAGCACCCACCACAGACCGCCGGCAATCGCGCCGAGCAGCGCCATCCCCAAGCCAGTCAGGATCAGCAGGACCGCGAAACCTTCTCCCAGTCGCGCTGCGATCCGTGTCGCCCGGTCGAGGTCGCCCGTTCCCATCCAGATCAGGGCTCGCAGCACGCGGCCGCCGTCCATCGGAAAGGCGGGCGCCATGTTGAACACCGCCAGGGCGAGGTTGAGAGTCGCGAGATAGCCCAGGGCGCCGACGATCTCGGCGCTCCCGCCGCGGCTGTCCAGGGCGCCGGCGGCCAGGGCAAGAAGGAGGCTCAGGACGAGGCTGAGGGCGGGACCGGCGACGGCCATCGACAATTCGGCCCGCGCCGTCTTCGGCTCCTCGCGGAGTTCGGCGGCGCCCCCAAAGAGAAAGAGCGTGATCCGATCGATCGAGAGGCCGAAGGCGTGGGCGACCAAGCTGTGGGCCAGCTCATGCAGGATGATCGAGATGGCCAGGCCCAGCACTGACAGGATCGCCATGGTCCAGTAGGAACTGGCGGGCAGACCCCGGTAGATTTCCGGAAACGACCCGGCGGCCAGCGACCAGGCGATCAGCAGGGCGATGATCAGCCAGCTCACCCGCACCCGAATCTCGATCCCGAAGAGCCGCAGCCCCCCCGCCGGGCGACTTGTCTGAACGCCGACCATCGATACCTCCCAGGATGCGCGATGCATCATCTGTCATTCCGACGCCTCCAACCTTGATCGCGCTCAAGGCGCGGTCGCGGCGCGGCGGTCAGTGTCGTCTCTCCCAGAGACGAGGGTGGATCCCGTGACCGTCCACAATGCCGACATCGCCGCGCTCTTCTATCGAATGGCCGAACTCCTGGAGATCGAAGGCGCCAACCCGTTCCGCGTGCGGGCCTACCGCCGCGCTGCCGCGACCATGGAGGACCTGGCTAAGCCCGCCATCGACCTTCTCGCCATGGGCGCCGACCTGGCCGACTTGCCGGCCATCGGGGATGACCTCGCCGGTAAGATCAGGGAGATTTGCGATACGGGTCGGCTGAAGGCGCTGGACGAGGTCGAGGCGCGGACCCCATCGGCATTGGCAGCGCTGGCGGCCGTGCCCGGCTTGGGCCCGAAACGCATCCGGATGCTGCACGAGCGGCTCGGCGTGTCCTCGATTCAGGACCTGGCGCGAGCGGCCTCCGAGGGGCGCGTCCGTGGGCTACCGCGGTTCGGCCCGGCGCTCGAGGCCAGGCTGCTGAAGGCCTTGCGCAAGTCGGCGGCGCCCGAAGAGCGCCGCTTCAGTATCTCCACGGCCGAGGACTTCGCCGGCCCGCTGAAGTGGTATGTGGAGGGGATTCCCGGTGTTGGCGACGTCGTCGTGGCCGGCAGCTTCCGCCGGCGCAAGGAGACGGTCGGCGACCTCGACATCCTGGCGATCAGCGCCCAAGGCCAAGCCACGACCGACCGCTTCGTGGAATACGAAGGGGTGGCGCAGGTGCTGGCCAAGGGGCCGACCCGGGCGACGGTTATCCTGAAGGACGGCCTGCAGATCGACCTGCGCGTTGTCCCGGAGGAAAGCTACGGCGCGGCGTTGATCTACCTGACCGGCTCGAAGAGCCACAACATCGCCCTGCGACGCCTGGCCCAGGAAAAAGGGCTCAAGATCAGCGAGTACGGGGTCTTCAGGGGCGACAGGCGCATCGCGGGACGCACCGAAGCCGAGGTCTACACTGCTATCGGCCTGCCCTGGACGCCTCCGGAACTGCGCGAGAACCGGGGTGAGATCGATGCGGGTTTCGCCGGCCGCCTGCCAAGACTGGTGGCGCTTTCCGACATCCGGGGCGACCTGCACGTCCATACTCGCGACTCCGACGGCAGGAGCATGCTGGATGAGATGGTCGAGGCGGCCAGGCTCCGCGGCTATGACTATGTCGCCGTCTCGGACCATTCCCGGCACACGACGGTCGCCCATGGCCTCGACGCCAGCCGCCTATCAGCCCAGATCGACCAGATCGACCGGCTGAACGCGACCCGGCCAGGCATCCGGGTGCTGAAGTCCTGCGAGGTCGACATCCTCCCCGATGGCCGGCTCGACCTGGCCGACGCAGTCCTGTCGCGGCTCGATTTCGTCATCGGCGCCATCCATTCGAACTTCGGGTTGTCGATGGAAGCCCAGACCGATCGTCTGCTGCGGGCGATGGATAACTCCTGCTTCCATATCCTCGCCCATCCGACCGGCCGTCTGATCGGCGAACGCCCCGGCTATGCCGTCGACCTGCCGAAGGTGATGGCCGGGGCCAGGGCGCGCGGCTGCTTCCTGGAGATCAACGGCCACCCAAGCCGGCTCGACCTCGACGATGTCCACAGCCGCGCGGCCAGGGACATGGGACTGAAGTTGGCGATCGGTTCCGACGCCCATTCGTCGGCGGGCCTGGCGGCCATGCGCCACGGCGTCGATCAGGCGCGGCGAGGCTGGCTGGAGCGGGGGGACGTTCTCAACGCCCGATCCTGGCCGGACCTGAAGACGTTGCTCGCCCGCTAGACCGGCGAACCGTGGCGGGTCTTCCCGGCCAGATGGACGGTCGAAGCCAGGGGGCCGTTCTCGCCCTCGACCTCCGCGAAGCGGACCGGCGCGCCGGGGGCCAGGCGGCCGAAGGCCCCGTTCACGACCGCATTGCGATGGAAATAGATTTCCCGGCCGTCGGCGCTCTCGATGAAGCCATAGCCGTCGTCGGCGAACAGCCTCGCCACGCGACCATGCGGCGGTTCCTCGTGGACCTTGACCTTGCCTTGCATCCGCCGATGGTGGTCCTGCAGCCGCCGCCTGGCCGCGTTGAAGGCGTCCCGCACCGCGACGAAGGCGTCCTCGTGAGAGTGATCGGCGGGCGGATTGCGGTCGATCATCACGTCGCCCTGGGCGGGGGTCGTGATCTGCAGCCGCACGGCGTAGAGGTCGCCGTGCCGCCTTCGCCGGTCGCGCCCGATCACCGCCACACGGCAGCTGGTGATCCGGTCGTGGAAACGCTCCAGCTTGCCGGCCTCGCGCCTGATCCGGCGCTCAAGCGCCTCACTCGGCTCAAGGCCGCCTTCGAAGGTGATTTGGAGCGGGATCGGCATGGGACCTCCGGTCACAGGATGAGTTGGCGGCCGAGGGCCGCTTCGTCCAGCCAGGCGCCCAGTTCATGATCCGGCGCCTTGGTCAGGTCCTTCCCCAGCGTGCCTGCGATGGCCGCGCGATGGCCGAGCCTCTCGCGCAGGACCCCGATCAACCGGGAGGGCGCGGCCAGGAAGACGCCTTTTCGGCCACGACTTTGAAAAAGCTCCGAGGCGCGATCCGCCACCTCGGCCATGAACGCCTCCTTGGCGGCGCGCTCATAATCCTCCCTGCCGACCGAGGAGCGGCGCGGAGACGTGCTGGAGAAGGTCCGCGCCGGCGGACTGGCGCGAAGCTCGCCGCGCAGCTGTCGCAGGCGCACGGTATGGTCGAGCGTCTCGATGGTCACGAAGTCGCCACTGTCCGGGGATTGTTCGACAAAGCGGGCGCGACCGCCGTCGGTGAGCAGGAAGAGGAGGTTGCGAGGCATGGCGGCACGCCTGTCCAAGGATTGATCTCGTCAGGCCGCCCGGTGGTGGATCGGCCAGAGGGTGCGCAGCGCGGTCGGCAGGTGCTGGATCAGCTTGGCCACCTCGCCCGGGTCCAGCCGGGCGGCCATGACGGCGAAGACCGCCTCCGCGGCGCCGTTCGGCTCGCGCGGGAAGGACGGCGGCAGCAGGTCAGCCACGGCCTGAGCGAAGTCCTGCGGATCGCGGATGTCGGACGGGCCGTCGCCCGGCCGCCAGCCTTCGAGAAAGACGCCGCGGAGCAACATCGGCAGCTGCGCCGACAGACCCAGCACCGCGTGCATCGGCAGCCGGTCGCGGAGAATATGCAGGACCGCCCGCAGCGCTCCGTAAGCCTGTTGACGGCTGCAGGGCGGAAGCTTCGCCTCGACCAGCCGCAGCCATTCGTTGGTTTCCTGAACCGTGGTGTCGAAGACGGCGAGGCCGGTGCTCATGGCGTCACTCCATGTCTCGCGAGCCTGCGCCGGCGCGCGCTCGCATCAGAAGGGGCCGGAAACGGGGACGGTCGCGCTCACAGGGCTGCGGCTGCATCGGCCAGATTTCCTCGAGGACGACCTCGGCTGTCTCGCCATGCCGACGCAGAGTCTCGGCGAACCCGTTGGCATGGTTGATCGCCGTCACGCGGGAGCGAAACGGGGTCATCATTCCCTGCCCCACGCGGACCGCCCAGCCATAGGGCTCCTTCACCACCCGAAAACTGATCATCTCGCCCATGGTCGGACATCTTTCAGTTGAGCCACCCGCGATCCGGATCGGCGAACACGGGATGCATTCAACGATGAGCCCGGCCAGGAGAGGCGACATTGACCAGGATCAAGATTGTCCGGACGCCTTCGACCGTTGAGCCGCGCCCGACGCCGGGTGGAGCGGTTCAGCCCCGAGCTGGACCGTGAGCCGGTGCGCCTGTCCGTCGTCGACCAGTTCGATCCGCGGAGGACGCCCGGCGATGGCGCGCCCGTCAAGGTCGGCCGACTGGACGCCCCGCATCGCCCTCTCCGGATTGTCGACGACGATCTCGTAAGAGCTCGCGCCATGCCTGACGGTGGCCGTGAAGCCCGGCCAGTCGGCGGGAATGCAGGGATCGACAATCAGGAAGGCGCCCTGCCGGCGAAGACCGAGGATGCTCTCGACGCCGGCCCGCTGCATCCAGGCGGCGGAGCCAGTGTACCAGGTCCAGCCACCGCGCCCGACATGGGCGGGGGCGGCATAGACATCGGCCGCCATTACATAGGGCTCGACCTTGTAGCGATGGACGGCGGACCGGGTGCGAGCGTGGTTGATCGGGTTGAGCAACGCGAACAGCGCTACGGCCTGATCGCCCTGTCCCAGCGCCGCGAACGCCATCACCGACCAGGCCGCCGCATGGCTGTACTGGCCGCCGTTTTCCCGGATGCCCGGCGGGTAGGCCTTAATGTAGCCGGGGTCGAGCGGCGTCCGGTCGAAGGGCGGCGAGAATAGCAGGGCCAGTTGCTCGTCTTCCAGAATGAGGTCGCGGCCGACCGCCGCCATGGCCTGCACCGCCCGCTCCGGCGCGGCGGCGCCGGAGAGAACCGCCCAGGATTGGGCGATGGAGTCGATCCGGCATTCCTCACCGGCCGCCGAGCCGAGCGGCGCTCCGTCATCGAACCATCCCCGCCGGTACCAGTCGCCGTCCCAGGCGTTGCGTTCGAGCGACGCCTGTAGCACCGCCATATGGGCTTTCCAGGTCCGGACGCGGGCCCGGTCGCTGCGAATGTCGGCCAGGGGAACGAAGGCCGCCAGCGTGGCGTACAGCAGCCAGCCCAGCCAGATGCTCTCGCCCAGGCCTCGCTCGCCGACGCGGTTCATGCCGTCGTTCCAGTCGCCGCCGCCGAACAACGGCAGGCCGTGTCCGCCCAGTTCCAGACTGGCGTCGAGGGCGAGAGCGCAGTGTTCGTAGAGGCTGGCCTCGCCGTCGGCGGCCGGAGGCTGGAAGAAGCTCTCGGCCTCCCCCGCCTCAAGTTGCGGTCCCGCCAGAAAGGGGACGATCTCGTCCAGCACGGCCGGATCGCCCGCCGTCTCGACGTAGTGCGCGGCCGCGTAGGCGAGCCACACCCGATCGTCGGAGATACGGGTGCGGACACCCTGGCCGGAGTGCGGCAGCCACCAGTGCTGGACATCACCCTCGACGAACTGCCGGCCGGCGGCGCGCAGCAGGTGCTCGCGGGTCAGCGAGGGCTCGATCGCCGCGAGCGCCATGGAGTCCTGGAGCTGGTCGCGGAAGCCGTAGGCGCCGCTGGCCTGGTAGAAACCCGAGCGGGCCCAGAGCCGGCAGGCCACGGTCTGGTAGAGTAGCCAGCCATTCAGCATGACATCCATGCTCCGGTCAGGTGTCTTCACCTGGATCGCGCCCAGCAGTTCATCCCAGCGCCGGCCGACGTCGGCGAGAACCGCGTCCAGGTCGGCCGTGCGGTAGCGCGTTGTCAGCGCCCGCGCCTCCGCCTCGCTGTCCGCCTCGCCCAGTAGGAAGACGATCTCGCGGCTCTCGCCGGGCGCCAGCTCGACCGCGGCCTGAAGGGCCGCGCAAGGATCGAGACCCGCGCCCACGGTGTTGGACAGAGAGGCTCCGGCGGCCAGACCCGCCGGCGAAGCGAGCCTGCCGTTTCGGCCGATGAACTCCCGACGGTCCCCCGTCCAGCTGGTCTGACGACCGGCCAGATCGGCGAAGGCGGTTGGGGACCCGAACGCGGGATTCCACGGGTTGCGGGCGAACAGGGCGTTGGTCAGGGGATCGATGCTGGTGATCGTGAGCGGCGCCGCCGCCGCGCGGGAGGGACCCAGCACCCACTCAGCATAGCCGGTGACCGACAGTCGCCGTGTGCGTGTCGAAGCGTTGCGAATCCTCAAGCGCGAGACCTTCACCGGATCGGAAACCGGGACAAACTGCGTCAGGTCGAGATCGATCTCCCGCGAACTGTGCTCGAAGCGGGAGTAGCCGCGGCCGTGCCGGGCAATGTAGGTCGCCGTTTCCTCGCGGATCGGCGAGGCGGTCGGGCTCCAGAGTTCGCCGCTGTCCTCGTCCCGAATGAAGAGCGCCTCGCCCGAGGGATCGGCCACCGGATCGTTGGACCAGGGCGTCAGTTGCCGCTCCCGGCTGTTCACCCGCCAGGTGAAGCCCGCCCCGTCGGCGGACACCTGGAACCCGAACCCAGGGTTGGCGATCACGTTGATCCACGGCGCCGGCGTGACCTGCCCCGGGGCCAGAACGGTGACGTACTCCCGTCCGTCCTCGGCGAAACCGCCCAGGCCGTTGAAGAACGCCAGGTCGGGCGGCGTCACGGACGGCGCGGGGACCCGCATGCCGGAGCGACGGACCTGCGACCGCGGCGTCCGGGACTCGATGGTCCGCCCGAGCTGTTCGGCCAGGGTCCCGGCCTGGGCCACGAGGACCACGCGCGCCACGGATGCCAGGAGGGCGCCTGTCTCGTCCGGAATCAGGTCAGCCCTGAGTACGACGGTACGACCGGCCGGGCTGTGTTCGCCCAACGGCCCCCGCGATTGCCCTGCCCTCACCAGCGACTCCAGAGCCACCTGCAGGTCCTGGACATAGGATGAGGCGCGCTCGTTCAGCAGGACCAGGTCGAAAGCAATCTGCTTGCCGCGCCAGTATTCGCCGGCCTTGATGAGCTGGCGCGCCACGCCGAGGTCGTGGCTGTCGGCGATTCGCAGGAGCACGATCGGCAGATCGCCCGAGATTCCGACCCGCCAGAGGCCGGGCTGACCGCCGGCCCCGTGCTCGATCACACTGGAAGACGGCCGCAGCGCGGGGTCCGCGTAGATCACATGCCCGGCCAGTCGTTGGAACAGCGCCGCCTCGCCGCGGTCGATTCCCAAGTGGTGAAGCTGCACCAGGGCCTGGGTCCAGGCCAGGTTCGCGGCCCGCTCGAAGGCGGCCGGATCGTGATGCTTGTCGACCAGGTCAAGCAACGCCTTGCGGGTCGGCGCCATGAGCGTCCAGAAGGAAATCCGCGCGGTCGCGCCGGGCGGAATCCGCACGCGCCGCCTCAGGACGAAGACGGGATCGAGGACGGTTCCCGTGCTGCCGCCGAGCGGACGGCCGTCCATCACCCTGAGCGGCGCGTGGATGTCGCGCCCTCGCCCCAGGATCTGGGCGCGGTCGGTCTCGAACTCCGGCTTCCCGACCGTTCCGCCTTCGACCACCGCCAGGTGCGCGGCCCAGGCTTCCGGCTCCGAGGGGGACCGGCGACGACGCGTGGCCAGCAGCGCGCCGAGGACCGGAAGGTGCTCGGTCTCGACGAACAGCTTGGAGAAGGCCGGATGGGCCACATCGGCGGCCTGCGGGGCAAGGACGATCTCGGCGTAGGAGGTTAACTCGATCTCCCGCACGCTCAACCCGCCGTTGGTGACGGAGACCCGCCGCACCTCTCCGTCGTCCTCGGGCGAGACGAGCACCTCCAGGACCGTGGTCAGCGCCCCGTCCCGCCGCGCGATCTCGCAGCGATCCTCCGTGAAGGTGACCTGGTAGTCGTCGGGTTCGGCGCCGGCCGGCTGGTAGCCGGCGGACCACACGTCGCCGCTGTGGACGTCCCTGAGGAAGACATAGGAGCCGAAGTCGTCGCGGGTCGCATCCTCGCGCCAGCGAGTCACCGCCAGATCGTGCCAGCGACTGTAGCCGGAGCCCGACGCCGTCAACATCACGGAATAGCTGCCGTTCGTGAGCAGCTGGATCGCGGGTGTCCGGGTATGGGGATCGGACATCCGCCGGGCCCCCGGCGCGTCCACCGTCTCAAGCCGGCCCGCCGATGGTCTCCGCGCCACCCACGGCTGACTGATCACCACTTCCCTGGGCATCCGTTCCTCAAGAAGCAGCTCGGTGGCTTGCATCATCGGTTCAGCGTGGAAGCGGGCCCGCATTTCGCCATCCGACAGGGCGTTGGCGATGGCGACGATGGTCATGCCCTGATGGTGCGCCATGAATGCCCTGACGATGGCGTAGCGCCGCCCGTCCGGGACGCGCTCGGGGGTGTAGTCGAGGGCCTCGTAGAAGCCGTGGCGCCCACAGGCGCCCAGTCCCTCCAGCTGTTCGAAGTTCCGGGCCGCCGCCGGGGCGTCGACCATGGCCGCCAGCGCGGTGGCGTAGGGCGCGATGACGACGTGGTCGCTCAGCCCTCGCTTGAGGCCAAGGCTCGGCACCCCGAAGCTGAGATACTGGTAGGTGAGCTCGAGATCGCGGGCGTTATAGGCGGATTCCGACATGCCCCAGGGCACGCGGAAGCTCGCGGCGTAGTCGATCTGGCGGCGCACGACCAGCCGGTTGGTCTGCTCCAACAGGCTGCCCGGGGGCGCCCGCATGACCAGCGAGGGCATCAGATACTCGAACATCGAGCCGGACCAGGAGATCAGGGCCGCGCCGTGGGCGACCGGGGTCACCGTGTGACTCAGTCGGAACCAGTGGCGGGGCGGGACGTCCCCTTTGGCGATGGCCACGAAGCTGGCGAGCCGGGCCTCCGACCCGAGCAGATCGTAACAGGTCGGATCCAACTCGCCCTCGGCGGCGCGATAGCCAATGGAGAGCAGCATCCGGTCGGGATCCAGCAGGAAGCCGAAGTCCATGTCGAGCGCCATGCGCCGCGCGGCCGCCGCGACCGCCGCCAAGCGCCCGGCAAACTCGCCGTCGGCCTCCAGGTCCCGGCGATGGCTGGCGATCGATCGCTCGACCGCCCTCGCCCAGAACAGGAGATCCTGGCCGGCCGCCGCCCCCCTCTCGATGGCCAGAGCCTCCGCCGCGTCCACCAGGGACTCGGCCCGGGCTGTCAGCGCCGCTGGCCGCAGGCCCGGCGCGGCGTCTGAGTCGGCGGCTTCCAGTTCGCGCTCCATCCGACTCAGCGTCTCGTCCAGCCGCCGCCAGTTGACGGTCTGGACGCCGCTGTCGCGCAGGGCGTCGGCTTCATGGCGGGCGACCTGGAGCGCGTCGGCGACGCCGCACGTGCGTCTGGCGGAACCAAGCGGCCGTCGCACCCAGTCGTCCAGGGCGTTGGCGAGCGCGAGCAGATGGCCGGCGAGGTTTCCGCTGTCGACCGAGGAGATGTATCGCGGATCGAGCGGGCGCAGGTCGCTGGTGTCGTACCAGTTGAAAAAATGCCCCCGGAAGCGGTCCATCCGCCCCATCGTGGCTAATGTGGCCTCGATCCGCTCCGCCGCCTCGACAGCGCCGATCCAGCCAAGGTCGCGCGCCGCCGCTGCGGACAGAAGGTAGAGGCCAATGTTGGTCGGGGACGTCCTATGGGCCAGAGCCTCCGGCTCCTCCTGGAAATTGTCCGGCGGCAGCATGTTGTCCGCCGCGGTCACGAAGGTTTCGAAGAAGCGCCAGGTTCGCCGCGCGACGAGCCGTAGACGCTCAGCCTCCGCGGGGGTGGTCGCCGCCCGCCTGGCAACCGGCGGCCGGCTCGCCATGAAGGCGACCACCGGGGAGGCCATCCACAGCAGGGCGAACGGCGCCGCCAGGACCCACGAGCCCCCTGCCCCCCAACTCAAGGCCAGAGTGGCCACGCCGATTCCGACGGCCGGCGCCATGCGGCGGGCGAAACTGGGCGGATCGAAGCGCAGTCCGGCCGCCGCCTGGGCCGCCGGCACCCACTGCAGGAGCAGCCGGCGGCTGACCAGCAATCGCCATAGCGTCCGGACGATTGCGTCGCCCATCAACCAGGTCTGGTGCGCCAGAAGCGTCGTGACGAGGGAAGCCTGCAGAAACGCCAGCCGCAGGTCGCCATCCAGGCTGTAGAGGCGCGCGCGCAGCGGCACGCCCGGCCGGCGGCGGGCGAAGGACGCCGCCACCGGAATGAGCGGCGGGACGATGAAGGCGCCCAGCATGAAGAGGGTCCAGACGCCAGCCGCTGGCAACGGCAACAGCCAGCCGGCCCAGAGGCTCGCGAGGCCGGTCCCCGGCGACAGGGTTCGGCGCAGGTTGTCAACCATCTTCCACCGGCCGATGGCAGGCACCCGCTGCGCCGCCGGGCCCGGGGCCAGGCCGAGGATCCACGGCAGAAGCTGCCAGTCGCCCCGCGCCCAGCGATGGTGCCGGACGGCGGACACGTCATAGCGGTCGGGGAAGTCCTCCACGACCTCGACGTCGGAGGCCAGGCCGGCGCGGGCGAAAACGCCCTCGAAGAGATCGTGGCTGAGCAGGGCCGCCTCGGGCGCGCGGTCTTTCAAGGCCGCCTCGAACGCGTCGATCTCATAGATGCCCTTGCCGGCGAAGGAGCCTTCCCCGAACAGGTCCTGATAGACGTCGGAGACCGCCGCCGCGTAGGGGTCGATACCGCCGATGTTGGAGAACACCCGCCTGAACAGCGAGCCTTCGCCGGCCGTCGGCAGGGCGGGCGTGATCCGCGGCTGCAGGATGGCATAGCCCTCCACCACGCGCCCGGCCCGCGGGTCGAAGCGAGGTCGATTGAGCGGATGGGCCATCTTGCCGATGAGCCGCCGCACCGTGTCGCGGGGCAGCTTGGTGTCGGCGTCCAAGGTGATGACATACCGTACGCCTTGCGGCGGCGCCTGGGTCTCGATGGGCAGGAAGGTGGTGTCCTCGGCGCCTCGGAGGAGCCGGTTGAGTTCGTGCAGCTTGCCCCGCTTGCGCTCCCAACCCATCCAGCAGCGCTCGCTCTCGCTCCAGACGCGCCGTCTGTGGAACAGCAGGAAGCGATCGCCGCCGGCCGCCGCCCCGTACTTGTGGTTCAGCCGGCCGATCCCCTCCATGGCCGCCGCCAGCAGGACCTCGTCGTCCGGGCCCCGCTCGCTGGCGGCGTCAAGCCAGTCGGACAACAGCGCGAAATGGAGGTGCCCTTCCGGACTGGAGAGGTAGTGAATCTCAAGCTTCTCGATGTGCGCCTCAATGTCCGCAGGCTTGGTCAAGAGCACCGGGACCGCCACCACGGTCCGAAACTTCTGGGGGATGCCCCCCTTGAGTTCCAGGGCGGGAAGCGGGATCGCCCTGAAGCCGTCCGTGACGCCGCGGTTCACCAGAGCCACGGCAGCGTCGAGGGCTGGAACAGACCCGAGGATTCCCAGGACGGCAAGCCAGCCGGCGCCGGTCCCCAGAGACCAGAGGATCGCCAGCGGCAGCGCCAGAAGCAGGCCTGTCACCGCGAAGATCGCTCCGACATAGGCGCCGATGCCCAGGGATCGGACGAGGCGGCCGGGCCAGACCCGCAGGGGCGGCCTGAAGCCGATCGACCGCTCGAACTCCAGCCGGCCAGCCGCTATCAGATAGTAACCCGGGTCGCAGCGCCGCCCTTCTCCGGTCAGGTCATCCACTTCGCGGACCGTCCGGACGACCCGGTGGGCGATGTCGAGCTGGCTCAGGTCGGAGCCTCGCGCCAGATCCTCGATGGCGTTGCGGTAGAGGTTGCGAGTCGGAAAATCCATGTCCGCGAAAGCGCAGCCCGCCTTCAGGACGTCGTCGACCAGACTGACGCGCTCGACGAGCTCGGCCCAGTCGACGTCCGAGATCAGCCGCATGCTGGTGACAATGTTGCGCACGGTCGCGCTGGCGGCGACCTGCCGCTGCTGCTCGCTGCGGATGACCGCCTCGGCGGACACGCCCTGCCGCGCCAGTTCCTCGTCCAGCCAGATGAGCGCCGGCGCCATTGCCTCGTCGGCGTCGCGGAGGCGCTGGCAGGCCTGGACGACGAAGGCGTCCGGCAAGGGTCTGGTGCGATATTCGCGGAGGACGGCCGCCACGGGCTCCACGCTTCGGCCGCCGGGCCCCAGCATCCGGTCGCAGCAGCGATCGGCCTCGGTTCGTTCGGCGCGGCTGGTGACGATCCGCTCGGCGAGTCGCCTCAGATTCTCGACCAGGACAAGGCGCACCGTGATCGCCACCGCCCACAACTCGCCGATCGTGAGGGGCTGCACCTCCTGATAGGCGCGCAGAAACCGGCAGAGCAGATCGCAGTCGAAATGGCTGTCGGTATGGGCGACGAACGCCCAGCCGATGCCGAACACCCGAGGGTAGCCCGCCAGATGCCCCGCGGCGATCTTCGGAAGCTCCCGGTAGTAGCCGGGCGGCAGATCCAGTCGGATTTCGCGGATCTGTTTTTCGATCAGGTGGAAGTTGTCGATCAGCCACTCGGCCGCTGGGGTGATGGCGCCGCCCGTATCGAGCGCGAGCACCGTATCGCGGTAGGCTTCCAGCAGCAGCGCCTCGTTGTCCCCCAACCGGCGCGTCAACGGCCGGCCGGCGCCCGTTCGGCCAGGACCGTGAGCCGCCGCGAGACTGCGGGCGTGCGCCTCAAGCCGCTCGGCGCTGAACAGTTCTTCACGGATGGGGGCGGTACTGTCCCAAGGCGTCCTGCGGTTCCTGGCCGTTCGTCGAGACATCCGGTGCGTCCCCCTGCTGAAGGCCAACCGGCTGCAGGAGAGGCCGCAGCGGCGGCGGCGCATTGACTCTGATCAACGAAAAGGGCCGCCAGGCGTTCTCAAGTCCGCCCTGGGGGCCCACTGGTCCTTGTGGGTGGCTGTCCCGACAGTGTTTGAGTGCGAAGCCCAGCTGCGCCAGGGCGGTTCAAAATAGTCACTGACCAGTGGACCGTCGTGGCGCCGCCAAACTCGGCCGCCCCGGTCGGCATGGATGCGGGTCAGAGGTCTGACCTTCCGCATGCGCTTGAGTTTTCGGCGGCCTCATTCTCCCGCGCCGTCCGTCCCGGCGCGTTCGATGCGCACGGCGGTCACCTTGTATTCCGGAGTTCCGACCAAGGCGTCTCGATGCGGGCCCGTGAGGCGGTTGAGGTGCACGGCGGGATCGTGGAAAGTCGCGAACGCCACGCCCGCAGGGATTGAGGGATCGAGCCGTGTTGGGAGGCTGGCCGAGCCGTGACGGCTCGTAACGCACGCGAGGTCGCCGTCCGTCAACGCGAGCCCTCGGCCATCGGCGGGCGAGATGTCGAGCGTATCCGTCGGGCGTAGCTGGATGTTGGAGGTGCGCCGGCTCATGTTCCCGACATTGAACTGGTAGAGCGACCGCCCCGTCGTAAGCAGGAAGGGGTAGTCAGCATCGACGGCCTCGGGCGTCGGTGAGTAGTCGACGGCGTGAAGCGCGGCCCGCGGTCGCGAGGCGAACCTCTCGACGTGCAGGACCGCCGTCCCGGCGTCGCTTTCGTCGCGGCAGGGCCACTGCAGGCCGCCGTGCTCCAGGCGGGCGTAGCTTATCCCGGCGCCCTCCGGCCAGACGCCGCGGATCTCCTCCCAGATCTCGCCGGGCGCGGCGTAGGTGAACTGCCCGCCAAACCCCATGCGCCCAGCGAGCGCGCATATGATCTCCCAGTCCGCCCGGCAGGCGCCGGGCGGGTCGATCGCGCGCCGGACCCGCTGGATACGGCGCTCGCCGTTCATGAAAGTGCCGTCCTTCTCGAACGTGGACGCGGCGGGCAGAACGACGTCGCCGAACCGGCTTGCGGTCTCGGTCATGAACAGGTCCTGGACGATCAGGAATTCGAGGCGGCCCAGGGCCTCCTCCACCCGCCGCTCCTGTGGAAGCGTCGCCAGGATGTCGTAGCCGATCACCCACAGGGCCTTCAGCTCGCCTGCGGCGGCCGCATCGATCATCGCCATGAGGTGGAGGCCGTGGGTCCGGGGTAACGGAGCGCCCCAGGCCTCCTCGAACAACGGTCTGCGCTGCTCAATCGGGACGGAGCCGGTCAGGATTCCGGGATCGCAGCCCATGTGGGCGGCGCCCTGGACATTGTTCTGCCCACGCAGCGGATTAATTCCAGCGCCCTCCCGGCCGAGGTTGCCGGTGAGCAGCGCGAGATTGACGAGGGCCATCACCCCTTCGCTGCCCTGGACATGCTCCGTGACGCCCAAGCCATGGGCGCAGTAGGAGGGGCCTCCCGTTGCGTACAGCCGCGCCGCCTCGCGGATTCCTTGGGCGGAAACGCCACAGATTCCGGCGGCGCGCTCGGGCGTCCATTCCCGGAGGAAGACGGACAACGATTCGAACCCGTCAACCCGGCGCCGGATGAAAGCCCAATCGACCAGGCGCTCGGCAATGACCACATGGGCCATCGCATTCAGCAAGGGTATGTCCGTTCCAGGCCGCACGGGAAGATGCAGCCGGGCGACCTGGGCCAGTTCGGTCCGGCGCGGATCGATGACGATCAGGTCCGCCCCGCCGTGTAGGACCTGCCGACGGATGCGAGCGCCCAGGACCGGGTGGCACTCCAGCGGATTGGCGCCGACCACGAGGATGGTGCGGGCCTTTTCGATATCGTCGAAGCTGTTGGTGGATGCCCCCGTTCCCAGCATCGTCTTCAACGCCTTGGCGCTCGGGGTGTGGCAGACCCGCGCGCAGCAATCGACGTTGTTCGTGCCGAGTACGATGCGCGCGAACTTCTGCGTGAGGTAGTTCTCCTCGTTGGTGGCGCGCGCCGAGCCGAGGACACCTATGGCGTCGGGGCCGAATCGGTCTCGGATGCGGGTTAGTTCGGTGGCGCAGGTGTCGAGGGCCGCGTCCCAGGCGGCCGGCTGCCAAGCGCCTCCTCGCCTCAGCTGCGGCTGCAGCAGGCGGTCGGGAGCATGGGCGAACTCGAAGCCATAGCGGCCTTTGGCGCAGAGATGGCCTTTGCTGACGGGCGCATCGAGGACGGGCCTGGCGGCGACGAGCCGGCCCTGATTGGTCCCCACTTCCAGCTCGCAGCCCACGCCGCAGTAGGCGCAAACCGTCCGCGTCCAGTCCTGCGGCGGCTCGGCCTGGGCATCGACAATCGCCCCCGTCGGGCAACTGTCGGCGCAAGCGCCGCAGCTCACGCAGCCGCCCTCGATCATCAGGGCGCCCTGGGCGGGGACGATCTCGACGTCGAGCCCCCGTCCGAGCGCATGCCACACGGACTGGCCCTGCAGCTCGTCGCAGATGCGAGCGCAACGCATGCATTGGATGCATTGGCTCATATCGACCCGGATCGCCGGCACGGAATTGTCGCACCGCGCCGGGTCGGCGGGCGCGCCCGAAGGCTCCACGCCATGGTCACGCATGAGGCGGTGGAGTTCCTTGTCGGGATGCGCCGCCGCAATTTCCGGAGATATCCTCGCCGCGTACCATCGGAGCGTCGTCCGCCGGAACCGCTCGAGCGCCTTGGCGCGGGCGGTGACGACCATGCCTTCACGCACCTTGGTGGCACAGGCCGGCACGAGCCCGGGCATGCCCTTGACCTTCACCAGGCACAGCCGGCAGCTCGCCACCGGGTGCAGGCGAGGATCGTGGCAGAGGGAGGGCAAGGGGTCGCCGAGCCGCCTGGCGGCCTCCAGGATCGTCGATCCCTCGGGGGCCTCGACGCGCCGCTTGTCGATCATCAGGCTGGGCATCGGCCGGTTCCCATCAGGCGAGACCTCCACCTGTTCATCCGCGCCGCCCGAAGTCTGCCCGCATCAGCGGAACTCAACCCTGCCTTCGACATCGGCCTAATCGTTCGCCGCAACGTGCCCCGTGGGCCTTAGGGATGATCGCGCGTCAAGGAAGCGGACACCACCTGCGCGACACGCGACAGGCGCTTTGAGCCTAAGCAATACCGCGATGGTCAAATGTGTCGACCGGGGGCGATACGGCTCGGCGTCTCGCTCCTCGACCTTGGCGTCGAACTCGCGAGCCTTGAGCATGATGTGGAAGGCGGTTTCGGGCCCGAGCGTCAGTTCCGGCTGCAGATCGAGCATGTGCGGCATCCCTTGCTGCCGCCAAGCTCGGCCGCCCCTCCCCGGTCGGCATTGATACTGCTCAATGTCGGGCCTGCCGCAGGCGCTCATGTTTCCGGCGACTTGCGCAAGGGCCGGGCACTTGGATATGTCACGCGATCCGCGACCAGGCGACAGCCTGCTCCTCACCGATCTCTACCAGTTGACAATGCTTGAGGCCTATCTGGAGCACGGGCGCACCGAGACGGCGGTCTTCGAGTTCTTCATCCGCAAACTCCCCGGCCGCCGCGGCTTCCTGATGGCCGCCGGCCTGGAGCAGGCGGTGGAGTTTCTGGAAAACCTGGCCCTGTCGCCGGACGAGTTGGACTGGCTGCGGCGATCCGGCCGATTCCGCCCGGCGACCATCGACTGGCTGGCGGGGCTGCGTTTCACCGGCGACATCGATGCAATACCGGAAGGCACGGTGTTCTTCGGCGACGAGCCGATCCTGCGGGTGACAGCCCCTCTCCCCGTCGCCCAGCTGGTCGAGAGCCGGCTGATCAACATTCTGCACTACCAGTCGCTGGTCGCCTCGAAGGCGGCGCGCATGGTGCTGGCCGCGCCCGGGCGACGGCTGGTGGACTTCGGCTTCCGCCGGGCGCACGGGGCCGAGGCCGGGTTGATGGCCGCGCGAGCAAGCTACGTCGCCGGATTCGATGGCACGGCCACGGCCCTGGCCGGCAAACTGTGGGGCGTGCCGCTTTATGGCACCATGGCCCATTCGTTCGTGCAGTCCTTCGACGACGAGGCCGCGGCCTTCGAGGCCTTCGCGCGGGCGCGGCCGGACGGACTCACCCTGCTGATCGACACCTATGACACGGAGGACGGCGCCCGGAAGGTGACGGCACTGGCGCCGCGGCTGAAGGCGGCCGGGATCGCCGTGGCGGGCGTGCGGCTGGACAGCGGCGATCTGGCCGCCCTCTCCCGCAGCGTACGGCGCATCCTGGACGAGGGAGGCCTGGACGACACGACCATCTTCGCCAGCGGCGGGCTGGACGAGGACGACCTGCTCGTCCTGGTCGGCAAAGACGCGCCGATCGACGGCTTCGGCTTGGGCACCAGCCTGACCACCTCGTCGGACGTTCCCGCCCTCGACTGCGCCTACAAGCTCCAGGAGTATGCCGGACTGGCCCGCCGAAAGCTGTCCACCGGCAAGGCGACCTGGCCCGGACGAAAGCAGGTCTGGCGTCGCTACCGCGCCGATGGCGTCATGGCCGGCGATGTCCTGTCCACCCACGACGACGCGGTACGGGGCGAGGCGCTGGTCCAGCCGGTCCTGCGCGGCGGCCGGCGGGTGGCGGTCGCACCCACTCTCTCCGAAATCCGCGAGCATGCCGCGCGCGAATTCGAGCGCCTGCCCGAGCCGCTGCGGCGCCTGCAACCCTTCGCCTACCCGGTCGAGGTCGGCGATCGACTGAAGACGCTGACCGAAGAGGTCGATCGTCGGCTCCATGTTCGGAGGGCTCCGCCATGATTCCCCGCGCGCTCGATCGCGCCACCGACGTCCTGCTGGTGGTCGATGTGCAGAACGACTTCTGCTCCGGCGGCCGACTGGCCGTGCCGGGGGGCGAGGCAGTGGTGCGGCCGGCCGATCATCTGATGACGCGGTTCGATCATGTCGTGCTGACCCAGGACTGGCATCCGGCCGGCCATCTCTCGTTCGCCTCGGCCCATCCCGGGCGGCGGCCCTATGAAACCGTGGATCTGGACTACGGGCCGCAGATCCTGTGGCCCGACCATTGTGTCCAGGGCACGCCGGGCGCGGACTTCCACTCGGACTTGAACCTGGTCCGTGCCGAACTGGTGCTGCGCAAGGGGTTCGACCGCCGGATCGATTCCTATTCCGCCTTCTTTGAAAACGACCGGACGACAGCGACCGGCCTCGCCGGATACCTGCGGGACCGCGGCCTGCGGCGCGTGTTCCTGGCCGGGCTGGCGTTTGACTTCTGTGTGCTTTGGTCGGCCGAGGACGCCTGTCGGCAAGACTTCGCCGCGGTGGTTATCGAGGATGCTTGCCGCGCGCTGGACATTGACGGTTCGCAGGCCGAGGCGCGTCGCCGCCTGGCCGCGGCGGGAATCCCTTGCATCGCCAGTGGCGATCTCGCGGACCGGGCTGTCCGCGCATGACCGGGGCGCTTTCCTTCTGGTCCCCTGCGGACGGCGCCGCTCCGTTCGAACTGCCCGAGCGGGCCCGGCTCTTCGCCCTGAACGCCACCGCGGACCTGGGCGCCGCGATCGCCGGGATCCTCGGCCGCCCCCTGACCCGTCACGAGGAACGCGACTTCGAGGACGGCGAACACAAGGCGCGGTCGCTGGAGAGCGTCGGCGAGGCCGACTGCTACGTGATCCAGAGCCTGCATGGCGGGCCGGACCAGAGCGTCAACGACAAGCTCTGCCGGCTGCTGTTCTTCATCGGCGCGCTGAAGGACGCCGGCGCGGCCCGGGTGACGGCGGTGACGCCCTATCTCTGCTACGCGCGCAAGGACAGGCGGACCAAACCGTTCGACCCCGTCACCACCCGCTATGTGGCCGCCCTGTTCGAGGCGATCGGCGCCGATCGCCTGGTCGCGCTGGAGGTCCACAACCCCGCCGCCTTCGAGAACGCCTTCCGGCGCCGGGCGGTGACTCTGCCGGCCGCCTCGCTGTTCGTCGATCTCGCCCTGCGCTACGCCAGCGAGCCGCTCTGCGTCCTGTCGCCCGACCCGGGTGGCGTTAAACGGGCGGAACTGTTCCGCGAGACTTTCGAGGCCAGGGTCGGGCGGCCGATCGGCAAGGCCTTCGCCGACAAACACCGCAGCGCGGGCGTCGTCACCGGCGACCTGCTGGTCGGCGATGTGGCGGGCGCGACGGTGCTGCTCGTCGACGACCTGATCAGCACCGGCGGCACCCTGGCGCGGGCGGCGCGGGCGGCGCGGCAGGCGGGCGCCCGCCGGGTGATCGCGCTGGCGGCCCACGGGCTGTTCATGCCCGGCGCGGCCGAGGCCCTCGACGATGCGGCGATCGAACGAGTCGTCGTGACCGATGCGGTTCCGCCGTTCCGGCTGGGGCCGTCCGGGCTGGCGGGCAAGCTTGAGATCCTGCCCAGCGCGCCGCTGTTCGCGGCCGCCATTGCCCGGCTCGCCGTCGGCGCGCCGCTCACCGATCTGCTGGCCTATTGAGCAGCACGGCCAGACGGCGCGCGTCGCGGGCGGCCAGCGCCAGATAGGCCCGCGTCTGCCTGGGCCACTTCTCCGGCGTCCGGGGATTGGGCTCCAGCAGGTGGGCGATCGACAGCCGGGCCCGCAGCGTCGCGCGATAGCTTCGGTAGAACAGATAGAGCTCCGGCGGCGGTTCCTCGTGCAGGGCGGCCGTCACCCGGCGGCGCAGTCGTAACCCCGCCTCGGGCGAGCCGAGCCGTTCCGTCTCCAGGTCGAGGAAGGCCAGTTCGTCCAGGGGATCGACCGCCCGCAGGGCGGCGCTGAACTCCAGCCGGTCGATGATCTTCACCGGCGGCCCCATCCAGACATGCTCGGGCCGCAGGTCGCCGTGGGCGTCGACGATACGGCCACGCCTGGCCCGGTCGGCCAGCAGCCGGGGGCGTTGCTCAAGAAAGCGGTGCTGGGCCGCCAGAGCGGCCCTGACCAGGCCCGGCGGGATGGCGAGACGCGGATCGAGCAGAACCCGCCGGTTCTCGACGAGCGCCGCCCTCCAACGCGAAAGATGGGCGGCCGGCGTCAGGCGGACCGGCTCGGCATGGCGATAGAAGCGGGCCAGGGTGTCGGCCAGCCTGTCCAGTTCGCCGCCGCCCAGATCGCCGGCCGCCAGCCGCGCCTCCAGCGTCCGCGACGGGTCGAGCCGCAGCATGACCACCAGCCAGTCGACCACCTCACCGGTCCCGCCGATCTTCAGGCCATCGCCCGCCCGGGTCAGGCTGACCACGTCCCAATAGATATCGGGGGCCAGGCGCTGGTTGAGCGCGAATTCCGCCCGGCAGGCGGCCTCGCGGCGGGCCAGGGTGGAGAAGTCGAGATAGGCGAAGCGAACCGGCTTCTTCAGCTTGTAGACCGTCTCTCCGACAAAGAAGATCCACGACATATGGGTTTCGCGCCGGGTGACCGGACCGGCATGGCCGCGCCAGGCGGCGGTGTCGCTGAGGTATGCGACCTTGTCTTCGATCGACGTCTCCACGTCGCTGTCCCGTCTTGCCCGCATGACTAAATCTAACGGCCCGGTCGGCGCCTGGCTTGATCGAGCGCAATGCCGCGCCCGTGGGATGCGGCAGTCTACCGCCGACGCGGGATGCGAGCCTGAAGATGAGCGACCAAAACCTTCGAGACGCCGTCATGGCCGAAGTCCGGCGACTGGGCGGGTCGGCGTTGATATCCGCTTCGGTCCAGGACGGGGTGGTGACCCTCACCGGCGAGGTTCCGGAGCAGCGGCTGCGAACGCTGATCGAACAGGAATTGCTGCGGCTTCCAGCGGTCTGCGATGTTTACAACCAACTGCGCGTATCCGCTCCCCCCGGCGCCCTGCCCGCCCAGCTCCTGGCCCTGCTCGCCCGCGAGGGGGCTTGCGCCACCGGCATCGATATCCGGGCCGTGGGGGGCATCGTGACCCTCTCCGGCCAGGCGGAGAGCTGGTTCGACCGGGACGCCGCCGAGCGGCTGTCCTGGACGCTTCCGGGCGTCCAGGCCGTGGTCAACCGGCTGACCCTTCCGGCCGGAGCCGTGGATCCGGCGGGCGAAGACGAGGGATCGGCCGCGTAGGCCGCATCGGGCGGCCGCGGCCAGGCAGCGACCAAATGCCGAACACAGGAACGCGACTCGACTCTCACAACTTGAAGGCGTTCCATTTGGCCGGCTAGGGCCGGGGGGTCCGGCTCAGCGCGCCGACCGAAGGGAGGGGCGCGTCATGGACAACGATCGCTTCATTGTCGAACACAATATCAAGCAGTTCACGGCTCAGCTCGCCAGAGAGCAGGATGCCGAAAAGCGCCGGGTCCTTTCGTCGCTGATCGCCGAGCAGGAGTCCAAGCTACCCGCGGCGGGATCACGGGCCAAGGGCCCGGATTTCCCCCCCCCCCGTTTGAGGATGGGACCGTCCGTCGCGGGCCTCGATCCAGGAGGCTGATGACCGCGCGATCCGTCGCGATTTGACGCCGATCAACGCAGCCTTCCGGTGATGGTGAACAGCTCCGATCAGCCGCGAAGAAACGTGGCTGATTGGAGCAGGACAATGGACGACAAATCCATCAAGGGACTGGTGCTCGACGAACTGGAATGGGAACCGAGCATCGACGCCGCCGACATCGGCGTGACTGTCGAGGCCGGCATCGTGCGGCTCACCGGCCATGTCGCCAACTACGCTCAGAAGCTTGCCGCCGAAACGGCCGTGAAACGGGTCAAGGGCGTGCGGGGCTATGTCGAGGACCTGGAAATCCGCCCATTCGCGCCCTCGTTCACGGACGAGGCAATCGCCGGGCGAGTGGCCAACATGCTCGATTGGGACGTCACGGTTCCGAAGGGGTCGGTGAAGACCAAGGTCGAGAGCGGCGTCGTGACGCTCAGCGGCCAGGTCGACTGGCAGTACCAGCGGACGGCGGCCGAACAGACCGTGCGCGGCCTCAAGGGCGTGCGCGGGGTAGGCAACCAGATCCAGGTGAAGCCCCACCTCCAGGCCGCGGACATCAAGCGCCGCATCGAGGACGCCCTGAAGCGCCAGGCCGACCTCGAGGCCGACAAGATCCGGGTAAGCGTCGATGGGGACAAGGTCCGCCTCGACGGCAAGGTGAAGGCCTGGTTCGAGCGTGACCTGGCCGAACGCGCGGCCTGGGGCGCCCCTGGCGTCCGGGCGGTCGACGACCACGTGACCGTCGGCTTCTAGCTGGTAGCTGGCGGGGCGGGCGTCGTCGCCGCACCGAGGGACGACGCCCGCTCCCGTCGCTGGCCCTGAAGTCCGTCCGGCCAGCGGCTTCGCCCGCCAGTCCAGGATAGCCGTCATGCCCGGCAGCCAGACCATCACTCCTGTATTCATTCCACCGACGCTTTTGGAGGGGGACCTCCGCTCACCCGCCCGACCCACGGGCGTGGTGATCTTCGCTCATGGCAGCGGATCCAGCCGGTTCAGCCCCCGCAACCAGCAAGTCGCCCGGGCCCTCGCCGAGGCCAGCATGGCAAGCCTTCTGCTCGACCTGCTGACCGAGGGCGAAGCGCTGCTGCGGGCCAACGTCTTCGACATCGACCTGCTCGCCTCGCGGGTGGTCAACGCGATCGACTGGGTCCGACAGCAACCGGAACTGGCGTCCTTGCCGGTCGGCCTGTTCGGCGCCAGCACCGGCGCGGCGGCCGCTCTCAGGGCAGCTGCAGCGCGGCCGAGACTCGTCGCGGCGGTCGTCTCCCGGGGCGGGCGGCCGGACCTGGCGAACGGGGCGTTGGACCGGGTGACCGCGCCGACCCTGCTGATCGTCGGCGAACGGGACGAACCGGTGCTCACATGGAACCATCAGGCCCGGCTTCGGCTGGCGGTACCCTCGAGGCTGGAGGTCATTCCCGGCGCGACCCATCTGTTCGAGGAGCCCGGGGCGCTGGACCAGGTCATCCGGCTCGCGGTCGCCTGGTTTCGGGAATGGCTGCAGACGGAGGTCGACGCGGTCTCAACCGCCGGGCGGGGACGCCACGCCGAACCCTGAGGCGCGGTCGAGCTGCCGCAGGACATCCTCGTCCGTGAGCTGGCGGAAGTCGGCGTAGAAGCCGCCGACGCCCCAGAACCGCTCCGGCTCCGCCAGGCACACGAACTCGTCGACCTCGGTCCGGATCTGCGCGGCCATATCCCGCGGCCCGACCGGCACGGCGAGGATGATCCGTGCGACGCCCTGGCCTCTCAGTCCGCGGATCGCCGCCCGGGCGGTGGCCCCCGTGGCCAGTCCGTCGTCGACCACGATCGCGGTCCTGCCCTTCGGATCGGGCCGAGTCCGGCCGCCGAAATAGAGCCGCCGGCGCCGTTCGATCTCGGCCAGTTCCCTCGCGCCTTCCTGTTCGAGCCAGGCCGGGCTGGCGCCGGTCGCCCGTCGCACAGCTTCGTTGACCACCACATGCGGGTGCTCGCCATCGACGACCGCCGCCAGCGCCAGCTCCGGATTCCCGGGCGCGCCGATCTTGCGGACCAGGGCCAGATCCAGCGGCGCGTCCAGCGCCTGGGCGATTTCGAAGGCCACCGGCACGCCGCCCCGCGGCAGGGCATAGACTACGACATTCCCGAGGACGCGGCCAGCAAGCCTCTCGGCCAGCAAACGGCCGGCCTCGCCGCGATCGGCGAACAGGGGCTGGGGCAGGGTCATGCCGAACCATGTCCGCTCAATGCCGCCGCTCCGCCTTGACCTCCGTCAACAAAGGAAGCCGCCGATGCCACGCAACCACCTCGCGCCATTTGTCCCCAACCGGTGAACGCCCTCGAAGGCCGCTCGGCGGGCATGGGTGAAGACCTCACGCGCCGGAGCCAGCGACAGGCCGCAAGGGCCGTTGCTTCTTAGGGTCGACGCCAGACGCCCACGAAGGACGAACCCGCGCGCTATCGAGCGTTCAGAGCGACGAAGAATGTCGTTTCGAACGCCCCGTGTCGGATCGGCGTCGCCTTGCTCACGAACGCATCGTCACCACCGTAGGGCTGCGGGTCGAACCGAATAGCTCCCGCAAGTAATCTCACCCTATCTTCAGCGCCCTGTCCCGGAGGCCCCTATTCGCGTGCGCCGCCCCTCACTCCCACTCGATTGTTCGAATGAACCCAAGACATTGTTTGTTTTGGGTTTTTTGTTGTTCGTAGGCCGTCGAACCGATCCGCATACCGATCCTCAACGGAGATCTTGAAAACATTGAAGAAATCATCATCAATAAATTTTCCGTGATTTCGACATCTTTCGAGATGTATTGACAATACCGAACGCGACCTCTGCAATGTATGGTCCACGCTAAACTTTCCAAATCTATACCATCGTTGGCCGCTGCTCTTCCAACGGAGACAGCCCATGAAAATTTCCGCTCGCGAGCGCCTGCCAGCCAGACCCCGCTCTTCTATGGCGCCGAAATCGGACGACAAAATCTGATCGCGACGCTGCGCACCTGACCGCGCCCTGCGGCGCATGAAGGGGCGAAAACCGACTGGGAAACTCTGGCTCGCCTGTTGGGATCCGGATGGAGTAGCGCAATTGGTCCTCGACTGTTGCTGCCGTCATAGCTTTGTATGCAACAGCATCGGAATCCACCACTTCATGAACGACCTAAGGCATCTGCGGGAGCGACCGATTCGCGGCCACCCGCCGCTGGAACCGGGCTGGCAAGCCGATGTTCGGTTCGATTTCACGAACCCCGTCTCAACGGAGCGGGTCGTGGACGTGGCCGAGGCAGGCCTGAAATCTGGCCGATACTACAGCCGCCTGGATGGCCTAAACTGGCCCTACAACCGCCCCCTCTTCGATGACCCTCGCTCGCTTGTCCGGCACACCGTCGCTGGGATGCTATCCAAGGCGAACGACGCTTTGGCGGCGTATGGCGTGGAGCTGCTCGTTCTCGATGGTCGGCGCACCTTGGAAGAACAGACACGGCTCTGGCGCTTCTTCGAGGATGTCGTCGCCTCCTTGCACCCATCGTTAGACGAAGACGCGAGACGTGGATTGGCCCGCCGGTACTGTTATGACCCTACGTCGTTTGATGCAGATCGCCCCGAAACTTGGCCGGTTCACATGACCGGTGGAAGCGTCGACGTGACGCTGGTCAGACGGGGAACTGATGACGGGTTATTCATGGGCGGATTGTTTGATGACCCATCGGCCGTATCCGCAGCGGCTTATTTCGAGGGTGCCCCGTTCCATACGAGCCTCGATGGCGGCGGCTCCAACAGCGTCGAGTTTGCGCGGCTGGCCAGACGGCTTCTTGTCCACTCCATGGAAGACGTCGGGTTTATGAACTATCCGGGAGAGTGGTGGCATTTCGATTTCGGGACCGCCCTCTGGGCCCATCAACTCACCGCGACCGGCCATGGAGCGGCGGCATTCTACGATCTAGGCGATCAGAGATAGATGTTCCGCAATTTGGCACGATCCGCCAACAGAGCAAGTGCGCCGTCATAGACGAGTTCGCCGTTCTTCATGACACAGAGTCGGGTCGCGAACTTCGCGGCGATGTCGATATTGTGCTCGACGATTAGGGCGGCGCTGCCCAGCGCGACCAGCGAACCGCACAGGGTTCCCAGCACCCTTGAGGCCACATCCACCGGAAGCCCGACTGTGGGCTCATCGAAAAGTAGAAGGTCGGCGTCCGTCAGCATCGTCCGCCCCAGGCCAACGAGTTGCCGCTGCCCTCCGGAGAGATCCGCGCAGGGCGTCTGGAGTTTCGACGTGAGTTCGGGAATCGCCGCCATCAGCCGCCCCTCAAGCGCACGCCGCTTCGCTGGCCCCGGCCTGAATCGCCCAAGAACACCAGCAGCGACATTCTCAGTCACGCTGCGGCTCAGAAAGGTCGCTCCGTCCTGGAGCATCACGGCCTGACGCCGTCGGCCCCGCAGTCCGCCCCACCGCATTTCCCCTGCCTGGGCGGGCAAGAGTCCCGCCAAGGCGTGCAACAGGCTGCTTTTACCCGATCCGTTGTGTCCGATGAGCAGGACAACTTCCCCTGGCCGTATCACCAAACTCAGATCCCGCACGACGGGTCGTCCGCCTCGCTCGACCGTCAGTCGATCAACCGCGATCAGGGGGGCGGTCATATCAGGGCCTCCATAGTCCGGGAGTCCGCGAACACCGCCTTCGCCGTTCCCGACAGGAGAATGGATCCGCCTGAGATCACCGACACCGAACGTGTCACCTGCATCAGGAAGTCTTTGTTGTGTTCGACAACCAAGACAACGGCACCTTGCCCTGCCACCATTTGCAGGGTGTTGCGGGCGATCTCGACCATGGCCGGTGAAAGACCCGCGACAGGCTCGTCGAGCAGCAGTACAGCCGGATTGCGCGACACAGCGACCAGCAGGGCCGCGAGCTTGCGCTGGCCGAACGAAAGCCGGTTCCAGGGTGTCTCCATGAACGGCCGCGTCGCGGCCTGAAGATCCAAAAAGATCGGCCGCGGCCCCCGGGCGCTTCGGGCGACGGCAGCCTTCACAAGCTCCGTCGGCGAGAGGGTCAGCGGCATGGCGACATCCTGGAAGGTCCAGCCGAATCCGCGCCTTGCCCGCTTCCAGGCCGCCTCATCGGGGAGATTCACGCCGCTGAGACGGACGATCCCGGAGTCCTTGGCGACCCGGCCGGATAGGCAGTTGAGCAGGGTCGACTTTCCCGACCCGTTGCGCCCGACCAGCCCATGGATCGCCCCGGCCTCGCAGGTCAGGCTGACGCCGCGCAACACCTGAAGGGCGCCGAAGGCCTTGCTCAGATCCTGGATGATTAGATCGCCCGGGCGCATCACCGCCTCAACCGGAAGATGGCGACGATCAGCAGCAGACCGAACAGTCCCTGACGCACATTGGCGGCCACGTCTGCGCCCAAGCCGATGTTGCGTAGCACCTCCGGCGCCAGGACGATCACCAGCGCAGCGACCAGCACGCCGCCGACATTCGGTGCCCGGCCCACCGTAGCAATGGCGAGAATGGCCACCGACTCGGCCAGACCGAAGGTGCTGGGCTCGATGAAGGTGGCATAGTGGGCGAAGATCGTGCCGGCGGCTCCGGCGCTGGCGGCCGCAAGAAAGGTCGCCAGACTACGGGCGCCACCCGCATCGACGCCGATGGACTCTGCGAAGGCGCGGTCATCGCGCATGACCAGCCACTCCCTCGGCAGGCGGGTTCGGCTCAGAAGGACGTAGAGGCCCGCCGTCGCGGCCAGAAGACCCGCCGCGGCCCCCAAGGAGGCGAGGACCCTCGCCCGTTGATCGCCCGGTCCTCCCCACTCAATCCCGGCGATCCCCAGCGGCCCGCCGGTGATCGAGGTGAGGTTCACGAGCAGGGCCACGACGACGACCTGCACGCAGAGGCTGGCGATCACCTGGTCATCCCGCCGCCCCCTGCCAATCAAGGCGGTTATGGCGAACAGAGCCGAACCCGCGACCACGGCGCCGGGAATGAGGGTGACGCCGAGGGGGAGGCCCCAGAGGCGATTGAGCAGCGCAGCCGTATAGGCGCCGATTCCCCAGGCCGCGGCCTGGTGGATCGCCAGGATGCCGAGGTATCCTGAAATCAACCCCTGGGAGAGGCCCAGGGTGGCCCAGATCAGGACGAGAACGGCAAGGTGCAGCGCATAGTCCATCAGTCGGCGCTCCGAGCGACGAGGCTTCGGCGGATGATCAGGAGCAGAAGTGCGGAGAAGAGCACAAGCGTCCGCCATTGACCGGGCAGGACGGCCGAGACCAGCTGGTCGAAGGCGATCACGCCAACGGCTATGAGAAGAAACCTCGGCCGATGCACTGGCCCGCCGAGCAAGCGCGTCAGGAAGCCGAGGATCACCAGCCCAAAGCCCGCCGTCGGATAGGCGCCCGTAACGTTGGCCGCGCCGATCGCCGAACAGGCCAGGACCAGGGCGACAATGGTCAGGGCGATCCCCCGCCAGGCCGCCGGGCTGAACCCGAGCGCGCGAAACAGAAGGGCGTTCTCGCCCAGGGCGACGAGGCGGGCTCCGGCTTCTGTTCGGTGGAACACGGCGGCGCAGGCGACCAGGATGGCTAGGCCGACCGGAATCGCCGAGGCGGCCGGCGGCAGGCTGAGGAACCACTGGACGGCCGGCTCGGAGCTGACCGACGGAAACCGGATCCGGTCACCGAAGGCGACGGACAGAACCTGTTCCAGCAGGATGTTCGCCCCTAGCGTGGCGATCAGAATCTCGTCCGCCGTGCGCCCAAACCGCTCAAGCGGCGCGAAAACCAGGATCTCGGACAGCAGTAGAACCGCGAGAACGGCCAGGAAGGCCGCCGCCACGGCCACGATGGCTCCGGCCGACGGGAGCAGGCCAACGACCAGGCAGAGCGCCAGCGCGTAGGCCGATCCGAGCAGGAAGTTATGGCGACGCAGGACATCGTAATGCAGGCCGAGCACGATGAGAAAGGGCGTCTGCAGGGCCGTCATCACCGCGAAGTTGACCAGCCATTGGATCATGTCGCGAGCGCCGGCTGGCCGGCGCGGGTCTTCGACGGCATCGCCCAGGGAGAAACCATGTGGTGAAGGGGGTGGGTCCAACGTGGCGTCTTCGATCCAACGCCCCAGTAGAGCTGATCTTCCAGAAGGTCGACAGCGCCGGGCGACAGAGTGGGTGTCAAGGTGGAGGTGTAGGGATCATCCAGGGACCAGTCGCGCACCGGGTCCGGGCATCGAAGCACGTCGGCGATGGTCGTGTGTTTCTCATAGCGAAATCCGCTGATCTCGATGGTGTCGATAAGATCCTCGTGGGCCAGAACGAAGTCGATCGTTCGCATGGCCTCATCGAGCCCGGTGCCGGGGTGGCCGACCAGGATGAAGAGGTGGACGAGGATGCCGGCGTCGGCCTGGGCGCGCAGAAACTCGCTGGCCGCCGGGCGATCCTTCTTGGCAAGGAGATCGCGCCCGTCGCTGTCGACCAGCTCGAGGCCCACGTAGAGCTTCCGCAGGCCGGCCCTGGCCGCCTTGTTCAGGAAGCTGGACCGAAACCACGGCGCGTCCATGCGAGCATAGCCTTCCCACATGGCCTCAACCCCGGCCTCGATGAGATGGGTGGCCAGTTGATCGACGATGCGGGGGTGAAGCGACTCCTCGATAAACTTAAAGCGGTTCACTCCGCGCCGGTCGATGCAGTCGACCATGGTCTCGACCACCGCCGCCGGATGATCATGGCCGAGGAAGCCTTTTTCGCCCCAAGTGTATGGGATGGCGCAGAACGGGCACTTTCCATAGTAGCAGCCCCTTGAGGCCATGATGGTCGCGTAGGGAAATCCCCAGTAGGCGTCGAAATCGATGCCGTCATAGCTGGGTTGGGCGAACAGGCGTCGGTCGAGATAGCGGGTCGGGGTCGCCCGGACGCCCTCGCCTTCCCGATAACGGATGTTGGGCACAGCGCTCCAGGCCGCGCGGTCCGGTCCGGCCGTGAGCAGGGCCGCCAAGGTTTCTTCGCCCTGATGAGTGGAGAGAATGTCTACAAGGTCGAAGACCCAGGGCAGCGCCATCTGCCCAGCCAGGCGCGATGGGATGTTGCCACCGAGCACAACGGGGACGTCCGGTGCGAGGTCGCGCAACAGGCTGGCAATGCGAAAGGCACCGAACAGCTGATAGGGAACGGCGACCGACAGGCCGATGAAATCGGGCCGCTCCTCCGCTATCAGGCGGCCGAGAACCTGCCTCAACCAGTCGTCGTAGGGAGCCGGGCTCGCCAGATGTCGCCGGACGCTTTCCGACGAGCCGAAATCGAACTCAGCCGGCTGAAAACCCTCTCGAAGAGTCCAGGATCCGTTCAGGCCCGCCGCGTGAGCCTGCAAAAGCCCCTGGCGATGAAAATAGAGGTCGTTGGAGGCGTCGAGGCCGGCTAGGTCCGCCACCTGGGCGTCCCGCCCTGTGATCAGCTGGGTATGTGCGCTAGCGAGGGCGAGGCTCAGGTCCACCCAGCGACACCCGAAACCGGCCGCTCTCAGGTAGCCCTGGAGATAGGGGCCAGCGGCGTAGGGACCGGAGACGCAGGCGTCCCAGCCGGGTGGGTGAAGAAGGAGGAGGTTGCGCCGCACAGCGGGGTCTGGGTCCGGCGCGCCGTCAAACGCACCAGCGGGCGGGACCTAGATCCCGCGCCCCTTGGGCCAACGCGGTCGAGTATCGACTCTTCGGCTCTCCGAATCGCTGAAGCGCTCCAGCAGGGCGGCCTCAAGTGCGGGGACGAGCTCCTGCTCGGTGATCGCGCGGGGATCCTTGGGCCGCGGCGCCGTGGGTTCCTTGTGCAGCATGGGCTTCATGGTCCTTCTCAAATTCTCAGATCCCTCGAAGAGTTCCGTAAGGGAAGCCCCCTGAACTCCACGTGAACCAATCCTACAGGTTCCCGGCATTTCTCACACAGATTGCTCTCAGAAGGCCTTGGGTGGTCAAATTCGGTTAGGACGGCCAACTAACACGTCCCGTAGCTCGATCGACCACTCCAATATGATCTCGCGGCTGGCCATCGAGGCCAAACAATCGATTGAGTCTCGGCACTGTCTTGGTGTTCCAGTCGGGCTGATCGGGCAAACACAGCCGCATTCGCACAACCCCCATTTCTGGATTGAATAACGATCGAATGGCGAAGACCCACCGATCACGCTGCCCCGCTTCCGCTTCAGGTTCGTGAACGCGGCCTGCGAAATAATCGATCAATACCCACTCACTATCTTCGTTCTCAAGAAGGCAGTTGAGTGGTGATTTTTCGTCCGGACCCGCCCCGTTCCAATCCTTGATGTCTACTCTTATCACCCTTACGCAGCCACCATGGTTATCAGGGCACGACTCCGCATGATAGTCATACAGGGCGCTCCCAAGCGGAATAGCCCCCAGTTCCATTGGCTTGAAATCAGCAATCCACGCCGAAGTATTCTCATCATCAAGGCTCTTTGCCTCGCGGGTCTTCCACTGATACGCCCCTCCAGTTACGCGCTTCACGCGGAAGTTTTCCAATTCCTCCCCAACCCAACTTTCTAATAGAGTGAATCGATTAGACTCTAATGCAAGAGGATTCCATTTAACTGGAAAAATGTGATGCTCTTTATTTGCAACCGGAACGTCGGCCATTCTCTCTGTTGACCTCAATTCGTACACATGCTTTTCATATTCCATCACAATTGATCTAAACAATTTCTCGCCGACACAGAGAAAATGACGAACGATTACCGGCTCTTTATTTTGCTTCGCCCTCCGCATTTGATTCAGAAAATCGATCCAGTCCTTGGACTTCGCGTCCAGCGGAATGGCATCCTCTTGAAGAGGGTCTCCCGCCCACTGCGCTCTAGTCAGGAATTCGGCCGGCCGAAGTGGAAAAACTGTGTAGAATGAGATTTTATTTTGACCGCTCTTCACATCATCCGGAATGTCACTAACCGCATCTACAAATTTGCTAACGGTTAGAGCCAACGCCTCAAATGGCGCAGCAATTTCAAAATGCTGGCCATTCTGAGCGGCCATCTTGAAAAGTTTATCTTGACTCTCTATCGCCGCTTCAAACGCCGTAACTAGCAAATTCGCCTGATATATTTTACTAATCTGAGCAGTAGTGCTTCCGTCGTGCGTTACTCTGGTATTCACCAACGTGGCCATCGTTGAAAACAGCTCGTCGAACCGCTCGAATAGACTATCTAGCCTGCCAGAAAGTACATGTTGCGCGATCCCCAGCGCAACGCTCAGCCTGCTCTGCTTTGCCTGAAACGCCCTCCAGGCTTGAGCGGATAGCTTTTGAATCTGTCCGGAAACCTCCAAGAGGCCGCCGAAATTGGTGAAGCTCTTTGCGGCGCTATTGAGGCGCGAGGTAGTATCGACCGTCCTTTGCAACAACCCATTTAGATCCCGCTGCGTTTCCGCAATTTTTTCGGCCGAATCCTTTGCCTTCTCTGCGCTTCTGAATAGACTATCCTTTGTTATATTCAAATTTCCGAGGACATGCTCAATAATGAACGCCGAGAGCCCTAATACAGTGCTGATCCCCAGCTCACCTCGCCCATCCCACAACCAATCAAGCGCCCGGGCCGCTCCAATGGTCTGAGAGTCGAAATCTTTGTCCATTGAAACGATCGCAGCAATCAATCCTGCGATCGCAACGAGGAACGAAGGAGTAACGAATTTTACGGCTGGCTCTCTTGTATACCAACGGACTGCTCTGTGAAAAATGTTGAGCTTCGGCCCACCTGATATTTTCCCGTCACGCAAGACCCAATTCGGAATTCCAGATCTGGTGCCCCACAAACAGATACTCGCCGTAGCCGAGCGCCAAATTGGTGCGAGAATGAAAATAGCGGCAGAAAGTACAGCGGCGATCGGGAAACCCTGCCCAACCCATCCGGCATCGACATTTGGCGCGCCAATGCCAACCGCCACTGCAGATGAAACTACAATCGCGCAAAAGAAGAAGACTTGGAGGGTATGAGATCGCCGGGCAGAAACCCGCCTAGCTTCCGACGCGATGTCCTCTCGGCGAGAGGCCCAACCCTGCCAGGCTGTTGCCCAGATTTCGTATTCCGGCACCTTGGTGTCTTGGACAGACTCGGCCAAGAATACTGTCAACCTATTCTCGATAGCCTCGTATGCGCGGGGATTGTCCTCGAATTCAAGAAGGCCGGCCTCTTCGTCCGCAATCTTTAGCAATCGCCGGACAAGATAGCCGTCCAGAACTCGGGCAGCTCGGCCATGGGGATCGCCCTCGTCCTGACGATCGGGGCTTGCGGCATCCGTCGACACCGGCGCGGAGGTCGCGCTCGCGTTAGTCGCCTCATCAATCGGAGGTGGCGCGTCACTAGCCATATCGCTTCAGCCGCCGACTAGACCGGCGCCAGGGCGAACTTACCCTGCTGGACTTGGTAGATGTAGAACGGCTTGTCCACCTCGCCCTTCGCGTCGAAGCTGGTCCTGCCGGTGATGCCCATGAATGCCTTGTCGCCGGTCATGGCGTAGAGCGCCGCCTTCACCTGGTCTGGCGCGGTTCCACCGGTCTCGATGGCCTTGGCCAGCAGCTTGGTCGCTTCGTAGTAGTAGGCGCTGTAGACGTCCGGCTCGCCGGCTCCGTACTTCTTGGCGTGCGCCGCTTTGAAGGCGTCGATCTGCTGGTCGGCGACGCCGAAGCCGAGCGCCAGGGTCGAGAAATAGGCACCTTCGGCCGCTGGGCCGGCCCCTTCGATTAGCTCGGCGGTCATCGCCCCGTCGGCGCTGATGAACTTTGCCGACACCCCCTGCTCTTTCGCCTGGCGGAGCAGCAGGGTGGATTCCTGGGAATGCAGCGGGAAGAAGATCACGTCCGGCTTCAGGCTGCGCGCCTTGCCGAGCGCGGCCCGATAGTCGGTCGCGCCAAGATCGAAGCCTTCCACGGCCACCACCGCGCCGCCCAGTTCTTTGAACTTCTTCACGAAGGCGTCGCGCAGCGTCAGGCCGTATTCGTTGTTCTGGAAGACCACCATCGCGCGGCGCGCGCCGAGCTTGTTCCAAGAATAGGCCGCGTCATCGGCCCCCTGCCGCGAGTTGGGCGGGGTGATGCGGAACACATAGTCGCCAGCGTCGGCGATGCTGTCGGCCGTCGCCGACGCCGAGAGGATCGGCACCTTGGCGGAGTTGGCGATCGGGGCCACGGCCAGGACGACGGAAGATCCGAACGGTCCGATCACGGCCGAGGGCTTCTGGGTGGCGATCAGGCGCTGGAAGGCGCTGACGCCGTCTGTGGCGCTCATCCGGTCGTCTTCGTAGACCACCTTCAGCGGCTTGCCTCTGACGCCGCCGGCGGCGTTGATCTCTTCCACGGCCAGATCGACGCCCTTCTTTGTGGCGACGCCGTAGACGGCGCCGTCGCCGGTTAGCGGCGTGAGGACGCCGAGCGTGGCACCGGCCTGCGCCGCGCCCTTGCCGCTGATGAGGTCACAAGACGCAAGCCCAATCGCCGCGCCGCTGACAAACAGCAGCCGCCGGGTAAGTTGCACGTTCATGGTCACATCCCCCTGTCCTTCAACCGTTCCGGGAAGGTTGACATAGATAACGCCGCTCTCCAAGTGGGAGCCGTGGGTGAACAGCGGGCCCCCCGAGCCATGTGCAGCGGGCAATTTCCGTCTGAACGGAAATCGAGGAGCGGTCGCCTCCTCCGCGGGATCTCAAAACAGAGCAGGGGGGGCCGGGCGATGGAGAATGACCGAAAAGCGTGGGAAGCATTGCGCGATACGGCGACATCGGTCGTGTTTCTGAGCCAGCGACCCGGGGGCATGTGGTCGCTGCCGACCAGCGATTTCGATCTCCTCCAGCCGGGCGCGGCGCCAGGCAGTAAGGAACTGCCAATCAGGAAGCGGGAGAAATTCGGCTACCCGAGCATTACGGTGTCTTGGATTGCCCTGAGGGGATTACGCGCCTCCCTGGGTCGGATCCCCGATCAGGCGCGGCAGGTTCTCACTGAACTGGCGGAGTTCAAGTCCCCCCGCGCCGCCTACGGCTCACAAGCCAGTCGCCACCGGGGCAGTCCCAGCATCAATGAGTCTCCTCGCCACACCGCGACGGCGCTCCTGCTCTTGATGGAGTTCGGAACCGCCGCTTATCCGCCGTCCGATCTCCTGCCGAGCATCCGGTGGCTGCTCTCGAAGCGAATGCCCGGCACCGGCTGGCGATTTGAAGACCACGCCGAACGAATGGGTCCGATTGCCACCGCGACGAGTCTCGCGGCGCTAACACGCTTCACAGCCCTAGCGAGCCCAGAAAATTGGGGGCCTGAGCTGGCCAAGGCGCTGGAGACAGCGGTCGATGAGGGACTCAACGCCCTGATCTCGTCCGCTGCCAACGGCGTCTGGGATTGTTCCGACGAAGGACGGTTTCGGTCCACCGAGATCAGCGACAGCGCCTTTGTCATCTGGGTCCTGGGCCAGGCGACCAACGCAAGTGCCTCACCCCTACAGTCACGCAGGTCGTCGGACATCCGCAGATTGCGACGGGACCTTCTCTCCAGATGTGTTGGCGACGGTTGGCCTCGCAGCACCGCAGACCGCACGGCCTCGGCGCCAGCCACGGTGTGGGTGCTCCGCATGGTGGCTGAAGCGGCGGAAGACGACCCGATGATCGACTATCAGGACCTGATAACACGCGCCAATCTTCACCTAATCAACGAGATGTCGCAGCACGACACTTGGCGTGGCTTCGAAATGTGGGACTGGGCGGCGCTCGCGGAACTGGCCTCCTCTCATACGGGCGCGATGAGCGAGCGCACCCAGAACAGACTCTGGTGGGCCCTCGTCGGCGTCAACGAACTTCACGGCAAGGGGCTGCTGACGCGCGCGGATATTGAACGGATGCCGTTGGCCGCGAGGCCGGCTATTGAATACTGCCTTACCCAAGGGGGACGTCTGGCGCTGGCGAGAGGACCGGTTGAACGCTGGTGGAAAACCTGCCCCGAGTGGCAGCGGGCGCTGGGTACGTTGTTGGCCGGGGCAGTTCTTGGTCAGTTGGCTCGCGGCTTGGTGCAGGCGCTTCACTTGTGGTGAGTGTGCGACCTTTTCATCCCTGGCGTCGCCTCGAACTGTGCTGGTGAGCCCGCACAATGGTAGTGTAGGAAGTTCCCGGCGGGTTCCGGAACGATAGCGGTCGATCTTGAGCCAGGGGACGTCTTTGACGTCGGCGGCGATCGGCTGTGAAACGCCGGGCTTCCGTACAGAAGTTCCAGGCCCGCCCCCTCTCCGCTTCAGATCGGATCGATCAGACCCGTGCGGACCGCCAGCGCGACCGCCTCGATCCGGGTGCGGACGCGCAGCTTGGCGCAGGTCTTTTCGAGGTCGCGCAGCACCGCCCCGCCCGCCTCGGCGTAGGCCTCGACGCCGACGAACCGGACCCGCCGATCCTCGACCGGAACCTTGGCCTCGGTCATGGCGCGGCGGATGGCGTAGGCGGGCGTATGCGGCCCGATCTGGTCGAACACCTGCCGCTGGCGCTCATGGTCCTCGCTGACCGCGAAGGCCATCAGCTGGTCCAGGGTGACGCCGCCGCCGCGATAGGCGGCGATCAGGTCCGGGGCGACCGCGCCGAGCCGCAGCCGCTGGCGCACGACGTGGGCCGAGACGCCGAAGCGAGCGGCGATCTCCTCCGGCCCGTAGCCCCGTTCCTCGGCCAGCCGCCGGAAGGCCTCGAACTGGTCGGCGGGATGCATGGCCTCCCGGGTGACGTTCTCGTCGAGGCTGATCTCGTGGGCGTCGTTGTCGGCATCCACGATCACCCGCACCGGATGGGTGCGCTTGATCTGCTTGCGCTTGGCCAGCAGCCGCAGCCCCTGACGGCGCCCCTCTCCGATGGTGACGAGGTAGGCGCCGGTGGGCGCGCCCTCCCCGTCCCGCTCGATCTCGACCACGGGCGGCTGCAACACCCCCTTGGCCTTGATGGAGGCGGCGAGGGCCTCGATGGTCGCGAGCGCGTGCGGGGTCTTCCTCGCGTTCTTCGGCGAGGCCTTGAGCCGGTTCAGCGGCACGCTGATCTCCGCGCCGTGCTGCGGCGCGGTGGCGATGGGTTGAGCAGTCATGTCTGCCTCCTTTGGGCATGGGTTGCAGGCACGCGAGGCGCGCGCCTGAAACCCTGCCCGTCGGCGAGACCGGGGTAGCAAAGGCCAGGGCGGACCGGCCGGAGGGGGATCGCCCGGCCTGCACAAGCCTGACCGCCGTGACGATGCTGATCCTCCTCGCCGGCGCGGAAGGTCGGGGAGACCGGCCGGTCCGGCGGCGCAGCCGCTTCACCCTGTCCTGCGCGAGGGCGGAGCCCTTAGCGCTTTCGACCTTGAAAGGCCCGTGGCCTGCCCGCATGGGCTCAGGGGCCTTCGTTGTCCGACGTGACGGCGGGCTGGACGCGGATCGGCCAGTCGCCCGATCGCGCCGCGTCGCCGGCGTCGTCGAGGGAGGCGGCGCTGATGATCGCCCGAAACTCGTCGACCAGCTCGGGATGCCGGGTGGTCAGGTGGCGCTCGATGTGGGCGTTGCTCAACAGGCGATTGAGGTAGCCGCTGGCGACGACGAGATGCAGGACATCGTCCCCGTAGGAAGCCTCGATCGCCCTGAAGTCCTGCGTCAACGACGCCATCTCCCGCTCCATGCGCGCCATCTGGTCGGAGGTCATGCCGCCGACGCGCTTGGGCTTGTCCTGACGCACGAGGTCGGCCTGACGGGTCGCGGCCAGCAGCGCCTTGGCGTAGGCGGAGGTGAAGTTGTTCGCCGACAGCATCAGTTCGGCCGCCTCCACCTGTCGCATCGGCCGCATCTTGCGAAGCACGTCGAAGGTCACCGGATTGACCGTGTGGTTCTTCAGCAGCTCGACGACCTCGGGGGCGACTCCCTCCAACAGGCTGCGCCGCCGCTTGATCGCCTTGACGTCCACGTCGAGGGCCTTGGCCAGCTTCTCCTCGGACACCCCGCGCTCAAGGGCGCGGACGATCATGTAGTGCTCCTGGATGGTCGCCAGTCGGTTGACCCGCCGGTTATAGGTGAAGGCCTCGTCGTCGTCGGCGACCAGACAGCGCGTCTCGGTCTCGCCGAGGTCCTTCAGGACCGCCAGCCGGACATGCCCGTCGAGCAGCATCCAGGCGCCGGGCGATTTGGGCCGCGCCACCACGAGCGGCTCGATGACCCCGACCTCGGCGACCGACCGGGCGATCCGGCGATACTTGACCGAGCGGATGACCTCGTCGGCGAGCCGCCGCAGCGGGAGAATGTCCGAAAGGCGGATGGTCTCGAGGCGGGTCTCGAACGCCGCCCTCACGGTCCCGCTCATGCTAGCGGCCCGCGGCGCCGAGCCGCTCGGCGAGCGGTCGCGGTAGGGTGTGCATAGACTCGGCGCGCAGCAGGGTGACGAAGTGGTCGTCGTCGAGCAGGCGGCGCAGGGCGTTGACGACGAAGACCAGCCGGCTCTGGGTCAGGGCGGCCTTCTTGACGAGAAGCTTCTGCCGGTCCGTCTCCTTGCGGTTGGCCCGCACGAGGGCGTCGGCCGTCACCCGGACACGAGGCCCCCCGCCTTCCCTCGCCCCGGACCGTCCCGCCTTGCCGCTCGTCTTGCGCTGTTCGATGATCTTGCGGATCGCCAGCACCTGGTTGCCCGGCAGGGCCTTGCGCTCATAGGCCTCCGCCAGGGCTTCCTGGACCTCGCGGTCGCCGGCCTTGGCGATCTCCATGGCGACGGTGTGGGGGATGACGCCGCGCTCGACGGCCGCGATCAACCGATCCTCGCCATTGTCGAGCAGGAAGCAGATCGCCCAGATGTATTCGGCGCTGAAGTCCGTCTTGGTCGCGATCTCCTGGGTCGAGTATCCCCGGTCCTTCAGGACCCCGATCTCCTTGACCAGCTCCAGCGGCCGGTGCTGACGCCGGGCGAGGTTCTCGACCAGGCTCATGACGAAGCAGTCTTCCTCGGAGGCCTCGGTGACCACTGCGGGGATGTCGCTCTGCCCGAGCGCCACGAAGGCCTCCAGCCGCCCCTGCCCGCAGATCAGGTCGTAGCCGCCGTCCGGTCGGGCGCTGACGGTGATCGGTTTCTTCAGGCCGAGGTTGGCGATGCTTGTGACCAGTTCCTGGAACACCCGTTTGTTGCGGGTGCGCGGGTTCAACACCGTGATCGCCGCCACCGGGATGTTGCGGATTTCAGGCACGGCGTCGGTCATGCCGCCACGCGGATCGCGGCGCGCCGGGTGAGGTCGAAGAAGGGTTCAAGACCGTCGAACCGGAAGGCGTCAAGGAAGAGGCCGTTCGCCTCGCCCATGCGCACCTTGCCCATCGGCCCGACGTCGAGCCAGGGCAGAAGGTAGTAGTCCCGGACGGCCGTGTTGTCCGCGTCCATGCGCACGGCGATGGTGATGTCCGGCTTGAGGCTGGAATCCAGCCGCACCTTCCAGCGCAGTCCCCCGGCGGAGGTCCTCGAACAGCGGATGACGGTGACCGAGACGCTGAACTCCTGGTTCACCGTGAGCAGATCGGTGGCGGGGTCGACGACCACCGAGCCGCCCAGATGCTCGATCTGGGCGATGGTTTTGGCGACCACCTCGGGGTGAAGCGCACGCAGGACACGGTTGGTCTCGAGGAACCGGTAGTCGCGGTCGGGGGAATAGCCGACCAGCGCATAGGCGCGCAGCAACGTCCCGAAGCGCTGCCGGTAGGTCGAGCTCGACGGCATGTCCTCGACCTCGTCGATCAGCAGCCCGGAGAGGCAGCCCTTCTCACCGAGGAGCACCGTCAACCGATCCAGCAGCTGCTCGTCCGTAAACCGGCGCGTCCGGTCGGCGATGATCCGCTGGGCGGCGGCGAAGAACTCCGGATCGACGATGCCGTCGAAGACGCCGTCCGCCCGCACCCACATATCGGGCGCGTTGAGCACCCGCTTCTTCTTCAGTTTGAAGGAGACGCGATTGTAGACGTTGTTGCCGATGTATTTCTCGTTGGTCAGGACCTGGTGCACCGTCCCGCGCGTCCAGGGCCGGTCGAGGTCGGTCAGGATGCCTTCGCTGTTGAGACGGACGGCGATCTCCCGCTCGGAGCGTCGCTGCAGCACGAACATCCGGTAGATCCGCTGCACGACATCGATCTCGTCCTGCGGGCCGGCGGTCAGGATGACGCGATCGGTCTGCAGGCTCTTGTGTTCGCCCCGATCGAGCAGGGCCTTGGGTCGCCGCTGCTCGTCGACCAGCTGGCGGCGCAGCCCGAACCCGGCTGGCCCGCCCTGGCGGTAGCCCAGTCCAATCAAGCGACACTGGCCGGTGAAGACCTTGGCGGAGAGCTCGCGGCTGTACTCGCCGGCCATGGCCCGCTTCATGCCCTTGATGATGGTGGCGGTCAGGCTGCCGTCGTTCTCGAACTGCTCGGCGCAGTAGTGGACGCTGATCCCGGCCTCGCGGCACATGTACTCGTAGTAGGCGCTCTCGTCGGCGTCCTGGAAGCGGCCCCAACGGCTCACGTCATAGACCAGGATGACCTTGTAGTCGGCGCGTCCGGCCTGGACGTCGGCGAGCAGCTGCTTGAGCGCCTCGCGTCCATCGATCCTGAGGCCGCTCTTGCCCTGGTCGGCGTAGGTCCGCACGATCTCGAAGCCGCGCTGCTCGGCGTAGACCTGGATGATGTCGGCCTGGTTCTCGGTCGAGTATTTCTGATGCTCGGTCGACATGCGGACGTATTGCGCCGCGCGTACGGGGACGCCGTCGGTGACGTTCGGACTGGACTCCCAACGGCTCATTAGGGGTTCCCCTGCCTCCAAACGTCTCACCTCCATCAAGCGGCGGCGTCGCGACATCTACGGGGGAGGGGCGCTGAATGTCGCCTACGCAGAAGGACCGAAAAGTTCGGTCGGAATCCGGAAGAAGTTTTCTTCAGCGGACGATTCCGGAGTTGGGGCCAAGCTTCGCCGAGGCCATCGCCGACGCGCTCCGACGCGAGTTCGGCGGGACCCCGGGCGCGGTGAAGAAGGTGGTCCGGCTGACGCGCGCCAATGAGCGCGCCGTCCGCAACTGGTTCGAAGCCAAGAACGCGCCCAGCGGCGAGAACCTGGTGATCCTGATCCGCCATTCCGACGAAGTGCTGGAGGCCGTTCTACGCCTGGCCGACCGCCAGGACCTGGTCGCCGCGCGAAAGCTCTCGGCGGCCCGGGAGAAGCTTCAGGAGATGCTGGCCATGATCGACGACATCCAGACCGGATGAGGCGGACGGCCGATCCCGTCAGGACGATCGACCAACCGGGGGTCAAGGCGGCGCTGCTATTGTGGGGAGCTAGTCGCCATGAACAGGCGCCGCCGGCGGTCTTTGAACCCACCGGACCTGAAGTAGGGCTCCAGCCACTCGTCGGTTTCGTCAAGGAACTTGGCGTTCGCCCCTGCCCCGCCGCCATGGAACTTGGCGGCGATATCTCGGAAGTAGAAGTGCCGGATCAGGCGGTCGAACTCCGTGAGATAGATGTCGGCGACGCGGGTGTTCCCCCGGATTACCATCATGTTCTCGTCATTGCTGAGCAGCGAGGCGTCGGAGAAGTTCGCCGAACCGGTGATCACGACCGGGTCGTCCGAGAGGGGGTCGATCACCATGAACTTGGTGTGGACGAAGAAGATGTTGCCCTTCGCCCGATAGTGCTCTTCGTCGAGGAACCAGCGCTCAAGTTCGAAACCGGGGATCGGTCGCCTCAGCGTCAGCTCGCCCTTCTTGTTCTTGGTCCAGACGTCGCCCAGAACCTGGCCTGGCACCACGATCAGATCTCGATCATCGCCGAGCAGCGCCTTTGTCTTGTGGGTCGGCGGCTTCTCCAAGAGGATGTAACGCAGGAAATCGCGGTCGATGGAGAAGGCTCTGGCCAAGGTTTCGTTGACGCCGAAGGCGCCGGTGAAGAGCACCGTCTGGCGAGCTTCGGCGATCCGCGCGGCGTACCATTGCAGAAGGTCCTTCTTGCTTCGTGGCGAGAACACGCAGGTGACGCCGGAAGCCGGACCAGAGTCCGGCGGATCCGGGGTCAAGCCCTCAACCGCCGCCCGGCCTGCCGCCGGCTCTGGATCCCCAGCCAGGATCTCCCAATATCCCAGGAACTGGCCGGCCACGTGAGGGTCGTCGACCTGATGGCCGACGTTGGCCTGCCCCAGGAATCCGGATGGAGTGAAGTTGGTCGATCCCGTCCAGACCGCCTGCGGCTGCCGATCCGCATTCAACCGAACAATGAACTTGTTATGCGGGATGTTGGCGCGTTTCGTCCGTTTGATGAGGACCTTGGTGGGGAAGCCGTGCGCCTTGAGCGCCGTTGCCGCGCTCTTGGTGGCCTCGGTATCGACGCGCTCGCCCTTCACCGTCATCTGACCGGCTTCATAGACGACCTTGAGATCGACGCCTCGCTCGTGGGCCGCCTTGAGGGCCATGATGATCGGCGGATAGGTGAACTCGTAGGCCGCGACGCGCAGGCCGTCTCCTGCTGGTGTTTCATCAATGAACCGCAGGCAGGCCTCAAGGAGGCCGCGCGAGAGCCAGGCGGTCTGTTCGTGCTCCGGATTGTCAGGTTCAGGCGGAGGCAGGTTGTCGAAACGCTCCGCGAACGCCTGGCTGGCGATCGCGCCGCGATTGAACCAGATGCTGTGCGTCGCCCCGCCTTCTGTCTCAGTCGTGACATCGAGCTCGACGGCTGGGCCTTCCGTGAGGCTTCCCGGGTTCCCGTAGAGCGGGACAACGCGGAAGACGTAGGTCATTCCCGGCTTGGCGGTGTAGTCGCCCCAGATCAGGCTTTGGATCGGCTGTTCGCGGCTGGAATAGTTTCGGCCGGGCTCGGGATTCGGCGTCACCGCCCGAAAGACCTTCGATCCCGTTAGCCATCTCGGCGCGCCTTGGCCGGCCTGCCGACGAATGGCGAAACCCCGCAATCCTTCACGAGCCTCCGCAGTGGCGTCTAGCGCCAAGAGCACCGTATGCGACCCTGCGATGGCGCGCGCGGAAATCCCGCCCTGTTGAATGATTGCGGTCCGCATGTGCGCCTCCACCCCACGTTGGATTACAACGTTATGCAGCCGCGCAGAGGCCAGAAGCAAGCCATCACCCGCGATCCCAGCTCCGCAGACTTCAACTCATCAGCGCCAACGGAGCGGCGGGGCGGGAGTGGATAGGATTCCTGCCCCCGCGCTTCCGGACTCCTCGACCGTGCGTTTTCGGGTTTCCCCTTCGCCGCCTTTCGACTTCGATTCCGCGAAACGAGTGGAGCAAGCGATGACCCAGGTTCAGCCGCCCCTGAAACGCACGATCAAGAAGCCGGAACTCCGCCAGATGGTGCCGCTCGCCGACAGCACGATCTGGGAGATGGAGCAACGCGGCCAGTTCCCTCGGCGGTTCCTGCTGACGCCGCGGTGCGTAGTCTGGGACCTCGCCGAGGTCGAGGCTTGGCTGGACTTGCGCCGGGCCACGCCCATCGCCCGCGCCACGCCGCCGGACGTCCACAAGCGTCGCAGCCGACCGGTCAGAACCGCGGATCGAAGCGAGGACCGGCCATTTTCGGGATGACCAAGCCGGGGGTGCAGGTCTGGGCCCCGCCGCCCAGGTATCGACGGCGTTCGTTCCGTTCTGTGCCATGTGCCGGCGGGCCGGCCCGAACAAATTGGACTATGACTTCGGCACCGCATTAAGGGCCGATCCAAAAGGCAGCAGGGCACGAAGGGCAGACGTTGCCCAAGGCATGGGTGCAGAGCTTAACACGCGCTAGCCAGCTCAAGCACGCAAGGCGTAGCCGGTCGCCCGGCATGGCCAAGCGTAGTTAGGGCGCACGAAGAAAAAGATCCGCAGTTGGGGGTCGCTGATATTTCGACGATGGCCATGGTCATAATGTCGGGCGCCTTACGGCCTGAACGATTCATCCAAATTGGCTCAGCGGACGATCCTACTGATCCGTTTCACAACCGTCCAACGGAGCTCCAAGAGCGGCGCCAGCAGGGTCGCCAGAGCCAGAATGAGCAGCAGGGGTGAAGTCACAGCCACCGCGAGCGTGCCGAGCCGAGGCAGCCGCGAGTCCGATAGCGAGCGGCGCCACGGCGTTCACCACGGCTGTCGAAGTGGTCAGAAGGGCCGCCACCAGAAAGATCGCCGGAGCTGATAGGGCGATGACCGCGTAGTTCGCGATCAGCCAGATCCGTCGGTTCGTCAGACGGCAGAGAACGATCGCGGCCTTTACCGACGCCCAAAGGATGAAGCCCGCGCCGAGGGCGTGGAAGAAGGCTACGCAAAAGCGACTGATCGCGGTTTGAGTCTGCCATTCATTGTACGCTTCGCGGACGGCGGGATGTTCCAGGAATGCCAGCGCCCGTGCACGCGTCCGTTCAAAAATCCCGTCATAGTCCGCTCGGCTGCGGACCGCCGTCAGAGCTTTCGAGCCGGTGGTCGGGTCGGAATCGCAGAATGCTCGAATGTCATCGGCGATGGCCTGCGACTGGAGAGACTTCGGCAACAGGCTCGTCGAGTTGCCGGTGAGCCGGCCTTTCTTCACCGACATGGAGAAGAGGTATCGTTGATACCCGCTCTCGATGGTCGCCTTCGGCACCGCAGTAGCGTCATCGGTCAAGACCCGCCCATCCAGGAGCGCATGCGCCAGAAAAATGGCGCGATCAGAGACTTGAACCGACTTCCAACGTTCTTTCACCTGATCGTCGAACGGATATGGGGTGAAGCCATCCGGGACGGTCATCAATGCCAGCCCAGTCCGCTGCTCCACCTGCGCCAGAGCATTTTCCGACTGACAAAGGGTCGCCAGGATTTCCGGGGTCGGTCGCAAATCCCGAACTTGGGCACGAGCCGCCTCGTAGCGACCGTTGGCTGAGGTGAGTTGATCCATCGGCAGGGTCGCTAGGAACACCACGATGGCGGCGATGAAGATGAACGTGAGCCCTCGAATGGCGCCGCGCCCGGTCAGCCACTCCAATGCAGAGGCGACCCATCGCATAGCCTTGGCGAAGAGCGGGGAGGAGCGAACCTCGCGCACTAGGCGCCCCTGCTCATTCTGCCCTCGAAACCAGGCCTTGGACGCCGTGCGCCGCAGGTCGTGAACGGTGAACGGCTCCAGCGGCAGCCCCTTGTCGCGCGCCCGTTCTGCGATCGCGGTCGTCACCCGGTTGAAGGTCGCCCGCGACATCGGCGCGTCGGCGTCGTAGCGCGACGGCAGGATGTAGCGGGAGTTCCCCGCGCAGGTCTTCAGCGCGATCAGGATGTCCAGCATCTGGGCCGATAGATAGACGTTGTGCGGTCGCGACCGCTTCATCCGTTCCTTCGGGATCGACCAGACGGCACCCTCGAAGTCGACTTCGGTCCAGATCCCGTCCTGCAACTCACTCTTCCGCACCATGCTGAGCAGGACAAACTTCAGGCCGAGACGGATCGTCGGCAGGGTCGCAACGTCCCCAAGCAGGCCCAGCATGATGCGGATTTCGGTCGGCGACAGCGACCGGTCCCGCGGACGGAAGGTGGCGATCGAGGCCGGCCCCACCCCATCGGCCGGATTGTCGATCTTCTCGCCGTGAAGGATGGCGTAGGCGTAGATCTGTTTGACGATGTCGCGGACGTGGATCGCCGTCGCGGGCGCCCCGCGATCGACGATGGTTTTGCAGTGCGCCCTGATGTCGTCCGGCGTGATTTCGCTGAGAAGCCGGCTGCGCCAGTGCGGCAGCACTTCGCGGTTGAAGATCGACCGCCGCATGTTGCGGGTGCTGTCGGCCATCGGCGCTTTGTCCATCCACCCCTGAGCGACGTGGGCGAAGCTGTGCGCCTCCTTCAGCCGGCGCTTTGCGCGCTGCTTCTCCAAGGCCGGCGAGACGCCCTCGGCGATCAGGCGCTTGGCGTCGATCAGTTTCTCCCGAGCCTTGGCCAGGGACAGCCCAGCGGGGCCGTAGACGCCCAGCGTCACAGTCTCGCGGCGTCCGCTGAAGCGATAGTCGTAGCGGAACGAAATCCCGCCGCCGGGCGAAACGCAGACGTACAGACCATCCCTGTCGGTACATTTATAAGTCTTTGATTTTGGACGAAGATTCTTCAAGGCAGCGTCGGTAAGCATCGCCAGATCACTCCAATATACCGTCAGGCGGTTTTGGCGATTTCTGGCGATAGTTTCTGCTTACAAATCAAAGACTTGATAGAAATCCCATACCGTCAGGCCGCCGCCTGTGGGATGACGGTATGGGGAGGAGTCCTGATGGGCAACGGGGGGCGATACCGTCAGATGTGACGGCATCACGCATTCGAGACCCTCCGAAAGGCTCCGAATGACATCGAGAGAATTCACTTTTTTGTCAGTGACTTACTGGTATATTCGGAAGCGATCTCGAAAGGTCGCGAAAGGCCCGAATTATTCCCACTCGATCGTCCCCGGCGGCTTGCTGGTGACGTCGTAGACGACCCGGTTGACGCCTCGCACTTCGTTGATGATCCGGGTGGCGGTCTTGCCCAGGACGTCCCAGGGAAACTCGAAGAAGTCGGCGGTCATGCCGTCGGTGGAGGTCACCGCGCGCAGGGCCAGGACGTTTTCGTAGGTGCGGGCGTCGCCCATCACCCCGACGGTCTTCACCGGCAGCAGCACGGCGAAGGCCTGCCAGATCTTGTCGTAGAGGCCCGCCTTGCGGATTTCGTCGAGATAGATGGCGTCGGCCTGTTGCAGCACGGCGACCTTCTCGCGGGTGATCTCGCCGGGGATGCGGATGGCCAAGCCGGGGCCGGGGAACGGGTGGCGGCCGACGAAGTCGGCGTGCAGGCCCAGCTCGACGCCGAGCACCCGGACCTCGTCCTTGAACAGCTCGCGCAGGGGCTCGACCAGCTTGAGCTTCATGTAGTCCGGCAGGCCGCCGACGTTGTGGTGGCTCTTGATCACCGCGCTCGGGCCGCCCCGGGCGGAGACGCTCTCGACCACGTCCGGATAGAGGGTGCCCTGGGCGAGGAACTCGGCCCCGTCGATCTTGGCGGACTCCGTGTCGAACACGTCGATGAACAGCTTGCCGATGGTCTTGCGTTTGGTTTCCGGGTCGCTGACGCCCTCGAGCGCATCGAGGAAAAGGTCAGATGCATCAACGTGCACCAGCGGAATATTGTAGTGATTGCGGAACAGGGAGACGACCTGCTCGCTCTCGCCCAGCCGCATCAGGCCGGTGTCGACATAGACGCAGGTCAGCTGGTCGCCGATCGCCTCGTGGATCAGCACGGCGGCCACCGAGCTGTCGACCCCGCCGCTGAGGCCGCAGATCACCCGGCCCTTGCCGACCTGGGCGCGGATCTTCGCGATCATCTCCTGGCGGAAGGCCGCCATGGTCCAGTCGCCCTTGAGGCCGGCGAGGTTGAACAGGAAGTTGCGGTAGATTTTCGCGCCATTGACCGTGTGCACCACCTCCGGGTGGAACTGCACGCCGTAGATCCTGCGGTCGTCGTCGGCGATGGCCGCGAAGGGCGCGCCGGTCGATGTCCCGATGATCTCGAAGCCGTCGGGGATGGCGGTGACCCGGTCGCCGTGGCTCATCCACACGGTTTCCAGCTCGCCCACGCCGGCCAGGCCCTGGAACAGCGCGTGATCCTTGGCGATGGTCAGTTCGGCGCGGCCAAACTCGCCGGCGTGGCCACCCTCGACCGTGCCGCCCAGCACGTCGCACAGCAGCTGTTCGCCGTAGCAGACGCACAGCATCGGCACGCCCAGCGCGAACAGCTTGGTCCCGATCCGGGGGCTGTCGTCCTCCAGCACGCTGGCGGGACCGCCCGACAGGATGATGGCCGCCGGCTGGAAGGCGTCGACCAGCGCCTCGACCTTGTCGAACGGATGGATCTCGCAATAGACCCCCGCCTCCCGCACCCGGCGGGCGATCAGCTGCGTCACCTGGCTGCCGAAATCGACGATGAGGACGGGCTGGTGAGCGGGATTCATGCGGTGCGTTCCAATAGGGCGACGAAGAAGCCGTCGGTGGCGGCGGTGAGCGGGGTGAGGCGCAGGAAGCTTTCGGGGGTGAGGAAGCGGGCCAACGGCTCTTCCCCCCGCGCGCGGGGGGAAGTGTCGCCTGGAGCCTCGGCGACGGGCGACGATGGGGGGAAGTCTGCTGATCCCGCGCGGACCCCCTCCGTCGCCGGTGGCTTCGCGCCCGGCGACACCTCCCCCTGAGGGGGAGGAGCGACGATCTTGAAGGCCGGCGCCCGCGCCAGGAAGGCGGCGATCCTGTCCTCGTTCTCCTCGGCGAAGATCGAGCAGGTGACGTAGACCAACCGCCCACCCGGCTTCACGTAGACGCAGGCCTGGTCCAGCACCTGGTCCTGCTCGGCCATGCGGCGTTCGAGCTGTTCGGGCGACAGGCGCCATTTTGAGTCCGGATGCCGCCGCCAGGTGCCCGCGCCGGTGCAGGGGGCGTCGACGAACACGACGTCCATCTTCCCTTCCATGCCCTTGAGCGGCTCGGATTCGACCGGCGAGCGGATCTGCAGGTTGCGCACTCCGGCGCGGGTGGCCCTGGGGATGATGTCGGCCATCCGTCGGGCGTCGCTGTCGTGGGCGTAGAGCTGGCCGGTGTTGCCCATGGCCGCGGCCAGGGCCAGCGTCTTGCCCCCGCCCCCGGCGCAGAAGTCGAGCACCTGTTTGCCCTTGATCTCGCCGGCGCAGGCGGCGGCGATCTGGCTGCCCAGGTCCTGCACCTCGAACCAGCCCTTGCCGAAGGCCGGGATGGTCTCGACCGAGCCGGCCCGGTCGGTGGCGGCCGGGGCCGGAATGCGGAAGGCGTTCGGCAGCATGCCGGCCGGGACCGCGTGCAGCGGGTGCAGCGCTTTGGCCGCGCGGTCGGGGTCGGTCTTGAGGCTGTTGGCGCGCAGGTCCACCGGCGCCCGCTCAGCCAGGGCGGCCATCTCGGCGGCCCGGCTGGCGCCGAAGACGCGGGTAATGTGCGGCTCGAGCCAGTCGGGATAGTCGCCGGCAACCGGGGCCGGAGCAGCCGTCCCATTGGGCTCGGCGAGCGCGCGCAGTTCCGCCTCGGTCAGCCCGCCGATGCCGTGCTCGCTGTCGCCGGCCGCCTCGGCGACCCGCTCGACCGGCCAGCCCCAGCCGAAGCGGACGGCGGCCAGCGCGGCGGCGCGCGCGCTATCCTCGCCCATCATCCAGCCCAAGGACCGCCGCTTGCGCAGCACGTCCAAGACCAGACCGGAGACAAAGGCCCGGTCCTTCGAACCCGCGTACCGCGCGGACTCGCCCCAGCCCTTGAGAGCCATGCGGGCAGGCCTGTGGCGCGTCTCGACATCCTCGAGAACCTGGATCGCCGCCGCTAACCGCCCGCCGTCACGCAATCAAACACCTAATTTCAGGGAGCCAGGATGGCCCAGAAGATCATCAAGAGGCCGGCCGTGCTGGCGACCCACACCAGCGACCGGATCTGCTTCACGCCAAAGGCGTAGAGCGGCACGTAGAGCACCCGGCCAACCAGATAGATCAGCGCGCCGTTGTGGGTCAGGTCGCTGTTGCGGTCCGCCACATGGGCGATCAGCACGGCGGCGATGAACAGCGGCAAGGTCTCGAACAGGTTGTTCTGCGCCCGCTGCAGCCGGTTGGCGATCGGCGACAGCGGCGGCATCTCCTCGTCGCGCGCGCCGGTGTTCCACTTAAGGCCGTACTGGCCAGTGCGGGCGATGTCGAACAACAGGACCTGAACGAAGGCCAGGACCAGCGTCCAGGCCAGAATGGTAAGCTCGAACGTCATCTCGGTTCCCCCCAGTTGATCCCGACCGTCAGACGGCGCTCGGGTAGTTGGGCGCTTCCCGCGTGATCATCACGTCATGGACGTGGCTCTCGCGCAGGCCGGCGCCGGTGATGCGGATGAACTTGGCCCGCTTCTGGAACTCGGCGATGTCGGGCGCGCCGACATAGCCCATGGCCGCCCGAAGGCCGCCGACCAGCTGGTGGATCACCGGGGCGATCGGCCCCTTGTAGGGCGTCTGTCCCTCGATCCCTTCCGGCACCAGCTTGAAGGTGTCGGTGATGTCCTTCTGGAAGTAGCGGTCGGCCGAGCCGCGGGCCATGGCCCCCAGCGAGCCCATGCCGCGATAGGTCTTGTAGGACCGGCCCTGGTAGAGGAACACCTCGCCCGGGGACTCCTCGGTGCCGGCGAACATCGAGCCCATCATGGCAACGCTGGCGCCGGCCGCGATGGCCTTGGCCAGGTCGCCGGAATATTTGATGCCGCCGTCGGCTATCACCGGCACGCCGCTGTCCCGGGCGGCGCGGGCCGCCTCGGAAATGGCGGTCAGCTGCGGCACGCCCACGCCCGCGACGATGCGGGTGGTGCAGATCGAGCCCGGCCCGATGCCGACCTTGATGGAGTCTGCGCCCGCGTCGATCAGGGCCCGGGCCGCGTCATAGGTGGCGATGTTGCCGGCGACGATCTGCACCCGGTTGGTCTCGCGCTTGAGGCGGTAGACGGCGTCGGCGACCTGTTTGGAATGGCCGTGAGCGGTGTCGATGACCACCACGTCCACCCCGGCCTCGACCAGGGCCATGGAGCGCTCGAAGCCCGCGTCGCCGACGGTCGAAGCCGCGCCGACCCGCAGGCGACCCTTCTCGTCCTTGGCGGCGTGTGGGTGCTCGGTGGCCTTGTCGATGTCCTTGACGGTGATCAGGCCCACGGCCCGGCCGTCATCGTCGACGACGATCAGCCGCTCGATCTTGTTGGTCTTGAGCAGGCTGAGCGCGTCACTGGAGTCGATGCCCTCGCGGACCGTGATCAGGCCCTCGCGGGTCATCAGAGCCGAGGCCTTGAGCCGGTCATCGGTCTCGAAGCGCATGTCGCGGTTGGTCAGGATGCCGACCAGCTTTCCGCTTCCCGGCTCAACCACCGGAAATCCCGAGATTTTCCGCCGCGCCTTGATCTCGCGGATCTCGGCCAGGGTGGTGTCGGGATTGATGGTCAGCGGGTTGATGACCATCCCGCTCTCGTACCGTTTCACCTCGCGGACCTGGTCGGCCTGCTCGTCGATGGTCAGGTTGCGATGCAGGATGCCCATGCCGCCGGCCTGGGCCATGGCGATGGCCAGCCGGCTTTCGGTGACCGTGTCCATGGCGGCGGACACGAGCGGAATGTTCAGACCGATTTCACGCGTGAACCTGGCGGCGGTTGATACCTGCGTCGGCATCACTTCCGAGGGACCGGGTTCGAGCAAAACATCGTCGAAGGTGAGCCCTTCGCGAATCTCCATGGGAGTCTCCGTTTTGCGGGCGCGGTATCGTGGCAAAGCCGGGTGGTGTCAACGGCTCGCGCGTAGCAATCTCGTCTCCGGCCCGATCGGGGCGGCCATTGGGGCGAGGAAATGACAGACTTCGAGGTGCGTATCGCCGCGCCGGCGGCTGGGCCGATCGAGCGCGATCCGGTGATGGACATCCTGGCGCTGGCATTCAGCAATGATCCCGCCGTGCGCTACTTGTTTCCGACCGCCGCCGGCTATCTGGCCAGCTTCAACCGGCTGGCGACGGCCATGGCCGGCAGCGCCCTGGCGGCGGGCACGGCCTGGGTCGCCGACGGCGGCGCGGCGGCGGCGCTGTGGCTGGCGCCGGGTGTTGAAGGTGACGGCGAGGCTATCGGCGCCCTGGTGGGAGAGACCGCCCCGCCGGAGCGACTGCAGGTCCTCGCCCTGCTCGGCGAGGAGATGGGCCGTTTCCACCCCGAGGAGCCGCACTGGTACCTGTCGATGATCGGCGTCGATCCTTCTCGACAGGGACAGGGCCTGGGCGCCGCGCTCCTCAAGGAGGGCCTGAAACGCTGCGACGCCGACGGCCTGCCGGCCTATCTCGAGAGCTCCAGCCCCAAGAACGTCCCACTCTACGAGCGCCACGGCTTCGAGGTCATCGGCCTGATCAGGCCGGGCGATCATCCGGGGCTGATCCCGATGTACCGGCCGGCGAGGGGCTGAAAAGCGGGTTCGATAGTCCCGCTTGCACTGGACAGGTTAACCACAGGCCTTACAACTCTAACGTCAGAGTAGCGGTGGTGGCGCCAATGCTGAAATTCTCGATTTGGCGCCTGCGGGGGTTTCGTAGTCGCCAATTCCCGGATGCTCGCTGGAGGACCAGCCTGCTTATTCTTACTCTGCTGTTCATGTTCCCGGCCTGGAGCGCGAGCGCCACTACGCTGGTCGTTGGATTTGACAGTGATGCGGTCGGGCTCCGGGAGGCCTCAGGCGCCGCCAACGAAGTCCGCTCTCGCTTGGTTGGACTGGCCAAGGCGAATGTGGAGCTTTCAGCTCGTGGCGCGGTATTCAGAGTTGACGCCGCACAACGTAAGGCCCTCCTCGATCACTTCGGCCAAACCCCCTCCCAGGACGACCGACTGGTGGCGACACCCCAGGTCGATCTGTCGGTACTGGTCAGCTATCGACTAGGCGTCCTGCGACGAAGCAGACCCGATATCCGGAAGGCGATTCCATTCCTGAAGGTGATAATTTCGGCGGCCGGGGGAACCGACCCCGAATTCTCGATCCGCGAGGACGGCCGGGTGGTCATTGGCTTGGCCGGCTCATTGGACATTCCGGCATTTGAAGCTGCATTGCTGGGATCAATCGGCCTGGAAATCCGGCCTGTTGATTGCGAGCTTCGCTCAAGCGAACCGACCGAAGCGGCTTGCGACCCCAAAGGGCGGCGGTTCGTGCATCCGTATGGCGGAATCCTATGGATTCAGGACACTGCCATTGTCTCAAGCGACATGATCGCGGCAACGCGCGTAACCACCCAATGGGATGGAGCGCAGTATATCGAAGTTCGCCTGACCCCAGAGGGACAGCGCCGCTTCTCCCATTACACACGCAGCAGCGTAGGGGGCCAAATGGCCTTTGTCTTCGAAGGGCGCGTGGTGATGAGCGCTCATATCCCGGTACCGTTGGACGTTTCATCCCTACTGCTACGGCCTGCTCTTGACGGAGACCAGGACATCGATGGATTGGCAAGGGAGCTGAGCGAATATTCGCCGCCCTTCCCGCTCAAGGTCTTAGAAGTGCTGCCTTGAAGTGGGCTTTGCCTAACCCTTAAACCCCGTCGCCACCAGGAACACCTCGGAGCTGTCCGCGCGGCTGGCCTTGGGCTTCACGTGCTGGACCTTGGTGAAGTGCTTCTTCAGGTCGCGGATGATCTGGGCCGTCTCGCCGCCCTGGAAGGCCTTGGCCACGAACGACCCGCCGGGCTTGAGCACGTCGATGGCGAAGGCCGCCGCCAGCTCAATCAGGCCGACGATGCGCAGGTGGTCGGTCTCGCGGTGGCCGACGGTGTTGGGGGCCATGTCCGACAGCACGATGTCCGGCGGCCCGCCGAGCATCTCGATCAGCAGCGGCCGGGCCGCCGGGTCGGTGAAGTCCATCTGGATCATCTCGGCGGGCGGCAGCGGATCGACCGGCAGCAGGTCGATGCCGACGATCTTGCCGGCCCCCCGCTTGATGGCCATCTGCACCCAGCCGCCGGGCGCGCAGCCCAGGTCGATGATCTTCACCCCCGGCTTGACCAGTTTGAACCGGTCGTCGATCTCGGTGAACTTGAAGGCCGCGCGGCTGCGATAGCCCATGGCCCGGGCCTCGGCCGAGAAGGGGTCGTTGATCTGCCGCTCCAGCCAGGCCTGGGACGAGGGCCGGCGGCCCTTGGCGGTCTTCAGGCGCGCGGGCTTGCCGCGGCCGACGCCTTCGTTTCCGGCCGTCGGCAGTCGGACCATGCGGCGTTTGGGGGGCTCGTCGTCGCTCATCGGATGCTCCCCCGTTGGGGGAGCTGGCCCTGCGCAGCCAAAGGCGATGCAGGGACTGCGGGGGCTGGCGCCGGCATTGGCCCCCTCCACCATCCTGCGGATGGTCCCCCTCCCCCAATGGGGGAGGATCCTGTCTGTTCGTCGCTCATGCGGGGGCTTGTACAGGGTTCCGGCGGCCGCCGCCCCTTTTGCGTCGCCGGCGGCGGGGCTGTTCGTCGCTCATCAGCCCCATCAGCAGGCCTTCGCGCAGGCCCCGGTCGGCCACCCGCACCCGGGCGCAGGGCCACAACTCCTGCACCGCCTGCAGGATCGCCGCCCCGGCCAGCACCAGATCGGCGCGGTCAGGCCCGATGCAGGGCTGGGCCGCCCGCTCCTGCGGCGTCCAGGCCAGCAGCCGGCCGGTGGTCGCCTCGCATTCGTCGCGGGTCATCCACAGGCCGTCGACCCGGTTGCGGTCATAGCGCGGCAAGTCGAGATGCAGGCCCGCCAGGCTGGTAATCGCGCCGGAGGTTCCGACCATGTGCGCGCCGCCGGCCTCGAACACCTGGCGGAACGGTTCAGCGTGGGGGAAGGCGGCGATGCGCTCCTTGACCGCCTCGACCATGGCCCGGAACCAGCCGGGGACGTCGCCGTCGGCCTCGGGGAACCGCTCGGCCAGGGTCACGACGCCGATCGGCACCGACAGCCAGGCCTTGATCGGCAGCTTCCAGGGCGCGAACTGCCGCGGCCGGGCGTCAAGCCCCTGCCCTTTCAGATCGACCCAGGAGAGTTCAGTCGATCCGCCGCCGACGTCCACCACCAGGGCCGCCTCGGCCTGGCGGTCCAGCAGGTTGACGCAGCCGGCGACGGACAGGTGCGCCTCTTCCTTGGGGGTGATGATCTGCAGGCGCAGGCCGGTCTCGGTCGCGACCCGGGCGATGAATTCGGCGCCGTTGTCCGCCTGGCGGCAGGCCTGGGTGGCGATGGCCTTGATGCGCACGCACTTGCGCCGGCGGATCTTCTCGGCGCAGACCGCCAGGGCGGCCAGCGCCCTGTCCATGGCCTCGTCCGACATCCGCCCCGTGAGGGTCAGCCCCTCCCCCAGCCGCACGATGCGCGAATAGGCCTCGACCACGCGAAACCCGCCCTGGGTGGGGGTGGCGACCAGCAGACGGCAATTGTTGGTGCCAAGATCCAGCGCCGCGTAGGCGGGGGGCGGACCCCCATGGGGTCCCCGGCGATCCCCGCGGGGTTCGCCTTGCGCGCTCGGCGCCTCCGACATGGTTCAAACCTGTCTGCGCAGGCGTCCGTGATCAGGCGCCTCGTTTCAGGCGCGACTGTAGCGGCCCGTTTCGCGTAGCGGAAGGCATTGACTTGCCTAACGGCTCCCGGCGTCTACGTTCATCTTCCAGTCAGGGGCGCAGCGTTAGATTCTCAATATTATGAACGCCAGACTCGCCAAATTTGGAATCGGCCAGGTGGTCAGGCACCGGATCTTTCCGTTCCGGGGCGTCATCTTCGACGTCGACCCTGAGTTCGCCAACAGCGACGAGTGGTGGGAGTCGATCCCCGAGGACATCCGTCCGCGCAAGGATCAGCCCTTCTACCACCTGCTGGCCGAGAACAACGAGAACACCTACGTCGCTTACGTCTCCGAGCAGAACCTGCTCCCCGACGACAGCGGCGAGCCGGTGGGCCACCCGCATGCGTCGCTGATCTTCGAGGGCTTCGAGGACGGCCACTACAACATGCGGCCCCGGATCGCCCATTAGGCGCATGAGTGTTCCCGCGAAGGCCCCTTTCAGGGGCGCCTTCGAACGGACTTTGCGCGTCCGGCGGTCTATATGTCCCCCATGAGCGCAGACGGCTTTAGCAACGCTCCGCCCCCCGGCGCGGCGGCGGACTGGACCATCGACCAGGGCTGGGACGCCTATGCGCCGGCCGAACATCAGGTCTGGGACACCCTCTACGAACGCCAGGCGGCGCTGCTGCCCGGCTACGCCTGCGACGAATTCCTGCACGGCCTGGACGCCCTGGATCTGCACCGCGGCGGCATCCCCGACTTCCGCAAGATCAACGAGGACCTGAGGCGCCTGACCGGCTGGACGGTGGTCGCCGTGCCCGGCCTGGTCCCCGACGCGGTGTTCTTCGAGCACCTGGCCAACCGCCGCTTCCCCGCCGGCCAGTTCATTCGCCGGCCGGACCAGCTGGACTACCTGCGGGAGCCGGACATCTTCCACGATGTCTTCGGCCATGTGCCGATGCTCACCGACCCGGTGTTCGCCGACTACATGCAGGCCTATGGCGAGGGCGGCCTGCGCGCCGCCGGCCGGGGCCAGCTGCACAATCTGGCGCGGCTGTACTGGTACACGGTCGAGTTCGGCCTGCTGGAGACACCCAAGGGCCTGCGCATCTACGGCGCGGGCATCGTCTCCTCGCGCACCGAATCGATCTTCGCCCTCGACGACCCCTCGCCCAACCGCATCGGGTTCGACCTCGAACGGCTGATGCGGACGCTCTACCGGATCGACGACTTCCAGCAGGTCTATTTCGTCATCCCGTCGCTGCAGGCCCTGCTCGACGCGACGCTGCAGGACTTCGCCCCGATCTACGAGCGCCTCGCCGGCGCCAGCGACATCCCGATCGACGCGGTGCTGGAGAGCGACGCCGTCTTCACGCGGGGCACCCAGGCCTACGCGTTGAGCCGCGGCTAGCGCGGGGACATGCACTTCAGTGCGTTTCCCCTTCTGGCAGGGGACACGTACCGAAGGCGGTACATGTCCCCGCGCGGCGGCTATCGCTGGAACGGATAGAAGCCGCTGCCCAGGTCGAGGATCCCGGTCAGCTCGTCCAGCGCCCGGCGGCTCTCGATCAGCAGTTGCGGGTCGGCGAGGTCGGCGGGGCGCAGGCGGTCGCGGTAGTGGCTGCCCGCCCAGGCCGTCAGCTTGTCGTGCAGCACCGCGTCGAACCGCTGGGCCGGGTTGGTCGCCGCCAGCTCGGCCTCGGTCAGGACCACCCGCAACCGCAAGCAGGCCGGGCCGCCGCCGTTGCGCATGCTCTGGCGCACATCGACGTACTCGACCCGGCCGATGGGCCCGTTGGACGTGATGGCGCGGTCGACCACCGCCCGGGCGGCCGGGGTGTCGGCCGTCTCGCCCGGGGCGATCAGGGTCAGCCGGTCCTCGCCGGGCAGGCCCACCAGCATCGAGTTGAACAGGTAGCTACCGATGGCGCCGGTCAGCGGCACGTCCGACGTGGCGATCTCCACGAACTGTGGCTCGAACCGGCCAGCCGCGGCGGCGCGGACGTCCGCCTGCATCGCCGCCGCGTCCTCGAACGCCGCCTCGTGATAGAAGAGGCAGTCCCTCGCCCCGACGCAGACGACGTCGTTGTGGAACACCCCCGCGTCGATGGCGAACCGCGCCTGGCGGGCGAACACGGCACCGCCCGCGCCGTGGCGACGGGCGACGGCCTCGGAGGCCTGCAGGGTCTGGCGGGCGGGAAACCGTCCCTGCCAGGTCTCCCAGGCCTCGCGGCCCCAGGCGAACAGATTGACACCCGGCTCGCCATGATCGGCGCAGAGCCGCACGTGATTGGCGGCGCCCTCGTCGGCGAAATGCGGGGCGGCCGGTAGCGGATCGTGCACGGCGAACCGCGCCTCGTCGGGAAACAGCCGGCGCAGGGCGCGCGTCGTCTGCCCGCCTTCAAGGCTGCGATGCAGGTTGGTCAGAAGGTTGGCCGGAGTGAAGTGAACGCGTCCGTCGGCGGCGTCCGCGCTGGGCGTCACCGTCGCGGCGTTGGCGGCCCACATGGGCGAGGCTGAACAGGCGGTGTTGAGCAGCTCGGGCGCCTGCTTCGCGGCAGTTTCGATAACCGCCGCGTCCGTCCCGGCGAACCCGATGGCCCGCAGGAAGCCGACATCGGGCCGCTCGTGCGGCGGCAGGACGAACTGCGGCAGGCCGAGGTTAGCCATCAGCCGCATCTTCGCCAGGCCCTCCAGCACCGCCGCGCGCGGATTCGAGGGATCGCCCTTGTTGTGCTCGCTGGCCAGGTTGCCTGGGGCGAGGCCGGCGAAGCTGTGGGTCGGTCCGACCAGCCCGTCGCAATTGGCTTCGACGGCCGAAGTCACGCCCGCAACCCCTTGATCTCCCCAACCGTCTGCAACACCGCGTCGGCCTCGAAGCTGGCCACGGGATAGGCGCAGTAGTCGGCGGCGTAATAGGCGCTGGGGCGGTGGTTGCCGGAGGCGCCCAGGCCGCCGAACGGGGCCGAGCCGGCCGCGCCGGTGGTCGGGCGGTTCCAGTTGACGACGCCGGCGCGAATGCGCTGCAGGAAGCGCTCCCAGCGGGCAGGATCATCGCTGATCAGGCCGGCGCTGAGGCCGTAGCGGGTGGCGTTGGCCAGGGCCAGGGCCCCGTCGAAGGTCGCCGCCCGGCGGACCTGCAACACCGGGGCGAAGATCTCCTCGTCCGGCGTCTCGTGGTGGCTGACATCGATGATGCCCGGGGTGATGAAGGCCTCCGACAGGCCGTCGATGGCGCGAGCCGCACGGATCACCGTCCCTTCGAACAGGCCGGCGGCCTCGCGGGCCATGCGGCCGGCGCGAGCGGAGATCAGCGGGCCCATGAAGGGTTCCGGATCGCTGTTCCAGGCGCCGGCGACCAGCCGGTCCGACAGGGCCGCGACCGCCTCGACGACGGCCTCCCCCTCGTGGCCCTCGGGCACGATCAGGCGGCGGGCGCAGGAACAGCGCTGGCCGGTAGTGATGAAGGCCGACTGGATGACCAGGGCGGCGGCGGCCTCAGGGTCCGTGACGTCCCAGACCACCAGCGGATTGTTGCCGCCCAGTTCCAGCGCCAGGATCACGTCCGGCCGGTCGGCGAACACCCGGCGGAAGTGGCTGCCGGCGGCGGCCGAGCCGGTGAACAGCAGGCCGTCGATCTCCTGCTCGATCAGGGCCGCGCCGGTCTCCCGGCCGCCCTGGACCAGATTGACCACGCCCGGCGGCAGGCCGGCCGCCTCGAGCGCCTCGACCAGCAGTTCGCCGGCCCAGGGGGTCTCTTCCGACGGCTTGAACACCACGGTGTCGCCGGCCAGCAGCGCCGGGACGATGTGGCCATTGGGCAGGTGGCCGGGGAAGTTGAACGGGCCGAGCACGGCCATCACGCCATGGGCCCGGTGGCGCAGAACCGCGCGGCCGAACGGCATCGCCGTTTCCCTGATCCCCGTCCGCTCTTCGTAGGCGGCGATGGAGACATCGACCTTGCCCATCATCGAGCCGAGCTCGGCCTTCGTCTCCCACAGCGCCTTGCCGGTTTCCCGGCTGAGGGCCTCGGCAAAGGCGTCCTTTCGGGCGTCCAGCGCGGCCTTGTAGCGGCGCATGGCGGCGATCCGTTCCTGGCGCGGCTGGTCAGACCAGTCCTGGAAGGCGGCCCGGGCGGCGGCCACGGCGGCGGTGACATCGTCCGGGGTAGCCGTCGCGGCTTGCCAGACCGGCTGGCCGGTCGCCGGATCAATCGACGTCAGGGCCGGGCCGTGACCGGATGACCAGACGCCGTTGATGTAAAGACCGCGGCTCATCGCCAAGCTCCGCCTGAAAACCCTTCCCCCTTGATGGGGGAAGGGTTGGGTTGGGGGTGACGCGGCTGATCGGAGGAGTCGCGGGACCAAGTGGCCGTCACGTGGACCCAGCCCCTTTCTGAGCCCGGGGACCACCCCCATCCCCGGCCCCTCCCCCATCGAGGGGGAAGGGAGAAGAGCGTCGTCATGCCTTCACCTTCACCAGATCGCCCTCGCGCACGCCGAGCACCTCCGCCGCTTGTCGGGACAGCACCGCCGTCTCGCCGTCGACCAGCACCGGCGCCCGGACGGCGCGGAACCGGGCGATGTCATGGGTCGAGACCAGCGCCTCCTCGCCGAAGGCGTCTTCACCCAGCCTGACGGTCAGGCGCTTCGCCTCTTTCACCGTGTGAATCTCATCGCGCGGCGCGCCCATGGTCGGGCCGGCGTCGAACAGGTCGACCAGGCCCTGGTAGCGGAAGCCCTCGCGCTCCAGCATGGCGCGGGCGGCCTCGCCGTCGCGGTGGACCCGGCCCACGGCCTTGCGCGCGGCTTCGGGCAGTAGGCCCGTGTAGATCGGATGGCGCGGCGACAGGTCGAGGATGAACTGGCCGTTGGTCGAGGCGCTCATCCGGTCGGCCTCGTCGAAGGGCAGGTTGAAGAACTTGCTCGCCACGTGATCCCAGAAGGGGCAGGCGCCGTCCTCGTCGAACCAGCCGCGCAGTTCGGCCAGCACCATCTCGGCGAACCGCTGCGGCTCGATGCCGATCAGCATGTAGCGCGACTGGGCCAGCAGCCGCCCGGCGCCGCCCTTGCGCTTTTCGGGACGCAGGAACAGCGAGCCGACCTCGGACCAGCCGGCGCATTCGTTGACCAGCACCAGGGCCTGGTGGTCGAAGCGCATCTCCAGCGTCGGCGAGGACTGGGCCAGGGTAACGACCCGGAACGAGAAGAACGGCCGCTTGAGACCCACACTGGCCTTGACCCCGGCGACGCCGTCGATGGCGCCGGTCTCGGAATCCTCCAGCATCAGGGTGTACCAGGCCTCCGGCGGAGCGACCGCGCCGGAGAAGCTGGCCTGAGACAGGTCCAGACGCGCGCGCAGGGTCGGCTCGTCCTCGGGCAGGCTGGTGAAGCCGCGCCCGGACAGGACCGCGAGCTCCATCAACGCCGGATAGTCGGCGGGGACGGCGGGACGAACGACCAGCATCAACGGGACTCCATCAGGGCGCGGATGCCCCGTGCGTCGATCTCGCCCGACGCCAGTTTCATCAGGATCAGGGCCGACAGCTGCGCCCGTTCGGCGAAGCTGCCCGGCCAGGCGAACTCGGTCTCGCTGTGGATATCGCCGCCGCGCACGCCCAGGGTATCAACATTGGGCAGGCCCACGGCGAACAGGTTGTTGCCCTCGCAGACGCCGCCGGACGGCTTCCAGGCGATCGCCTGGCCGAGCAGGCCGCCGACCTCCTTCACCTTGCCGAACAGCTCGGTCTGGGCGGCGTTGAACGGCTTGGCCGCGCGGGTGATCCCGCCGTGCAGGCTAACGGTGAGGCCCTCGCCCTCCCCGGTCTTCATCGCCTCGGCGATGCCGGCTTCCAGCCAGGCGGCGGCCAGGGCGTCGGGGAAGCGGACGTTGAACCGCACCACGGCGATGTCGGGCACCACGTTCAGCGGCGAGCCGCCGTCGATCTTCGCCACATTCAGGGTCACGCCATCGCGGCGGTTGTTCAGGCCGTCCAGCGCCCCGGCGATGCGGGCGGCGGCGGTGATGGCGTTGCGGCCTTCGTTGAAGGCCCGGCCAGCGTGGGCGGTCTTGCCGGTGACGCGAACGTGGAAGTTGCCCGAGCCTTTGCGTTCGCTGGCCAGGGTGCCATCGGGCAGCATGGAGGGCTCATAGGTCAGGCCCACATGGCCCAGCCGACCGAACTCGGCGAGAACCGGCGCGGAAGCCAGCGACCCGATCTCCTCATCCGGCGACAGCAGCACGCGGTAGCCGACCTTGTCGGCGTCGGCATGCGTCTCGAAGGCCTGCAGGGCGGCGAGGATCACGCTGATGCCGCCCTTCATGTCGGCGATGCCCGGGCCGTTCAGGGCGCCGTCGGGGCGGGCGAAAACCGTCTGGAAGCGGCTCTCGGCGGGATAGACGGTGTCGTAGTGGCCGGTCAGGACCGCCTGCACCGGCGCCTGCGGCCGCACGGTGACGGCGATGGCCGGGGTATGGGCCTGTTCCTTCTCGCGGCCGTCGGCGCCGATTTCGATCGACGAGGCCAGCGGCCGCTGGACCAGCTCACCGGGCAGGACGGCGAAGGCGTCGCTGAGGATGCCAAACGTGGTTTCGAGCCCCGCCAGATTGCGGCTGCCCGAGTTGACCGCGCACCAGCCGACCGCGCGGTCGACGATCATCGACCCCTGGTCGCCAAGGGTATCCAGAACAGCTTTCTCTTCCGGTGACAGGCGCATCGGCGGGCTCAATCCAGCTTTACCGACGCCATTGCCGCGGACGAGTGTCGACGCGTGTTTCGTGAAAGCGACCCGCCGGAATGGCGCAAGACGGGAGTCGCCGAACGCCATCTTCCTAGCCGAGGGCCGACGAAAGGTGAACCCCGCGCGCGCCTTGCTAGCGATCCGGCTTCCAGCTTCGGAAAATGAACAGCAGGCCCAAGGCGAGCGCGATGAATGCGACGGCGGCCGGTACAGCACACGCCAGATGGTCCAGAAGACCCACGGTCTCGGGGTGATAGGTCTGGTTGATGCCCAGCACGCCGTACTTGCCGACCGCGTACACCGCCGCCAGCGCGGCGGCGACCAGGCTCAGGACTCCCGCCAGCAGTCTTCTTCCCCGCAGGCCCATCTCAGTAGTCCCGCCGCCAGCGCATCGACAGCTTGCCGCCGCCCTCGCCCTGCAGGCGCGAGATGATCGACAGGTTGCGGCGCACCCGCCACTCCACCTGAGCCGCCGGGCCGTCGCGGCCGCCGCCGATAATCTCGAGGTAGACGTCGTCGGTAAGGTACTTGCCGCCGGCGATGGTCAAGGCCCCCGCCGCCCCGCCGCCGGCGAAGACCAGCCGGTCGAGGCCGGCGAAGTTCTTCAGGTTACCGATGACGTCGAAGCCGCCGCCGCCGGCCAGGGCCGCCAGCGCCGAGGCCAGCTGCGCCGCCTCCAGCGGCGACAGCTGCGAGGCGGAGGTCCCGAACAGCACCCGCGACAACACCTCGTCGTTGGGCAGGACCGGGCTGGAGGTCAGGGTGATCTCCGGCTTGGCCGCCGTGCCCCGCACCCGGATCACCGCCGTCAGGGAGGGATCGTCGCGGGTCGCGGTCAGGTCCAGGCGAATGCGGTCCGGCGAGCTGGCCAGATAGACCACGCCGCGCGGATCGAACTCGAAGCGCTTGCCGGCGAAGTCGTACTCGCCGCGCACGATGCGGGCCGTGCCGCTGAGGATCGGCCTCGCGGACGTGCCGCCCACATGGGCGTCGAGCGACATTTCCGCGTCCAGGCCCCGCCCCTCGATGAAGATGCCGCGCTCGGCCTTGAGGGTGACGTCCAGGGCAATGGTCAGGCCACGCGACGGCTCGGCCAGCACCTCGGCCTCGCCGTAGTCGGGCTTGTTGATCTCGATCACCTCCATCGGCACGACCCCGCGAGGGGTCGGCGGATTGGCCGCCACGGTGGCGCGGTCGACCAGCAGGGCGCCGGTGATCTGGACCTTGCCGTCGGCGGCGCGGTTGATGGTGGCCTGGCCGGAGGCGGTGGCCGTCATGGCGTCGTTCTCGATCAACCGGAAGGTCTGCAGGAACAGGCGGAACGTGCTGACCCCGTCGCGCAGCAGACTGATGCGGCCGCCGCCGGTCAGCTTGCCGCCCCGGCCGTCCACAGCGCTGAAATCCGACACGTCGATGGCCTTGTCGGCAAGATCGGCCTTGAGCGTGAGCTCCTTCAGCTTCAGGCCGATGACCCCGTCCTCGAAGCCGCCGCCACTGAGGGACGCCTTGCCCTCGAGGCGCGGGTCGGCGAGGTCGCCGCCGATGGTCCCGGCCATCGAGACATTGCCCGACAGGGTGCGCTCGCCGCCGATCAGCAGGTCCCACAGCGGCTTGATCTCGCCGTCGGCGGAAAAGCGCCCGCTCATCGGCCGCTGGCGGGCGACCGCCAGGCGCAACGGGGCCGCCGAGGCCTCCACCGGCAGGTTGAGCACCAGTTCCGACCGCAGGCCGCCGGCGTTGGTGGCGGTGGCGTTGATGGCCAGCATCTGATCGTTGAGCGTCGCCTTGACCTCGCTGTTGACCGAGACCGACTTGCCGGAGCCCCGCGCCCGCGCGTCGCGCAGACTGGCGTCCAGCGAGCCCTCCAGGCGATTGCCACGGCCCTGCAGGGTCAACTCCCCGTCGAAAACGCCGGACAGGTCCTCGTTGAGCGCGCCCAGGGAGACGCCGGTCAGGCTGGCGCGCAGACTGGCGGCCTCGCCGTCCAGGCGGGCGGTGATGGCCGCCCGGCCGCCCTCGACGTCGAGTTTGAGGTCGGCGAAACGCTCGCCATCGCCAAAGCCGATGCGGGCGGCCTCGAGCGTCTTGAAGTCGGCGCTGCCGAAGCGGCCCTCGCCTTCCAGCGCCAGGCCCATGCCTTCGCCCCGCTGGGCGAAGAAGCCGCCGCCCTTGAACCGCCAGGCGTTGGCGCCATAGGCCCCGCGGCCGTCCAGGGCGATCGGAAGACGCTCGAGCGGGCCGTCGCCGGTCAGGGTCAGCGCGCTGAACCGCAAGCCGCTGGCCCCGCGCAGGGCTGCGTTCTTGCCCGACAGATTGAGGGTCGCCCGGGCTCCACCGGAGGCGTCCACGATGCGCACTGTCCCGCCCAGCGAGCCTTCGGTGAGGATCGCCCCCGGACCGATGGCCAGGGTCAGGTCGGCCGTCGAGGGTCGCCCGCGGCGCAGGGCCAGGTCGCCTTTCGCCTGAACGCCCCCGGCATCGGCGTCGAGGCCGGTCAGGTCCAGGCCGCCCTCGGCGAAGCGGAAGGCGGTGCGGCCCCGGGCCGGGCCGTACTGGCTGCCGGCGGTGACGGCCAGGGCTCCGTCGGTGCCACCCGGTCCGCGCAGGAAGCTGAGGATTACATGGGCGTTGGTCAGGGTCAGCCGTGGGACCTCGACGGTGGCGAAATCGGCGATCAGGTCGGCGCGGGGTGAGCGGATGGTCCCGGTGATGGCCCCGGTCCCCTTCGCGTCGCCGGAGAGTTCCACAGGTCCCGCCCGGAAAGGTCCCTGGGCCTTCCAGTCGAGGGACAGCTTCAGCGCCCCCGCGGGTCCGACCAAGCCGGCGGTGCGGGCCGAACCTCGCAGGCCGTCCAGTTCGGCGGACTGGATGGCGAACCTGCCGGCCTGATAGTCCGCCTTGCCCTTCAGCCGGGGCGAGCCGCCCAGCAGCCGGTCGAGTTCTGCATATCCGGTGGCGAAGCCGGCGCCTTTGGCGTCGACGGTGACGGTCCAAGGCTTGCCGCGCTCGCCCTGGGACGCCGACCAGGCGGCGGTCGCCCGGCCGTTGGCTCCGACCCGGGCCGCCTTGAGGTTGGTCAGGACGGCATCGCCCTTGAAGGACAGGCCGCCCAGCAGGGTCCGTTCGCCGGTGGCGTCGAGGGTCAGGCCCGCGCCCGTTCCCCGGATCCGCCGCAACAGATGGCGACCGTCGCCCAGGCGGGCGTAGATCACCTCGGCGCGCGGGCGGGCTCCCAGCAGTGCGGCGACATAGCTCGACCCCGTTCCGCCCTCGCCGGCGAGGGTCGATTCGACCACCAGCTCGCCCTTGCGGCGCGTCACCTTGACCGGTCCCGAGACCCGCTCCAGGCCATATCCCCCGGCCTTGAAGCCGGACCCGGCCACGGTCCCGACATAGGTCCAGGCCGCCAGATCGCCCTTCAGGACGCCCTGCGAACGGGCCGAACCGTCGATGAATGATGTCGCCAGACGGTCGAGGGCCGTCGTGGCGAGAGTGACCGCCAGGCCCTTCGGCCCGGCCTTGCGTTTGGCCGGATCGCCTTCGCCCTTCACCGTTACGGACAGGGTCTCGCTGTCGGCCCGGCCGTCCAGCGCGTAGACGCCGGCCTTCACCCGCCGTCCCGTCCCCGAGAAGCTGACCACGTCGCCGAAACGGCGCGCATAGCGGGTCGTCAGGGTCGAGGCGCCGAGGGAAATGCGTCCGCGGGCGGACCCGCCCGCCTTGGTCCAGCCGCCCGTGGCCTGGGCCGGCGTCGCGGCGCCCGAGGTGGCGAGCAGCGAGAACTGGCCGACGCCCTTGACCCGGTTGGCGCGCGCGCTCAGCGCGAACGGCTGGTCCGAGCGCAGGCCCAGCGACCCGGCGAGGGCCCCGCCCCGGGCCTCGCGGGCTCTGGCGACGATCACCAGCGGCCGGCCGCCGCCGCTCGAAAGTCCCAGGCTCGCCTGGTCGCCCGCGTGCAAACGGCTGGCGAGCCCGAGGCTGACGTCGGCCCGCCCCTTGCGCACCACGTCCAGCGATCCGGCCAGACTGAACAGGCCGCGGCGGTAGCTGAACGCCGGCAGGGTCTCGACCGGCAACCGGATCGACTCGATCTTCACCGAGACCGGCAGCCCCCTGTCGGTCACCTTGGGCGTCAGGGTCGGGCGTTTGAGGACCCGCACCTCCTCGGCCGCGATCCGCTCCGCATGGAAACGCCGCACGAAGAGTTCCTGGTAGTGCCAGGCGACGACAACGTTCTTGGCGTCCAGCCAGATGCCCTTTTCGTCGCTGACGGTCAGGCGGCGGACGGTGAAATTGCGCCAGACATCGCCCTTGATGCCCTCGATCTTCAGCGTGCCGTAGCGGCCCAGTTTCAGGCCATTCAAACGCGCCTCAAGGAACAGCAAGCCTGGAACGGTATTGACGCCGTAACGGGTAACCAACCCGACCCCGCCCACGAACAGCACCGCCAGCAACGAGATGAGCATGATCCAGCCGGGTCCGGTCGCCGGCCTGAACCGGCGGCGCGTCCTGGTTTCCGGCGGCGGCGCGGTCTCGCTCAAAAGGCCTGTCCGATGCTGATGTAGATCTGGAACTCGGGGTCCCCTTCCCGCTTGTCCAGCGGAACGGCGAAATCGGCCCGGATCGGCCCAAAGCCCAGATCGTAGCGAACGCCGATGCCGGCCCCGACGCTGAAATCATCGCCCTGCGGATACGACTCCGAGCCGATGGCGCCGGCGTCGACGAAGGCGACTACGCCCCAGCGTTCGGTCACCTTGCGGCGGACTTCGAACGAGGTCTCGAACAGCGACAGGCCGCCCTGTGGGGTGTTGTCGGGCAGGCGCGGGCCGATGGCCTGCCAGGCGTAGCCCCGCACCGACCCGCCGCCGCCGGCGAAAAAGCGCCGGGGGGCGGAGACGTCGTCCAGGGTCGCCCCGAAGATCGTGCCCAGCTTGATCCGCGCCGCCGCCACGGTGTCGGCGTCCTCATCGAAGGCGAAATAGGCCGAGCCCTGCCCCTGAACGCGGAAATAGAGCGCCTGCAAGTCTCCGACCGCGGCGGTGGGTTCCGCCCTGGCCTCAAGCCGCCAGCCCCGGGTCGGATCCAGGGGGTCGTCGGACCGGTCGAGGGCGAAGGCGCCCAGGACCGAGCCGGTGAGGATGTCCCGTTCCTGGCCCCTGACAGTGGTGTTGTTGACCCGGGTCTTTTCCGCGCTTCGGCTGGCGTCCAGGGCGAGGCCAAGGGTGATGAAGGACGTCCGGCCGTAGCGCCGGGTCACGTCGCCGGTGGCCAGCAGGCCCGTGGCGTCATAGGCGTCAGTCAGTTCGTTGTAGACCCCGGCGACCACGGTCAGGGTTTGCTGCGGCCGCTGCCAGTGCGGCAGGGTCAGCCTGGCCTCGAACCGCTGCTCCAGCTCGGCCAGGCGCAGGGTGTAGGTGCTGATGTCGGCCCGGCCCAACCGGTTGTAGCGCGTGCGGCGCAGGTCCAGGCCGGCCCCTTCGCTGGTGGAGTAGCCGGCGCTCAGTTCGAGGGTTCGCGGCGGCCGATCGACCAGGCCGACCAGCACCGGCCGGTGACCTTGCGGCGTGGCCTTGTCCGCCGGCTGGAGCGACACCGACACGGAATCGTAGACCCCGGTGTCCAGCAGCCTGCGTTCGAGCTCGGCGACGTCCTCGGGATCGTAGACGTCGCCTTCCTTCCACGGCGCCAGCCCCTTGACCCAGGCCGGACTGGTGCGGCCCGCCGGCTCGATGGTCACGCCGTCCAGCAGCACCCGGGGCCCGGCAATGATGCGAAAGGTCGGACGGACGGTGCGGTCGGCATGGTCGACGATGACCTCCCGCGGCGCGGAGGCGGCGTCGGCGTAGCCGCGTTTCTGCACCGTGGCGACGATACGGCCCTCGGCGGCCAGAACATCGGTCGCCTTCCCGGCGGCGCCACGGCGAAGGGCCATGGCCTGCTCGGCGGCGATGATCACCTCTGGCAACGGCGCGTCGCCGACCCATTCGACGGCGGCGGCGGCGAACCGGAAGCGCGGACCCGGCTTGATGATCAGCACGGCACGGGGCGGCTCGCCGCTGTCGTCCTCGTCGCGATCGACCACGTCGGGCTGCACCTCGTAGCCGTAGTAGCCCTGGGTGCGCAGGGCGGCGATGGCGTCCTCGGCGGCCTCGCGGGCGCGCCGGCGCGCTTCGAAACGGGTTTGGGGGGTGGACCGGGCCTCGCCGACGGCTCGCTCGATGGCTTCCAGCAGCTCGGAGTCGGCAACGCCCTGGACAGCCGCCTTCGGCGTCTGCGCCTGCACGGGCCCGGCCAGCGCGGTCAGCGCGGCGGCGGCCGATGCGACGAGGGCGATGCGCGCAGGCGCCAAGCTGTCTTCCTCTGTCTGCGCCCCGGACCCCGTTTAGTCGGGCCTGAAGCGGCTGTCACGCGGCCGACCCTTTGCAGCGACGGCGAAAGTTGCACAAATGCCGGGCAGTCGGGACTTCGGATGACGACTCAGTCCGAAACGCGCCCGGCGCCTGGGGAAGAGCGTTAGGAATGAACCGTGAAGAGGCCGTTCAGGCCGACAAGAAAACGGACCGGGGCGTGACGGGCGCAAATCTGAAGATTGTCGATGCGGCGCCGGGGTTGCCGATGACCGAGGCCGCCTATCTTCCGGGCGAGGCCTTCGATGAGATGTACGCCGTCGGCGGCGATGTGCGCGACCACTACGCCTCGGTGCACGCTCGTTTGACCACCCTCTCGCCCGAGGCTCTCGCCGACCGGCAAAAGACCCTCGAGCGCTCGTTCCTGCTGCAGGGCATCACCTTCACCGTCTACGGCGCCGAGACGACCACCGAGCGGATCATTCCCACCGACCTGGTGCCGCGGATCATTCCGGCCGCCGAATGGGCGCATATCGAGGCCGGGCTGATACAGCGCCTGCGGGCGCTGAACATGTTCCTCGACGACATCTACGGCGAGCAGCAGATCCTGATGGACGGCATCGTGCCGCGGGAGCTGGTGCTGGGCGCCCCGTCCTACCGGCGCGAGATGCAGCACCTCTATGTGCCGCACAAGGCCTACGCCAACGTCTGTGGCAGCGACCTGATTCGCGGCCAGGACGGCGCCTTCGCGGTGCTGGAAGACAATCTGCGGGTGCCCTCCGGCGTCTCCTACATGCTGGCCAACCGGGACGCCGCCAAACGGACCTTTCCCGGCACTTTCCGGGCGGCCAACGTGGCGCCGGTCGAGCGCTACCCTGACCTGCTGCTGGCCACCCTCAAGAGCATGGCGGCCGACTGGCGGCCCGATCCCCAGGTCGTGGTGCTGACGCCTGGCGTCTACAACAGCGCCTATTACGAGCACGCCTATCTCGCCCGGCTGATGGGCGCGCCCCTGGTCGAGGGCCGCGATCTCGTGGTGCACGAAAACATGGTCTACATGCGCACCACCACGGGCCTCCGCCGGGTCGACGTGATCTACCGTCGGGTCGATGACGACTTCATCGACCCCCTCACCTTCCGGCGGGACTCGGGGCTGGGCGTGGCGGGGCTGTTCAACGCCTATCGCGCCGGCAACGTGGTGATGTGCAACGCACCGGGCACCGGGGTGGCCGACGACAAGGCGGTCTACGCCTACGTCCCGGAGATCATCCGCTACTACCTGGGCGAGGACGCCATCCTGCCCAACATCGAGACCTTCCTGTGCCGCGAGCCGGCGCAGCTGAGCCATGTGCTGGCCAACCTCGACAAGCTGGTGGTCAAGGCCGTCGGCGCCTCGGGCGGGTACGGCATGCTGGTGGGGCCGCACGCCTCCCGCAAGGAACGCGAGGCCTTCGCCGACGCCCTAAAGGCCGATCCGGCCAACTACATCGCCCAGCCGACCATCCAGCTGTCCACGGCCCCCTGCCTGATCGACGGACGGATCGAGCCACGGCACGTGGACCTGCGGCCCTTCATCCTCTCGGGCGAGAAGGTCATCGTCACCCCCGGCGCCCTGACCCGGGTGGCCCTGCGGCGGGGTTCGCTGGTGGTCAACTCCAGCCAGGGCGGCGGCTCGAAGGACACCTGGGTTCTGGCCGACGACACGGTCGTCCCGGAGGCCCGGCCATGATGCTCGCGCGGGTGGCGGACAGCCTCTACTGGATCGGACGCTACCTGGAGCGGGCCGAGCATTTCTCCCGTCTGGCCGACGTGATGCTCAACGCCACGCTGGACCGGTCCGACGCGGCCGCCCAGACGGCCTACATCGCCCTCTCCGCCGTGGGTGATCCCGACATGGCCAGGGCCGCCCGCACCTATGAGGCGGCCAGGTCGCTGGTGCTGGACCGGGAAGACCACAACTCGGTGCTGGTCTCCCTGTCGCTGGCCCGTGAGAACGCCCGCCAGGTGCGCGACCAGATCACCACCGAGACCTGGGAGCGGCTCAATCTGCTTTACCTGCGCATCACCAGCGACGGGGCGGCGGCGGCGTTCGAGAGCGGCTCGTCGGCCTATCTGCACGACATCATCGCGGACCTGCACCAGTTCAAGGGCGCCGCCGACGCCACCATGAGCCACGGCGAGGGCTGGCGGTTCCTGATGCTGGGCGCCTATCTTGAGCGGGCGCAGCTGATCGCGCGGCTGCTGGAGGTCTGTTTCGGCGACGGCCGCGACGGCCATGTCACCGACCGCGGCGCCCTGATGAGCCTGCTGCGCATGGGCTGCGCCCTGGAACCCTACCTGCGCCGCTACACCGCCGAGATCGAGCCCAGGCACATCCTGGAGTTCCTGGTCTTCGACGAGGAATTTCCCCGCTCCATCCGCTTCGCGACGATGCGGATCGAGGAGCACATGGTGGGGGTGTCGCGGCATGTGCAGTCCGGCGGCCTGGCGACGCCGGAACGCCTGGCCGGCCGGCTCAAGGCGCGGCTGCTCTACGGCGATGTCGACGAGCTGGAGGCGACGGGGTCCAGCGCCCTGCTGGCGACGGTCATCGCCGAATGCGCCCGCATCCACGACGCCATCTTCGACACCTTCGTGGCCTACTCCCTCGAGATGAAACTTCCAGCGTGAGCACGCCCAACAAAAGTGGACGCCGGTTTTGTGCCCGGGCGTGCTCACAACTCAAAGTCGGCGTGGCCTCCGGGCGGCGAACCGCGTCACACTTCGCCTGAGGCCACGCATGCTTTTAGAAGTCCGCCACGTCACCCAGTACCACTACGAGCGTCCGGTCCGGGAAAGCGTCATGGAGCTGCGCATGCAGCCCCAGAAGAGCGCCCGTCAGAGGCTGATCAGCTTCGAGCTGGAGCTCGATCCCCGGGCGCAGATCTTCTCCTACGCCGACACCTTCGGGAACGCGATCTACCATTTCGACGTCCCCCAGGCGCATGACACCCTGCGCATCGAGGCGCGCTCGGCGGTGGAGACCCAGGCCGATCCGGTGCTGCCCGCGGCGCTCGACATGGGCGAGTGGGACCGCCTGCGCAGCGACTTCGTGCGCGGGGAGTGCTTCGACTTCCTGCGCCCGCACGGCTTCGCCACGCCGACCAACGCCCTCGACACCTTCGTCAACGAACACAACCTCGACCTCCTGCGGCGCCACGATCCGCTGACCGCCCTGCGGACGCTCAACGAAGCGCTCTACAGCGCCTTCGACTACGCGCCGGGGGTGACCCAGGCCGACAGTCCGATCGACCTGGCGCTGGGGGTCGGCCGCGGGGTCTGCCAGGACTTCGCCCACATCATGATCGCCATCTGCCGGGGCTGGGGCATCCCGGCCCGCTATGTCTCCGGCTACCTGTTCACCGACCGCAAGCACGGCGACCGGTCCGACCCGGACGCCACCCACGCCTGGGTCGAGGTGTTCCTGCCGACCCTGCGCTGGACCGGCTTCGACCCGACCAACAATATGCTCACCGGCGAGCGTCACATCTCGGTGGCCATCGGGCGGGACTACAGCGACGTGCCACCGTCGCTGGGCGTCTACAAGGGCGAGGCTGACAGTCAGCTGGCGGTGGCCGTGTCGGTGGGCCGGGCCAAGGCCGCTATCGCCGATCCGGAGTTCCTGCGCCTGCCCCGGCCGTCCTTCCCGGGTGGTCGTCGCCGGTCGAGCGAGGACGCGCGGCGCCAGGAGCAGCAGCAGCAACAGCAGCAACAGCAGTAGGCGCGACGGTCAGGCCCTGAAGATGTGGGCCACCCGCGTGGAAACCCGCGTCGATGCGCCGACCGCAAGGGTTCGTCCCTGTTCGCGGGAGAGCTGCGCCAGCAACTCGCGGGGCGCGATGTCCCGGCTGACGTCGTTCAGGGCCGGGAAACGGCCGAACGGCTTCTCCACCGATCGGATCGAGATGGTCATGCGGCAGGTCGCACCACGCCTGACGGGATCGCCACTGTCGGCGCGAAATTGGTAGGCCGGGTGGGGGTCGAACCCACGACCATTCGATTAAAAGTCGAATGCTCTACCACTGAGCTACCGGCCCGCTTGCGCGGCGCACGCGGCGCCTCAGAAAGCGGCGCGGACCATAGTGGCGGGGCCCTGCCGCCGCAAGCGCCGAACGCTTGGCGGAACAGGGTCGTCGTGCTTAGCATCCGCCCCATGCGCTCCCTCGTCGTCTTTCCCGCCATTGTCCTGCTCTGCGCCGGCGCCGCCAACGCGGCCGGCGCGCAGCAGCAACCCCCCGCCGACCCGCCCGGCCAGCCGCCGTCGGGCCGCGTCCAGACCAGCGACCAGGTCAACCGCGGCAGCGTCACCGGCGCGGTCACCTCGCCGATGCGCGACCTCAATCTGCTGCGCGCCAAGATCCCGCCGGTCCTGCTGGACGCGCTGGAGGACCCCTACAAGAGGCCCAAGCCCCTGACCTGCGCCGAGCTGATCGCCCTGATCGGCCCGCTCAACGAGGTGCTCGGCGCCGACATCGACGAACCGTCGTCGCCCGATGGCCGTGACCTGATCTCGAAGGGCAAGGACGCGGCGGGCGACACGGCGCTGGGCATGGTGGCCTCGGCGGCGCAGGACCTGATCCCCATGCGCGGCTGGGTGCGGCGGCTGAGCGGCGCCGAGCGGCACGACAAGCTGGTGCGGGCGGCCATCACCGCTGGCGGCATCCGGCGCGGCTATCTCAAGGGCCTGGGCGAATCAAAGGGCTGCGCCGCGCCGGCGACGCCGACCCATGTGAAATCGGAGATCCCCCGCGAACCGGCGCGCAAGCCCGGACCCCGCTATCCGATCCATTAGAGGGGACATGTACCGCAGGTACGTGTCCCCAATCGAGCGGCGGGCTTAGGGGACACGTACCCTTGGTACATGTCCCCTATGGCTGACGGGCCCGGAAATCCTTCCGGAAGGCCTCGAAACGGCCCTCGGCTATGGCCGCGCGCATGGCGGCGGTCAGGGCCTGGAAGAAGGCGATGTTGTGCCAGCTGAGCAGCACCTGGCCGAGGATCTCCTCCGAACGGATCAGGTGGTGCAGGTAGGCCTTCGAATAGCCGCTGCTGGCCGGGCAGGCGCTGGTCTCGTCCAGCGGCGAATCGTCCTCGGCGAAACGGGCGTTCTTCATGTTGAGCGGACCGGCCCAGGTCCAGGCCTGGCCGTGGCGGCCCGAGCGGGTCGGCAGGACACAGTCGAACATGTCCACACCCCGGGCCACCGCCTCGACCAGGTCGATCGGCTTGCCCACCCCCATCAGGTAGCGCGGCCGGTCGGCGGGCAGCAGGCCGGGGGCGTAGTCGAGCACCTCGCACATGGCCTCGTGCCCCTCGCCAACCGCCAGGCCGCCGATGGCGTAGCCGTCGAAGCCGGTCTCGATCAGCCGGTCGGAGGATTCGCGGCGCAGGCCCTCGAAGGTCGAACCCTGCTGGATGCCGAACAGGGCCTGGGTCTCGCGCACGCCGAAGGCGGCCTTCGAGCGGGCGCCCCAGCGGGCCGACAGCTCCATGGCGGCGCGGGCGGCGGGCTCTTCGGCGGGCCAGCTGACGCACTGGTCCAGCTGCATGGAGATGTCGGCGCCGATGCGGTCGGCCTGGATCTCGATCGAGCGTTCGGGGGTCAGGACGTGTTTGGAGCCGTCGATGTGGCTGGCGAAGGTGACGGCCTCCTCCTTCACCTTGGAAATGCCGGCCAGCGACATCACCTGGAAGCCGCCGCTGTCCGTGAGGATCGGTTTGGTCCAGCCCATGAATTTGTGCAGCCCGCCCAGCCGCTCCATCCGCTCGGGGCCCGGACGCAGCATCAGGTGGTAGGTATTGCCCAGAATGATGTCGGCGCCGGTCTGGGCGACCTGATCCACCGTCATGGCCTTGACCGTGGCGGCGGTGCCGACGGGCATGAAGGCGGGTGTGCGGATGTCTCCGCGCGGCGTCCTCAGCACGCCGGTGCGGGCGCGGCTTTCGGTGGCGGTGATCTCGAACGGGAAGGGCATCAGGCGGCGCGGAATAGCAGGCTGCCATCCCCGTAGGAATAGAAGCGATAGCCGTCCTTCACCGCATGGGCGTAGGCCGATTTCATGGTCTCCAGCCCGGCGAAGGCGCTGACCAGCATGAACAGGGTCGATTTCGGCAGGTGGAAATTGGTCATCAGCACATCGGCGGCGCGGAAGCGGTAGCCGGGCGTGATGAAGATGGCCGTGTCGCCATGGAAGGGCAGGACCTCGCCCTCGGGCGTCGTGGCGCTTTCCAGCAGGCGCAGGGAGGTGGTGCCGACGCAGACGATGCGGCCGCCGGCGGCGCGGACGGCGTTGAGGGCGGCGGCGGTCCCGGGGGAAACCTCGCCCCATTCGCTGTGCATCCTGTGGTCCG
>JAUXTQ010000012.1 GCA_030678995.1 Caulobacter sp.
GTGCTGGCGGGCAATGTCGAGGAACTCAAGCGCCTGCTGACCGCCGAACAGGGCAAGCCGCACGCCGACGCCATGGGCGACATCCTGGGCGGCGCCTACTGGTGCCAGGCCATCTCCACCCTCGACCTGCCGGTGACCGTCGTCGAGGACACCGCCGAGCGCCGCGGTGAGACCCGCCATGTGCCGATCGGCGTGGTCGGCGCCATCGCCCCGTGGAACTTCCCGATCATTCTGGCCATGTTCAAGGTCGCCCCGGCCCTGCTGGCCGGCAACACGGTGGTGCTCAAGCCCTCACCGTTCACGCCCCTGACCACCCTGCGGATCGGCGAACTGCTGCGCGGCGTGTTGCCGGACGGGGTGCTGAACATCGTCACCGGCGGCGACGATCTGGGCCCCTGGATCACCAGCCACCCGGGCATCGACAAGGTCAGCTTCACCGGCTCGACCCAGACCGGCCGCAAGGTGATGCAGTCCGCCGCCGACACCCTCAAGCGCATCACCCTGGAGCTGGGCGGCAACGACGCGGCCATCGTCATGCCCGACGTCAACGTCGAGGAGGTCGCCGAGCAGCTGTTCTGGGCCGCCTTCAAGAACACCGGCCAGATCTGCATCGCCACCAAGCGGATGTATGTCCACAAGGACGTCTACGAGCCGCTCAAGGACGCCCTGGTCGCCTATGCGAAAACGGTCAAGGTGGGCGACGGCGCCGACCAGGGCACCCAGATGGGGCCGATCCAGAACCGCCTGCAGTACCAGCGGGTGCTGGAGCTGATCGAGGACGCCAGGACCAAGGGCTACAAGTTCCTGATCGGCGGCGAAAAGTCCGAGGCGCCCGGCTACTTCGTGCCGGTGACCATCATCGACAACCCGCCGGAGAACAGCCGCATCGTCCAGGAGGAGCAGTTCGGGCCGGTGCTGCCGCTGCTGAAGTTCGACGACCTGGAGGACGTCATCGGCAAGGCCAACGCCACCCAGTACGGCCTGGGCGGCTCGATCTGGACCGCCGACGAGGACAAGGCGCTGGAGATCGCCGAGCGGCTGGCCACTGGCACCGTCTGGATCAACGAGAGCCAGCACCTCTCGCCCCTGGCGGCCTTCGGCGGCCAGAAGCAGTCCGGCGTCGGGGTCGAGGGCGCGCTGGAGGGCCTGCTGGAATACACCAACACCCAGACGGTCTTCCTGAAGAAGAAGACCCCCGCCGCAGCCACGGCCTGAGGAGACCGACCATGACCGATCTCGTCCTGCGCGAGGACCGCGGCGCCGCCGCGATCCTGACGCTGAACCGGCCCGACAAGCTGAACTCCCTCAACGTGCCGGTGTTCGAGGCGCTGGAGGGCCACGTCGCGGCGCTGGAAGACGACCCGGGCGAGGCGACCGTGGTCGTGCTGCGTGGGGCGGGCCGCTGCTTCTCCGCCGGCCATGACCTGGGCGACATCGCCACCGGCGAGAAACTGCCCCGGGCCAACTACCAGTCCCATGTCATCGAGCGGCTGGCCAACCTGCCGATGCCGGTGATCAGCGCGGTGCACGGCCACTGCTACACCGGCGCCCTGGAGCTGGCCCTGGCCGGCGACATCATCCTGGCGGCGGAGAGCGCCAAGTTCGCCGACACCCACGCCCGCTGGGCCCTGACCCCGGTCTGGGGCCTCAGCCAGCGGCTGCCGCGCCGGGTCGGAACCTACAAAGCCCGCGAGATGATGTTCACCTGCCGCACCTATTCGGGGCGCGAAGCCGAGGCCATGGGCCTGGCCAACGCCTGCGTTCCCGACGACCGGTTCGAGGCCGCCATCGACACCTGGTGCGAGGAGATCGCCGCCAACTCGCCGTTCAGCCACGCCGCCAACAAGCGGCTGGTCACCCACACAGACGGCCTGCCCATCGGCGCGGGCCTGGCGCACGAGGTCTACAACGGCGAGGGGGTCGGCCCCGACATGCGCGAACGGATCGCCGCCTTCGCCGCGCGGGCGCGGAAGTAGGGCTTTCTCACCGACCGTCCCCGCGAAAGCTCTGCCGGGCGCTGTGCAGCTCAAATGGATCCGTCATGGCCCGACTTGTTCGGGCCACCCAAGAACACGGTGTTTGACGGTGGAGCGTTGGCCCTCAGCGGGGCAATTTCTGACCTCAGCGCGCTTGGGTGGCCCGAACAAGTCGGGCCATGACGCCAAATCGGGATGAAGGTCGATTGACCTAACCGCCCTTCGGCATCTTCTGCTTCGACAGGTTCAACGCCACCGCGGCGCGGATCAGGGTCTTGAAGGCCTCATCGTCGATCGGCTCGCCTTCGCGGATGTCGATGGCGCGGCGGGTGGCGCCTTCCAGGCTGGCGTTGAACAGGCCCGACGGGTCCGCCACCGAGGCCCCTTTGGCGAAGGTCAGCTTCACGGCGGTCTTGTAGGTCTCGCCGGTGGTGATGATCCCGGCGTGCTCCCACACCGGAACCCCGCCCCACTTCACGGTCTCGACCACCTCGGGATCGGCCTCATGAACAAGCTCTCGAACCCGGGCCAGCGTCTCGCCCCGCCAATCGCCCAACGCCGCGATCTTCGCATCGATCTGCCCGGCAGGCGTGTCTCCCGCCGGAATGGGGTCGCTCTTCCTCATCGGGTTCGCCCATCGGTGCTGTCGGCTCAACGCCCCCTCCCATGGATCTGTCGCGTCCTTCAGGGTGAGTCGGGCTGCGTTCGACGACGACGACGCGCGTTTCGGTTCCGGCGGCGCTCATTGGTCCATCCTCGTGAGCAGGGTTTCGAGCTGGTCGAACCGCGCTTCCCAGAAGCCGGCCATCTGGTTGGTCCAGTCCAGCAGCGGGGTCAGGGCGCCGAGCTGGGCGCTGTAGTGGGTCTGGCGGCCGTCGGGGCGGTCACGCACCAGCCCGGCCTGCTTCAGGACTCCGAGGTGTTTCGAGACCGCCGGCTGCGAGACACCCGCCCGGGCCGTCAGGGCTCCGACCGTCTGTTCGCCGTCGCGGCACAGCCGTTCAAAGATCGCCCGCCGGGTCGGATCGGCGAGCGTTCTGAACAGCGCATCCTGGGCGGTCGACATCGGAATACATAACTCATTGGCTATTGATCAAACCAATAACCAACGAGTTATGTGATGTAAAGCTCTCAGGGGAGCGCCGTCCGGGCCGGCCTCGCGGATGCCCCCGGAGGGAACACCCGCGAGGTTCGAGACCTAGAACCGGCGGCCGAACCGCAGGCCGAGCGTGCGAGGCTGGTTGGGCACGGTATAGACCGCGCCGCCGCAGACCGCCTCGGCGCACTGGGCGTAGCGATAGAGGCTGGCCCGCTCGTCGGTCAGGTTCTGGACGAAGAACTCGGCCGACCAGACCTCGTTCTCGATCCCGGCGTTGAAGTCGAAGGCTGTCCAGCCCTCCTGTTCGCCGATGATCGCCCGCTCCACCAGCCGCAGGTCGGTCCAGCTGCTGGTCTGGGTGACCATGGCCCCCTGCAGGTGGGCGTCGAAACCGCCGAGGACGAACTCGTAGCGGGCGGTCAGGTTGCCCTTGAACCGCGGCGTCACCGGTAGGTCCGTGCCCTTGGGCGCCTGGGGCGTGGGGCACTGGGTCACCGGGACGCCGGTCGAGGTGGTGAAGCCGCAGTAGTTGGCTGTCAGCTCGGCGTTGGTCCAGGCGGCTCCGGCCGTGACGGTGAAGTCCGGCGTGATCCGCCAGGCGATGTCGGTCTCGAGACCGATGATGCGCGCCTGGGCCGCATTCTTGATCTCGGTCAGGCCGTTGGCGCCCAGGATCGAGAACTGGAAGTCGTCCCAGCGTTCCATGTAGGCCGCGCCGTTCCAGCGCAGGGACCGGTTGAACCACATGGTCTTCCAGCCGAACTCGTAGTTGGTCAGGAAGTCGGAACCGTAGGGCGGCAGGGTGCCACGGCGGTTGATGCCGCCCGGCCGGTAGCCGGTGGACCAGGTGCCGTAGACCATACGGTCGTCGTCGATGCTCCAGGTCAGGTTGACCTTGTGGGTGAAGCCGGTTTCCTCGGTGGTCTTGTTGAGGTTGGAACAGGGCCCGGTTTCGAACACCGGCAGCGCCGGGTCACAGGCGCCGACGCCGGTGCCAGAGCTGTAACCCGTGCCGAAGCCGAAGAAGCCTTTCAGGCCGTTCTCCGACAGGAAGTAGCGGGCGCCGCCGGTCAGGGTCCAGTTGGGCGCGAAGTCCCAGGCCACCTCGCCGAACAGGGCGTAGTCCTTGTCGGTGCGGAACTGTTTGGTCAGCCACAGGGTGTCGGACCAGCCGGGCACCTCGAGGAAGTCGCCCAGACCGTCGATCAAGTAGCGCTGCTGAATGTCGTGGGTCTGGTTCTGGTAGAAATAGCCGCCGACGAACCGCAGGGGCAGGTCGCCCGGCGTCGAAATGCGGATTTCGTGGCTTTCCTTGGTGAACGCGTCGACCGACTGGATGTACTGGGTCGGCTCGATCGGGTTGCCGACGCCGTCGGTCCAGTAGGCGCCGTAGCCGAACAGGGTGTCGTAGAAGAACGAGTAGTCGGAGTAGTCGGACTCCGCCTCGATATCGCGCTTCATGTAGGCGCCGGCGTAGACGAAATCGAGGCTGCCGATTTTGCCCTGGACGGTCATCGCCGCCTGGTACCAGCGGTCCTCGGTGGTTTCGGGCCGGTAGCGGGCGATCTCCAGGTCGCCCAGCTGCGGATTGAACGAGAAATTGCCGTTGCTGGTCGCTTCCTGCGCCATCAGCGTGGGCGAAAGGGTCCAGTTCTCGTTCAGGTCGATCTTCAGCGCCACCCGGCCGCCGACGGTGGTCACGTCGTTGTAGTCATCCTCCGCCAGACCGGCGTTGGTGATGGTGCCGTTGCCGCCGGTGAAGGCGTCCCAGGTCGGATAGGTCCGGGGCGTCAGGACGTTGTCGATGAACCCGGCGTCGTACTGGTACCAGCCCACGACCCGCGCGGCGGCCGACTCGGCCAGCGGTATGTTGACGAAGCCTTCAAGGCCGTAGCCCATCCCGCCTTCGCTGACCGAATTGGCCTCGACGTCGATCGCCGCGTCGAACTCGCCCATCACCGGCTTGCGGGTGATCAGGCGGATGGTGCCGGCCTGGGAGCTGGCGCCGTAGAGGGTGCCCTGCGGCCCGGCCAGGGCCTCGACCCGCTCCATGTCATAGACGTGGATATCCAGGGCACCGGTGATGGTCGTGACCGGCTGCTCGTCGAGATAGATGCCAACGCTGGGCAGCGAGCCGGAGTGGTTGCCGTCGCCGCCGCTGGCCACGCCGCGCATGTAGACGCTGGAGAAGCCGGGCGCGGTCGACTGGAACGACACGCTGGGCAGGAACTTCACGTAGTCGTTGAAGTCCGAAACGACCAGCGCCTCGAGGCGCTCGCCGCCGATGGCCTGGATGCTGACGGGCACGTCCTGCAGGTTCTCGTCGCGCTTCTGCGCCGTGACGATAACGTCGCCGACGACGGTGTCCTGGGCGAAGGCCGAAGGGACGCCGGCAAGCATGGCGCCGGTCAGAAGCACCGAGGACAGCAGGGCTGTCTTGCGGCCGATCGTGAGAGATGTCTTCCGCGCCATCATAAGCCCCCAAAGCTATCGCAGAACATTGATGCGGAATGATCAGTCCACCGACCCCTCCGGTGTCAAGTGAACTGGAAGCAATTCAGGCGTTCAGAGCATTGATGGCGCGCGCTGTGGCGGCAATGCCTCAGGATCGGTCCCAGGTTTCGAGCGCCGGCCCAAGCGCGGCCTTCAGCGGATCGAGCCACCGCTCGTAGGACCGCCACTGGTCGACGCCGTCGGTGAAGATCGGCCGGCGCACCTGTTCGGAGCTGGCCGTGCGCACGGCGCGGTCGTTCTCGTAGAACTTCAGGCAGGCCGGTTCGAACGGCAGGCCGCAGTCGTCGAGCAGTCGCCGCACCTCGCCTTCAGGGTCGGCGACCATCTTCTCGTAGATCACCCGGTGAACGACGCCGGGCAGCGCCTCGTCGAAATGGGCCATCAGCGCCACATAGTCGGCGTAGTAGCGGCCCAGTTCGGTCAGGTCATAGGAGAAGGTCTGGCCCCGGGCGAAGTGCTGCTTGAAGGCCGAGAAGCAGCAGCCCAGCGGATGGCGTCGCGCGTCGATGATTTTCGCCCGGGGCAGGATCAGGTGGATCAACCCGGCGTGGGCGAAGTTGTTGGGCATTTTGTCGATGAACAACGGCCGGCCGAGCTTGCGCTGGATGCGGGTTCGCTCGAGGAACTCCTCGCCCAGGGCGCGGCAGGCGTCGGCGTCCAGGGTTTCCAGCACCTCCGGGTAGGCCGACGGCAGGTCGCGTCGGTGCCGCCCGCCCAGCCGCCGGGCGATGGAGATGATGTCGGGCAACTCCATGGTCCCCTCAACCGCCGAATGGCTGGAAAGGATCTGCTCGATCAGGGTCGATCCCGACCGGGGCAGGCCGACGATGAAGATCGGGTCCGGCGCATCGCTGCCCCAGCCTTCGCGAGCCTCGAAGAAGGCGCGGGTCAGGGTCGCCTTCGAGCGGGCCACATGGGCGGTGGTGTTGTCGGCGTCGTAGTCGATGGCCGCCCGGCGCAGGGCCGCGCCGTCGCGGTAGCAGCCAAAGGAGCGTTTGAAATCGCCGGCGTCCTCCAGCGCTTTGCCGAGGGCGAACTGCAGGTGGAAGCGGTCCTCGTCGCTGATGTCGGCGCGGGCCAGCTGGGCCTCCATGGCCGCCACGTCCTCGCCCGTGAAGCGGATGGTCTTGAGGTTGGCCAGGCTCCACCAGGCCTCGCCGAGCTGCGGCGTCAGGGCGATGCTGCGGCGGTAGGCCTCGATGCAGTCGGCTTGCCGACCGACCGTCTTCAGCGAATGGCCGTAGCTCATCCAGGCCTTCGGCTGGTCCGGCCAGACCCTGAGCAGCGCGTCGTAAAGGGCGATGGCCCCCTCGTAGTCGCCCACCCGGCCCAGCGCCGCGGCCTTGAGGTTGCGGTAGCCGGGGTTCTGCGGGTCGCGGGCCAGCAGCCAGTCCAGCTGGGCCAGGGCCTCCTCCGACCGGTTCAGGCGATAGAGGATGGTGGCGTGGTTGTGCCGCGCCTCGGCGAAGCCGGGGGCCAGTTCGACGCAGCGGGCCAGCAGGGTCTCGGCGTCCTCCATCCGGCCCAACCGCGCGGCGACCTCGGCCAGCATGCGGATTGCCGGGGCATTGGTCGGATGGCGGGCAAGGTAGGGTTTGAGCAGCCGCTCGGCTGCGGGCAGTTGGTTGTCGCAGAGAGCCGCGCCGGCTTCGAGGAGTTCCGGATCGGCGGCGGCGGCCTTGATCTGCTGCGCCCGCGCCGCCTGCGCCCCGGCCTCGTCGCCGGCCAGGGTCAGCTGATCGGCCAGACCGCCCCAGGCCGCGGTCAGCTTCGGATTCAGCGCCACCGCGCGGCTGAGGGCGGCGATGGCGGCGCGGCCGAGGCCCAGCTCGGCGAGGGCGAGGCCCGCCTCCTGATGCACCGGCGGCCAGTTAGGGTTGGCGCGGATGACCGGCTCCAGCACCTCGAGCGCCGGACCGGGTCTACCCTGGCGGCGCAGGGCGATGGCCAGGATCAGGGTCGCCTCGGGATGCCCCGGCATGGCCCGCAGGATCTCCCGCGCCTGGGCCTCGGCCAGCCCGGGGTCCTGCGCCAGCAGTCCGGCGGCGTGGGCGAGCGCCGTGGTCAGCGTGCCGGTGGCGGGGGTGGTGTCCTGCGTCATGCCGGGCCAGCCGTGCACAGGTTTTGCCCGTCTGTCGACCGCGATCTCGCGGGCTCGTCACTGGACGGCCCCGGCCCGGCAGGCCTTATGTCGCACAGCGTCATCCTGCGGCGCGAAACCCTGCAGCGAAGGCTCCGCCAGCCATGCCCATAGTCGCCCCTGTCGTCATCACCACTCTGCTGGCGATTGCCCTGCTGCATCTGGCCTGGGGACTGGGCCTGCCCTGACCGGGGGCCGATGAGGCGCAGCGGGTGGCGACGGTCATCGGCATGCGGGGCGTGACGCGCATGCCGGGGTTGATTCCCTGCCTGATGGTCTGCGCTGCGTTGCTGACCGTCGCCGCCCTGGCCTGCTGGCAGGTCAGGTCGCCGGGCTTGGCGCCACAGTTGGCCGTGCTCGCCGCGGCGGCCGTCTTCCTGGTTCGCGGCGCGGCCGTGTGGACGCCGACCTGGCGCGCCATTGCCCCGCAAGAACCGTTCGCCCGGCTGGATGTGCTGGTCTACGGGCCGCTCTGCCTCGCCCTGGGCGCCGGCCTCGTCTTCATCGCGTTGCGGGCCCGCGCCTGACCTAGGCGATCCGCCCCTTCAGCCGCAGCCGGCTGACGCCGCCGTCGGGGTAGATGTTCAGGCGCACGAACCGGACCGGGCCGTGCGGCAGGATCTCCGTCGTGAAGACGTGGACGTGGTCCATCTGCAGCTTCGTTTCGGGCAGCAGCACTGGCCAGGCCTCCGCCTGTTTCGCGATCTCTTCGGGCGAGCCGGTCGCGTCGGCGCTGGCCTGGATCGAGCAACGGTCGGGGTAGTTGCCCTTGAAGTGGGCGGTATCGACGGTGATCTCGCTGATGAAGCCGGCGTGGCCGACCTCGAGGATCGCCCAGTCGTGGCCTGGTTCGCGGCGGCGGCGGGTCTCCCAGCCGTCGCCCATGTCCTTGCCCCGCCCCGGCGCGGTCAGGTTCTCGACCCGGCCGAAGTGCTCATCGTTGGCGATCAGGCCGCGGCCGCCATTCTCCATGGCCAGCAGGTCCAGAACCGCGTCCGGCCCGACCTTGCTCCAGTCCTTGTGGATCGTCCCGTAGACCCGCAGCCGCGCCACGCCGCCATCGGGAAAGATGTCCAGCCGCACATGCGTCCAGACCCCGCCCGGGGCAGCCTCCACGTACTGCCGGTCGTCGCCCCTCAGATCGAGCTTGCCGGTCAGGGGCGTCCAGGCCGCGCCCTCGCCGGGGACGACATCGTCGCTGACACAGCCAAACAGCGCCGCCCCGGGCGGGTAGTTGCCGGTGAAATGCCGGGTGTCGATCTCGAAGCCGTGGATCTCGCCCGGCGCGCCCAGGCGGACGACCGCCCAGTCGTGGCCGGGCACGCGCTTGCGGCGGCTTTCCCAGCCGTCCATCCACTTGCCGTTGTCGTCGTATTTGCCGGGGATGAACACGGGCTCGGCCGGGTCGATCAGCCGGGCCTTGTCGGCGAAAAAGTCGTCCGTGGCGTAGACCACCCCGCTCCCCAGGCGGGGCTGGGCCAGGTCGATCAGGCCGGCGAAGGGGTTGCTCACGTCGCGTCCTCGTACAGCTCGTCCAGCCGGAAGGCGGCGATGCGGTGGATCTGGCGCAAGGCCTCGGCGAATTCGGTCTCCGGCGAGTTGGCAAGCCGGGTGGCGAAGGCGTCCAGGATGTCCCGCCGGGTCAGGCCCTTCACCGCCACGATGAAGGGAAAGCCGAAGCGGTCGTTGTAGGCGGCGTTGAGCCGCTGGAAGTCGGCGAATTCCTCCGGCGAGCACTGGTCGAGGCCGGCGCCGGACTGTTCCCGCACCGAGGCGTCGGCCATGCGGGCCCGGCCGGCCAGCTGGGGGTGGGCGCGGATCAGGGCCAGCTTGTCCTTGCGGGACGCGGAATCGACCACCGCCGCCATGGCCGTGGCCATGGCCCGGGACGAGCGGAGGGCCCCGGCCGCCGGCCAGACCGCCTCGGCGACCCAGGGCGAGTCCTCGTAGACCGCCCCGTAGCGCCGGATGAAGCCCTCCCTACCCGGCATGTGGATGCCGCTTGCGCCAGTGGCGGGCGATGTCGATTCGCCGGGCGAACCAGACGTCCTGGTGCGACAGGGCGTGCCGCAGGAACCGCTCCAGCCCGGCCATCTTGCCCGGTCGCCCCGCCAGCCGGCAGTGCAGGCCGATGGACATCATCCTCGGTCGCTCCTCGCCCTCGGCGTAGAGCACGTCGAACGCGTCGCGCAGGTAGCTGAAGAACTGCTCGCCGGTGTTCAAGCCCGTGCCGGAGAAGCGCATGTCGTTGGCTTCCAGGGTGTAGGGCACGATCAGGTGGGGCGTCGCCGTCTGGGTCGACCAGAACGGCAGGTCGTCGGAATAGTCGTCGGCGTCATAGAGGAAGCCGCCCTCCTCGGCCGCCAGCCGCCGGGTGTTGGGGCTGGTGCGGCCGGTGTACCAGCCCAGCGGCCGCTCGCCGGTCAGTCGGGTGTGGACATCGATGGCCCGGGCCATGTGCTCCCGCTCGATGGCCTCGGGCACGGCCTGGTAGTCGATCCAGCGCCAGCCGTGGCTGGCGATCTCGTGGCCGGCCTGCAGGAAGGCCTCCACCGCCACCGGGTTGCGCGCCATCGCCGCCGCCACGCCAAATACCGTCAGGGGCAGGTCATAGCGCCCGAACAGCCGCAGCAGCCGCCAGACGCCGGCGCGGGCGCCGTATTCGTAGAGCGACTCCATGCTCATGTTCCGCGCGCCCTCGACGGCGGCGGGCGAGATCATGTCGGACAGGAAGGTCTCGGACCCGGCATCGCCGTGCAGGACGGAATTCTCGCCGCCCTCCTCGTAGTTGAGCACCACCTGGACGGCGATGCGCGCGCCGCCGGGCCAGTCCGCGTGCGGCGGATTGGGGCCGTAGCCGATCAGGTCTCTGGGGTAGCCGTCACGCATGGGACGCGCATGGGAGGCCCGTGGAACCTCGATCGTCAAGGTTTGGGCGCGTTTCAGGGCCGGGGATGGTTGCATTCGGACCATTCGGAGGAGAATCTGACCGGCTAGCCGCGCGTCGCGGGCCGTGGAGCGACAATGACCGGTCTGACCACCCACGTTCTGGACACCACCCACGGCCGGCCGGCAGCGGGGGTCGCTGTGCGGCTGTTTCGCGATGGCCAGCAGCTGGTCGAGACCCACACCAACGCCGATGGCCGTTGCCCGGCGCCGTTGCTGACCGGCGAGACCATTCACCGGGGTCACTATCGGCTGGAGTTCGACGTGGGCGACTACTTCCGCGGTCAGGGCCTGGACCTGCCGCAACCCGCCTTCCTTGAGGTCGTGGCCATCGAATTCGGCATCCCCCATCCCGCGGACCACTACCATGTGCCGCTGCTGGTCTCGCCGTACGGCTACTCCACCTACCGGGGGAGCTGATGGCGCGGGATGTCGTCCGGTTCGTGCTCGATGGCGAGATCCGCGAACTGCGCGACATCGACCCGACGACGACGGTGCTGGGCCTGCTGCGCTACGACCTGCGCCGCACAGGGACCAAGGAAGGCTGCGCCGAGGGCGACTGCGGCGCCTGCACCGTGGCGCTCGGCGAGCTCGACGGCGACCAGGTGACGTGGCGGGCGGTCAACGCCTGCATCCTGTTCGCGCCGATGCTCGACGGCAAGGCGCTGAAGACCGTCGAAAGCCTCGGCGGGGACCACCCGGTGCAGAGGGCCCTGGTCGAGCACCATGGCTCGCAATGCGGCTTCTGCACGCCCGGGTTCGTCATGAGCCTGTGGGCGCGCGGGCGGGAGGACTCGCCGCCGCCCGTCGCCGACTCCATCGCCGGCAACCTCTGCCGCTGCACCGGCTACGGCCCGATCATCGCCGCCGCCGAGGCGGTCGCGCCGAGGGCCACAGACGATCCGGTCGAGGCGCTGAAGGCCCTCGCCCGCGACGAGCCCTTGTCGCTGAACCATGCCGGCCGCCGCTGGTTCGCGCCGAAGTCGCTCGGCGACCTCGCCGCGCTGATCGAGGCCAATCCGGACGCCGTGGTGCTGGCCGGCGCGACCGATGTCGGCCTGTGGGTGACCAAGCAGCACAGGACGCTGGAGACCATCATCCACCTGGGCGAGGTGGGCGAGCTGAGGACCGTCTCCCTGACGCCCGAAGGCCTGCGGATCGGCGCGGGCGTGCGCTATTCGGACGCCTGGGCGGCGCTGGCCGACCTGCACCCGGATCTCGGCGAGCTGGTCCGGCGGCTGGGCTCGGTGCAGGTGCGCAACAGCGGCACGATCGGCGGCAACATCGCCAACGGCTCGCCCATCGGCGACATGCCACCCGCCCTGATCGCGCTGGGCGCCACCTTGGTGCTGCGAAAGGGCGACGAGACCCGCCGGATGCCGTTGGAGGACTACTTCCTCGCCTATGGCAAACAGGACCGGCGGCCGGGCGAGTTCGTCGAGGCCGTGATCGTCCTGCCGCCGGTTGGCCTCTACCGGGTGTTCAAGCTGTCCAAGCGGTTCGACCAGGATATCTCGGCCGTCTGCGGCGGCTTCTCGCTGTCGATAAAAGACGGGCATGTAGCAAACGCCGGGGTAGCCTTTGGCGGCATGGCGGCGACGCCGAAGCGGGCCGCAGCCTGCGAGGCGGCCCTCACCGGCAAACCCTGGACGGAGGCGACCATCGAGGCCGCCGCGACGGCGCTCGAGCGGGACTTCCAGCCCATCGACGACATGCGCGCCTCGGCCGCCTATCGCCTGGCCGGCGCGAAGAACCTGCTGCGCAAGGTGTTCGCCGAGAGCGGCGGCGCGGCTGTGCGGGTGCTGGACGCGGGGCCGGTCGATGCCTGAGGCGGGCGTGGTCCATCAACCGATCAGGCACGACAGCGCGGAGAAGCACGTCTCCGGCTGGGCCCTGTACATCGACGACCTGCCCCACCCGGCCGACCTGCTGCACGTCCATATCGGCATGAGCGAGCGGGCCCACGCCCGGATCGTCGCCATGGACCTGACCGCCGTCCGGGCCGCGCCGGGCGTCATCGATGTGATCAGCGCCAGCGACATTCCCGGCAAGAACGACGTCAGCCCGGTGGCCGGGGACGATCCCCTGTTCGCCGACGGTCTGGTGCAGTACGTCGGCCAGTCGCTGTTCGCGGTGGCCGCCGAGACCGAGGCGCAGGCCCGCGCCGCCGCGAAGCTGGCCGAGGTGGTCTACGAAGACCTGCCGCCGCTCATCACCATCGCCGACGCCCGCGCCGCCGGGACGGTGATCGAGCCGGCCCAGACCATGCGCCTGGGCGACGCCTCCGCCGCCATCGCCGCCGCGCCGCACCGGCTTGAAGGCCGGCTGGCCATCGGCGGCCAGGACCACTTCTACCTCGAGGGCCAGATCGCCCTGGCCACGCCGCGCGAGGACGGGGACGTCCATGTCTGGTCCTCGACCCAGCACCCGACCGAGGTGCAGCACAACGTCGCCAGGGTGCTGGGCGTCCGCGACCATAGCGTCACCGTCGAGATCCGCCGGATGGGCGGGGGCTTCGGCGGCAAGGAGAGCCAGCCGGCCCTGTTTGCCGCGGCGGCGGCCCTGATCGCCGTGCGCACCGGCCGCCCGGCCAAGGTCCGCCTCGACCGCGACGACGACATGGTCATGACCGGCAAGCGGCACGACTTCGAGACCGCGTGGTCGGTGGGCTTCGACGACGACGGGAGGTTGGCCGGCGCCACCTTCGACCTGGCCAGCCGCTGCGGCTGCTCCGCCGACCTGTCGATGGCCATCAACGACCGGGCGATGTTCCATTGCGACAACGCCTACGCCCTGCCGACGGCGAAGATCGTCTCGCACCGGTTCCGGACGAACACGGTGTCCAACACCGCCTTTCGGGGGTTCGGCGGGCCGCAGGGGATGATGGGCGTCGAGCGGGCGCTGGACGCGGTGGCCCTGCACCTCGGCAAGGACCCGCTCGACGTCCGCAAGGCCAATCTCTACGGGCCGGCCGGGGTTCAGACCCCCTACGGCCAGACCGTCGAGGGCAGCCCTGCCCTGGCCCTGATCGAGCAGCTGGAGGCGAGCAGCGGCTACCGCGTCCGCCGCGCCGCCATCCTCAAGTGGAACGCTGAGAACCGCTGGCTGAAGCGCGGCATCGCCCTGACGCCGGTGAAGTTCGGCATCAGCTTCACCGCCACCCATCTCAACCAGGCCGGGGCGTTGGTCCATGTCTACACCGACGGCAGCGTCATGCTGAACCACGGCGGCACGGAGATGGGCCAGGGCCTCTATGTGAAGGTCGCCCAGGTGGTCGCCGACGTGTTCGGCCTGGACCTGGACCAGGTGAAGATCACCGCCACGGCCACCGACAAGGTGCCCAACACCTCGGCCACCGCCGCCTCCTCCGGCTCGGACCTCAACGGCATGGCGGCCCTGGACGCCGCCGGCCAGATCCGCGACCGGCTGGTCGCCTTCGCCGCCGCCGAGTTCGGCGTTCCGCCGGGCCGGATCGTGTTCGAGAACAACAGCGTACGCGTCGGCGACACCGTGCTGACCTTCGCCGAGCTGGCGAAGAAGGCCTGGTTCGCCCGCGTCTCGCTGTCGGCCGCCGGCTACTACCGCACGCCGAAGATCCACTATGACCGGACCCGCCATCAGGGCCGGCCGTTCCTCTACTACGCCTGGGGCGCCGCCGTGTCGGAGGTGATCATCGACACGCTGACCGGCGAGAACCGCTGCCTCCGCACGGACATCCTGCACGACTGCGGCAAGTCGCTGAACCCGGCCATCGACCTCGGCCAGATCGAGGGCGGCTTCGTCCAGGGCATGGGCTGGCTGACCACCGAAGAGCTGGTGTTCGACGCCAAGGGCGTGCTGAAGACCCACGCCCCCTCGACCTACAAGATCCCGACGGCGTCGGACCGGCCAGGCGTGATGAACATCGATTTCTGGCATGAGCCCAACGCCGAGCCGACCATCCACCGCTCCAAGGCGGTGGGCGAGCCGCCGCTGATGCTGGCCATCTCGGTGTTCTCGGCCCTGACCCAGGCCGTCGCGGCGGCCGGCGACTGGCGTGTGATGCCCGACCTCGACGCCCCGGCGACGCCCGAGCGCATCCTGATGGCGGTGGACGATGTCCGTCGCCGGGCTGGGCTGGCATGAGCTGGGCCGCGCAAGCCCTGACCGCCGTGACGCGCGGCGAGGCCCTGGCCATGGTCACCGTGGTGGCCGCCGAGGGCTCGACCCCGCGCGAAGCCGGGACGCGGATGCTGGTCGGCGCGCGCGGCCAGAGCGGCACCATCGGCGGCGGCGCCCTGGAACACCGGGCGACCGAACAGTGCCGGCGGATGCTGGGGAGCGAGCGGAGCTGGGCGTTGCAGGACTACCCGCTGGGCCCGTTCCTGCAGCAGTGCTGCGGCGGCCATGTGCGGCTGCTGCTGGAGCGGCTGGACGCGGGCAGCGCCGGCTGGCTCGGCGAGGTTGCCGCGCTGGAGACGGCGGGGGAGCGGTATCAGCTCGAAGGCCGGGTGCGCGGCGACCACCTCCAACGCTCAATCCTCCCCGCGAAGCCGGGGAGGGGGACCGCCGAAGGCGGTGGAGGGGGCAGCGCGAACGCGAGCGGCCCCGTCCTGAATTCAGGTCTTTCCGGCAGGTCCGGCGCTGCCCCCTCCACCATCCTGCGGATGGTCCCCCTCCCCAGCGCGCTTCGCTTGTGGGGAGGATTGGATGAAGTCGACCAATGGCCCGGCGCGCTGATCCGCATGGTCGACGCCAACGGCCAGCCCCTCCCCGGCCGCCGCCCCAAACTCTCCGAAGGCGACGCCCTGATCGAGCGGATCGACGCCCGCAAGCCGCGCCTCGTCCTGTTCGGCGCCGGCCATGTCGGCCAGGCCATCGCCCGGGCCTTCGCGCCGCTGCCCTTCGCTCTCGACTGGCACGACAGCCGCGAGGAGGCCGCCGGGCCGGGCGTGGCGGTCCATGACGAGGCGCGGCTGGTCGAGATCGCGGCCGCAGTTGGAGAAGCGGACTACGTCCTGATCCTGACCCACAACCACGACCTGGATTACCAGCTGACCCGGGCGGTTCTAACGGCCGGTGGCGGCCGCTACACCGGGCTGATCGGCTCCGACACCAAGCGCGCCCGCTTCCTGCGCCGCCTGCGCGACGACGGCGTTTCCGAAGCCACCATCGCCCGCCTGACCTGCCCGATCGGCCTGCCCGGCCTCAAGAGCAAGGCCCCGGAAGTGATCGCCGTGGCCGTGGCCGCCCAACTCCTGCAGATGGTCGAGACGCCATGACCGCCGACCTCCTCGCCTGGCTGAACCTCGGCGTCCGCTGGCTGCACCTCATCGCCGGCATCGCCTGGATCGGCTCGTCCTTCTACTTCATGTGGCTGGACGCGCGGCTGAAGGCCGACGACACCACGCCCGCGGGCGTGCAGGGCGACCTGTGGGCCGTTCACGGCGGCGGCTTCTATCACAAGCGCAAATACCTCTCCGTCCCGCCGGACCTTCCCGAGGAGCTGCACTGGTTCAAATGGGAGGCCTACACCACCTGGCTCAGCGGCTCGGCCCTGCTGGTGCTGATCTACTATCTGGGCGCCCCGACCTACCTGATCGACACGTCCAAGATGGACCTCGCGCCCTGGCAAGCGATCGGCATCGGCCTGGCCTTCCTCGCGGGCGGCTGGATCCTCTACGACGGCCTTTGCCGCTCCCCGCTGGGCCAGCGGCTGAGGCTGTTCGGCGCAGTCTGGTTCCTCATCCTGACCGCCGCCGCCTATGCCCTCAGCCACATCTTCAGCAACCGCGGAGCCTTCATCCATCTGGGGGCGATCATCGGCACGGTGATGGTGGCCAACGTCTTCCTGATCATCATCCCCAACCAGCGGAAGATCGTCGCCGCCATGCTGGCTGGCCAGCCCGTCGATCCGGCGCTGGGCAAGCGCGGCAAGATGCGCTCGGTGCACAACAACTACATGACCCTGCCGGTGCTGTTCCTGATGGTCAGCAACCACTACCCAATGGTCATCGACCACCCGCTGAACTGGCTGCTGGTGGCCGGGATCGGCGCCAGCGGCTGGACCATCCGCCACTATTTCAACCGCCGGAACGCCGGCTCCGGCCAGCCGATGATCCTCGTCAACGGGGCGGTGATCTTCCTGGCGGTGATGGGGGTGGCCCTGGCGACCAAACCGCAGCCGGCGCAGGTCGCCGGGGTCGTGTCGTTCAGCGAGGTCCAGGCCATCGTCGCCCGTCACTGCAGCGCCTGCCATTCCGCCAGCCCGACCAACCCGGCCTTCGCCGCCCCGCCCAATGGCGTGGCCTATGACACCGAGGCCGACATCCGCCGCCACGCCCCGCGCATCTACGAGCGCGCCGTGGCCACCGACAGCATGCCGCTGGGCAATGAGACAGGCATGACGAAGACCGAGCGCGACCGGCTGGGCGCCTGGATCCGGGCGGAGGCGAAGTGATACGCCGGGTGACGCCCAAACCGCTGACAGCGGAGGCCTTCGCCCCCTACGGCGAGGTAATCTCGGCCCGCGACGGCGTCGAGCGGTATCCGATCAACTACGGCGCCACGACGCGGTTCAACGCCCTGGCTCGCGTCGATGCGGCGACCGACGGCGGTGCGCCGATCATCAGCATATTCCGCTCGACGCCCCTGCCCACGCTGGTGCTGAAGATCATGGAGCGCCATCCGGTGGGGAGCCAGGCCTTCATGCCGTTGAATGGGCGGCCGTACCTGGTGGCGGTGGCGCCGGCCGGCGCGCTGGACCCGGCGAAGATCGAGCTGTTCCTGGCGTCTGGCGACCAGGGCGTGAACTTCGCCGCTGGAACCTGGCACCACTATTCGCTGGCCCTCGGCGAGGTCAGCGACTTCCTGGTGGTGGATCGTCAGGGGCCCGGCGCCAACCTGGACGAGGTGGAACTGGCCGAGGCGGACTGGGTGGAGGTGGTGCTCGTCAAATAGGGGACAGCTTACCTATTTCGCTCGGATGTCCGCCTCGACATGACGAAATAGGTAAGCTGTCCCCCTATTTGCCTACAGCCGCTCGTAGGCGCTCAGCGTCAGGAACTCGGCGAACTCCTCCTGCAGGCAGAGGTCGCGCATCAGCTCCGCCGCCTCTGCCCACCGCCCTGACGCCCATCTCTCCTCGCCGACCTCGCCGCGGACCACGGCCAGCTCTTCCTCGAACGCCCGGTCGAACAGAGCGACAGTCATCGGCGCGCCGCCGTCCAGCGTCACGCCGTTCTTCAGCCACTGCCAGATCGACGCCCGCGAGATCTCCGCCGTCGCCGCATCCTCCATCAGGCCGTAGATGGCCACCGCCCCTGAACCGCCCAGCCAGGCTTCGATGTACTGCACCGCGACCCGCAGGTTGTGGCGCAGGCCGGCCTCGGTGATCGGGCCCGGCGGCGGGGCCAGCAGGTCGGCCTCGGTCACCGGGGCGTCGCCCTCGCGGGAGACTTCAAGCTGGTTGGTCCGGCCCGGGGCGAAGGCGGCGCCATAGACGTCGTTGACCACATCGGAGAGCCCCGGATGGGCGATCCAGCTGCCGTCGTGGCCGTTGGCCGCCTCGCGCGCCTTGTCGGCCCGCACGCGCTCCAGCACCTGGGCGTTCTCCTCGGGGTCCTTGCGCGGAATGAAGGCGCTCATGCCGCCCATGGCCAGGGCGCCCCGGCGATGGCAGGTGCGGATCAGCAGGCGCGAGTAGGCGTCGAGGAACGGCTTGTCCATGCTGACCGAGGTGCGGTCCGGCAGCAGCCGGTCGCCGTGCCGGCGCAGGGTCTTGATGTAACTGAAGATGTAGTCCCAGCGGCCGCAGTTGAGCGCCGCGGCATGGTCCTTCAGCTCGAACAGGATCTCGTCCATCTCGAACACCGCCGGCAGCGTCTCGATCAGCATGGTCGCCTTGATCGTGCCGACCGGAACCCCGTGCCGCTCCTGGGCGAAGACGAAGACGTCGTTCCACCAGCGCGCCTCCTCGAAATGCTCCAGCTTGGGCACATAGAGGTAGGGACCGCTGCCGATGGCCTTCAGGGCCGCGTGGTTGTGATGGAAATAGAGGCCGAAATCGACCAGGCCGCCGGGGACCTTCACGCCGTTCCGCAGGATGTGTTTCTCGTCCAGATGCAGGCCGCGCACCCGGGCGACCAGGGTCGCCGGGGTCGGGCCGAGGCCGTAGTGTTTGCCCAAAGCGGGGTCGTCGAAGGTCAGGGTCCGGGCGATCGCGTCGCGCAAGGCCCGCTGGCCGCCGATGACGTTGGCCCAGGTCGGCGAGAGGGCGTCCTCGAAGTCGGCCATGAACAGCTTCACGTCGCTGTTCAGCGCGTTGATGACCATCTTGGCCTCGGCCGGTCCGGTGATCTCCACCCGCCGGTCGAGCAGGTCGGCCGGCAGCGCCCCGACCGTCCAGGCGCCGTCGCGCACCGAGGCGGTCTCGGGCCGAAAGCCCGGCAGGCCGCCGGCGTCGATGCGCGCCTGCCAGATCTTGCGGGCGGCCAGCAGCTCGGCGCGCCGGCCGGCGAAGCGGTCAACCAGCTCAGCCAGGAAGGCCAGCGCGTCGTCGGTGAGGATCTCGCGGTCCGCCCCGGTCAGCGGTTCGGTGAAGGTGAAGCCCGCGGCCATGTCTCGCTCCCTGGTGGGCCGTGGTGATAGACCCGCAGGGACACGACCGACAAGCCGGGGGCCTTCCGATGCCGTTCAACGCCGACCTAGCCGGGACATGCTGGGGTCCGATCCCTTGGGAGGCGACGCCGCGCCGGGTGCTGGCCTACCGCGCCGCCCTGGCGCCGCAGGACGCCGCCGGCCTCGACGACGCGGCGGCGGACGGGCTCTTCGCCCTGCCCATGCATGTGGTGACGCCCGAATGGGTGCTGGTGCTGATGGCGCGGGACCATGCGGGCCAGACCCTGTCGCTCGATGAAGGCCGCCGGGCGGTGCATGCCGGGCAAGACAGCCGCTTCCACCGTCCGATCCGCGCCGGGGACGCGCTGGAGGTCACCGCCACGCTGCTGGGCGCCCGGGCCAGCCGGGCGGGCGTGGTGACGGCCATCCGTTTCGACACCCGGGACGCCCGGACGGGCGAACTGATGGTCGAGACCCTGTCGACCAGCGTCTATCGCGACGTTGCCCTGACCGGGACGGAGTCGCCGGACCTGCCGTCACCGGCCTACGCCGCACCCGCCGACGATGCGCCGACTGTGACCATCCCGACCAGCCCGGCCCTGCCGCACGTCTATTCGGAATGCGCCGAGATATGGAACCCGATCCACACCGAGCGGCAGGTGGCGCTGGCCGCGGGCCTGCCGGACATCATCGTCCACGGTACGGCGCTGTGGGCCTTGGCCGGACTGGAGGCGGCGCGGCTCTACGCCGGCGGCGACACGCGGCGGCTGACCCGGCTGGCGGCGCGATTCACCGGCCAGGCGTTCCCGGGACGGCCGATGACGCTGGCCCATGAGCGGGCGGACGAGGGCGTCCGGCTGGCGCTGCGGTCGGATGACGGGCGGATGCTGCTGACGGGGTTGGCGGGGTTCAGGGACTGACACCGCAGGTGTCTGTCCCAAGGCGGCCTTTCCGATCTGGTGCTCAAGACGCCCCTCAGGGACAGACACCTGCGGTGTCAGTCCCTCTCTCGGGCCAGCACGGCCCGCAATTCCGCCTTGGCGATCTTTTCGAGGGTGGAGCGCGGCAGGCTGTCCACCAGCCGCACCTCATGCGGTCGCTTGAAGCTGGCCAGAGTGGCGGCGCAGGCTTCCAGCACCCGGTCCGGCAAACCCAGGTCCGCCGCGTCCGCCGGGATCACGAACGCCACCGGGACTTCGTCCAGCATCGGATGGCGGCGGCCGACGACGGCGCATTCGCGGACTCCGGCCACACCCGCCACCACCCGCTCGATCTCGGACGCCGCGACGTTCTCGCCGCCGACCTTGAGCATGTCCTTGCTGCGGTCGGCGAAATACAGGAACCCGTCCTCGCCCAGCCGCACGCGGTCGCCGGTGATGAACAGGCCGTCGACGGTGTAGGCGTTGGCGGTCGCCTCTGGGTCACCGGCATATTCCAGGAACAGCGACAGGCCGGGCTGGCCCTCTACAAACAGGTCGCCGGTCTCTCCGGGCTTCACCGGTGCGCCGGCCTCGTCGAGCACATGGATGCGGTAGCCCGGCGAAGGTCGGCCCATCGACATGGGCGCGTCCGGCAGGTGCGGATTGCCGACCGTGCCCTGGGTCATAGTCTCGGTCATGCCCCACCAGCCGATGGTCTTGACGCCGAACAGCTTGTCGGTGGGCGGCTCGCACACGCCGTTGCCCCAGAAGCGGTAGCTGTGCCGCTCGGGCCGGGGCTGCTCGGCGATGGCCTTGAGGCAGAAGGGCACCATCGAGGCCCAGGTGCAGCCATGCTTCAGCGACACCGGCCAGAACCGCGAGGCGGAGAACTTCGGCTGCAACACGATGGTCGCCCCGGCCCACAGGGCGGCGGCCACGGAATAGACCTGGGCGTTGGTGTGGAACATCGGCAGGAAGACCAGATGCACGTCCGTCGGCCGCAGGTCCTCGTGCAGGGCGCACATCCTGGCCCCCCAGAGGAAGTTGGCGTGGGTCCACAGCACCGCCTTGGGCCGGGCCGTGGTGCCGGAGGTGTACTGGATGCCGAAGGGGGCCATCGGATCAAACGGTCGCGCGGCCAGGGTCGCCGGATCGCCGGACAGGGCCGCGAACGGTTCGAAACCGGCCATGTCGAGGGTCGCCGGCGCGCCGTTGTCTGTCTCGGTCACCACCAGCCAGCCGAGGCCCGGCGCGGCGTCGCGCACGAGGTGGGCGAAATAGGGCTGGGTGACCCCGCCGACCGCGCCGCTGTGGCTGGCGAAATAGCCGATCTCGTCGGCGCTGGACTTGGCGTTGGTGGTCACGGCCACCGCGCCGGCATAGGCACAGCCGAGCCAGGCGATGACCGACTCCGGACAGTTGTCGAGATGGACCAGCACCCGGTCGCCCGGCTTGACGCCCCGCACCTGCAGCCCGGCGGCGAATCGGCGGACGGCGTCGGCCAGTTCAGCGTAGCTCCAGGTGCGACCCTCGCCCTCGAACGGCTCCCAGATCAGCGCCGGATGATCGGCCCGCCGCGCGGCCTGGGCGTCGATCAGCGTGCGGGCGTCCATGCCGGCAAAGGGATTGATCGGCGTCGGCATGGTCATCTGGCGCTCCCCCGCAAGCCCTCGCGAATGCCCTATCGGCGGCCCGCTTGCAATTCTGACTGATTAGTCCAATAATGACTGAACAGTCAAATTTGGTCTCCGACGATGACCCCTGACACAACAGACGTGAAAACCGACCGGCGACGGGCCCGGACCCGGGCGGCGCTGCTGCAGGCAGGCGAGGCCCTGTTCTCGGCTCAGTCGGTCGATGCGGTCAGCATCGACGACATCGTCCTGGCCGCCGATGTGGCCAAGGGCAGCTTCTACAATCACTTCGCCGACAAGGAGGCGCTGGCCTGCGCGATCGCCGGGGCCGTGCGGGCCGAGGCGGAGGCCGAGATCGACGCGGCGAACGCCGGCGTCATCGATCCCGCCCGCCGCATGGCGCGGGCCCAGGCCGTGTTCATCCGCTTCGCTGTCCGCAACCCCGAGCGGGCCCGGGCGATGGTGCGACTGTTCGCCAGCGCGCCGCTGCCGAACGCGCCGATGAATCGTGGCGTGAGGGCCGATGTGGCGGCCGGACTGGCCAGCGGCGATTTCCGCGGCCTGACCGTCGAAAGCGGCGTGCTGATGGCCATGGGCGTGGCCACGGTCGCCGTCTCCCGTCTGCTCGACGAGGTCGAGGCGGCGCCGGCCACCGCCCTCTGCCGCGACCTGATCTTCGGCCTGCTGCGCGGGCTCGGGCTGCCCGAACCGGCCGCCCGCGTCCTGGGCGACGAGGCCGTCGATGACATCTTCAGGGAGACCCATTGATGAGTGTGATCCGCATTGAGGACATTGCCTACGTCCGTTTCCGCGCGCCCAACCTGCGCGAGATGCAGGCCTTTCTCGAACAGTTCGGCCTGGAGGCCGCGCAGGTCGACGACGCGCGACTGTTCATGCGCGGCCATGGCGGCGCGCCGTTCCTGCACGCCACCGACCACGGCGAGGCCGGCTTCGCGGCCATCGGGTTCCGCGCCGAGAGCCTCGCCGACCTCCACGCGCTGGCGGCGGCCGAAGGCCTGGCGGTCGAACCCTTCGACGCCCCGGGCGGCGGATCGGTGGTCCGGCTGACCGATCCCGACGGCCACCAGGTCGAGGTTGTCGCCGGCCAGACCTTGACCGAACCCACGATCTTCGACGCCCGCCAACCGTGGAACAGTGTCGAATCCCGCGCCCGCCTGCGCGCGGTGAAGCGCACCGGCCAGGGGCCCGCCCACGTCGCCCGGCTGGGCCACGCGGTGCTCGGCGTGTCCGATTTCCGGGCCTCCGAGGCCTGGTACAAGGCCCGCTTCGGCTTCATCACCTCCGACGAGATCGCCGCCGCGCCGCAATTTTCCATTGGCGCCTTCCTGCGCTGCGACCGGGGCGAGACGCCGACCGACCACCACACCCTGTTCCTGCTGCAGGCGCCGACCGGCCCGGGCTTCAACCACGCCGCTTTTGAGGTGCGTGACCTGGACGACCTGATGGCCGGCCACGACCATCTCAAGGCCGGCGTCCGCACCCCCGCCTGGGGCGTGGGCCGGCACATCCTCGGCAGCCAGGTGTTCGACTACTGGCGCGACCCCTGGGGGCATATCCTCGAACACTGGACCGATGGCGACCTGCTGACCGCCGCCGAAGGTTCCAATACCGCCACCCTTCAGGACCTTCTCGGCGTGCAGTGGGGTCCGCCCTCGCCGCCGGACTTCGGCTAGGAGCCAGAGCCATGAAACTCGCCACCTTCACCGCCAGCGGCGCGCCGGAACTGGGCGCCGTCGCGGGCGCCCGCATCGTCCCCCTGAACCGCGCGGCCCCCGGCCTGCCCGCCGACATGATCGGCCTGATCGCGGTCTGGCCGACCATCGAGGCCGAGGTCCGCCGCATCGCCAGCGCCGGCGCCGGCGCCCTGCCTCTCGACAGCGTCCATCTGCTGGCCCCCGTCCCACGGCCCGGGAAGATCTGGGCGATCGGGCTCAACTACGCAGACCACATCGCCGAGAGCGGCGTGGAGACCCCGCCCAACCAGATCTGGTTCACCAAGGCCGGCACGGCGGTGACCGGTCCGTTCGACCCGGTTCAGGTCCCGACCGCCTTCTGCGACTACGAGGTCGAGATGGTCGCTGTGATCGGCGCCGGGGGCCGCAACATCAGCAGGGCTGACGCCCCCGGCGCCGTGTTCGGCTGGTGCGTCGGCAACGACGTCACCGAGCGGATGTGGCAGCACCGCACGCCGCAATGGTCGCTGGGCAAGTCGTTCGACACCCACGCCCCGTTCGGCCCCTGGATCACCACCGCCGACGAGATCGCCGACCCGCATGCGCTGGACCTGCGCTGCCTGATCAACGGCGAGACGCGGCAGAACTCGAACACGAAGAACCTGGTGTTCGACGTCTGGGCGCAGATCGAGCACCTCTCCACGGCCATGACCCTGGAGCCCGGCGACTTGATCTTCACCGGCACCCCCGGCGGCGTCGGCGCGGCCATGGATCCGCGCCAGTTCCTCAAGGCCGGCGATGTCATGCGCTGCGAGGTGGATGGCCTGGGCGCCATCGAAGCGGTTTGCGAGGGGGTCTGATGTCCTACGATTGCGACGTGCTGGTCGTCGGACTCGGGCCCGTCGGCGCGACCCTCTGCGCCCTGTTGGCGCGCGAGGGCGTCAGCGCCATCGCCGTGGAGAAGGACGGCGAGGTCTATCCCCTGCCCCGCGCCGCCCATTTCGATCACGAGATCATGCGACTGTTCCAGAAGCTGGGCATCGCCGAGGAGATGCAGGCCGCCTCGCAAGTCGCGCCGACCTATGAATTCCGCAACGCCGCCGGCCAGATCCTGATGAGCTACGACCTGATCGCCCAGGGCAGTCCATCGGGCTGGTCGCCCAGCTACATGTTCCACCAGCCGAGCCTCGAGATCGCCCTGCGGCGGCTGGCGGCGGAGTCGCCGCTCATCGACCAGCGCCTGCGCCGGACCCTGCGGTCGTTCGAGCAGGACGAAGACGGCGTCACCGCGACCATCGACGGGCCCGACGGCGCCGAGACGGTCCGCGCCCGCTGGCTGGTTGGCTGCGACGGCGCCAAGAGCCCGGTCCGCGAGGCTCTCGGCATCGGCATGAGCGACTACGGCTTCGACGAGCCGTGGCTGGTCATCGACGCCCTGGTCAGCGATCCCTCGCGCCTGCCCACGGCCAATCTGCAGATCTGCGACCCGGCGCGGCCGACCACCTGCCTGGTCATGAGCCAGGGACGCCATCGCTGGGAGTTCATGCTTTTGCCGGGCGAAACCCCGGAGGACGTGCTGGACGACGCGGTCATCCGCAACCTGCTCAAGCCGTGGAACTGCGAGGACTGCGTCGAGATCGAGCGCAAGGCGGTCTATCGCTTCCACGGCCGGGTCGCCGAATGCTGGCGTGAGCGCCGCGTGCTGCTGGCCGGTGACGCCGCCCACCAGACCCCGCCCTTCGCCGGCCAGGGCATGTGCTCGGGCCTGCGCGATGCCGACAACCTGGCCTGGAAGCTGGCGGCGGTGCTCAAGCGCGGCGCCGACCCGGCCCTGCTCGACAGTTACCAGACCGAGCGCGAGCCGCATGTGCGGGACCTGATCCAGGTGGCCATCGCCATGGGACGGGTGGTCTGCATCGCCGACCCGCAGGCCGCCGCCCAGCGCGACTCCGGCATGCTGGCCCTGCGGGCGGCGGGCGCCGGGCCGCCCTCGCCGGCGCCGTCGAGGCTGGGTCCGGGGATGTCGCTTGAGGGTGGTGGGGAGTATTTCCCGCAGCCGTGGTCGGGCGAGCTGCGGATGGACGATGTGCTGGGCGAAGGCCCCTGGCTGATCACGCGGGATGGGCTGAGCAACGAGATGCTCGCTCCCTTCGCCGCCGATTTGAATCGATGGCTCGACAGTCGGCAGGCCGATGCGGTCCTCATCAGACCCGACCGTTACGTCTTTGGCATCGGCGCTCCGGAGGCTCTCGAGGAAGCCTGGGCTCAACACATTTCCTGACCTCTCCCTCTTGGGAGAGGGGGACCACCCGAAGGGTGGTGGAGTGGGAGGCGCAGCGTGACCCGGCGATCCTGCGGCGGACCTGCCCTGATGTCTTGAAGGCCAGTTTTGCTCCGGCGGACGGCCTGCTCAAGGACCGCTTCGCGGCCGCGAAGCGGCGGCCCGAAGGGCCGTCCTTGACCAGGACGACCGACCGGAGCGCATCATGCCATCAAGGCCAAAGGGCGGGTGTCATCGGGGCAAATGCGCGACGGCGCTGACGGAACAGCGCCGCTCCCGGCCACCACCGCGCATCCCCCTCCACCATGCTCCGCATGGTCCCCCTCCCCCAAGTGGGGGAGGTTATGAGAAGGGCTGCACGTCAGAGTATCCGGCACGCCTCCTCGAACGGCAGCCGCGGGTTTCTTGGAAACAGCCCCTCGTCCGTGCCGTAGCCGATGTTGCAGACGAAGTTGGCTTCCCAGGTCGTGCCGGCGAAGAACTCGGCGTTGACGCCGTCCAGCTTGACCCCCGACATCGGCCCGCAGTCCAGGCCCAGCGATCTCGCCGCCAGCATCAGGTAGGCCGCCTGCAGGCAGCCGTTGCGGAACGCCGTCTCACGGGTCAGGGCCGCGTTGGACGTGAACCAGTCCCTGGCCCCCGGATTGTGCGGAAACAGCTCGGGCAGGCGGTCGGCGAAGGCCATGTCGTAGGCCATGATCACATTGACCGGCGCGGTCAGGGTCTTGGGCCGGTTGCCGGAGGACATGTGCGGCGCCAATCGCGCCTTGGCCGCGTCGCTGGTCAGGAACAGGAACCGGCCCGGCAGGCAGTTGCCCGAGGTCGGGCCCATCTTCGCCAGGTCGTAGATCTCGCGGATCAGGGCCTCCGACACCTTGTCCGGCGTCCAGCCATTACGGGTCCGGGCGGTGCGGAAAACCTGGTCGAGACAGGCGTCGGACAGGCGGTCGGACATGGAAGCGGAAACTCCGGTTGGCGCCGCCGCAGCGTATGCCATGTTGGCGCCCCGACAACACGGAAGTCCCAAGGCGCATGGCTCCACCCGCTGACACCATCATGCTGCCGGCCCGGCCCGAACCGATTCCGGTGTCTGTGTCCCAGACGGCGGTGATCGTCATCGACATGCAGAACGCCTACGCCTCGCCGGGCGGCTATCTGGACCTGGCCGGGTTCGACATCTCCGGCGCCGAGCGGGTGATCCGCAACACCAGGAGCGTGCTCGAGACGGCCCGCGCCGCCGGCATGCCGGTGATCTATTTCCAGAACGGCTGGGACGCCGACTATGTCGAGGCCGGCGGCCCCGGCTCGCCCAACTTCCACAAGTCCAACGCCCTGAAGACCATGCGCCAGCGGCCCGAACTGGCGGGCACCCTGCTGGCCAAGGGCGCCTGGGACTACGAGCTGGTCGACGAGCTGAAGCCCCAGCCGGGCGACATCGTGCTGCACAAGACCCGCTACAGCGGCTTCTTCAACAGCCAGCTGGACAGCACGCTCCGTTCACGGAACATCCGCAACATCGTGGTGGTCGGCATCGCCACCAATGTCTGCGTGGAATCGACCCTGCGGGACGGCTTCTTCCTCGAATACTTCGGCATTGTGCTGGAGGACGCCACCCACCAGGCCGGCCCCGAGTTCCTGCAGCAGGCGGCGATCTACAACATCGAAAAATTCTTCGGCTGGGTTTCCAGCGTCGCCGACTTCAAGGGCGCGTTTGGCCAGGTCGAACCGAAATCCTGAGGAGTTCCGACATGCCCAAGACCGTCATCACCCCGCCGGGGACCCAGACTCCCATCGCCCCCTTCTCGCCCGGCACGCTCGCAGACGGGGTGGTCTATGTCTCCGGCACCCTGGCCTTCGACAAGGACAACAACGTCGCCTGCGTCGGCGACGCCGAGGGTCAGACGCGGATCGTGCTGGAAACCATCAAGTCGGTGATCGAGACCGCCGGCGGGACCATGGACGACGTGACCATGAACCACATCTTCCTCAAGGACTGGGCCGACTACGCCGCCCTGAACAAGGTCTATGCGGAGTATTTCCCGGGCGACAAGCCGGCGCGGTTCTGCATCGTCTGCGGCCTGGTGCGGCCCGACTTCCTGGTCGAGATCGCCTCCATCGCCCACATCGGCAATCGCTAGGCCCTTGCCCCGGTCCGGGACCGCCGACGGCCTCTACTACGAGCTCCATGATGAGGGCCCGGACGACACGCGCGAGGTGGTCATCCTGTCCTCGGGCCTGGGCGGCTCGGGCGCCTTCTGGGCGCCGCAGATGGCCGCCCTGACCGGGCGATACCGGGTGCTGCTCTACGACCACCGCGGCACAGCCCGCAGCGTGCGGACCCTGGCCGACTGCCATACGGTCGACTGCATGGCCGACGACATCGTCGCGGTGATGGATGAGGTCGGCCTCTCCACAGCCCATGTGGTCGGCCACGCGGCCGGCGGGTTGGCGGGCCTGGCCATGGCGCTGAAGCACCCCGACAGGATCGACCGGCTGGCGGTGGTCAACGGCTGGGCGGCGCCGGACCCGCATGTGGCCCGCTGCTTCGCCACCCGCGTCAGCCTGCTCAACGACAGCGGCCCGGAGGCCTATGTCCACGCCCAGCCGCTGTTCCTCTACCCGGCCGACTGGATCAGCGAGAACCACGACCGCCTGGCGCTGGATGAGCCCCACCATGTGGCCGGCTTCCCGACCCGCGAGGTGATGCTGGCCCGCATCCAGGCCCTGCTCGATTTCGATATCGCCGGACGCCTCGGCGAGATCCTCCATCCGGTGTTGGTCAGCGCCAGCGCCGACGACATGCTGGTGCCGGTCAGTTGCTCCCGAAAGCTGGCCGAGCGCCTGCCCAACGCCACCCTCGATATCGTCCCCTGGGGCGGTCACGGCTTTACCGTGACCGCGCCGGAGGCGTTCAACGCATCCCTGGTCGCTTTCCTGAGCGGCAAGGCTCCCTGACCGAAGGAACTTCCATGGAAATCGGCGTCTTCATCCCGATCGGCAACAACGGCTGGCTCATCTCCGAGACCTCGCCGCAGTACATGCCGTCCTTCGAACTGAACAAGACCATCACCCAGGCGGCGGACCGCTACGGCTTCGACTTCGCCCTGTCGATGATCAAGCTGCGCGGCTTCGGCGGCAAGACGCAGTTCTGGGAGCACAACCTTGAGAGCTTCACCCTGATGGCGGGCCTGGCCGCGGTCACCGAGCGGATCAAGATCTTCGCCACCGCCGCGACCCTGACCCTGCCGCCGGCCATCGTCGCGCGCATGGCCGCGACCATCGATTCCATCGCACCGGGCCGGTTCGGCATCAACCTGGTCACCGGCTGGGCCGAGGCGGAGTACAGCCAGATGGGGTTGTGGCCGGGCGACAGCCACTACACCAAACGCTACGACTACCTGGCCGAATACGCCCAGATCCTGCGCGACCTGTTCGACACCGGGGTGTCGAACTTCAAGGGCGACTACTTCCAGATGACCGACTGCCGGGTCAGTCCGCGGGCGAAGGACACCAAGATCATCTGCGCCGGCTCCTCGACCGAGGGCCTGGCCTTCACGGCGCAGTACGCCGACTACAGCTTCGCCCTGGGCAAGGGGACCAACACCCCGACCGCCTTCGCCGACGTCAACGAGCGGCTACGCGCGGCGAAGGCCAAGACCGGCCGCGACGTCAGCGCCTACATCCTGTTCATGGTCATCGCCGACGAGACCGACGAGAAGGCCATGGCCAAGTGGAACCTCTACCGCGACGGCGTCGACAAGGAGGCCGTGGCCTGGCTGGTCGGCCAGGCGGCGGGCAACACGTCCGAGGACACCAACACCAAACAGCTGGCGGCCGAGAAGGCGGCGGTGAACCTCAACATGGGCACGCTGGTAGGGTCGTATGCGTCCATCGCCCGGATGCTGGACGAGGTAGCGACGGTGCCGGACACGGCGGGCGTGTTGCTGACCTTCGATGATTTCGTGCAGGGGGTGGAGGACTTCGGCACGAAGATCCAGCCGCTGATGAGGTGCCGGGCCGGGGTGAAGGTGACGGGCTGACAGTCAGCCCATGACCCGGATTCACATCACCGGAAACGCGGGAAGCGGAAAGTCGACCCTGGCTGCGAAGTTGGGGCGTCGCCTGGACCTGCCGGTTTTCGGTCTCGACCAGATTGTCTGGCAACCCGGTTGGCGAAAAAGCCCCGCGGACTGGCGGAAGGATCGGGAAGCCGAACTGGTCGCCCAACCGTCCTGGATCATCGACGGCGTATCGCGAACCGTCCTCGATGCGGCAGACTACGTGATATTCCTTGATGTTTCCCGGGCGACGTCCTTCGTTCGATGCGCCCGGCGAAACTGGAAGTACCTGTTTCGAAGCCGGCCCGGCCTGCCGGAGAACTGCCCGGAAATCCTGATCATCCCCAGACTCGTTCAGATCATCTGGGGTTTCCCGATCAACGTGCGGCCTGGAATCCTCGACGCCTTGTCGGACCGGAACGGCAGCCATGTCGTCCGGGACAAGACCACGCTGGAGCGCGCTATCGCGGAAATCACCGGGCCGCGAAGCCCAACGGCGCACCGCCCCTGATGTCTTGACGGCCAGCTTTGCTCTGCCAGGGGGCTTGGTCAAGGACGGGCCCTACGGGCCCGCCGCGCCGCGGCCGCGAAGCGGTCCTTGAGCAAGCCCCCTGGTAGAGCTCCAATTCCATCAAGGCCTTCAGGGAGAGGCATCATCATGTGGTATGGTAAAGTGACAATGCGGGCCGATCCGGGCAGCCGAGATGACACTCCACACCATCGAGAACGACGACGATCTCACGGCAGTGCTCGCTGAAATCCGACGGCTATGGAACGCGGAGCCGGGCACGGAGGATGGTGATCGGCTCAATGCCCTGGTTGCGCTGACCACAGCATACGAGGATCGCCACTACCCCATTGGCAGGGCATCGGAGGGCTGACCCACGTCTCCCTTCCTCCTCGATGGAGGAAGGGCCGGGGATGGTGGTGGGGGCTGGGTGTTTCCGGCAGCACGCGAGAGGCTCCGAGCCAAACAAAGCCCATCGCCCAAACTCAGCGGCCACACCTCCACCCCTGCCCCTCCTCAGCCTGCCCTCGGGCGGGCCGGTCAGGCCCGGCCCGGGGGAGGAGGAGGGGTTCAGGACTTCAGCCCGATCGCCCGCAGCCGCTCATCCAGGAACGCCCCCGCCGTCACCGGCTCGAACTTCGCCCCGTCGCCGACGCAGCTGTCCAGCACCGCCAACGACGTCTCCAGCGTCGGGTGCATGAAGAACGGCATCGAGTAGCGGCTCACGTTCGGGCCGGTCGGGTTGACCACGCGGTGGGTCGTGGCCGGGATCACGCCGTTGGTCATGCGGGCCAGCATGTCGCCGCTATCGACGATCAGGTTGGTCGGCTCGGTGACCACCGGCAGCCAGGTCCCGTCGCGGTCGAGCAGTTCCAGCCCCGCGCCCTTGGCTGCGACCATAATGGTCAGGAAGTTGATGTCCTCGTGCGCCGCCGAGCGCACCGCGCCCGGGTCGGCGTCGGCCGCCAGCGGCGGATAGTGCAGCACCCGCAACAGCGAGGTGCCGTAGCGCACCTTGTCGTCGAAATAGTCCGCGGGAAGCCCCAGCTTCGGCGCCAGCGCACGCAGGAGGATGACACCGGTCTCGTTCAACGCCCCGAACAGGCTCTGGAATGCCGGCTTCACCCCCGGCGCCTCGGCCGGCCAGACGTTGGGCTCCGAGTCGTCGCCGGCCTCGGCCGACGGATCATGCCCGACCTGCCAGAACTCCTTCAGGTCCGGATGGCCGCTGTCCTTGGCGTGCTCGACGCCGAACGGCGTGTAGCCGCGCATGCCGGCGGCGTATTTGCGCTTGGTCGCCTCGGGCAGGGCGAACAGGCCCTCGGCCTCGCGGTAGGCCGTCTGCAGCAACGCCAGCGGCACGCCGTGGTCCTTGAGGACGAAGAATCCGTAGTCCTGCAGGCCGCGCATCATGGCGTCGGAGAAGGCCTGGCGGGCGGCGGCGTCGCCCTCGGTGAAGGCCCTGAGGCTGAGTTCGGGAACGGATCGGATCATTCGGATACCGGATGCTGATGGCCCCTGAAGGCCTTGATGGAATTGGAGCTCTGGCGGCCGGCTTGGTCAAGGACGGCCCCTGCAGGGCCGCCGCTGCGCGGCCGCGAAGCGGTCCTTGAGCAAGCCGGCCGGCAGAGCAAAACTGGCCGTCAAGACATCAGGGCGCGGTCCGCCCTGAGGCCAGAACCCCCTCCACCTCCGGCCGCGTCGGCAGCGAAGGCTGCGCCCCGGCACGCGTGGCCGTCAGCGCGCCCGCCGTGCAGGCGAAGGCCAGAGCCTCCTTCGGCGCCTGCCCCTCGAGCAACGCGACGGTCAGGGCGGCGACGAAGGTATCCCCCGCGCCGGTGGTGTCGACCGCGACGATCTCCGGCGGCTCGGCGGTGGCCAAGCGCGCGCCGTCGCGGAACAGGCCCGCCCCGCGCGAACCCCAGGTGACGGCCACCAGCCCGCCGCCGCGATGCAGCCGCGGGCCGTAGAAGTCGGCCTCCAGCTCGTTGGCGATCAGCAGGTCGGCCCGCTCGAAGAGGACGTCGGGAATCTCCGCCGCCGGAGCGAGGTTGACGCAGACGAAACCGCTCGCCCGCTCCGCCGCCGCGGCGATCGTGTCGAAGGGGATCTCCAGCTGCAGGATCAGCGCGCCGTCTATGACCGCCGGCAGATGCTCCGGCCGCAGCGCGTGGTTGGCGCCGGAGGCCACGACGATCTGGTTCTCGCCATCCTCGGAGACCGCCAGCAGAGCCGCGCCGGTGGGCGCCGAGGCGTCGATGCCGACGCCGGTCAGATCGACCCCGCCCGCCTTCAGCAGGGCCAGCGCTTCGTCGGCCATGCTGTCCGCCCCGACCCGGCCGATCATCCGCACGTCCGCACCCAACCGCTTCGCCGCCAGGGCCTGGTTGGCCCCCTTGCCGCCCGGGTAGCGGGCGAGGGTCGCGCCAGTGACGGTCTCGCCGGGCGACGGCAGGGTCTTCGCGGTCGCCACGAAGTCCAGGTTGATCGACCCGACCACGGTGATCAGGGGGCTGCTCATCGGGCGAGAATCCTTAGCAGCAGGGCGAACACCGCCTCGTGGTCGACTTGGGTGACCCACCGGCAGGTCGCGGACTCCGGGTCCGGCAGGCGAAACTCGACAGCGGTGTGGCCCATCGTCAGCGGGGAACCGGTTTCCACCTGCAGGTCCACCGGCACGGCGGTGAAATGCTGCGGGGCCAGCAGGTAGAGGATGGTGCAGGGGTCGTGCTGCGGCGGGCTGTCGCCGCCGACATGGGTCTGTTCGGTCCAGACGGCGAAGTCGAACAGCTGCGCCACCGCCCGGGCCGCCGGGGTGTCGATGGCCTTGACCGCCGCCACCCGCGCCGGGGTCGCCCGCACCTGATGGGTGGCGTCCAGGCCCAGCACCACGGTCTTCACGCCGGAGCGAAAGACCACGTCGGCGGCATGGGGGTCGGCGTAGATGTTGTACTCGGCCGAGGCGGTGATGTTGCCGCCCTCGCGGCGCGCGCCGCCCATCACCACCACCGTGCCCAGCCGGCCGACGATCGCCGGCTCGCGCTGGATGGCCAGGGCCAGGTTGGTCATCGGACCGGTCACGGCCATGGCCACCGAGCCCGCCGGCCGGCTCATGACGATGGAGACGATGGCGTCCGCCGCCTCGCCCTCGGCGCAAGGGGCGTCGGGCTCGAACACCGGCAGGTCGCCCAGGCCCGACTCGCCGTGGAAATGGCTGGCGATGATTGGCGGGCGCACCAGCGGCGTCGCGGCGCCGACATGGACCGGCACGTCCTCGCGGCCGGCCAGTTGGCGGATGATCCGCGCATTGCGGGCCGTCAGCCGCGCCTCGACATTGCCCGCCACCGTGGTGACGGCGAGGATGTCCAGGTCTTCCGGCGAGGCGAAGGCGAGGAACAGGGCGACAGCGTCGTCGACCCCGGGGTCGCAGTCGATGATCAGGCTGGTTTTCGTCACGCGCCTTTTTCGGCGGTGCGCATCAGCGTGGCAAGGCCCGGCCTAACGCCAGCCCCGCGCCTTCGCCGCCGCCTCGCCGGCCGCGTCGAGAGGGTCGCCGAGCATGATCGCCTGGGCCGCGGCGAGAACCTCGGGCGGCGTGTCGGCGGCAGCGGTGCGGTATTCGCTGCCCTGCGCCGCGGCCGTCCCCGGCACGGCCATGCGGACGGTCCAGCCATCGCCGTCCTTGCAGGCCAGCCCGGCCGGCCCGTCGCCCTTCGTCACGGTGAAGGTGCGGCAGACGTCACGGTCCCGGGTGCGGAAGGTCAAGCCGACGCGAACCAGACCGTCCTTCGGCGGGGCGGACGCCAGCTGGGAGTCCAATGCCGAAGCCAGCTGGCCCTTCGCGCGCATGTCGCCGCCGACCAGCGGGGCGTCGCCGCGCGGCAGGTTCAGCCCGACCGCCAGCCCGGCGGCGATCCCCGCGGCGACGGTCCCCCAGCGGCCCCAGGACGGGGTGACGCGCCGCTGGCGGGCGGCGTCCAGGCTGACCACCTTCCCGGCCTCGACCGCGGCCATCAGCCGCTGCGGAACCGGATCGGCGGCGATGTCGGCATAGGCGCCCTTTACCGCCCCGGCCAGCAGGCGGTGGCGCGCGATCCTGTCGGCCAGGGCAGGGTCGACAGCGGCGGCGGCCTCGACGGCGGCGGCCTCCTCGGCGCCCAGTTCGCCATCGACATAGGCCATCAGCATTTCGTCGGTCACGGTCATGGTCATGCCTCCTGGCCGGACAGTTCGGACATCAGGGCCATGCGGCCCCGCACCAGACGACTGTTCAGGGTGCCGGCGGGAATCTCCAGCACCTCCGCCGCCTCGGCGTAGGACAGGCCTTCCACCAGCACCAGCGCCACCGCCAGCCGCTGCTCCTCGGGCAGGCGGGCCATGGCCTGGCGGATGGCCATGGCCTCGACCCGCATGTCCTGGCTGGCGACCGTCGGGTCGGCGATCCGTTCGACGAAGTCGTCCCCGACCGCCGTCGTCGGCTTCCGGCTCCGCGATCTTGTCTCGTCGATCCAGGCGTTCTTCATGATCCTCATCATCCAGCTGTCCAGCCGTGAACCCGGAATCCACTGGGCCCGGCGCGTCAGCGCCCGCTCGACGGTCAGCTGCACCAGGTCGTCGGCGTCGGCCACGTGACCGGCCAGCGCCCGTGCGAACCGCCGCAGGCGCGGGAGCAGCTCGACGATCTCCCGTTCGAACGGGGCCAAGGATTCACCTCTTCACGGATGAAACGACGGGATCAGGACGTTTCATCCCTCGACAACAGGATATGGTGCGCACGGTCGCCGGAATTTGACGAGGACGCCATGAGCGAACCTTCCAACAGACGTCGCCGGGGCGCAATCGTGGCGGTGCTTGTGGCGCTGCTGGCGGCGCCGGCCGCGGCCCAGCTGCCCGCGACGCCGGGCCTGCCGGGCATCCCGGGCGGACTGCCCGAACCTGGCGACCTGCCGCTGGACCCCAGCCTGCCCTCCGCCCGCGACGCCACCGGCGACCTGGGCCGCGTCACCGACCTGCGCCGGCTGCGCGTCCGCGAGCTGATCAGGCGCAACCGCGACCAGATCGATGTGGACGGCGCCGGCGCGCCGGTGGTGCGTGGCGAGGTGCTCGCCGTGGCCCCCGGCGCCGAGTCCCTGGCCCGGGCTAAGGCGGCGGGCTTCACCATCCTGCGCGAGACCATGGTCGAGGGGGCGGAGGTGCGGCTGGTGACCCTGGCCATCCCGCGCGGCCTGGACGCTCGCCGGGCGATCAAGCGCCTGCGCAAGGCCGATCCGGGCGGAGACTACGACTACAACCACATCTATTCGGGCGCGGGGGAGATCGAAGCCGCCGCGCCGTCGGCCTGCCAGTCCCCTCCGCCCTATTTCGCCGGCCGGGGCGGGGGCGGCGGCCGCCGCATCGGCCTGGTCGACACCGGCGTCGACGCCGGCCATCCGGCCCTTGCCGGCGCGCGCATCGAACAGCGCGGCTTCGCCCCCGGCGGGGTCAGGCCGAAGGCGCATGGCACCGCCGCCGCCTCGCTTCTGGTCGGGCGGGCCGGTCCGTTCATCGGCGCGGCGCCCGGATCGGCCCTGCTGGTGGCCGACGTCTATGGCGGTGGACCCACCGGCGGCTCGGCCGACGCCATCGTCCGCGGCATGGGCTGGCTAGCCAGCGCCAACGTGTCGGTGATCAACGTCAGCCTCGTCGGCCCGCCCAACGCGGCCTTGCGGGCGGTGATCGCCAGCCTGGCGGCCCGGGGCGTGCTGATCGTGGCGGCGGTGGGCAATGACGGCCCGGCCGCCCCGCCCCTCTATCCCGCCTCGTATCCCGAGGTGATCGCCGTTACCGGCGTGGACGGCCGCGACAGGGTGCTGCTCGAGGCCGGCCGGGCCTCGCATCTCGACTTCGCCGCGCCGGGCGCGGACATGGCCGCCGCCGGATCCGGAGGCGGCTTTGTCGCGGTCAGGGGGACCTCGTTCGCGTCGCCGATCGTCGCCGGGCGGCTGGCCGTGCTGCGCTCGGCGCCCGGACCCGCCGGCGCGCGCGCGGCCGTCGGCGCCCTGGCCCGTCAGGCCCGGGACCTGGGACCGGCCGGGCCGGATCGCATCTATGGACGCGGCCTGGTCGGCGCCGAGATCCGCACCTCGCCCCGCGCCGCGGGCGCCAGGGGCGGCGTGCTGCGCTGAAATTTCCCGGCCGGCGCGGGATGAAAGCCGCGATGCCCGTCGTTTGATCCTTCGAGAGGCCGGCCCCGCCGCCCTCCCCGAATGAAGGAGACACGACATGCGCAAGACCACGATCCTCTGCACCGCCGCCCTGTGCGGCATCCTGATGGCCGGCTCGGCCTCGGCCCAGATCCTCGGCGGCGGCGGCGTGACCGGCGGCCTCGGCGGTTCGGTCGGCGGCGTCACCGGCAGCGTGACCGGGGGCGCCACGGGCGCCGTCGATGTCACCCGTCCGGATACCAGCGGAACAACGTCCATGGTCCGCGACCGCGCCGAGCGAGCCCGTGAACGGGCCGCCGCTCGCGCCGCCGCCGCAAGGGCCCGCGCCGAGGGTATCGTCGGCAGCGCCACCGACACCGTCGGCTCGGCCAGCATTTCCGGCTCCGCGTCAGGTTCCGCGTCCGGCTCGGCCTCGGGCCGCGGCTCGGGGTCCGGTTCGGCGAGCGGAAACGCCTCCGCCGGCGGCCTGAGCCTGGGCGGCTCCGGCTCGGGCGACGGCGAGGTCGACGCCGCCTCGGCGGTCGCCGCTGGCCGTTCGACCGCCGTCGGCGCCGCCGGGAAGGCCCGCTCCACGGCGGCGTCCGCTCGTGACCGCGCCAGCGACGCCGCGGACGGCGCGCCGGAGGCCAGCGCCGAGGGTTCGGGTTCGGCGTCCGGATCGGCCAGGGCCAAGAAGGGCGAGCGTCGCGCCAGGCCGGACTCCGACCAGCGCTGATCCTCCGGGCCGGGCCTGTCAGAGTAGGGGACATGTTCCGGCGATCGCCGGTAGGTGTCCCCGACGGGCGCTGATCGGGGACACATACCGAAGGCGGTACATGTCCCCTAAGACAGCTGATCCAGCGGCACGGCGGTCAGGCCCTGTTCGGCCGATGCCCGCGCCTGCGCCGCCTTGGCGGCCTTGAACCCCTCCCGCGCCTGCATCCGCGCCCAGTAGGCGGCCACGGCGGGCGGGAACTTCTCCTCCAGCCCCAGCGAACAGGCCAGCAGCAGGGCGTAGCTGACCGAGATGTCACCGCCGGTGAACCGGCCCGCCGCGACGAATTCCGACTGGCTGACGATGGCCTCCAGCCCCCGCAACCGAGCGAGGAACCATTTGGCATAGTCGTCCGCCACCTGCGGCTGGCGGCGCTCCTTCGGCTCCAGGCGCGTGTAGCGGAGCACCAGGGTCTGCGGGAAGGTCAGGGTCGCTTCGCCGAAATGAAGCGCGTTGAGCCAGGCGCCGAAGCCGCTCTCGGCCGGTTCGACCGCCAGGCCGCTGCCCGCGCCATATTTTCGCGACAGGTATTCGACGATCGCCGCCGACTCGGTCATCCGCGTCTCGCCATCGATCAGCAGCGGAATGGTGCCCAGCGGGTTCTCCTGCAGATACTCCCGCGCCAGGAACCGGGGCGGAAACGGCAGCATGCGCAGGTCGTAGTCGAGCCCCAGCTCCTCCAGCGCCCACAACGGCCGGAACGAGCGCGCATCGGCGCAGTGGTAGAGGGTGATCATGTGGCAGGGTCCTGTTCAGGGGACAGGATACTCATTTCCGTCGCGACGACAGCCGACATCGGCGAGGAAATGAGTATCCTGTCCCCTGAATAGATGGGGGAGACGACGATGCGCGCATGGGGGTTGTTTGTGGCCGGCTGGGTGCTGATCCTGGCAGGCAGCTGGCTGGCGAGTTCGATCCAGACCGCCGGCGGGGTCACCGTGACGGACGTGCGCTTCCCCGGCGCCGGCGGGGTGACCATGAGCGGTCTGCTCTACACCCCGAAAAACGCCACCGCCGCGACCCCGGCGCCGGGCATCCTGGCCGTGCACGGCTACATCAACAGCCGCGAGACCCAGAGCGCCTTCGCCATCGAGTTCGCCCGGCGCGGCTATGTCGTGCTGGCCATGGACCAGACCGGCCACGGCTACAGCGGCGGGGCGGCCTTCTCCAACGGGTTCGGCGGGCCGGACGGGCTGAAATACCTGCGCGGCCTGCCGATGGTCGACAAGGCCAATATCGGCCTTGAAGGCCACAGCATGGGCGGCTGGACGGTGCTCGCCGCCGCCGCGACCATGCCCGACGCCTACAAGGCGGTGGTGCTGGAAGGCTCCTCCACCGGCGCCCCGTTCGCCGCCGAGGGCACGCCCGCCTGGCCGCGCAACCTGGGCCTGGTGTTCAGCCGCTATGACGAGTTCAGCAAGATCATGTGGGGCGTGGCGCGAGCCGGGGACGTGGCGACCGCGCCGAAGCTCAAGACTGTGTTCGGGACGACGGCGGACATCATCCCGGGGCAGGTCTACGGCTCGATCGCGGACGGCACGGCGCGACGGCTGACCCAGCCGGTAACGACCCACCCCGGCGACCACATCTCCAGCGCCGCCGTCGGCGATGCGATCGACTGGTTCGGCAAGACCCTCGTTGGCGGGACACCGAGACCTGCGAGCGACCAGATCTGGATCTGGAAGGAGATCGGCACGGGCATCGCCCTGGTCGGCTTCGTCGCGCTGCTGCTGGGAACCTTCAACGGCCTGTTGAACCTGCCGCCGTTCGCCTCGCTGCAGCACCAGCCGGTGATGGCCGTCGAGCGGCGCACCGGGCGCTGGTGGGCCGGGCTGCTGACCACCGCCTTGTTGCCGGTCCTGACCTTCTTCCCGGCCTTCATCGCCGTGACCGTGCTGCTCAAGCCGTCGGCCCTGCTGCCGCAAAGCATCACCAACCAGGTGGTGGCCTGGGCCCTGGTAAACATGCTCCTGACACTGTTCATCGGCTGGTTCAGCCGCAAACGGCCCATGGCGGCGTTCGACAACCGCTGGGTCCCGGCGACGCTGATCGCCCTGATCACCACGGGCGTGGGCTACCTGTCGCTGATCGCTGCCGACGCCCTGTTCAAGGTCGACTTCCGCTTCTGGGTGGTGGCGCTGAAGCTGTTCAGCCCGGCGCAGTTCAAGATCGCGCTGATCTACGTCCTGCCGCTGACGGCCTTCTTCCTGGTGGCGACCCGGGCGCTGCACGGGCGACTGTCGGTGGTCCGCGACGGGGCATTCAAGCAGTACGGCTCGGCGGTGCTGGCCATGGCCTTCGGCTTCTGGCTGCTGCTCAAGGTGATCTACGGCGTCTTCTTCCTGACGGGCCGCCTGCCCACCGACTTCGACCCGCTGAGCACGGTGGTGGCGATCCAGTTCCTGCCGCTGATGGCCATCGTGGCGGTCATCTCGACCTTCACCTGGCGACGGACCGGCAGCTATGTGCCCGGCGCGATGATCTGCGGGCTGTTCGTCACCTGGTACGTGGTGGCGGGGACGGCGACGCAGGTGGTCTAGGCCGCCACCGGATCCACCGTCACCCGGCGCATGTGCCGGCGCTGGCCGTGGTAGTCGTTCAGGGCGTAGTGCCAGACCGAGCGGTTGTCCCACATCGCGATCGAGCCCGGCCGCCAGCGGAAGCGGCAGGTGAAGGCCTCCTTGCGGCTGTGCTCGAACAGGTAGTCGAGCAGCGGCCTGGACTCCCGCCGGCTCCAGCCCTCGATGTTCATCGTGAAGGCCGGATTGACGTACAGCGCCTTGCGGCCGGTCTCGGGGTGGACCTTGACCATCGGGTGGGTGAAGCGGCCGGCCATGCCCTCGGCGTCGCTGATCTTCATCGACTCACGCTTCTGGGCCGAGGCGCCGGTGGGGGCGTATTCCCGTTCCGCCGAATGGACCGCGTTGAGCCCCTCCAGCGTCGCCTGCAGCCCGGGCGACAGGGCCTCGAAGGCCGCCGCCTGGCTGGCGAACAGGGTGTCGCCGCCGAACTCGGGCACCTGCACGGCATAGAGGATCGAGCCGATGGACGGGGTCTCCAGGAAGCTCATGTCCGAGTGCCAGCCGCCGCCGAAGTTGATCTTGTCCGATGGCTCCTTGATGATCTCCATCACCTCGGGATGGTCGTCCATGCCGGCGACATAGGGATGGATGTTCAGCGGCCCGAACCGCCGCCCGAAGGCCAGCTGCTGCGCCGGGGTCAGCGACTGGTCGCGGAAGAAGATCACCTGGTGCTCGGCGAAGGCGCTGCGGATCGCCCCGATCAGGTTGTCCGACAGCTCGCCCGACAGGTCGACGTCGTGGACCTCCGCGCCGAGCGCCCCCGCCACCCGCTGGATCTTCATGACGACCTCCGCTGTCTCTAATCAGGGGACAGCTTACCTATTTCCGCGCCGCTGCCGACGCCCACGCTGAAATAGGTAAGCTGTCCCCTGATTAGCGTCCACCGCCCCGCTTCACCGTCCGGAACCCCACGTGGCTCGTCCCGGTATCCGGCGGGCCCGGCTGCCGCGCGCTGGGACGATAGCGGTAGCAGAAGTTATCGGCGCAGAGGAACGAGCCGCCCTTGATCAGGTGCGAGCGGCCCGGATCGCCCGGCGCGCCGTACCAGTCGCGGGTCCACTCCCAGACGTTGCCGGTCATGTCGAACAGGCCAAAGGCGCTGGCCGGGTAGCAGCCCACCGGCGCGGTGCGGGCCTTGTAGCCGTCATCGCCGGTGTCCACCGCCGGGAACACCCCCTGCCAGCTGTTGGCCCGGGGCTGGCCGGGCCCGGGCTTTTCGTCGCCCCATTCGTAGCGGGCGCCGTCGAGGCCGGCGCGGGCGGCGAACTCCCACTCCGCCTCGGTGGGCAGGTCGCGGCCCTTCCAGCGGGCATAGGCCAGGGCGTCCTCGTAGCCGATCTGCACCACCGGATGGCGCTCACGGCCGGCGATGCCGCTACCCGGACCTTCCGGATGACGCCAGTCGGCGCCGTCGATGACCCGCCACCACAGGGCCGGATCGCCCGAGCCCAGCCCCGCCGCGCCGACGAACACCAGCGAGGAGGGCTTGAGCTTGCCGGCCGGCACCCCCGGATAGAGGGCCGGATCCGGCCTGCGCTCGGCCAGGGTGACGTAGCCGGTGGCGATCACGAACGCCGCGAACTGGGCGTTGGTCACCTCGGTGCGGTCGATGGAGAAAGGCGCGACCGTCACGCGGCGCGGCGGGCCCTCGTCGTCATGTTCCGGCTTGGCCCCCAGCAGGAAGGTCCCGCCCCTGAGCGCGACCTCGCCCGCCGGCGCCGGGCCCGGGCAGGCGCGGGTGGGCTCGGCGAGCTGGGGAGCCCTGGCGCCGCATCCCGCCAGGATCACGGCGAGCAGCACGATGGCCGGTCTCACGGCGTCTCGCCCAGCAGGGTCAGGGCCATCAAGCGCATGACCGCCTTGGCGCGCTCGACATCGGCGCCCTGGTCCTTGCGCAGCCGGCGCCAGGCCTCGAAGCTGAGGGTCAGGTCCAGCGCATCGACGAGCACGGGGTCGGCCCTCACCGCCTCCGGCAGCGCCGCCAGCATCATCGCCCGCTGCATCTGCACCAGCCGCAAACGGCCCTCCTGCAAGGCGGGCGAGCGGTGGCGCTGGCTGTCGGCGGCGATCTGCAACGGCAGGATCAGGTCGAAGGCCTCGGCCCGACGATCGACCAGGATGCCGATCGCCTCGCGCACGCTGTCGGCCTGGACCGGCGCTTCCATCAACGGGCTCAGCCGTCCGATCATCGCCGCCTGGATGCCGCGATAGAGGCCGTCCATGTCCTCGAACAGGCGGAACACCGTCCGCAGGCCGACGCCGGCGCGCATGGCGACCGTCTCCGCGGGCGGCATGCCCTCCATTTCGGACAGCAGGGTGATCATGGCCTCGACAATCCGCAGCCGGCTCGTCTCCGACCGCATCCGGCGACCGTCCATGGGCGCGCCGGAGGGATCGTCGATGGGCGGCGATGCGGTCATGCACTCACGCCTATCACTCCCCGCGCGTGGCGCAACCCGCCGTCAGACCGGCCGCCGCCGCCGGGCGAATTCCCAGACCAGCACGGCGGCCATCACCACCGAGCCCGCGACCAGGCCTTTCTCGCCGGGGAAGTCGGTCGGGGCCGGCTTGGAGACGAAGGCCAGATACAGGCCGATGAGATTGCGCAGGAGCTCGATCCCCAGCAGGGGAACGGCGAAGGCCCGGTAGCGGGTCGCCACGAGCAGGTCGACCAGGCCCGAGCCGATCTGGCCCGCTCCGATCGCCGCCAGCAGGAAGATGATCGTCGCCCCGCCCTGGCTGAGATCGAAGCCCGCGATCACCCCCGCCCCGCTGTCCGGCAGGAAGGCGTGGATCGATCCCCGCGCCAGGTTGATCAGGCCCAGGACGATGAGGGCCGCCAGGGTCACCCGCGACGGCGTCCGGGCCCCGGCGCTCATGGCGCGGGCGCCTCGCTGCACTGGATCAGCAGCTGGCCGGCGAGGCCGGCCTTGCGGTGGCGGCCGATTTCCTGGACCTCCGGCGAGGTTGCGATGGCCACGAAGGCCGCGCGGCTGGGGTATTCCATGATGGCTACCGCGTCCCACAGCTCGCCGACCTCGCCGATGACCAGAGCGTCCGCACGGCCGCTGAAGCGGATGCGGCCGCCATGCGACAGCACCAGCGGCACCATCGCCTGGGCGTAGCGGTCATAAGCCTCGCGGCCGGTCATCTCCGGCTCGCCCGGCTCGTCATACTCCGCCTTGTCGCGGAATTTCAGCAGGTTGAGCATCGAGATCGGCTGGTCTCCGCCGAGGCCCAGCAAGGCCTGCAGCTGCTCGCCCTTCGGCAGGACGGCGTTTTCGACGTTCATGAACGGGTCTCCGAAATGAAGCTGTTGATCAGGGCGGCGATCTCGACCGGCCGGTCTTCCTGCAGGAAGTGGCCGCCGCCCTCGATGATGAGGTGCTTGCGGCCCTTCGCGCCGGGCACCCGCTCCTGGAAGGCCCGGTCGCCGCCCTTCGACACGGGATCGCCGTCGCTGAAGGCGGTCAGGAAGGGCTTGTCGAAGGCCTCCAGCACGGTCCAGGCGGCCTCGTTCTCCGCGACGGACGCATGCTCGGGCGTCACCGGGACCAGGGTCGGGAACACCCGCGCGCCGGCCTTGTAGCTTTCGTCCGGATAGGGGGCGTCATAGGCCGCGATCTCCGCGGGCGTCAGCTCGCGCAGGGAACCCATGTTGACGATCATTCCCGCCGGGAAAACCGGGATCGACTGGCTCATCTGCAGCCAGGTCCTGAAGCCCTCGCTCATGCCCGATCCCGCCGGCATGCCGGTGTTGGCCACGATCACCCGGGCGAACCGCTCGGGGTAGGCGGCGACCAGCCGCAGGCCGATCAGGCCGCCCCAGTCCTGGCAGAACAGGGTGATGTCTTTCAGGTCCAGGGCCGTGAGCCAGTCACTCATCCAGGCGACGTGCTTCTCGTAGCTGTAGTCGGTCTTTTCCGTGGGCTTGTCCGAGCGGCCAAAGCCGATCAGGTCCGGCGCCACCACCCGGTGCTCGCCCCGCAGCGGCGCGATGATCCGGCGATAGAGAAACGACCAGGACGGCTCTCCGTGCATCAGCAGCACCGGCGCGGCATCGCGCGGACCCTCGTCGATATAGCCGATCCGCAGGTCCGTCCCCGAGGCGTCGCGGACCGTCAGATATTTGGGCGCGAACGGGAAGTCCGGCAGATCCGTGAAGCGGTCATCGGGGGTTCTCAACACCTGCACGGGTCGGTCTCCGGGGTTCGGCGCCGCAAGCCGGTTGACCGGTCGGGCAACTAATGGCATTAATTATGCCAATATATTCCCGGCAGGCAAGCGGGAAACGGGAGGCGACATGAAACGCGTGCTGACAGGACTGCTGGTGCTTTTACTGCTCGGCGCCGGCGGCGTCTGGGCGTTCCGCGCCGATCTGGCCCTGCGGATCATGGAGCGTCGTCTGGCCAAGGCCATGTCGACCAGCGTTGTGGCCAGCCTGCCCGACGGGCTGAACGTCGCGGTCTGCGGCTCCGGCGGTCCGTTCCCGGACGGCGACCGCGGCGCGCCCTGCACGGCGGTGATCGCCGGCAAGCGCATCTTTGTCGTCGACGCGGGCGAGGCCGCCGCCCGGACCCTCGGCCGCATGGGCATCGCCGGCGACTCGGTGGTCCTGCTGACCCACTTCCACTCCGACCACATCGATGGCCTGGGCAACATGGCCCTGCAGCGCTGGGTCGGCGGCGCCCTGACCACGCCCCTGAAGCTCTATGGACCTCCCGGAGTCGAACAGATCGCCGCGGGCTTCACCCAGGCCTATGTCCAGGACGCCAGCTATCGCACCGGCCATCATGGCGCCCCCGTGGCTCCGCCTTCGGGCGCCGGCATCGTCGCCCATCCGTTCGCCTTCCCCGAAGGTCAGGACTCGGTGGTGGTGCTGGAGGAGGACGGCGTGACGATCACCGCCTTCCGGGTCGATCACGGACCGGTGGAGCCGTCCGTCGGCTACCGCTTCGACTACAAGGGCCGCAGCGTGGTCATTAGCGGCGACACCGCGCCCTCGCCGGTGGTCGCCCGCTTCGCCAAGGGGGCCGACCTGCTGGTGCACGAGGCCCTCTCGCCCCGCCTGGTGGGCCTGATCCACGACGCGGCGCTGAAGGCCGGCAACCCCAAGCGCGCCAAGATCATGACCGACATCCTCAACTACCACACCAGCCCCGACCAGGCGGCGGACCTCGCCGCCAAGGCGGGGGTGGGCGCCCTGCTGCTCAACCACGTGGTCCCGCCGCTGCCGCTGCGCGCGCTGGAAGGCCCCTTCCTGGGGGATGCGCGCAAGATCTTCACCGGCCCGCTGTGGCTCGCCCGCGACGGCGACCTGATCAGCCTGCCCGCCGGCGGCAAGACCATCACCCGCAAACGCCTGCTCCGCTGATCTGGGACACGACCATGAACCGCAAGCTGATCCTGACCCTCGGAATCGTCGCCGTCGCCCTGGCGGCCGGCGTGATCGCCTTCCAGCATTTCTGGATCTACATCCCCGGCGTGGTCGGGCGGATCAAGAATCCGATCCAGCCCTTCCATGAAGTGACCTGGGCGAAGGGCCCGGCGCCGGCCGCCCCGGCCGACGGCCGACGGCCGCCCAATGTGATCCTCATCGTCGCCGACGACCTGGGCATCAACGACCTGCAGTCCACCGGGACGGGCGTGGCGGACGGCGCCGTGCCGACCCCGGCCATCGACTCCCTGGCCCGCGACGGGATCAGCTTCACCAACGGCTACGCCGGCAACGCCACCTGCTCGCCGTCCCGCGCGGCGATGATGACCGGCCGCTACCCGACCCGCTTCGGCTTCGAATTCACCTCGGTGCCGGTGGCCTTCGCCCGCAACATCAAGCGCCTGGGCGGCCACGGCCCGGTTGCGCCGATCTTCTACGAGGACCGCGTCGCCGCCATGCCGCCGGTGGAGGACCTGGGCGTCCCGGCCAGCGAGGTGACCCTGGCCGAGACCATGAAGGCCGCCGGCTACCGCACCCTGCACATCGGGAAGTGGCACCTGGGTGAGGCGGAAGGCCTGCGGCCGCAGGACCAGGGCTTCGACGACACTCTCGGCTTCTACGCCGGGGGCGGCATGTTCATGCCGGCCAACGACCCCAACGTGGTCAACTCCAAACAGGACTTCGATCCCATCGACCGGTTCCTGTGGGCGAACCTGCCTTACTCAGTGCGGTTCAACGGGAGCAAGCCGTTCCACCCCAAGGGCTACCTGACCGACTACTTCGGCGACGAGGCGGTCAGCGCCATCCGGGCCAACAAGGACCGGCCCTTCTTCCTCTACCTGGCGTTCAACGCGCCGCACACGCCTCTGCAGGCCCTGAAGTCCGACTATGACGCCCTGTCCTCGATCAAGGATCATCGCCTGCGCGTCTACGCGGCGATGATCAAGGCGCTGGACCGCAACGTCGAGAAGGTGCTGGCCGAGCTCAAGGCCCAGGGCCTCGAGGGCGACACCATCGTCATCTTCACCAGCGACAACGGCGGGGCCAACTACATCGGCCTGCCGGACATCAACAAACCCTACCGCGGCTTCAAGGCGACCTTCTTCGAGGGCGGGGTGCGGGTGCCATACTTCGTCCGCTGGCCCGGCCAGATCCAGCCGGGCGCCACGACGCCGGTGCGGGCCATGCACTTCGACATCTTCGCCACGGCGGCGGCGGTTGCCCGGGCGCCGGCGGCCGGACCTGGCGTGCTGGACGGCGTGGACCTCCTGACCCTGGCCAAAGGCGGCGCGCCGGACCGGCCGATGTTCTTCCGCTCGGGCCACTACCGCGTGGTGATCTGGAAGGACTGGAAGCTGCAGCTGTCCGAACGGCCGAAGAAGGCCTGGCTGTTCAACATTGGGACCGATCCGACCGAAACGACCAACGTCGCAGCGGCCAATCCGGCGGTGGTGGCCGAGCTGACGGCGATGCTCGACACCCAGGACCGCCGGGCGGCCAAACCGATCTGGCCGGCGTTGATCGAGGGTCCGATCTGGATCGACCGCCCGGTCGACGGCAAGCCGATGCCCAAGGACGCGGAATACGTGATGTGGGCGAACTAGCCTGCCCTCCAACTGTCATCCCGGCCGCCGCGAAGCGGTGAGCCGGGACCCAGATTCGGCTTCATGCGCCGTAGCTGGGATTTGATCTGGGTCCCCGATCGGCCCTGCGGCCCGTCCGGGATGACAGTGTTGGGGGTTATCGACGTCTGAGTTGATGCAGCGCAATGCCCGCCGCGACCGCGACGTTCAGCGAGTCGAAGCCGGGCGCCATCGGGATCGAGACGGTGCGGCAGCGGGCCAGGGTCGCCGCCGGCAGCCCCGGTCCCTCCGCGCCCAGCAGCAGGGCTGGCCGGTTGATGGGGGGCAGGTCGGCCAGGGCCGTCTCACCTGACGGGCTCAGGGCCACCGGGGTGAACCCGGCCCGGGTCAGCAGGCTGATCAGGTCTTCGCCCGGCCCCATCGTCGCGAACGGAACGCGCAGCACCCCGCCCACCGAGACCCGGATGGCCTTGCGGTACAGCGGGTCGCAGCAGGTCGGGTCGAGCAGGACCGCGTCTGCCCCGAAAGCCGCCGCGTTGCGGAACAGCCCGCCCATGTTGTCGTGATTGGCGATGCCGACCAGGGCCATGACCAGGGCGTTGGCGGGCAAGCCGGCCAGCAGCTCGGCCGCGTGGACCGCCGGCGCCCGCTCGGCGACGGCAAGAATGCCCCGGTGCAGCTCGAAGCCGACGACGCCGTCGAGCACCGGCTGGCTGGCCAGATAGACGGGAACCTCCGCCGGCAACAGGTCGAGGATCGGCGCCAGCTTCTCCCGGCGCTTGGCGGCGATCAGCACCGACAGCGGCCGGTGGCGGTCCTGGCCCACCAGCACCCGCAGCACCGTCTCGCCCTCGGCGATGAACCGCCCCTGTCGCCCCACCAGGTCCCGCTCGCGGATGTCGCGATAGGCCTCCAGGCGAGGGTCGGCGGGATCGTCGATGGGGATGAAGGTCGGCACGGGCGAGGGATAGAGGAGAAGTGGGGACAGGTTAAGGTGTCCCGAGGGACATCTTAACCTGTCCCCGATCCCGATCTCAGAAGCTCTTGGGCATGCCCAGCACGTGGGTGCCCACATGGCTGAGGATCAGGTTCGTGCTGATCGGGGCCACCTGATAGAGGCGCGTCTCGCGGAACTTGCGCTCGATGTCGTACTCCTCGGCGAAGCCGAAGCCGCCGTGGGTCTGGATGCAGGTGTCGGCGGCGGCCCAACTGGCCTCGGAGGCCAGCATCTTGGCCATGTTGGCCTCCGTGCCGCAGGGCTGGCCGGCGTCGAACAGGGCCGCGGCATGGTCCACCGCCAGGGCGGCGGCCGACAGCTGGACGTAGTTGCGGGCGATGGGGAACTGCACCCCCTGATTCTCGCCGATGGCCCGGCCGAACACCGACCGCGCCTTCGCATAGGCCGAGGACCGGTCGATGAAGAACCGGCCGTCGCCGATGCACTCGCTGGCGATCAGGATGCGCTCGGCGTTCATGCCGTCGAGGATGTAGCGGAAGCCCTTGCCCTCCTCGCCGACCAGGTTCTCCGCCGGGACCTCGAGGTTGTCGAAAAACAGCTCGGTGGTGGCGTGGTTGAGCATGGTGCGGATCGGCCGGATGGTCAGGCCGGCGCCGACCGCCGTGCGCATGTCGACCAGCAGCACGCTCATGCCGTCGGCCGGCCGGGCGGCGTCCTCGCGGGCGGTGGTGCGCACCAGCAGGACCATCAGGTCGCTGTGCTCGGCCCGGCTGATCCAGATCTTCTGGCCGTTGACGACGTATTTGTCGCCCACGCGCCGGGCGAAGGTCGAGATGCGGGTGGTGTCGGTGCCGGCGGTCGGTTCGGTGACGCCGAAGGCCTGCAACCGGATCTCGCCGCTGGCGATCTTCGGCAGATAGGCCTCCTTCTGGGCCTTGCTGCCGTGCTTGAGCACCGTGCCCATGGTGTACATCTGCGCATGACAGGCGCCGCCGTTGCAGCCCGACCGATGGATTTCCTCCAGCACCGCGGTCGCCGCCGACAGCCCCAGGCCCGAGCCGCCATACTCCTCCGGGATCAGCACCGACAGGAAGCCGGCCTCGGTCAACGTCTTCACGAACGCGGTCGGATAGGTCCGCTCGCGATCCAGCGCGCGCCAGTACTCGCCGGGAAAGCCCGCGCACAGCTTGCGGACGGCCTCGCGGATCTCGGGGTGGGATTGCTCGCTCATGCCGGCGAGCTAACGGGCGGACGTTGCGTGAGGCAATAGCCCATGCCGTCACGAATAGGGGGACAGCTTACTCATTTCACGAGCGCCGCGGCGGCCACCGCATGGGAAATGAGTAAGCTGTCCCCCTATTCGCCAGCGATCAGCCGGGCCGTTCCGGTTGGCGTTCACCGCCCGCCGCGTCGCCGGCGCCGTCGGCCACGGTCTTGAGAGCCTCTCCCAGCTCATCGACCATCGCCTCGGTCGTCGCCCAGCTGCACATGAAGCGCACCGTGCCGTCGATGAAGCGGTAGACGAACCAGCCGGTCGCCGCGAGCCGGTCGAGCGTCGGCTGGTCCATCTCGACGAACACCCCATTGGCCTCGACGGGGTGCACGATCGGGAAGGGCATCAGCGCCGCCAGCCGCCGGGCCATGGCGTTGGCGTGGGCCGCGCGGGTCTGCCAGGCGCCCGTCTCCAGCAGGCCGATCCACGGCGCGGCGAGGAAGCGGCCCTTGGAGACCAGCTGGCCAGCGTGCTTCAGCCGGGCGTCGAAGCGTCGGGCGAGGCCCTTGTTGAGCAGGACAATGGCCTCGGTCGGGGTCGATCCGGACTTGGTCCCGCCCATGATCAGGATGTCGACGCCCAGTTTCGGCACGGCCTTCAGGTCGAAGCCCGCCGCGACCGCATTGGCCAGCCGCGCGCCGTCCAGGTGCACGCCGTAGCCGCGCGCCTTCACCGGATCGATCAGGGCCTTGAAGCTCTCCACCGAACAGACCGTGCCGTATTCGGTGGTGTTGGTCAGGGACAGGGCCGCCGCCGGCTGGCGGTAGGACACCTCGGGCTGGGCCAGGGCCTCCATCAGCGCCGCCGGGTCGATGCGGCCGCTGGGGCCAGGCAGGCCGATCAGGCCGACCCCGGCGCCGAAGTAGCCGGGGGCGCCGGTCTCGTCGGTGAGAATGTGGGCGTGCTCATGGGCCAGCACCGCTTCGTGCGGCTGGGCCAGCACGGCGCAGGAGAGGGCGTTGGCCGCCGTGCCCGAGGCCACGAACCGCACCTCGGCGTCGGCGTCCAGGGCCGCGCGGATCAGGTCGGCGGCGCGGGCGCTGATGTGATCCGTGCCATAGCCCGACGCCGTCCCGGCGTTGGCGGCGATCAGGGCGGCGATCACCTCGGGCATGGCGCCGGCGACATTGTCGGAGGCGAAGTCGTAGCGGGCCATGGCGACTACTTCCGCAGGGCCGGCTTGGACTTCGACATCGACCGGGCCGCGGCGACCCGTTCGCCGGCCTTGCCGCCGGCCGCTCCCGGCCCCTGGCCGGCGCGCGCGGCGCCGCCCTGTTTGGCGGCCAGAATGGCCTTCATCTTCTCGGCGGGGGTCAGCGGCGTGTCGGTCATGAGGCGGCTATAGCATCGATGGAAGGGGACATGTACCGCAGGTGCGTGTCCCCGCGCCGCGCCGGGGACAATGCATGACGGGGACACGTACCTTCGGTACATGTCCCCTCCGGGGGGAGCCGCCATGACCGACAAGACCACAACCCGGCGTGTGCTCGCCGCCAGCCTCGTGGGCACGGCGGTCGAGTTCTACGATTTCTACATCTACGCCACCGCCGCCTCGCTGGTGTTCGGACCGCTGTTCTTCCCGTCGGAGTCGGCGACGGCGCAGTTGATGGCCGCCTACGCCACCTTCGCCATCGCCTTCATCGCCCGGCCGGTCGGCGCCGTGTTCTTCGGCCACTTCGGCGACCGGATCGGGCGCAAGTCGACCCTGGTGGCGTCGCTGCTGCTGATGGGCGGCTCGACGATGGCCATCGCCTTCCTGCCGACCTACGCCACGGCCGGATGGATCGCGCCGCTGCTGCTGTGCATCCTGCGTTTCGGCCAGGGCTTCGGCCTCGGCGGCGAGTGGGGCGGCGCGGCGCTGCTGGCGGTGGAGAACGCCCCGCCCGGCTGGAAGGCGCGCTTCGGCATGTTCCCGCAGCTGGGCGCCCCGGTCGGCTTCATCGCCGCCAACGGCCTGTTCCTGCTGCTGGGGCTGGGCCTCGACGCCGAGGAGTTCCAGGCCTGGGGCTGGCGCATCCCGTTCCTGCTCAGCGCCGTGCTGGTGATCATCGGCCTGTGGGTCCGTCTGAAGCTGACCGAGACCCCCGCCTTCCAGGCCGCGCTGGAGGAAGCCCCGCCCCCGACCGTGCCGCTGGGCGAGGTCCTGGCGACCAACTGGCGCGAGGTGCTGGGCGGCACCTTCGGCGTGGTCGCCTGTTTCGCCACCTACTACCTCGCGACCGCCTTCGCGCTGGGCTACGGGGTCAAGAACCTTGGCTATGCCCGCGAGGCGTTTCTCGGCGTGCAGCTGGTGGCCATCCTGTTCATGGCCGCCGGAATCATCTGGGCCGGCTACTGGTCGGATGCGACCAATCCACGGCGAGTGCTGATGACCGGCTGCGTGCTGGTGGTGGCCGCCGGCTTCGCCCTGGCCCCGATGATGGGCGCCGGGTCGCTGCTGCTGATCACCGTCTTCCTGTCGATCGCCATGCTGCTGATGGGCTTCGTCTACGGACCGCTGGGGGCCTGGCTGCCGGGGCTGTTCCCGGCCCGGGTGCGCTACACCGGGGCCAGCGTGGCCTTCAACATCGGCGGCATCATCGGCGGCGGCATGACCCCGCTGATCGCCCAGGACCTGGCCGAGCGCGGCGGGCTGGGGCTGGTGGGGCTGTATCTCAGCGGGGCCGCAGGCCTGAGCCTGGCGGCGCTGCTGCTGTTGAAGCCGAAGGCGGAGGCGGAGCCAATGCCGCTCATCCCCGGGTGAGGTCGGCGACCGTCGTCGAAGGTGGCTGACGGGGCGCGGGGACATGTACCGCAGGTACGTGTGCCCTTTGTCGGGTCATCCGAACCCGCTGATGTCCGGGGACACGTACCGAAGGCGGTACATGTCCCCTCTCAGATAGACCGCGCCCATTCCCTGACATCCGCCACGAACAGGTCCGGTTCTTCCATCGCGGCGAAATGGCCGCCACTGGGCATCTCGGTCCAGCGGGTGATGTTGTAGGCCCGGTCGGCCCAGCTGCGGGGCGGGGCTTGGTAGAGGGCCTCGCCGGGGAAGTTGGCGAAGGCGGTCGGGGTCTCGCAGCGCTGGCCTTCGGCGAGGTTGATGCCGCCCTCCTCGATCAGGCCGCGGTAATACCAGGCGCCGGTCGTGAAGCTGCCGGTCATCACGTAGATCATCACATTGGTCAGCAGCTGGTCGCGGCTGTAGGCGCCGATCAGCGGTTTGGTTCGCAGGTCCGACCAGTCATAGAACCGCTCGAGGATCCAGGCCGCCTGGCCGACCGGGTTTCCGGCGCCCAGCCAGGCCATGGACTGGGGCTTGGAGACCTGCACCTGCAGATAGGCGCCCAGCCGCTGGCCGGCGGCGGCGGTGCGGCCGATCCAGGCGATCTCCTCCGGAGAGGTCGGCGCGCCGGACGGGCGGAAGCCAATCATGTTCAGGTGGATGGCCTTCGCGTGGTCCCCGTGGTCGAAGCCAAGCCAGGACGTCACCACCGCCCCCCAGTCGCCGCCCTGGGCGAGGTAGGTCGGGTAGCCCAGCACGTCCGTCATCAGGGCGTTGAACAGCCGCGCCGTCAGCCGCTGGCCGACCGGCCGCGCCGGCTTGGAGGAGAAGCCGAAGCCCGGCAGGCTGGGAACCACGACGTCGAAGGCGTCCTCCGCCTTGCCGCCGTGCCGGCTCGGGAAGGCCAGTTTGTCGATGCTGGCCCAGAACTCGTAGTGGCTGCCCGGCCAGCCGTGGGACAGCAGCAGCGGCCGCTTGCCGCCGGCCTCGCCGACCACGTGGACGAAGTGGATGTCGAAATCCTCGACCCGCGCGGTGAACTGCGGGAAGCGGTTGAGCTCGGCCATCGCCGCCCGCCAGTCATACTGGTCAGCCCAGTAAGCGCAGGTCTCCTCCAGAAAGGCCGCGTCGCAGCCGTAGAGCCAGCCGTCCTCCACCGCCGGCGCCGGCGGCCAGGGATAGTGCCGCACCTGGTCCAGCACCCGGCGGACGTCGGTTTCCGACCAGTCGACCGTGAAGGGTTTGGGCTGGGTCATGGTCTGCTCCTGCATCGCCGTGGCGCGTCCTTCGACACGGCCCTTCGGGCCTGCTCAGGATGACGTGGAGGAGAGGGCTTCAAATTCATACGTCATGGTGAGCAGCGCTCGAAGAGCGCGTGTCGAACCACGCACGCGTTACGCAGCGACCGTCAAGCGTCCGGCTTCAGCCCGCGCAGGATCGTCTCGAACGCCTGGCGTCGAAGGGCCGAGGGGTCGATGTCCGCCGACAGCTTGCCGGCCATCTGCAGCACCAGCTCGCCGTGCAGGGCGGCCCAGAGGATGTGGGCGATCATCACCGGGTCGCCCCTCGCCTCACCCGCCGCCACCAGCCCCTCGGCGTGGCGGATCAACATCGTGCGCGAGCGACGGCTGGCCGCCACCAGCTCGGGATAGTCGGCCTCGTTCGGCTGGGAGAGATCGAACATCAGCCGGTAGGCGTCGGGGTTCTCCAACGCGAACCGCACATAGGCGCGGCCCGTGGATTCACTGAGGGCGACGCCCTCCGCCCGTTCCGACGTGGCCGCTTCAAGCGCCGAGGCGAAGCGGTCGAAGCCGCTGGCCCGCACGGCCGCCAGGATCGCGTCCTTGTCCTTGAAGTAGCGATAGGGGGTCATGGGCGACACCCCCAGTTCGGCGGCCAGCTGGCGCATGGTCACGCCGTCCGGGCCCCGCTCGCCGAACAGCCGCTCGGCCGCGGCGATCAGGCGCTCGCGGAAGTCGGCGACATCGCTGTCAGTGAGGAGACGGGGCATGGACTGTTGGACTCGGTGGGTCGGCTAGATTTACAGTGTACGCGCATCATCCGGCAAGGGAGACGGGACATGACCACGCAGGGCTGGGATCTGCTTGTCCGCCGCAGCGACCTCCACGAGACGAAGATCGCCCCGACCACGGCGCCCGAGCCGGCCGACGGCGAGGTGCTGTTCCGCGTCGAGTCCTTCGCCCTGACGGCCAACAACGTCACCTACGCCGTGGCCGGGGACCAGATCGGCTACTGGCGGTTCTTCCCCAAGGCCGACGGCTGGGGCTGCATCCCCGCCTGGGGCTATGGCGTGGTCGAGGCCTCGGCCCATCCCGACTTCGCCGCGGGCGACCGGTTCTACGGCTACTGGCCGATGGCCACGCACCTGCTGGCCAGGCCCCGCCGGACCAAGGCCGGCTTCGTCGATGAGGTCGCCCACCGCGCCGACCTGCCGCCGACCTACAACCAGTATGTCGATGCGCCGGCGGATGCGCCGTTGCAGGACCAGCGGTCGTTGCTCAATCCGCTGTTCATGACCGGCTTTCTGCTCGACGACCTGCTGTCCGACAACGGCCATTTCGGCGCGAAGTCGGTGATCCTCGCCAGCGCCTCCAGCCGCACGGCCCTCTGCCTCGCCAGCCTGCTGAAGCGGGCCGGCCAAGTGAAGGTCGTCGGCCTGACCTCGCCCCGCAACAAGGCCTTCGTCGAGAGTCTGGGTTTCTACGACCAGGTCGTCCTCTACGACGACATCGCCGACGCGCCGGTCGAGACGCCGGCGGTGCTGGTGGATTTCGCCGGCGACACGGCGGTGAGGACCGCGGTGCATACGCGGTTCGGCGACGACCTGGCCTACAGCTGCCTGGTCGGCATCACCCACTGGGAGGGTCCGCGCGACATGGGCGAGCTGCCCGGCCCGACGCCGACCTTCTTCTTCGCCCCCGACCGGATCGTGAAGCGGCGGCAAGACTGGGGTCCGGGCGGGCTGGAAGAGCGCTACGCCGCCGCCTGGGACCGGTTCGTCGCCGACACGCCGCGCTGGCTGACGCTGAAGGCGTTGGATGGCGCGAAGGCGTTGCAAGGCGCCTTCCTTGATGTTCTCAACGGCCGGAACAGCTCCAGCGAGGGGATCATCGTTCGCCCTTAGGACTCCCTTCCCCCTGGAGGGGGAAAGGGAGAGGAAATGGCATTGTCATTTATAATTTACGCTGTAAGTTGACGCTGTAAAGATCGAACTGGAGACCCCATGGACCGTGACGTGCGCGTGAACCCCTATCTGGCGGGCGCCTTCGCCCCGGTCCGGACCGAGGACGACTTCGACCTGACGGTCGAGGGCGAGATCCCCGCCGGCCTGCGCGGGGCCCTGTATCGCAACGGACCGAACCCGCAGTTCGAGCCGCGCGACCCCAACCACCACTGGTTCGCCGGCGACGGCATGATCCACGGCTTCTGGGTCGCGGACGGCAAGGTCCGCTACCGTAACCGCTATGTCCGCACCCCGCGCTGGGAGGCCGAGAACAAGGCCGGCAAGTCGCTGTTCGGCACCTTCGGCAACCCGATGACCACCGACCCGGAGGTGTTCGGCAAGGTCGACTCCGGCGTGGCCAACACCAACATCGTCTGGCACGGCGGCCGCCTGCTGGCGCTGGAGGAAGGACACGAACCGTTCGGCCTCGATCCCGACACCCTCGAGCCGCGCGGCTACCAGCCGTTCGGCGGCAAGGTCACCGCCCATCCCAAGGAAGACCCGGTGACGAAGGACCTGGTGTTCTTCGGCTACGCCGACGCCCCGATGCCCTTCTCGCCCAACATCAGCTATGGCGTGATGGGCGCCGACGGCACGCTCAAGCGCCGCGACACCTTCCAGGCGCCCTACTGCTCGATGATCCACGACTTCATGGTCACCGGCGGCCACGTCCTGTTCCCGGTCCTGCCGCTCAGCGGCAGCATGGAGCGGGCGATGAAGGGCCTGCCCCCCTTCGCCTGGGAGCCGGAGAAGCCCGCCCTGGTCGGCGTCATGGCGCGCGACGCGGCCGTGGATACGATTCGCTGGTTCCAGACCGACGCCTGCTACGTCTTCCATGTGATGAACGCCTGGGACGAGGACGGGAAGGTCGTCGCCGACGTGATGAAGTACGCCGTCGCGCCGCTGTTCCCCCTGGCCGACGGCAGCCCCGGCAAGCAGGCCGGCGCCTATCTGGTGCGCTGGACCTTCGACCTGGCCGGGGATTCCAACGTCATCAAGGAAGAGCCGCTCGACGACCTGGCCGGCGAGTTCCCCCGCTACGATGAGCGGTTCACCTTCAAGGCCAACCGCCACGGCTGGTATTCGACCCAGACGGCCAAGCCGGGCGACATCCGCACCAATGGCCTCAGCCATTTCGACCTGACCACCCGCAAGCGGACAGACTGGATCAGCGACGCCGGCGACGCGGTGTCGGAGCCGGTGTTCGTGCCCCGTTCGGCGGACGCCCCAGAAGGCGATGGCTGGATCGTGGCGGTGCAGTACGTCGCCGGCGAAGCCCGCAGCGACTTCGTGGTGTTCGAGGCCCAGGACATGGCCAAGGGCCCCATCGCCCGCGCGAAAATGCCCAGGCGCGTGCCGCTGGGCTTTCATGGGAACTGGGTGGGGGCGTAGCGGCCCTCGGGACAGACACCTGCGGGTGTCTGTCCCTCCTCAGGATTAAATCAGCCGCCCGTGGCAGTGCTTGAACTTGCGGCTTGAGCCGCAGGGGCAGTCGGCGTTGCGGGCAGTGCGTTCCCAGCCTTGCGGCAGGGCGCTGATCGGCAGGGCCGCCCGCTGTTCACCGGTCATGTCCGCGCCGGCGCCGGCGAAGGCCAGGGCCCGCTCGTTCTCGCCGGTCAGGGGGTCCATGTGGACCTCCTGGAACTGCAGGGGCTCGGGCTCGGGGTCGGAGAACTGGAACTCGACCGTCATCAGCCAGCGGGTGACGTTGGTGCGCAGGTCGACGAGCAGCTTCTCGAACAGGGAGAAGGCCTCCGTCTTGTACTCGTTCAGCGGGTCGCGCTGACCGTAGCCGCGCAGGCCGATGACGTTGCGCAGGTGGTCCAGGTGCACGAGGTGCTCGCGCCACTGCATGTCGACCATCTGCAGCAGGAAGTTCTTCTCGATCGAGCGCATCTGGTCGGACGAGAGGATCTGCTCGCGCTCGGCGGCGCGGGCGTTGGCGGCCTCGTCGAGGCGATCGCGGATCTCCTCGTTGGCGATGCCCTCCTCGGCCGCCCACTCCCGCAGCGGCAGCTCCAGGCCCAGGGTGCCCCGCACCCGCTCTTCCAGGTCGTCGATGTCCCACTGCTCGGCATAGGCCTTGGGCGGCAGGTCGCGGGCGACCATGTCGTCGATCACGTCCTGGCGCATCTCGGCGACGATCTGCGACAGGTCGCTGGCTTCCATGAACTCCTGGCGCTGCTCGAACACGGCCTTGCGCTGGTCGTTCACCACGTCGTCGTACTTCAGCAGGTTCTTGCGGATCTCGTAGTTGCGCTGCTCGACCCGCTTCTGGGCGGTGGCGATGGCCTTGTTCAGCCACTTGTGGGTGATGGCCTCGCCGTCCTGCACCCCGAAGGAGCGCATGATCGCGTCCAGCCGCTCGCCGGCGAAGATGCGCAGCAGGTCGTCTTCGCAGCAGAGGAAGAACTTCGACTTGCCGGGGTCGCCCTGGCGGCCGGTGCGGCCGCGCAGCTGGTTGTCGATGCGGCGGCTTTCGTGACGCTCGGTGCCCAGCACATAGAGCCCGCCGGCGGCGAGGGCCTTCTTCTTGGCCTCGGAAATCTCGACCTCGAAGCGGGTTTTCTCTTCCATCTCCGCGTCGTGATCGACCGCCAGGCCCAGGCCCAGCTGGTCCTGGCGCCATTTGGCCAGGTGCATCTCGACGTTGCCGCCCAGCTGGATGTCGGTGCCGCGGCCGGCCATGTTGGTGGCGATGGTCACCGCGCCCGGCGCGCCGGCGTCGGCGACGATATAGGCTTCCTGCTCGTGGTAGCGGGCGTTCAGCACGTTGTGCGGGATGCCCTTGATCGTCTTGCCGTCGAGCTCGAACTCGTGCCTCGAGAGCAGCTCCGACAGCACTTCCGACTTCTCGATTGACACCGTACCGACCAGGATCGGCTGGCCGCGGCGGTGGCAGTCCTCGATCTGGACGAGGATGGCGCGGTTCTTCTCGTCGGCGGTGCGATAGACCTCGTCGTCCTCGTCGATCCGCACGACCGGGCGGTTGGTCGGGATCTCGGTGACATCCATCTTGTAGATGTCGAGGAATTCCTGCGCCTCGGTCGCGGCCGTGCCGGTCATGCCCGACAGCTTCTTGTAGAGGCGGAAGTAGTTCTGGATCGTCACCGAGGCCAGGGTCTGGTTCTCGGGCTGGATGTCGGCGCCTTCCTTGGCCTCGATGGCCTGGTGCAGGCCCTCGGACAGGCGACGGCCGGTCATCATGCGGCCGGTGAACTCGTCGATCAGGATCACCTCGCCGGCCTTGACGATGTAGTCCTTGTCCTTGGTGTAGAGCACGTTGGCCCGCAGGGCCTGGTTGATGTGGTGCACGACCGAGATATTGACCGGGTCGTAGAGGCCGGCTGAATCGGGGGCCAGCTGGCCGTTCCCCTGCAGGATCTCCTCGACCCGCTCGGAGCCGGCCTCGGACAGCAGCACCTGGCGCTGTTTCTCGTCGTGCTCGTAGACTCCCTCTTCCTTGATCAGCGCCCTGACCACCACGTCCATGGCGCGGTAGAATTCGGAGCGGTCCTCGGTCGGGCCCGAGATGATCAGCGGCGTGCGCGCCTCGTCGATCAGGATCGAGTCGACCTCATCGACGATGACGAAGTTATGGCCGCGCTGGACCATCTCATTCACGTCATAAACGAGGTTGTCGCGCAGGTAGTCGAAGCCGAACTCGTTGTTGGTGCCGTAGGTGATGTCGCTGCCGTAGGCCTCCTGGCGCTGCATCTGGCTGAGGCCATTGACGATCACCCCCACGGTCAGGCCCAGGTAGCGGTAGATCTGGCCCATCCACTCGGCGTCGCGTTTGGCCAGGTAGTCGTTGACGGTGATGACGTGGACGCCCTTGCCCTCGAGCGCGTTCAGATAGGTCGGCAGAGTGGCGACCAGCGTCTTGCCCTCGCCGGTCCGCATCTCGGCGATGCCGCCTTTGTGCAGCACCATGCCGCCGACCATCTGCACGTCGTAGTGGCGCTGGCCCAGCGTCCGCTTGGAGGCTTCGCGGACCACGGCGAAGGCCTCGGCCATCAGGTCGTCGAGCGTCTCCCCGGCGGCCAGGCGGCTCTTGAACGCGTCGGTCTTGCCGCGCAGCTCGGCCTCGGTCAGCGCCGCGTATTCTGGCTCCAGCGCGTTGATCTTCGCGACCCGCGCCGCGAGCTGCTTGACCTTGCGGTCGTTGGAAGAACCGAAGAGGGTTTTGGCGAGGCCGAGCATGCGTTGGGAAATCCGATGAAACGTTGGGCGCGGCGGCCGTTCGGTGTTCGTGCAAGCCCTTTCGGGCGCACGGAAATCCGCCCGTTCAAGCGCGCGGGAGACTTAAGCAGCGGGTCTGCCAGTGTCAACGCGAGGGGTGGCGAGCTCGCCGCCGCCTGACGCCTTTGCGCCACAGGTCGGTGGATCGGGGGAACAGGTCAAGCAGTCCCAAGGGACATCAGGGAAATCAGGGGACAGCTTACTCATTTCCGGCGCGCGCCGTGTGTCCATCGCCTGAGACCCGAGGGAAATGAGTAAGCTGTCCCCTGATTTCCGGGTGTGTCGCGATGTCCCGCGATGTCGCGAGAGTATTCGTCCCGCGAGTCCCGCTGCCTGGTCGATAGCGGCCGAGACCCGCGGCAGGGCGCGTTCACTCGCGGAAAAGCCGAGTCCTCGCCCTGGCCGATTGCCCACCGGCGCATTCTCTCGTAGATTGTTCCCATGGCGAGACTCGCGCGAACAGTCGTGCCCGGCCTTCCTCATCACGTAACCCAACGCGGAAATCGCCGGGCTCCAATTTTCTTCGCTCCGGGCGATCAGAGAATCTACCTGAACCTTCTCAAGGAGCAGGTTGATCGCTGGGGCGTGGAGGTCTGGGCCTATTGCCTGATGCCCAACCACCTCCATCTCGTGGCGACGCCGTCCGACGAAGGTGGCCTTGCCCGGGCGTTCGGCGAGGCGCATCGGCGCTACACAACATTCGTCAACGCCCGTCACGAGTGGACCGGACACCTGTTTCAGGCCCGGTTCGCTTCAGTCGTTCTGGACGAGCGCCACCTCCTCACCGCAGCCCGATATGTGACCTTGAACCCCGTCCGGGCCGGGCTGGTCGATAGAGCGGAAGACTGGCCCTGGTCGAGCGCGCGAGCGCATCTGGCGGGGCGGGACGACCAGCTCGTGCGCGTCGCGCCGCTGCTGTCACGGATCGACAGCTTCGCCGATACGCTGGAGACAGAGCCCATCGACGGAGAATTTTCCGGGCTTCGCGCGGCGGAAACAACGGGCCGACCGTTGGGATCGGATGCGTTCATTGCCGACCTTGAAAGGCGTCTCGATCGAACGCTCGCGCGACAACGCCCCGGGCCCAAACCGCAATTCAGGGGACAGCTTACTTATTTCCCCGAGGCGACGCGGACGGGCGGACGCGGGACAGATGGGAAATAAGTAAGCTGTCCCCTGAATTGCCGCCTGTCCTGTCCCCGCCTCCACGCATTTCCCTTCGCCCGAAAGCGCGCTAGGACCGAAGGCTGAGGCTCCCGTGGAGAAGTGTCCGCCATGAAGACCGCAACGACCGGCGCGTGGGGCGTCGTCATCGCTCTGACCGTGGCCCTGGCCCTGGCCGCCTGCGGCCGGCCCGAGGGCAACGAGAAGCCGCCGCAGGCCGGCGATGCGGCGGTCGCGCGCGTCGATGGCAGGACGGTCTGGGCCTCGGACGTCAAGCGCGAGGCCGTGGCCCAGGGCCTGATCAGCGAGGGCGAGCCGCTCGACATCTCCTCGGACCTGTTCCGCCGGGTGATGGACGAAGTGGTCGACCAGAAGCTGCTGGCCGCCGAGGCGCTGAAGCGCAAGCTGGACCGCGACCCGGTGGCCCAGCGCCGCCTGGCCGCCGCGCGCGAGCGGATCCTGGGCGACATGCTGGTCGAGAGCGTGGTCGAGAAGGCCGTGACCCCCGGCGCTATCCGCGAACTCTACCAGGAGCAGCTGCGGCTCTCGAAACAGTCCGAGGAGCTCAAGGCCCGCCAGATCGTCGTCGCCACCCAGGCCGAGGCCGAACAGGTCGGGAAGCTGCTGGCCGCCGGCGCCTCGTTCGAGGCCCTGGCCATGGAGCGGTCGACGGACGCGGCCACCCGCTTCAGCGGTGGCGACATCGGCGGCTATTTCACGCTCGACGTGATGCCCGACCCCTATGTGGCCGCGCTCAAGGACGCCAAGCCCGGCGACCTGATCGGCCCGTTCGCCGTCGAGGGCGGCTGGGCCCTGGTCAAGGTCGAGGAGACACGCCAGGAGGCGCCGATCACCTTCGAGGCCGCCCGCCCGCAGATCGTCCGCTTCCTGACCTACGACAAGGTCCGCGACCTGCTGGAGAAGCTGCGCGCCGGGACCAAGGTGCAGGTGCTGCTGGGCAAGACGCAGGAGGTGCCGGGCGCGCCGCGCGAGCCGGCCTCGGCCCCGCCCGCCCCGCCGCCCGCCGCGACCGC
>JAUXTQ010000022.1 GCA_030678995.1 Caulobacter sp.
CGGAGGACGGCAAGATCAGCCTGGCCGTACTGGCCCAGGCGGTGCTGGCAGCCGTCAACGCCGCCGCCAGCGCGCGGGGCGGCGGCCTGGCGGACGCAGTGTCAGCGGTGCTGAAGGGCGGCTTCGCCGGGGCGCGGGCCGAGGGCGGCCCGGTCGCGGGCGGCGGGGCTTATCTGGTTGGCGAGCGCGGACCGGAAGTGTTCCGCCCGGCCGGCGCGGGCGTGATCGAACCCGCCGGCGCCGGCGGCCTGACCGTCAACGTGACAGTGCAGGGCGGCGGGCCCGAAGGCCTCGTCCGCTCCGAAGCGCAGGTCGCCCAGGCCCTGGCGCGGGCCGTCAGCCTGGGCGCGCGCCGGCTCTAGGCGACCGCCGGCGTGGCCGGCGCGGGACCGTATTTGTTGTCGCCCGGATTACCGCTCGACAGGCCGACCCACAGCAGGAAGCCGAACCAGATCAGGAAGGCCAGCAGGAAGGCCAGGATCATGCCGCCAACGCCGGCCATCACCGCCGCCATGATCGCGGACTCATCGGCGTTGGAAATCCCGGCCATCACCGCCGGTCCGGCGACCATTACGATCGCGCCGACGATCAGCACTGTGCAGATCAGGATCGGCCAGATCTGCAACCAGCCGCTCTTGCCCATGTCATGCAGGCGTTTGGAATAGACGCAGACGCTGCAATAGATCGACGCGAGGCTGATCAGCAAACCGATCAGCGGGATCCAGCTCGCGACGACGTTCACGCCCAGAAGCACCAGCCAGCCGATCCAGAAGGCCGAGCGGCCGATGCGGCCCTCCGCCGAGAAGAAAAGAGTCTTCCAGTCCATTTGATTCGCCTCCAGCCCAGGGCCGAACGGTAAACCCGTGTTCGCCGAAGGGACAGGGGGCGGCTGATGGCCCTGAAAACAGGAAAATCATGTCCTTTCATGAAGTCCGCCTGCCGGCGCGGTTGGCGTTCGGCTCGACCGGCGGGGTCGAGCGGCGCACCGAGGTTGTCACCCTGGCCTCCGGGTTCGAGCGCCGCTCGACGCCCTGGGCGCATGGCCGCCGCCGCTATCTGATCGGAGCCGGGGTGCGGTCGCTGGACGACGCGGCGGCGCTGGTCGCCTTCTTCGAGGGGCGGCGGGGGCGGCTGCACGGCTTCCGCTTTCGTGATTTCACCGATTTCCGCTCCTGCCTGCCCTCCGGCGCCGTGTCGCCGACCGACCAGCCGCTGGGAACCGGCGACGGCGAGACCGCGGTCTTCGCCCTGGCCAAGCGCTATGACGATGTGGCGCGGCCCATCGCCAAGCCTGTCGCCGGAACGGTGCGCGCAGCGGTGGACGGGGTCGAGACCGCTGCCTTCACCATCGACACGACAACCGGCCTGGTCACCTTCGCTGCCGCCCCGGGGGCGGGGGCCGTCCTCACCGCCGGGTTCGAGTTCGACACCCCGGTGCGCTTCGATGCCGACCGCATCGACGTGACCCTGGAGAGCTTCGAGGCCGGCCGCGTGGTCGCTGTGCCGCTGATCGAGCTGCGGATCTGACCCCCCTCTCACTGTCATCCCGGACGGCCCGAAGGGACGATCCGGGATGACAGTGGAGTGGTGACGTCACGACACCGAAAACCACGACAGGCATCACCCATGAAGACCATTCCCCCGGCCCTGGCCGACCGGATTGAATCCGGCGCGGCGACGTTGGCCCATGTCTGGTTGCTGACGCGGCGGGATGAGGTCCGGCTGGGCTTCACCGATCATGACCGCGACCTGGTCCACGACGACGTGCTCTGCCGCGCCGACAGTGGATGGACCGCCGGCGCCGCCGACGCGGGCCTGGGCTTCGCGCCGGGCATGGCCTCGGCCAGCGGTGGTCTGGACAGCGAGGCCCTGGCCGAGGCTGACATCGCCGCCGGCCTCTACGACGGCTGCGCGGTCGAGTGCCGCCGGGTCGACTGGTCCCAGCCGGCCCTGTTCGTCAGCCTGTGGACTGGAACCATCACCCGGCTGCGTCGGGAGGGGCTGGCGTTCACCGCCGAGATCGAGGGGCCGCTGGCGGCCCTGGACCGGGTGGCCGGCCGCACCTTCGGCCGGCTGTGCGACGCCAACCTGGGCGATGAGCGATGTGGCGTGGCCGGCGACCATCCGGCCTTCGGCGACGGTTGCGACAAGCGTTCCGGCGTTTGTTCAGGTCGATTCGACAACCTGCTCAATTTCCGGGGCTTTTCGATGATCCCCGGTGAGGATTTTCTGACCGTCTATCCAGCCCGTGGCGAGCGCCATGACGGGACCTCGCGCCGTGGATAGGGCGGCCATCGCCGCCGCCGCCCGATCCTGGATCGGCACCCCCTATCGCCATCAGGCCTCGCTCAAGGGGGTCGGCTGCGACTGCCTGGGGCTGGTGCGGGGCGTCTGGCGCGAGCTCTACGGCGCCGAGCCGGAAGCGCCGCCGCCCTATCGCCCGGACTGGGCAGAGACGGGCGGCCGCGAGACCCTGCTGGACGCGGCGCGACGACATCTTTTCGAGATACCGCCAGACGACGCCCAGCCCGGCGACGTCCTGCTGTTCCGCATGAGCCCGGACGCCTGCCTCAAGCATTGCGCCATCGTCTCGGCCGGCGCGCCGGGCGATCCGGAGCCGCGCATCGTCCACGCCTACTGGGGCCGGGCGGTGGTGGAGAGCTGGCTGGGTCCCTGGTGGTGGCGGCGGCTGGCGCACGCCTTTTCCTTTCCTCAGACGAGCGACTGACATGGCCCAGGTCATCCTTTCGAGCCTCGGTCGCGCGCTGGGCGGGGCGCCCCTGGCGGCCCTGGGCAACGCGGCCGGCGCCGCCCTCGACCGGGCCGCCATCGCCAGCCTGCAGCCGGCCCGCCAGCTGGGGCCGCGCCTGCGCGAGCTGCACCTGATGTCCGCCGCCGAAGGGGCGCCGATGGCCGCCGTGTTTGGCCGCGCCCGGGTCTCCGGCCAGGTGATCTGGGCCGCCCGCTTCAAGGAGCGCCGCATCGAGCGCCAGGCCGGCGGCGGCAAGGGCGGGCCAAAGACCGTCGAGTACCGCTACAGCCTGTCCTTTGCCGTGGCCCTCTGCGAGGGGCCGATCGACGGGATCGGCCGCGTCTGGGCCGACGGCAAGCCGATGGACATGGCCGGCGTCACCCTGCGGCTCTATCGCGGCGACGAGACCCAGACCCCCGATCCGCTGATCGAGGCGGTCGAGGGCGCCGCCCCGGCCTTCCGCGGTTGTGCCTATGCGGTGTTCGAGGATCTGCCGCTGGAACCTTTCGGCAATCGACCGCCACAGCTGTCATTCGAGGTGTTCCGCCGGCCGGCGTCGGACACGGGGCTGGAAACGCGGCTGAAGGGCGTGTGCCTGATCCCGGGGGCGGGGGAGTTCGTCTACGCCACCGACATCATTCAGCGCCGCGACGGCCTGACCAAGCTGACCGCCGAGAACGCCAACAACGGCGAGGGCCGACCCGACCTGCTGGTCTCGCTCGACCAGCTGCAGGCCCAGCTGCCTAGTCTGGAAGAGGTGACCCTGGTGGTCGCCTGGTTCGGGACCAGCCTGGACGCCGGCGCCTGCCAGTTCCGGCCCGGTGTGGAGCAGACGGCCAAGACGACCCACCCCTGGAGCTGGAAGGCCGGCGGCGTCGGACGGGGCGGGGCGCACCTGATCTCGCAGCATGAGGGCGGCCCGGCCTATGGCGGCACGCCCGCCGACCGCGCCGTGCTGCAGGCCATCGCCGAGCTGAAGGCGCGGGGGCTCAAGGTGACCCTCTATCCCTTCATCCTGATGGACTTCGAGGGCTATCCGTGGCGTGGCAGGATTGTGGGAGAAGCGGCGGATATTACGTCACTATTCGGCGTGGCATCACCCGATGATTTCACCGCCGACGGGCAGACGGTCGCCTATGCCGGCCCGGCGGACTGGGGACTGCGCCGGATGGTGCTGCACCACGCGAAGCTGGCCCAGATGGCCGGCGGGGTGGACGGCTTCCTGATCGGCTCGGAGCTGCGCGGGATCACCGCCATCCGCGACGGCGACAGCTTCCCGGCGGTGGCGGCCCTGCGCGATCTGGCCGCCGACTGCCGCGCCCTGCTGGGGAGCGGCGCGGCCATCGGCTATGCCGCCGACTGGAGCGAATATTTCGGCCATCAGCCCGACGACGCGTCCGGCGACGTGTTCTTCCACCTCGACCCGCTGTGGGCCGACGCCGCCATCGATTTCGTCGGCATCGACTACTATCCGCCCCTGGCCGACTGGCGGGACGGCGAGCCGCAGGATGCCTGGGACATCGCCTCGGGCGAGGGGTTCGACTGGTTCTACGCCACACCCGGGGACCGCGCGGCGCGCATCCGCTCCCCGATCACCGACAGCGCCTACGACGAATCGTGGGTCTTCCGGCCGAAGGATCTGATCAGCTGGTGGTCCAGCGCCCACCACGACCGCCCCGGGGGAGTCCGTTCGGCGACGCCCACCGCCTGGGGTCCGATGTCCAAACCGATCCGGCTGATCGAGTTCGGCTGTCCGGCGGTGGACAAGGGCGCCAACGCCCCCAACCTGTTCATCGACCCCAAGAGCAGCGAAAGCGCCTTGCCGCCGTTTTCCACCGGCGCCCGCGACGACCTGGGCCAGCGACGGACGCTGGAGGCCGTGCTCGCCCACTTTGCCGATAGCGCGAGTAATCCCGTCTCGCCGGTCTATGGCGGACCGATGGTCGCCGCCATGAGCGTCTGGTGCTGGGACGCGCGGCCGTTCCCCGACTTTCCGGCGCGGACCACGGTCTGGGCCGACGGCCCCAACTGGGCGCTGGGCCACTGGCTCAACGGCCGGGTCGGCTCCGCGCCGCTGGCCGATCTGATCAAGGCCCTGGCGGCCCGGGCCGGGGTGACGCTCGATCCGGGCGACATCAACGGCGTGGTCAGCGGCTATGTGGTCGAGGCGCCGATGCGGCTGCGCGACGCGCTGGAGCCCCTGGCCCTGGCGTTCAGCTTCGACGCCGCCGAGCGGGGCGGGACCGCGGCGCTGGTCGCCCGGGACGGTCCCGTCGCCGCCACCCTGGGCGAGGACGACCTGGCCCTGCCCGAGGACCGCGACCCCTGCGTCGATGCGCGAGGGCTTGAAACTCCGCCCGACGAGCTGCGCCTGCGATTCATCGACGAGACGGCCGACTACCGCATCGGCGGCCTGACCGTGCGCCGCGACCCGGCCGACGGCGGCGGGACGGAGCTGATCGACCTGCCCATCGTCGCCACGGCGGCCCTGGCCGAGGGGGTCGGCCGCCGGGTGCTGGCGCGGGGGCAGGCCGCCCGGGAAGCCCGCACCACGCACCTGTCGCCGCTGATGGCCCTGACCCTCGAGCCCGGCGACCGGCTGGCCTTCGAGGGCGAGGCGACCATCTGGCGGCTGGCGGGCCTGGACCGCGACGAACGCCCCCGCGCCGGCCTGCAGGCCGCCGAGCCGCCGGTCGACGCCGTCATCGCGCCGCCGGACTGGACGCCGCCGCCGGCGGCCGAGCCGGCCGGTCCGCCGATGGTCCACATCCTCGACCTGCCGCCCCTGCCGGGCGCGGAGGACGACGCCCGGCCGCTGATCGCCGCGGGGCTGGAGCCCTGGCGCGACCTGGACGTCCATGCCGGCGTCAGCGCCGAGGCCCTGACCCTTCGCGCGCAGCTGACGCAGCCGGCGGGCGTGGGCGAGACCCTGACCGATCTCGCCGCCGGGCCGCTGCACCGCCTCGACCCGGCGGGGCGCCTGACGGTCCGGATTGAAGGCGCCGCGCTGGAAAGCCGCCCGCTCGCGGCCGTGCTGGCCGGGGCCAATGCCCTGGCCGTCCGAACCGAGGCCGGCGATTGGGAAATCCTGCAGTTCCTGACCGCACAGGCCGTGGCCGAAGAGACCTGGACCCTGTCGGGCCTGCTGCGCGGCCAGGCCGGCAGCGATCCGGCCATGGCCGCCCTGACCCCGGCCGGCGCGTCGGTCGTGCTGCTGGGCGAGGGTCTGGCGCGGGGCCAGGTCGCCCTGTCCGAGCGGGGCCTGCCCCTGCTCTGGCGCGCCGCCCCCGCCGGGGGCCCGCCGGGCGGAAACGCCATGACGGAGATGAGCTTCACCTGGCGCGCCTTGGCCCTGCGGCCGTGGAGCCCGGCCCATTTGCGGCTGGAGGTGGGGGAGGGCGACGACCTCATCATCCGCTGGATCCGCCGCGCCCGCCTGGGCGGCGACGGCTGGGAGACCGAACCGCCGCTGTCTGAGGAGCGGGAGATCTACCGGGTCGAGATCCTCGACGGCGAGACGGTGGTCCGCGCCGCCGAGACCGACGCGCCGGCCTTCCCGTGGACCGCCGCGATGCAGGCCGCCGATTTTCCCTCCGGCGTCCCGAACCCGGTGACCGTCCGCGTCGCCCAGGGATCGGCCGTGTTCGGCTGGGGCGCCGCGACGCAGCGGAGCCTGTGGCGCTGAGCGGCGAGACGCTCTATCTGATGCCCATCGAGCCTGTCCCGACCTGACTGGATCAGTCTGGTCGGGATAAACAGGCTCGACCTTAATGTTGGGCGCGCGACCTTACGCCGAATCGACAGCCACTTCGGCGGGTCGCGCTCACGGATTTCTCTCGCGAGGGGCACTTGGCGCGCGACCCATATCTTGAACTCGGCGTGCCGCGGACGGCGACGACGGAAGACATCCGCAAGGCCTTCCGCAAACTGGCCAAGCAGTTCCACCCTGATGCCAACCCCGGCGACAACACCGCCGAGGAGAGGTTCAAGCGCGTCTCGTCGGCGTTCGACATCATCGGCGACGAGGACAAGCGCCGGAAATTCGACCGCGGCGAGATCGACGCCGACGGCCGCGAGCAGCATCCCGGCTTCGGCGGCGGCGGCCCGTTCGGCCCCGGCGGGGCGTCCGGCGGCCGCTATCGGCCCGGCCCGGGCAGTCCCGGCTTCGAGGGCGTGGACATCAACGACATCCTCGGCGACGTGTTCGGCCAGCGCGGGCCGGGCGGCCCCGGTGGCGGCCGCGCAGGCTTCGGCTTCGGCGGCGGCGGTCGCGGGTCCGACCTGCGGGCGCATCTGGACATCGACCTTGAGGAGGCCATCCGCGGCGGCAAGAAGCGCATCGCCTTCTCCGACGGCCGCACCCTTGACGTAAACATCCCCAAGGGGGCCCAGGACGGCCAGACCCTGCGCCTGAAAGGGCAGGGAGCGCCCGGCCGGGCCGGCGCCGGCGACGCCCTGATCGAGATCGGCATCAGGCCGCACGCCCTCTATCGCCGCGAGGGCGATGTCCTGCACATGGACATCCCGGTCTCCGTTCCCGACGCCGTCCTCGGCGGCAAGATCGAGGCCCCCACGCCCGACGGCCCGGTGACCCTGACCGTCCCGCGGGGCAGCAACAGCGGGGCGCAGCTGCGGCTCAAGGGCCGCGGCTTCGTCAACGCCAAGGGCGTGCGCGGCGACCTGCTGGCCCGCCTGATCGTTACTCTGCCGCCGATCGTCGATCCCGCGCTCGAAAAGTTCGCCGAGACCTGGCGTCAGGAACGGCCCTACTCGCCAAAGAGGCGTTAGGCGTGACACAGGGCCGCGGGGATTGGATAACGTGTCCATTCAGCCCGCATTCAGCCGGCGACTCATAGAACCCAGGGCATGAAGCGCCTGACCGTCCTCTTCGCGGCTCTCCTGATGTCCACCGCCCTCCCGGCGGCGGCGCAGGCCCAGGGCTGTCCGAAGGGCAACAATGTCGTCGCCAAGGCCTGCCGCGCCGAGATGGCCCGCCGGGACGACGACGACGACGGTGGCCGCGGCCGACCGCCCCGTGGCGGCAACTCCCTCGGCGACGGCTGGGCGCCCCGTGAGGACGACGCCCGCGAGGGTGTCCGCGGCGGCCGGCTGGTGCCGCTGGAAAGCGTGATCCGCAATATTGCCCGCTCGACCCCGGGCCGGCTGCTCGACGCCGGTCTCGAGGACCAGGGCGGCCGTCCGATCTACCGCGTGCGCTGGCAGGCGGCGAACGGACAACGTATCGACTTCATCGTGGACGCGCGCACCGGCGCGATCATCGGCCGAAACTAGAAGGACCTCCCATGCGCATCCTGCTCGTCGAGGATGACCCAGACCTGTCGCGGCAGCTGAAGCTGGCCCTGGGCGACGCCGGCTACGCGGTCGATCACGCCGCCGACGGGGAGGAAGCGCACTATCTGGGCGAAGGCGAGCCGTATGACGCGGTGATCCTCGACCTGGGCCTGCCCAAGATCGACGGCGTCTCGGTGCTGGAGCGCTGGCGGCGGGACAACATCGCCATGCCGGTGCTGATCCTCACCGCCCGCGACAACTGGAGCCAGAAGGTCGCCGGGTTCGACGCCGGAGCCGACGACTACCTGACCAAGCCGTTCCACACCGAGGAATTGCTCGCCCGTCTGCGGGCGCTGCTGCGCCGCTCGGCCGGCCATGCGTCGCCGAACCTGAGTTGCGGCGGGCTGCGGCTTGATCCGCGCTCGGCCCGCGCCAGCGTCAATGGCGAGCCCCTGCGGCTGACCTCGCTGGAATACCGGCTGCTGCACTACATGATCATGCACCAGGGCCGGGTGATCAGCCGCACCGAACTGGTCGAGCACCTCTACGACCAGGACTTCGACCGCGACTCCAACACCATCGAGGTGTTCATCGGCCGGGTGCGCAAGAAGATCGGCCCCGACCGCATCGAGACCGTGCGCGGCCTCGGCTATCGCCTGACGCCGTTGCCGGGAGAGCCCACGGAGTGAAACTCCCCGTCCTGGGCCGCCGTTCGCTGGTCGGCCGGCTGGTCCTGCTGGCCGCCGGCTGGAGTCTGGCGGTCCTGATCGTGACGGGCCTGTCCCTGACGGCCTTCTTCCAGCAGGCCGCGCTCAGCCGGTTCGACCTGGGCCTGGTGGATCTGATCGAGGGCCTCAATGCCGGGGTCAGCGTCGAGGACGGGAGAGTCGTCGCCCCCGCCCTGACCGACACCCGGGCCCTGCGGGTTTATTCCGGTCGCTACTGGAAGATCGCCGAACCCGGCCCGGACAATACCGTCCGTCTGATCGTGCAGTCCCGGTCGATGTTCGACCAGGATCTGAAGATTCCCCCCGACGTGGTGGCCAAGATCGCCGCCACCCCGGCCGTGCAGGTGTTCTACGGCGTCGAGGGACCGCTCGATCAGCCGCTGCGGGCCACCGCCATGCAGGTGCAGCTTCCGGGCCGCAAGGCGCCGGTCATCCTGATGGCCGCCGAGGACCGCTCCCCCGTCGACCGTGAGGCCCGCCGCTTTGCCGCCCTGACCGCCGGGGCCCTGGTGATCATGGGCGCCGGCATCCTGGCCGCCGTCCTCATCCAGGTTCGCGTGGGCCTGCAGCCGCTGTTCCGTCTTCGCGGCGAGGTCGCCGACGTGCGCAAGGGCAAGGTCGAGCGGATCGTCGGGGAGTACCCCAGTGAACTCGAACCCCTGGCCACCGAACTCAACGCCCTGGTGGCGCACAACCAGGATGTGGTCGAGCGGCAACGAACCCATGTCGGAAATCTGGCCCACGCCCTGAAGACGCCGATCTCGGTGATGCTCACCGAGGCGACCCAGCAGCCGGGCCAGCTGGCGGAGGTGGTGTCGCGCCAGGCCGACGCCATGCGCAGCCATGTGGAACACCATCTGCGCCGGGCTCGCGCCGCCGCCCGATCGCAGAGCCATGGCGAACGCAGCCTGGTCGAGCCGGTGCTCGACGAACTGGCGGTGACCCTGGAGCGGATCTTCCAAGACAAGGGCGTCGAGATCGACTGGCGTTGCCCTGACGATCTGTGCTTCCGCGGCGAACGCCAGGACCTGCAGGAGATGGCCGGCAACATCATGGAAAACGCCGGCATCTGGTCGAAGGGCCGGGTGCGGGTCACCGCCGCGGCCGTTTCCCCTGAGCGGATGGTGATCACCGTCGAGGACGATGGCCCCGGCCTGCCCGCAGACCGGCGGGATGAGGTGCTCAAGCGCGGCGCCCGTCTGGACGAAAGCGCACCGGGGTCCGGCCTGGGCCTGGCGATCGTCGATGAACTGGCCAGGGCCTACGGTGGATCGCTCGTGCTGGGGGACTCGGCCATGGGCGGCTTGCAGGTCGAGCTGGGTCTGCCGCGCGCCGAAACCTGAAACCCCCGTTTCGCGAACCGTTAACCCAGTTCGGGGCATGGTCGGCCCGGGTACTCTGAGGGACCCGCGGCGGGGGCCTATGGCCGGATTGACACCCCAGAAGATCGCGATGCTCCGCACGCTGGTTTCGGCGTCTCCGGACGAACTCGTGCGCACGCTCGAGATGGCGATCAGCGCCGACGGGGCCAGTGGTCCGCTGTCGGCGATCGGGGCCATGGTCGAGGCCGAGACCGCCGAGCGCGCGGTCCGTTTCGCCGTGCTCGCGCCTGTTGCGCCCCTGTTCGGCGCGCCGGCCGCGAATCTCAGGCCGACCTTTCCCAACGCGGCGCTCAGGGCAATCTGGGCGGCCCTGAAAGCCGAGGTCCCCGACCAGGTCCGCGAGGCCGAGGGCGCCTGTCACTACCTGGACCCGGAAGAGCCGCCGCCGGAGATTTTCGATCTGCTCTGTGCGCGCGCAGTCGAGGGATTGACCGCCGCCGAGACTCGCGAGTTCGCGGCCGCCGCGGCCGCCTGCGACGCTATGCGCCCCGGCGGCGCCGACGAGCTGATTCTCTGCCTTCAGCTGGCGCCCATCGCCCGGCTGCCGATGCTGCGGCTGGCCGACTGGATCCAGCGCATGACCGACGAGCGCCGGGCCACCGCGCGCTTGGCCTATCGCGACGCCACCGCCCTGGCCGACGGTGGCGGGCCGCTGTTGTTCGAGATGCTGGCCGCCCACCTCAAACAGCCTTCGCAGATCCTGCGGGTGATTTCCGCGGTCATGGACCATCCGGGCGAACGCTACATGGCCGGCTCGGAGTTGGCCCGATTCGGCGAGCGCGCCCTGGCCGAGATCGAAGACCAGCTCACCCGGATCCAGGCGCTCAAGCCGGGCGCGGGCGTCCAGTCAGGCCGCCAGGCCGGCGCCGCGGTGCAGCGGGCCATTGAGGCGGTCGGCGAACTTGAGCAATCTGTCCAGATGTCCCGCGACGGGCCCTGGGGTCAGCGTCTGAGCAAGCTGAAACAGGCGATCGCCGCTGCGGTCGAGGTGCGGCTCAAGGATATCGATGAAGCCGCGCAACACGCCCTGCCGATGCAGAAGATCCGTTACAGCGCGCGGCTGACCCGCACCGCCCCGAAGCTGACCGACCCGCCGGACGGGCCGTCCATCGACTGGACCCTTGGCCTGCTGGCCTTTGCCGACGCTGTCCGGGGCTGCGCCGCGGACGGGGGCTTTGGGACCGTGCGGGCCAAGGTGCTCGACGCTCTTGGCAAGCGCATCGATCAGTACGTCGAGGACCTGCTCGAGCAGCTCCGCCTGGGGGAAGTGGAAGACGAGGAGCGGGCCCGCGAATACCTCGGCGTGGCCGCCAACCTGATGGCCCTGGCCCGCGACGACAAGAGCGCCGCCATCGTCCGGCGCCGGGCCGCGGCGGCCTGAGGCGTCGAGCCCCCTCGCGCGGCGACGCGTGATCCGCTAACACCCGCACATGTTCGCATTCTGGATCGCCGCGGCGGCCCTTTCAGCGGCGGCCGGAGGGTTGATGCTGCGCGGCGCCCGCGCCGCCTCGGCCCGCGCCGTCGGCGAGGACCCCGCCCTGGCCGTGCATCGCCGGCAGTTGGCCGAGATCGACGATCTCGCCGTCCGCGGCCTGTTGCCTGAAGGCGAGGTCCGCACCGCCCGCGCCGAGGCCGGCCGCCGCCTGCTGGCCGCCGCCGACGCGCCCGTCGCTGCGCTCGATCCCGGGTCTGGCCGGCGCGTCGTGCTGGCCGTGGCCGTCCTGGCGCCCCTGCTGGCGCTAGGGCTCTACTTCACCATCGGCGCGCCGGGCAGGCCGGACCTGCCCTACAAGGCTCGCCTGGACGAGTGGCGCAAGACGCCGGAGTCCCTGGATCCGCCCCGGATCGCCGCCGTAATGCGGGCCATCGTCGCCCAGCGGCCGGGCGATCCCGAGGGCTTCGAGAACCTGGCCGCGGCCGAGCTCGCCTCGGGCGACCCGATGGCTGCGTCCGCCGCCCTGCGCCGGGCTATCGCGCTGGCGCCCGGGCGGGCGGAACTGTGGGCGGCCCTGGGCGAGACCTTCATGGTCGAAGGCGACGGCCGGATCGGCCCCGACGCCCGCGCGGCCTTCGGCGAGGCCCTGGGGCTCGACCCCCGTTCCCTCAGCGCGCGTTACTTCCTCGCCCGGGCGGACATCGCCGACGGCAAGGTTGAGCAGGGCCTGGCCGGCTGGCGCGCCCTGGTGGCCAGCCTGCCCGCCGACGCGCCGGCACGGGCCGCCCTTTCCAGCGAGATCGACGCCGTGGCCAGGGCCGGCGGCCTGCCGCCCGCCGAGGCCGCCCCGGCCCAACCCGACGAGGCGGCGATCCGCGGCATGGTCGAGGGCCTCGCCGCGCGGCTGGCGACCCAACCCGACGATCCCCAGGGCTGGGTCCAGCTCGTCCGGGCCTGGTCGGTGCTGGGCGAGACCGGCAAGCGCGACGCCGCCCTGGCCGAGGCGCGGGCCCGCTACAAGAACAACCCCGACGTCCTGCGCGCGTTGAATGAGGCAGCCCGATGAGTCTTTGGCCCAGGTCGCGAACCGCCCGGCGACGGCTGGTCCTGTTGCTGGCCATCGCGCCGGTGCTGGCCCTGGCGGCCGGCCTGACCCTGTGGGGGCTCTCGGATTCCATCTCGCTGTTCTACACCCCGGCCCAGGCCCAGGCGGCCAAGGTCGCGCCCGGCCAGGCGGTGCAGCTGGGCGGGCTGGTGCTGCCCGGCAGCGTGGTCAAGCAGCCCGACGGGCGCGTCGACTTCGCCATCACCGACAACAGGGCCACGGCCCAGGTGCACTTCCAGGGCGACCTGCCGGACCTGTTCCGCGAGGGCCAGGGCGTGGTGGCGGAGGGGTCCTTCGACGCCGGCGGCGTGTTCCAGGCCAGCCGGGTGCTGGCCAAACACGACGAGAAATACATGCCGCGCGAGGTGTCCAAGGCGCTCAAGGCGCAGGGCGAGTGGCGGGGGGACGGTGAGACACCTTCCTACAAGCGTCCGTGACCGCTGAACTGGGCGCCTTCGCGCTTGTGCTGGCGCTGGCCTTGTCGCTGGCCCAGGCGGTGCTGGGCTTCGCGGGGGTGCGTCGGCCGGCCCTGGCCGGAGCGGGGGAGGGCGCGGCCGCCGCCGCTTTTATCGGCGTGGCGGGCGCCTTCGCCGCGGTGGTGACCGCCTTTGTCACCTCCGACTTCTCGCTGGCCAACGTCGCGGCCCACTCTCATACCGCCAAACCCTTACTCTACAAGGTGTCCGCCGCCTGGGGCAGCCACGAGGGCTCGATGCTCTTCTGGTGCATGATCTTGACCGGCTACGGCGCTGCGGTGGCGGTGTTCGGCCGCGGCCTGCCGGCGCGGCTTAAGAGCCGGGTGCTGGGGGTGCAGGGCCTGCTGGGCGTGCTGTTCCTGGCCTACACGGTATTCGCCTCCAACCCGCTGGCGCGGCTGGCCGAGGTCCCCGTCGAGGGCCGGTCGCTCAATCCGCTGCTGCAGGACCCGGCGCTCGCCTTCCATCCGCCCATGCTCTACCTCGGCTATGTCGGGTTTTCGGTGGTGTTTTCGTTCGCCGTGGCGGCGCTGATCGAGGGCCGGGTCGACGCCGCCTGGGCGCGCTGGGTGCGCCCCTGGACCCTGGCGGCCTGGAGCATGCTGACCCTCGGCATCACGCTGGGCGCCTTCTGGGCCTATTACGAGCTGGGCTGGGGCGGCTGGTGGGGCTGGGACCCGGTGGAAAACGCCTCCTTCATGCCTTGGCTGGTCGGCACGGCCCTGCTGCATTCGGCGATCGTCACGGAAAAGCGCGGCGCGCTGTCGGGCTGGACGGTGTTCCTGGCCCTGGCCGCCTTCACCTTCTCGATGCTCGGCGCCTTCCTGGTGCGGTCGGGGGTGCTGACCAGCGTCCACGCCTTCGCCGTCGATCCCTCGCGCGGTGTGCTGCTGCTGTCGATTCTGGGCCTGTCCTCCGGCGCGGCGTTCAGCCTGTTCGCCTGGCGGGCGCCGGCCCTGAGCCCCGGCGGCGTGTTCGCCCCGGCGAGCCGCGAGAGCCTGATCGTCATCAACAACATCCTGCTGACCGCGGCCACGGCCACGGTCCTGCTGGGCACCCTCTATCCGCTGATCACCGAGGCGTTCGGGACGACGACCTCGGTGGGCGCGCCCTACTTCAACCTGACCTTCGTGCCGCTGCTCTGCCTGGCCCTGCTGGTGCTGCCGCTGGGCCCTCTGACCGCCTGGAAGCGCGGGGACATCGCCGGCGCCGCCGACCGGCTGAAGATCGCCGCCGGCCTGGCCGTGCTGGGCGGCGTGGCCGCGTTCGGCATCGTCAGTCCGCGCAAGGCCCTGGCCAGCGCCGGCCTGGCCCTGGGCTTCTGGCTGATCGCCGGGTCGCTGGCCGAGGTGGTCGAGCGGGTCAGGGCGTTCCGCGCCCCCTGGCCGGAGGTCCGCCGCCGCCTGACCGGCCTGCCGCGCGGCGCCTGGGGCATGACACTGGCCCACGCCGGCATGGGGGTGATGGTCCTGGGCGCCTGTTTCGAGACCTCGTGGAAGGTCGAGGCGGCCGAGGCCCTCCCCGTCGGCGGCCAGCTGAGGCTGGGCGCCTACGAGCTGACCCTCAAGGACGTCGGAACCATCGACGGGACCAACTATCTGGCCGAGCGGGGCCAGGTCACCGTGACCCGCGGCGGCCGGACCGTCTGCGCCATGACGCCGGAGCGGCGGTTCTACCCGGCCGGCCGGCAGAACACCTCCGAGGTGGCGTTGTGCAATCGCGGCCTGGACCAGGTCTATGTGGTGCTGGGCGAGCGCCGCGCCGGACCGGCGGGTGAGCCGGCCTGGCTGGTGCGCGGCTATTTCAATCCCTGGGTCCAGCTGATCTTCCTGGGGCCCGTGCTGATGGCCCTGGGCGGGCTGCTGTCGCTGTCCGACCGCCGTCTGCGCTTCGCCGTGGGGAAAACGGCATGAGCGCGCGGAGCCTCATCGTCGCGCTGCTCGCGGTCCTGACCATGGCCGCCGCGTCCGATCCGTCCGAGCGCCTGCCCGATCCGGCGCAGGAGGCCCGGGCGCGGACCCTGTTCCGCGAGGTGCGTTGCCTGGTCTGCCAGAACGAGTCGATCGACGATTCCGACTCCGAGCTGGCCGGGGACCTGCGGCGGGTGGTGCGCGAACAGGTCGCGGCGGGCCGGTCCGATGGCCAGGTGAAGGCCTTCCTCACCGACCGCTACGGCCCGTATGTGCTGCTCAAGCCCGCTTTTGACGTGGCCAATGCGGCGCTCTGGCTGACCCCGATCCTGGCCGTGCTGGCGGGCCTGGCCCTGTTGATGGCCCGCTGGCGGCGTCGTGACGGCGCCCGGCCGCTGGACACCGACGAAGAAACCCGGCTTGCGGCCTTGCTGGATGACGAAGCGCCGTGACACGATTGCGCCGCGATCCGCCTCCAGAAAGCGCTGGACGGATGACGGAAAGATAACTTGAGGGCGTTCGCGCTCTTTGGCATCGAACCGCTAGAGTTTGGCACCCGCATCAGGCGGGACAGGAACGGATTACAGATGGTCGCCAGGAAGACCGGGTTTTTTGTGGGCGCCGTCGCGGGCGCCGGTGTCGCCGCCGCCGCCCTCGCGGGAGTCGGGCTGCGCATGGCGCCAGCCCAGGCCGCTGACGCGCCGCCGCCTCTGGTGCGCGTGGCCTCGGGGCCGACCATCTTCGCGCCGCCGCCCGGCGCGCCCATGTCCTTCGCCGACATCTTCGAGAAGGTGTCGCCGGCGGTGGTGTCGATCGACGTCACCTCGCGGGTCGGGGCGGGCTCCCTGCGCCTGCCGAACTTCCCGTTTGGCCCCAACGGCAAGCCCGGCGAGGAAGACCAGCCCGGCGGCGACGACAGCAACGGCCGTCCGCGCCAGCAGTCCTCTGGATCGGGCTTCCTGATCTCCGCCGACGGCTACATCGTCACCAACAACCACGTCATCGAGGGCGCCGACGAGATCACCGTCACCCTCAAGGACGGCCGCGAGCTGAAGGCCAAGCTGGTCGGACGCGACGAAGACACTGACCTGGCCGTGATCAAGGTCCAGGGAACCGGCTTCACCTTCGTCACCTTCGAGGAGTCGGCCAAGCCGCGCGTCGGCGACTGGGTCATCGCCGTGGGCAACCCCTTCGGCCTGGGCGGCACCGCCACCGTGGGCATCGTCTCGGCCTATGGCCGTAACCTGAACGACGACAGCTCGACCTATGTCGACTACGTCCAGATCGACGCGCCGATCAACCGGGGCAACTCCGGCGGCCCGACCTTCGACGTCTATGGCCGGGTTATCGGGGTCAACAGCGCCATCTTCTCGCCCACGGGCGGCTCGGTCGGCATCGGCTTCGCCATTCCCGCCGACACCGCCAACACCATCACCCGGCAGCTGATCAGCAGCGGCAAGGTTGTGCGTGGCTACATCGGCGCGCAGATCCAGAACTTCACGCCCGAGATGGCCGAGGCCATCGGCCTGGGCAACCTCAAGGCCGCCGTGGTCAAGGCGGTCACCCCCGGCGGTCCGGCGGCCAAGGCCGGGCTGATGGTCGATGACATCGTCCTCTCGGTGAACGGCGTGAAGGTGGAGTCCTCCACCGGTCTGACCCGCGAGGTCGGCCGCGGCCTGGCCGGCCAGAACCTGCGTCTGGAAGTCCTTCGCGACGGCCGGACCCGGTTCATCGACATCCGCTCGGGCGTGCGTCCGTCGAAGGAAGAGCTGGCCTCCAGCCTGCGCGCTTCGGAGTCTGAAACCCCGCCGCAGAAGGGGCCGGTGGCCCCGTCGGCGGCCCGCGTCCAGGTGCTGGGCATGGGCCTGACGCCGCTCGATGCCGCCGCCCGCAAGCGTTACAACCTGGGCCCGGAGGTCCAGGGCGTGCTGATCGAGACCCTGCGGGCCGATTCCGACGCCGCCGAGCGCGGCCTGGCCACCGGCAACGTGATCACCTCGGTGAACCTCAAGGCGGTCAAGACGCCCGCCGACGTGGTCGCCGCGGTGGAAGCCGCCCGCAAGGCCGGCCGCCCGACCATCCTGCTGTCGGTCTACTTCAACGGCCAGCTGGCCTCGGTGCCGATCAAGGTCAACTAGGCCTCGCGGAACAGGATCAGGGCGACAGCGGCGCGGCCGTTGTCGCCCTTGAACCCTGTCGGGCGGCGCCTGCGGATTACACTATCGTATGTTGAGGTTGCCGCAGCGGACGCGGTAGTTTCCGGGGCGTCGGCGGATTCTCCTCGCCGGCTACTTCGGGGCGAAACATGCGGATCCTGATCATCGAGGACGACCTGGAAGCGGCGGAAGCCATGGCGCGGGGCCTTGGCGAGGCGGGCTATGACTGCACGCACGCCGCCGACGGCGCCGCGGGCCTGACCGCGGCCCAGAAGCGCGGCTTCGACGTCCTGATCGTCGACCGCATGATGCCGAAGATGAACGGCGTCGAGGTGGTCTCCACCCTGCGCCGCGAGGGCGACGCCACGCCGGTGCTGTTCCTGTCGGCCCTGGGCGAGGTCGCCGACCGGGTCGACGGCCTGACCGCCGGCGCCGATGACTATCTGGTCAAGCCCTACGCCTTCCCCGAGCTGATCGCCCGGGTCGAGGCCCTGTCCCGCCGGCGCGAGACGGGGGCGGTCGCGACCACCCTCAAGGTCGGCGATCTCGAAATGAACCTCATCGCCCGCACGGTTCACCGCGGGACGACCGAGATCGACCTGCAGCCGCGCGAGTTCCAGCTGCTGGAATTCATGATGCGCCACGCCGGCCAGTCGGTGACCCGCACCATGTTGCTGGAGAAGGTCTGGGAGTATCACTTCGACCCCCAGACCAACGTCATCGACGTGCACATCTCCCGGCTGCGCTCGAAGATCGACAAGGGCTTCGACCGCCAGATGCTGCAGACCGTCCGCGGCGCCGGCTATCGGCTCGACCCGTAGGCCACAGGCGCTGAACCCATGCGCCTGCCCCGGATATTCCGCACGACGCCGTTCCGGCTGACGCTGCTGTTCCTGGCGATGTTCTCGGCCGCGGCGGCGGCCTTCCTGGCCTATGCTTACCTGGCGACCGCCGGCGAGGTGAATCGCCGCGCCGACGCCGAGATCCTGCGCGAAATGAACGCGCTGGAGGCCCTCTATCGCCGCGGCGGGGCGTCGGCCCTCAACCAGGCCCTGATCGAGCGGGCGGTGGGCGAGCGGCCGTTCCTCTACCTCCTGCGCGACAAGGAGGGCGAAAAGATCACGGGCTCGATCGAGGAGTCCCCGGTCGAGGAGAACGAGCCCGGCGAGAACTGGACCACCTTCCAGGTCACCGACACCGATATGGACGGCGCGGAGGTGAAACGCACCGCGCGCGGCATGGAGGAGCGACTCTCCGGGGGCGAACTGCTGTTCGTCGGCGCCGACGTCAGCCAGTCCGAGGGCTTTGTCACCGGCATCGTCCGCGCCCTGTGGGGCGCCGGCGCCCTGGTCATCCTGCTGGGCCTGGCCGGCGGGGTGGCGGTCAGCCGCAATGTCAGCCGTCACATGGCCGGGCTCAACGACACCATTGCCGCCGTCCGCGCCGGGGACCTGAAGGCCCGCGCCCGGGTCCGCGGCGCCCGCGACGAGTATGACGAGCTGGCCGGGGGCCTCAACGAGATGCTCGACCGGCTGGAGCGGTCGATGGGCGGCCTGCGCCATGCCGGCGACGCCATCGCCCATGACCTGCGCTCGCCCCTGACCCGGCTGCGCGCCCGCATGGAAGCGGCGCTGATCGAGGTCGAGGCCGGCAAGGGCGATCCCAAACAGGCGCTGGTCCAGGCCCTCGACGACGCCGACAACGTGCTGACCACCTTCAACGCGGTGCTGGCCATCGCCCGGCTGCAGGCCGCCGGCAGCGCGCCGGACCAGACCCTGTTCGACCCCGGCCAGCTGGCCGCCGACATGGCCGAGCTCTACGAGCCGCTGTGCGAGGACAAGGGGCTCGACTTCAAGGCCGAGCTGGTGCCCCGGCTGACGGTCAAGGCGGCGCGGCCGATCCTCGCCCAGGCGCTGGCCAACGTCATCGACAACGCCATCAAATACACCCCGCCCGGCGGGGCGGTGATGATCCGCGTCCGCCGGCGTTCGTCGGGCGAGATCGAGTTCTCCGTCACCGACAACGGCCCCGGCGTGCCGCTGGATGACCGCAACCGCGTGGTCCAGCGCTTCGTGCGCCTGGAGAACAGCCGCAACGAGCCGGGCTCCGGGCTGGGGCTGTCGCTGGTGGCGGCGGTGGCCGAGGCCCACGGCGGCCGGCTTGAGCTGGACGAAGGCCCGGGCGAGTACGACGGCTTCGGGCCGGGGCTGCGCGTGGCGCTGGTGTTGCCCCGTGTGGAGTAGGGGCTAGCCGCAGACGCGGACTGCCCCGGCGGCGGCAAAGTCCGATAGGAGCCAAGCATGCGCGTGGGTGGGCGCAATCAGGCAGATGGCGTCGAGCTGGGATGTGGCTGATCTGAAACCGTCGCATGCGCTGGTCCGGTCACCGGCCGCCTCACATACCGCAGCTAGGCGGCAAAGGGTCTCCACAACAACGAGTCGCCATTTGAGATTGTGCGGATCCCACTTGGTGAGAGTTTCGGAGATATCGAAGCTGTCTTCGAAGGCCTTGCGGGCGGCCGACAGGTCGCCTTCCGCCGCCGCCACGACGCCGAGCCTGACGAAGCTGATCGACAGCCAATTCTGCCAATCGGTGTTTTTGGGGTCGCGGTTGGCGAGGGCCCTTCTGATCTCGAAGCTGTCCTCATAGGCCTTGCGGGCGGTGGGCAGGTCGCCTTCCGCTCTCGCCACGTCACCGAGGCGCTCATAGCTGGCCGACAGATCCCCCTGCCAATCGGTGTTCTTCGGGTCGAGGTCGCCGAGGGTTTTGGCGATGAAGAGGCCGTCCTCGAAGGCCGTGCGGGCGGCGAGCAGGTCGCCTTCCTGCCGGGCCACGTCGCCGAGCCTGTTGAAGCTGATCGACAGGTCGCGCTGCCAATCGGTGTTCTTCGGGTCGAGGTCGCCGAGGGTTTTGTTGATCTTGAAGCTGTCCTCGAAGGCCTTGCGGGCGGTGGGCAGGTCGCCTTCCGCCTTCGCCAGGTCGCCGAGCTTAGCGAAGCTGATCGACAGCCCGCGCTGCCAATCGGTGTTTTTGGGGTCACGGTTGGCGAGGGCTCTTCTGATCTCGAAGCTGTCCTCATAGGCCTTGCGGGCGGCGTGCAGGTCGCCTTCCTCACTCGCCACGTCGCCGAGCCGCTCATGGCTGATCGCCAGGTCGCGCTGCCGATTGAGGTGTATCGAATGGCGCCCCAGAAGAGCGGCTTCGAGCCAATGCATGGCCAACAGTAGCGATCGCCGCCATGGGCCGTGCTTGGGGTCGCCACCTGTACGCTTCTTGTTGATGGTGAAGGCGTGCTGATAGGCGTCGCGAGCCGTCGGCAGGTCGCCTTGGCTCCTGGCGATCCCCGCCAATGTGTCGAAGGAAACCGAACGTTGTCTTTCGCTTGCCGCCAGGCTGTCGGCCTTATCAGCAGCTTCTCGCGCGTCTGAAAGTTGGCCAAAGATTCTGTGCAGCCTGGAGAGTTCGATCCAGTCCCATTGATTACCAGGGTCTAGGGCCACCAGCGCTTGAAAACGGATTCTGACGGCATCGACGCTGATCTTGCCGCGCCGCATGGCATCCAAAGCGAGCACCGCGATCCTGCGCGCCTCCGCGGCGCTTGCCAGATCGGCGCGGTGTTGACGGGCCTGATCCCGCGCTGACCGCAGCCGGTCGAGCACATGCAGCGCTTCGACCTCCTCGCCGCCGTTGAATTGTCGAAGGGCCGCCCGACCCTCCGGAGTCGAGGCGATGTCCTTCACAGCGTCACGGATCACGGCAATCTCGCCGCGATAGGCACGGTCACGGCTCGAAAGGTCCGCGATGAACCGAGCCCGGGCTGTGCTCAGTTCATTGGCCAGCTTGGTCAGCTCAGTCTGAGTGGCGTTTCCTGTGCGTTCAGCCTCGGCGAGGCTAATCCGCAGGGTTTCGATCTCCCGACGCTGAGTTTCGATCTGTTCGCCGTCCGCACGCTGTTCGGCGTCGCGAGTCGGACCGGAGGCGATGAGAATTTCCAGCTGAGTGAAACGAGTGTCGAAGTGATCGCGGGTACTTTTGCCTTGTTCGCGGACTTCAGCGATGATCTCCGCCTTCGCGGCGAGCAGGGCCTCCCGCGTCTGCCTGCCCTCCCGCGAGAAAAACACCTGAAAGATCGAGAAAGCGAGGCCAAGGCCGGCGGCCACGGCAGTCACCAGCGACGCTCCTGCACCGATTTGGTCAGCGGCGAACCACGCTCTCCAGCCCTCAGGGGTGAGCCAGTTCGCCGGCCGTTCGTCGCTGGTCAGCACCACGCCCGCGCAGACGCAGGCTGACAGCAAGGTCAGCAAGGCCAGGACCATGATGCGTTTCAGACCGGCCCAGACCCAATCCCAGAAGACGCCACGCTTGCCCGTCATGACGCCTCCGACGTCCCCGACGGCCATTCAACCTCAGGAGGTCGCCACTGTCATGCGGTTCCGCCGGACCGGGGGTCTGCTACACAATCTGCATGACTCGCCTCGCCGACCGCCTGTCCCCCTGCGGCCCGATCATCGACGCCAAAGCGGCTGAGCGGACCCGCGAGATCCTTGTCGAGAAGATGGGGCAGGGCGAGGCGCTCGAGGCGGCCTGGCCGAGCCTTGCGCCGGTGTTCGGCGCCTCGCCCTATCTCGCGGGTCTGGCCCGCCGACGGCCGGCGGCGCTGGGGGTGACGCTGGAAAGCGACCCCGAGGACCGTCTGGGCGATATCCTGCAGCTGGCCCACGCCCAGGCCGACGAGCCCGACGACGATCTCGCCCGCAAGGTGCTGCGGGAGCTCAAGGGCGACCTGCACCTGCTGACCGCCATCGCCGACCTGGGCGGGGTCTGGGACCTGGACCAGGTCACCGGCGCCCTGGCCCGCTTCGCCGACGCCGCTCTGCACGCCGCCGTGACCCTGACCGCCCGGGCCGAGATCGAGCGCGGGCGGCTGGTGGCGGTCCCCGACAGCCCGGCCGGGCCGCTCCCCGGGCTGATGATCATCGCCATGGGCAAGCACGGCGCCTTCGAGCTGAACTACTCCAGCGACATCGACATCAGCTTCTTCTACGAGCCCGAACTGCTGCCGGTGGCCGAGGGGGTCGAGCCCGGCGACGAAGCGGTGCGCATTGCTCACGGCATCGCCCGGACCCTGCAGGACCGCACCGCCGACGGCTATGTCTTCCGGGTGGACCTGCGGCTGCGGCCCGACCCGTCCTCGACCCCGCCCGCCGTGCCCGCCCCGGCGGCCTTCGCCTACTACGAATCGGTGGGCCAGAACTGGGAGCGGGCGGCCTTCATCAAGGCCCGGGCGGCGGCCGGCGACATCCCGGCGGGCCAGGCTTTCCTGGACGAGCTCAAGGCCTTCGTCTGGCGCAAGAACCTCGACTTCGCCTCGATCGCCGACATCCATTCGATCAAGCGGCAGATCCATACCTACAAGGTCGACGACCGGCTGACCGCCAAGGGGGCGGACCTCAAGCTGGGCCGCGGCGGCATCCGCGAGATCGAGTTCTACGTCCAGACCCAGCAGCTGATCCTCGGCGGCCGCCACCCCGATCTGCAGTCCAATCGCACCCTCGACGCCCTGGCCGCGCTGGAGGCCGCCGGCCATGTGGCGCCGGAGGCGGCGGCGGAGATGGCGAGGGCCTACCGCGACCTGCGGGCGCTGGAACACCGGGTCCAGATGCTGGCAGACGAGCAGACCCATCGCCTGCCGGAGTCCGATGCCGACCGCAAACGGGTGGCGGCCCTGTGGGGACACGACAACCTGCGCGGCTTCGACGCCGCCGTGGGGCGTATTCTCAAGGGCGTCAACGCCATCTATGGCGAGCTGTTCAAGGGCGAGGAGGAACTCTCGTCCCGTTTCGGCAGCCTGATCTTCACCGGCGTCGAGGACGATCCCGCGACCCTGGCGACGCTCAAGCGGATGGGCTTTTCCAACCCACCGCAAATCTCCCAGACCATCCGCGGCTGGCACCATGGCCGCATCGCCGCCACCCGCACCGAGCGGGGGCGGGAGCTGTTCACCCGCCTCGCCCCCCGACTGCTGGACGCGGTCCAGGTCACCGGGGCGCCCGACGCGGCCTTCAACCGCTTCGCCGACTTCTTCGGCGGGCTGTCGTCGGGTGTTCAGGTGCAGTCCCTGTTCCTCGCTCAGCCCCGCCTGCTGGAGCTGGTGGTGCAGGTCATGGCCTATGCCCCGCAGTTGGCCCAGACCCTGGCCCGGCGGCCGGCCGCCCTGGACGCCCTGCTGGATTCAGCCTTCTTTCAGCCCTTCGAAACCGGCCAGGGCGAGGCCGCCTTCCGTCACGCCCTGGGCCGCACCGAGGGCTTCGAGGAGGCCATGGACGCGGCCCGCCGGGTGCATCGCGAACAGGCCTTCCGGGTGGGGGTCCAGGTGATGAGCGGCACGGCCAGCGCGGCCCAGGCGGGCGCGGCCTTCGCCGACCTGGCGGACCTGTGCATTGAGGTCCTGGGCGAGGCCGCCCTGGCCGAGACCGTGCGCCAGGGCGGCGCCTTCGACGGCGACGTGGCGGTGGTGGCCCTGGGCAAATGCGGCGGGCGGGAGATGACCGCCCGGTCCGACCTCGACCTGATGACCGTCTATCGCGCCCGGGACCCGGCGGGGATGTCGCGGATCAAGGGCTGGAGCGCCGACGTCTTCTACGCCCGCTTCACCCAGCGGCTGATCGCCGCCCTGTCGGCGCCGACGGGGGAGGGCGGCCTCTACGAGGTCGATATGCAGCTGCGGCCCACCGGCAGCAAGGGTCCGGTGGCGGTCAGCCTGGGGGCCTTCGAGACCTACTATGACCGGGAGGCCGAGACCTGGGAGATGCTGGCCCTGACCCGGGCGCGGGTCGTCTGGTCGACCTCCGAAGGCTTCGCCGCCGAGGCCGCCTCTGCCATCGAGCGGGCGCTGCGCCGGCCCCGGGACCCGGTCCGTACCGCCGCCGACGTGCTCGAAATGCGGTCGCTGATGGAGGCCGAGCGGCCGCCATCGGGGTTCTGGGACCTGAAACTGTCCCCCGGCGGCCTGGTCGACGTGGAATTCGCCGCCCAGCACCTGCAGATCGTCCATGCGGCGGCGGGCGGGCCGCTGGACCAGAACACCGGTTCGGCCCTGGATCGGCTGGCGGCGGCCGGGCTGGGCAACCCCCAGGCCCTGAACGACCTGATCGCGGCCTGGCGGCTGCAGCAGGACCTGTCGCAGCTGCTCAAGCTCGCCCTCGACGACCGCGCCGATCCCGAGACCGAGCCCAAAGGGCTGCTGGCCCTGTTGGCCCGGGCGGGCGGCGCGCGCGACCTGAAGGGACTTAAAGCCCGGCTTACCCGGCTGCGCGGCGCGGCGAGAACCGCCTTCGCCGCCATCGTGGTCCCTTAGGCATGTGCGGCAGGATGTCGCGGTTGTCCGCGAGCCGACGGAGCCGGCTCGCCTGATCGTTGAACTGGTCGGGGTGCATCAAGGAGTTCCCGCCCATGAAGTCGATTTCTCTCGCCGCCCTCCTGCTGGCCCTGTCCTCCGGCGTCGCCCTGGCCCAGGGCGCCCCCGGCCCGAGGATGGATACGAACGGCGACGGCAAGGTTACCCTGGCCGAGTTCAAGGCCGCCCGCGTGGGCATGATGATGCGCGCCGACGCCAACAAGGACGGCAAGCTGACCAAGATCGAACTCGAAGCCGGCATGGCCGCCATGCGCCAGCGGGGTGGTGACGGCGCCGCGCCCAAGGGCCCCGGCGGCGGCATGATGTTCGGCATGATGGACGGCAACAAGGATGGCTTCCTAACCCGCCCGGAAATCGAGAAGATGGTCGAACGCCGCTTCGGGCGTATTGACGTCAATGGCGACGGTTCGCTCACGACGACCGAAATGCAGGCGATGCGTGGCGCCGGGATGGGCGGTCGGGGTGGCGGTCTTCATTGACCTCGCGGTTCGCCAGACGGCGGGCCGGGGGGCGCGCTGGCGGGTTGGGGAAGAGTTTGCCGACGGGCGGGAGCGATCCGGACCAGGAGCTGATCGAGCGGATCGGCCGGGGCGACCCGGCGGCCGTGCAAGCGCTGGTGGCCCGCAAGCTGCCCCGCATGCTGCAGCTCGCCCACCGTATGCTGGGCGACGTGGCGGAAGCCGAGGACGTGACCCAGGAGGTTTTCCTTCGGGCCTGGAAGCAGGCCCCGACCTGGATGCCCGGCGCCGCCCGGTTCGACACCTGGCTGCACCGGGTGGCGCTGAACCTCTGCTACGACCGCCTTCGGCGGCGGCGCGAGGTGGCCATGGCCGAGCCGCCGGAACAGATCGACACGGGCCCGGCCGCCGACCGGGGACTGCTGGCCCGGGACACCGGTCTGCGGGTGGCCGCCGCCATGGCGGACCTGCCGGACCGACAACGCGAGGCGGTGACCCTGTGTCACTACCAGGAACTGACCAATATCGAGGCCGCCGCCCTGATGGGCGTGTCGGTGGATGCGCTGGAAAGTCTGCTGGCCCGGGGGCGACGCGCCCTTCGCGCCACGCTGGTGGACCTGAGGGAGTAGGACGATGAACCTTGAACGCTTTCGGACGCTGGCCGAGGCCTTCGGAGGATCGGTCACCCGCTGGCCCCTGGACGACCAGGGCGCGGCCTATGCCATCCTTGCGGTCTCACCGGACGAGGCGGGCCAGATCCTGGCCGAGGCGCGCGACCTCGACGCGGATCTCGACGCGGCCGAACGGCTGTCGCCGTCCCATGCCCTGCGCCAGCGGATCCTCGCCGCCGCGCCTTCCCCGCGCGAGACCTGGTCGCGGTTCCGCCGCTGGCTGACCGGCGCCGGCGTCGGGGTCGGTCTCGCCGCGGCCACGGCCGCCGGCATGATCGCCGGGATCAACATGGCCGCCACCAGCGCGGGCGAGGACGCCCTTCTGCTGGCCGCCGTCTACGGCTCCGGCCTGCTGGATGACTCGGGAGGCGCGTCTTGAACGGTCGCGGACTGCTCTTCGGACTGCTGGCCTCGCTGGCCCTGAACCTGTTCCTGGTCGGCCTTGGCGTCGGGGCCTGGGCCCTGGGGCCGCGGCTGATGCAGCCCTCGCCGGTGGTAGTCCAGGGGCAGGGGCGCCCCGCCCTGCCGCTGTGGGCCATCGGCCGGGCCCTGTCGCCGGAATACCGGCCGGCGTTCAACCGCGTCCTGCGTCAGGCCATGCTGGGCACGGTGGGCGATGTCCGCGAGGCCCGGGCCATCAAGCGCAAGGCCTTCGACGCTGTTGCCGACGACAGCTTCGACCCGGTGAAGGTCAACGCCGACCTCGCCCGCGCCCGGCAGCTGGAATTCGGCGCCCGGGACCGGCTGGAGCGGGACGTCATCACCTTCGCCGCCACCCTGCCGCGGGAGGAGCGGGCCAATCTCTCCGAGGCCATGCGGGCGGCGATGAACCAGCTCATCTCGCAGCGGTTCCAGAACCAGTGGGAGCCGCGCGAGCCCGGTCCGCAGGGACTGGGGCGGACGCCGCCGCCGGAGGGCGCGCCGCGGCCCTGACATCCTGGCCGGTCTTGCCACCGCCCCCGGGCTGGGGGATTTTGACCGCCAGGGACGGAACGGAGCCGGGACCATGAGACGCGATATCTTGCTAGCCGCCATCGCGGTCGGGACCCTGGCCTGCGCCACCGGGGCGAAGGCCGAGGAGGTCGGTTTCCAGCTGTGCAACCGAACCAACCTGCCGGCAGTCTACGCCAAGGCGCTGAACGTGGAGGTGACCGGCGCGCCGGGCGCCTATACGGGCAAGGAGCCGCTCATCGAATCCGACGGCTGGTACACCTTGGCGCCGGGCGAGTGCGACGTGCTGTGGCCGGGCGCGCTGCGGTATCAGTTCTATCTCGTCTACGCAGAGTCCCGCGGATCCAACCGCGTCTGGGAAGGCGACAAATCGGTCTGTGTGGAAACGGGCGACTTCAGGATCCAGGCGCCGATGTGTCCCGCAGGCCGCGAACAGCGCGACTTCATCCAGGTCGACACCGGCGACGTCTACAGCTTCACCTACGAGCTGAGGTGACCAGTCACGCCGCGATCACGCCCTGCATGCGGCGGATCGGCAGGATGAAGCTGACCGTGGTGCCTTCACCCGGCCTGCTTTCCAGCTCCAGGACCCCTTCGTGCAGTTCGATCAGGGACTTGGTCAGGGCCAGGCCCAGGCCCGTGCCCTGGGTGGTCTTGCTGTGCTGGCTTTCGACCTGTTCGAAGGGCTGGGCCAGCCGCGCCAGGTCTTCCTTGCTGATGCCGATGCCGGTGTCGGACACCGAGACCCGCACCCGCTCGCCAAGACTGTCCTGGCGCACCTCGGCGCGAACCGTGACCCGGCCGCCGCGCGGGGTGAACTTGATGGCGTTGCTGAGCAGGTTGAGCAGCACCTGCTTGACCGCCCGGTAGTCGGCCTCGATCTCCGGCAGGAAGGGGAAGTCCACCGCCAGGTTCAGCCCGGCCGCCTCGGCGCGGTTGCGCACCAGCCGCACGGCGTCCTCGGTGACCTCCTCCAGGTTCAGCGGCTCGAACTTGAGGTTCATCTTGCCGGCCTCGATCTTGGACATGTCGAGGATGTCGTTGATCAGGGCGAGCAGGTGCTGGCCGCTGTTGTGGATATCGGTGGCGTATTCCTTGTAGCGGGCGTCGCCGAGCGGACCGTACATCTCGGCGATCATGATCTCGGAAAAGCCGTTGACCGCGTTGAGCGGCGTGCGCAGCTCGTGGGACATGTTGGCCAGGAACTCGCTCTTGGCCTTGTTGGCGGCCTCGGCGCGGACCTTTTCGTTCTCGTACTTGCGGGCCAGCTCGGCCAGCTGCTCCTGGCTGCGCTCGAGGCTGACCACGGCGTTCTGCAGCTGCTCCTCGTTGAGCCGGCGGGCTTCCTCCTGCAGCTTCACGGCGGTGATGTCGGTGGCGGTCATCACCAGCCCGCCCTCGGCGGTGCGGCGCTCGGAGATCTGCACCCAGCGGCCGTCCATAAGCTCGGCCTCGCGCAGGCCCCGGGCGCCATCGGGGCCGTGGATCTCCTGCTTGATGGCCAGCTGCACGAAGCGGTTGACCTGTTCCCGCGCCGCGCCCGGCTTGAGCACCTTGGGCTCCAGGTTGAAGACGCTGCGATAGTTGCGGTTGCACAGCAGCAGCCGGCCGTGGCGGTCCCACAGGACGAAGGCCTCGGAGACGCTCTCGATGGCGTCGCGCAGGCGGTTCTCGGCGGCCTGGGCGCGGGCCTGGGCCAGCCGTTCCTCGGTGACGTCCAGGGCCACGCCGGTGATCCGGTCATAGGCGCCGTCGCGGGCCTCGCCCAGGCCCTGTCCGCGGGCGTCGATCCAGATCGAGCGGCCTCCCTCGCGGGCCGGCACCCGGAACGAGACGTCAAAGGCGCCGAAACTGGCGGCGTGGGCCAGAGCCTGACGGACCCGCTCGCGATGGTCCGGGGCGACCCGGTCGAGCACTTCCTGTCCGCCGACCACGCCGCCGCCGCCCCAGCCGAAGATTACCCCGGTGACGTCGGACATGAACACCTGGTCGTTGACCAGGTCCCATTCCCAGATGCCGCAGCGGGCGGCCTCGACAGCCATGCGGAACCGCTGCTCGCTGTCCATGAAGGCGCGCTGGGCAGCCTCGGCCTTGCGGCTCTGCGAGAACAGCAGCAGCGCCAGCGCGATGCCGATGCCCAGGGGCACCAGCAGCGAGACGACGTTGTCGATCCGCCCGCTGTTGGCCTCGACCACGTTCGGCGGCGGCGCGGCGGCCAGGGCGATGAGGAAGCCGCCGGCGATCGGATGGCTGGCCACATCGACGGCGTTGCCGTTGGGCCGGCGACCCCGGACCAGCGCCTGGCCCCGCAGGTCAGAGGGAGTCAGGCCGAAGGCTTCGCGCACCGTGGAGGCCTGGGAGACGCCCCCGGCGCCGGCGCTGGCCAGCAGCTGACCGTCCGGCGTGGCGATGGCCGTCGAAGTCTGGCCCGGCGGGGGCAGGGGCATGCGGCCCTTGTCCTGGGCGGCCAGCACCACGGCCCGTCCCGGCACGACCCGCGCGAGATACAGCCGCCGGGGATCGCCGGGCGCCAGGCCGACCCAGAAGCTGCGGCCGGACGCCTCGGCCAGCCGGGCGGCGCCCTTCCAGTCGGCCCCCTCGGCGCGCCCGGCGACGGCGGCGACGGCGCCGCCGGCGACCACGGCGGTGGCGCTGACGCCCTCGCCGCCGGCGCGCAGGGCTGTTTCGGCGGCGTCGATGCTGGCGTCATGGTCGCGGTTGAGCAGTTCCACGCCCGCCGCCAGACCGCCGCGACGCAGGGCGATGTCGGCGTCCAGCCGGGCCGCCAGCACCTGGGCGCTCGCATCCGGTCCGCCGGCGTCGGGGCGGGCGAACCAGCCGTTGGCCGGCCGCAGCACCCCGACCGCGGCGTAGACCGCCAGCAGGACCAGGGCGGCGAGGATGGCGATGCGGATGAAAGTCCCGGACGGCGCACGGGTCTGCGACGCGGCTAAGGATGGCTCGCCGGCCTTTCCTGCCTTGCGACGCTTGCCCGCCAATCCCTATCCCCAAAGCCCGAGTCAGTCGTCCCCTGAGGGGGGAATCTACGGAAGCGGAGTCACCACGTCACGGGCCAATCGGGGTTTTGTCCCCAGTCTGAGTCACTCGGCCGCACGGCGTGGTCTTGCGGACTCACATCGCGGTCGGGAATTGACTGTCTCCCTCCCCTTTATGGGGAGGGTGGACGGCCGAAGGCCGGACGGGTGGGGAAACAGATCGCCACCCGGATCTATCCAGCACGGCATCCGATTCCCCACCCGGCCCCTTCGGGACCACCCTCCCCATGAAGGGGAGGGAAGGACGTGCCATTTCATTCGCGGAGGCCTAGACGGGACGGTCAACTGCCGGAGTCTCTCGCCCATGACCGACACCGCCCTGTCCCTGCGCCACGCCCTGCTGGCCCTGGCGGTGATGGCGGTATGGGGGTCCAACTTCGTAGTCATCCGGGTCGGGCTCGACCATCTGCCGCCGCTGCTGTTCGCGACCCTGCGGTTCACCTTCGCCTTCCTGCCCGTGGCCTTCTTCGTCAGGCGGCCCGACGTTCCCTGGCGCAACCTGGCGGCCTATGGCGTGCTGATCGGGGCGGGTCAGTTCGGCCTGCTGTTCCTGGCCATGAAGGGCAGCATCTCGCCGGGCCTGGCCTCGCTGGTGGTGCAGACGCAGGTGTTCTTCACCATCGGCCTGGCCATGCGGCTGACCGGCGAGACGGTGCGACCTTTCCAGTATGTCGCCCTGGCCCTGGCGGCGGCCGGCATCGGGGTGATCATCTGGCGGACGGACGCCTCGGCGACGCCGCTGGGCCTGGCCCTGGTGCTGGGCGCGGCCCTCTGCTGGGCCGGGGGCAACCTGGTGGCGCGCCAGACTCCCGGCGTGAACATGCTCGCCTATGTGGTCTGGGCCAGCGTCTTCGCCATTCCGCCCCTGTTTGGCCTGTCCCTGGTCTTCGAGGGCTGGCCGGCGATCGTCGACGGCGTGGCCAGGGCCGACGCCACGACCTGGGCCGCCGTGGCCTGGCAGTCGGTGGGCAACACCATGTTCGGATACGCCGTGTGGGGCTGGCTGCTGGCCCGCTACCCGGCAGCCACCGTGGCGCCGATGTCCCTGCTGGTGCCGGTGTTCGGCATGGCGGCGTCGGCGGTGATCCTGCTCGAGCCGCTGCCCGGTTGGAAACTGGCCGCCGCCGGCCTGGTGATGGCGGGCCTGGCGCTGAACACCTTCTGGCCGAGGATCAGCCGCGGCTTCCGCAAGATTCCTCCGGCGGCGTGACCGCGAAATCAGGGGACAGCTTACTCATTTCCTCAGCTCTTCAATCGGCGTTGCGCGGAAATGAGTAAGCTGTCCCCTGATTTCCCTGATTTCCCCTATGCCAACGCCTTGCTCGCCAGTTCGAACACGTTCTTCGACAGGCCTTCGACCGCCACGATCCGTTCCAGCTGGGCCTTCATCAGGGCGCCGAGTTCGGGCTTGTAGCGACGCCAGCCGCCCAGGGGTTCCACGAAGCGGGCGGCGGTCATCGGGTTGACCGCGTCGGTGGCGATGATCTGGTCGGCGAGGAAGGCGTAGCCGGCGCCGGACGGGTCGTGGAACCGGGCCGGGTTGAAGCTGGCGAAGGTCCCCACCAGGGCGCGCAGGCGGTTGGGGTTGCGGCGGTCGAAATCGGGATGGACGGTCAGGCCCAGCACCCGGCCCAGCGCCTCCTCCGAGGACTCGCGGGCCTGGATGGCGAACCATTTGTCCAGCACCAGCGGCTCGTCCTTCCAGCGTTTGTGGAAGGTTTCGAGCGCCGTCTCCCGCGCCTCGCCGCCCATTTCCATCAGGGCCGCCAGGCCGCCGATGGCGTCGGTCATGTTGGCCGCGGTCTCGAAGTGGCGCGCGGCGATGTCGGCGTTCTCCCCGTGGCGGTCCACCGACAGCAGGTCGAGGGCGGCGTTGCGCAGGGCGCGGCGGCCGGCGGCCTCGGCGCCGGGCGAGAACGGACCGCTGTCGGCCAGCCCGGCGTGCAGCCGGCGCAGGTCGTCGCCCAGATGCACCGCCAGCCGCGCCCGCAGCAGGTCGCGCGCCTCGTGGATCGTCGCCGGATCGGCCGGGCTCATGGCCAGCGACAGATCGGACTCCGAGGGCAGGGCCAGCAGCAGAGCCTTGAAGGCCGGATCGGCCGCCTGGTCGCCCAGCGCCCGGCCCATGGCTTCGGCGAACCGCTCCTCGGCCACCTCGTCGGGACGGCCGGCGGCGCGCTTGAGGATCAAGTCCTTCGCCAGGCCCTGGCCGGCCTCCCAGCGGTTGAACAGGTCCGGATCGGCGGCCAGCAGGATGTAGCGGTCCTTTTCCGGCGTGTCGGTGTTCAGGTTCACCGGCGCCGAGAAGCCGCGAAGGGGGGAGATCACCGGCCGGGCGGGCGCCGGCAGGCTGATGGTCCGCTCGGCCTCCTCGAGGATGACCAGGCACTCCTCGCCCATCGGCCGGCCGTCGTCGTGCAGCAGGCCCAGCCGCACCGGGATCGGCAGGGCGACCTTGTCCGGCTGGCCAGGCGTCGGGGCCGTCTTCTGGCGCAGGGTGATGGCCACCGACCCCGCCGCCGGGTCATAGACGCTGGTCAGGTCCACCGCCGGGGTGCCGGCCTGCTCGTACCACTGGAAGAAGGCGCCCAGATCGCGGCCGGAGGCGTCGGCGAAGCACTGGATGAAGGCCTCGACCGTGGTCGCCTCGCCGTCGTGGCGGGTGAAGTAGAGGTCCATCCCCTCCCGGAAAGCGTCCGCCCCCAGCAGGGTCTTGAGCATGCGGATGACCTCGCTGCCCTTCTCGTAGATGGTCGCGGTGTAGAAGTTGTCGATCTTCAGATAGCTCGACGGCCGCACCGGGTGGGCGAGGGGGCCAGCGTCCTCGGAGAACTGCCGCGCGCGCAAGGCCCGCACGTCCTTGATCCGCTGCACTGCCTCGCCACGCATGTCGCCGCTGAAGGACTGGTCGCGGAACACCGTCAGGCCCTCCTTCAGGCACAGCTGGAACCAGTCGCGGCAGGTGATCCGGTCGCCGGTCCAGTTGTGGAAATACTCGTGGGCCACGACGCTTTCGATGCGCTCGTAGTCCATGTCCGTGGCGGTGGCGGAATCGGCCAGCAGCAGGGCCGAGTTGAAGATGTTGAGGCCCTTGTTCTCCATGGCGCCGAAGTTGAAGTCGCGCACCGCGACGATCATGAACAGGTCCAGGTCGTACTCGCGGCCGAAGGCTTCCTCGTCCCACTTCATCGCCCGCTTGAGGCTGTCCATGGCGTATTCGGCGCGCGCCGACATGCCCGGGTCGACATAGATGCGCAGGTCGATGGTCCGGCCGCTCATGGTGACGAAGCTGTCGGCCAGTTCGTCCAGCTCGCCGGCCACCAGGGCGAACAGGTAGCAGGGCTTGGGGAAGGGGTCGTTCCACACCGCGTAGTGGCGGCCGCCGGGCAGGGGGCCGCCTTCCACCAGATTGCCGTTGGCCAGCAGGCGGTGGAACGCCGCGTCGGCCTCCATCCGCACGGTGTAGCGGCTGAGCACGTCGGGCCGGTCGAGGAACCAGGTGATGCGCCGGAAGCCCTCGGCCTCGCACTGGGTGCAGAACCGGCCGCCGGACATGTACAGGCCCATCAGCGCGGTGTTGGCTTTGGGGTCGATCTGGACCTCGGTCTCCAGCACGAAGGCGTCCGGCAGGCCCGTCAGCGTCAGGGTCTCGGCGGTCGTCTCGTGGGCATGGTCGCCGCCGTCGACCTTGACCGAGAGGGTCTTCAGGCCATCGCCATCCAGCACCAGCGGGTCGGCATGGTCGCCGTTGCGCCGCACGGTCAGCCGGGCCTTCACCCGGGTGGCCGAGGGGACCAGCGCGAAGTCCAGCTGGACCTCGTCGATCAGGTAGGCGGGCGGCCGGTATTCGGCCAGGCGGACGGGTTGGGGCGTTTCTGTGCGCATGGCGGATATCTAACGTTGCCAGGCGCGCCGCGCCACCCGCGGCTACTCGCGCAGTGGCGCCAGCAGGCTGGAGTCGAAGTTGAGCACCGCGTCGTCGAGGAACGGCGTCTGGATCGTGTAGGCGTAGGTCCAGGTGATCCGCGCGACGTGGGTCGAGGCCCCGAAGGTCTCGGTGGTCATGGCCAGGTCGACATCCTCGATCTCCGCCCCGTTCAGGCGTTCGGCGACGGCGGCGCGCAGGTCCTCGAGGCTGGTGTCCGGTTCCACGATCAGGAGCCGGCTGGCCCGCTGGACGGCGTAGCGCACCTCGTTGCCGCAGTAGATCGCCCAGCCGTAGTTGAAGATGCCGAACACCAGGGCGACGAACATCGGCATAACCAGCGCCAGCTCGACCGCTGTCGCGCCCGACTCGCAACGGCGCCAACCGGGTCGGCGGAGCGCCTTCAACGGGTCCGCACCAGTTGCGAACTGGTCAGCGTCTGGTCTCCCAGCGGGCCAGTGTAGGGGGTAGCCGCGTCGATCCTGGTGAACGTCTCCGGGTAATCCCCGTCGGTGCAGATCGTCGAACAGCTGTGCTGGGCGGAGCCGCAGCGGCACCACTGGCTGACCTGGACCGACGATCCGTCGGCCTTGCCGTTCCAGGCTTCGAGGGTGAGGTCGCGAACAGCCTCCATGTCCGCGTCGGTGGTCATGATCAGCTGGGCGCCGGCGCTCACGGCCTTGCGCATCACATGGTGCTGGTAGATGGCCTCGGACGAGGCTGAAATGCCCAGGACGACGGCGATCAGAAGCGGCGCCACGAGGCCGAATTCCACGGCCGCGCCGCCCGACCGGTCTCTCGCGAACGTCCGCATGAACAGCCCCTGCATTAGCCGACGAGCCTCACGACGCCGCCGACCGTGACATTCTCCATGCCCTCCTCGGTACAATCGACCTGGACCGTGGTGCTGCCCGACCAGGAGACGGTCTTGGCCACCACGCGGGTGCAGCCGTTGGCGCCAGAGAAGTTGCCCAGGTAGTCAACGGCCTGGCTGGGGAAGTACAGCGCCCCGGTCATCGTCGAGTCGGCCGTGCCGTTGAAGGTGTTGCCGATGTTCTCGTTGTCCGGCGAGCCCATGAACAGGAGGCCGGCATAGTCGCCGGTGGTCGGCGCGCTGAAGACGATCTTGGCGTTGCCGTTGAAATTGGCGCTGGCGTCGTCGGTGAAGAAGAAGGTGACGCCGACTCCCTGGACGTCGGCGCCGGCATTGATGCGCAACTCCCCGCCGGAGATGATGTAGAGGCCCGGCTGGAGGACGACGGCCTTCTTGAGGTCCATGCCGCCGCAGTAGCGCCCGGGATACAGCGTCGCGCCCGAGTCATCCCTGCAGACGCCGGCGTCCTCCGGCATCGCGACATCGGCGAAAGGGTCCGCCGCCGGCGAGGCGCCGGTGATCGACGCGGCGCAATCGGTGAGACTTAGCCCCGAGTCGACGTTCACGCCGCCCACCGCGACCAGGCAGGGGGTGGTGACATCGGCCGAGCCGTTGACCTCGGCGGCGTCCGACGCCATCGAGTTGGACATCACCACGCAACCTTCGAAGACCGCGGTGGTGTTGCCGCCGAAGTCGACCGCCGCCGAGGCGCTCTTGTCGAGCGCCAGGATGCAGGCGTTGGTCGTGTCGTTGAAGGTCGCCGTGGCGCTGGCGCCGACGACCACGGGCTCGTCGCTGAACATGGCGGAGAAGAAACGCGTTTCTGTGCGGGTGATGGCGACCTTCACCGCGTGGCTGTCGCTGATCCCCGCGACGGTCGTGGGCGAGGCCACGACGAGGGTGTCGGCGCCAGGCTTGAAGCCGTTTTCCTGAGCGGCGGCCGTTGCCCCCGCCAGGATCACGCCCTCGTCCCCGCCGCCGCGCAGTTCCACGGCGCCGGCATAGGCCGCGGCGTCCGCCGCCTGCTGCAGGCGGGTCTGTTCATAGTACCAGTAGCCGGTCTCGGCGCCGAAGCCCGCGCCGGCCATGACCAGCGAAGCGGCGAGGGCGCCCAGGATGGCGACGTTGCCGCGCTGGTCGCGGAAAAACGAGCGCATGCCCGCGCCTCCCCCGGAAGTCCTGCACAGGACCTTAACGAGGCATGATTTACCGGCCGTGCAGGGACGAGGTGAAAGTCCGATTCACCGTGTGCGGAAGATCAGGCCGCGTCGCTCTCGCGCTGGGGAGCCACGACCGCCGCGGCGGGCACTTCCTCAACATAGCGCTCGATGATCGCCGCCCTGCGGGCCAGCTCGGCCACGGCGGGCGGGGCATCCTCGGGGGCCTCCGACACCATGGCGACCAGTTCGCGGGCGATGGCTCGCAGGCGCGGGGCGCTGGCGATCAGTCGGGCCTGACGCTCCATCTTGTTGGGATCGCGGTCGTATTCGGCGCCGGGGGTGCGCCAGCCGCCCCAGTCCGCCTCGTCGGTGACCACGATCGGATAGGTGCCGGGGAAGGGATGGTGGGCGCAGTCGCCCTCCTGCTGCCACTTGTTCTTGGCGCGCATCAGGCGCCAGCCTTCGCCGGGCATCGCGCCGTCGGCGTCCTCGACGCGGTCTTCGGGCCTTAGCTCATGGGCATGGAACTCGCGGCCCAGGCCCACGTCGTAGGTCACCCGCACCGGCTCGTCGAAGCCCTTGGCCCAGATCGGCACGATCCTGTCGATGGTCGCCCAGGCGCCCACGCTCTCGACCCATACCTTCTGGTTCTTCTGGAAAACGGCCTTCGCCATGCACCCGCGCCATCGTTCTGATATCAGCGGCGTATAAGAACCTGAATTCATTGACGCGAGGTCAATCTTTCCCCGCCGGGAAAGCCAGCTAGAGTGCCCCCGAATTGACGCGCGCGATCAGACGCGCGGCGGGAGGCAGCTGTGAATTTCGACTATTCCGACGACCAGAAGTTCCTCAAGAACGAGGCGCGCAAGTTCCTTGAGGCGCGCTGCACCAGCGCCGCGGTGCGCAAGGTGCTCGACAACGACGATGTCTCCTTCGACGCCGAGCTGTGGAAGGGCGTGGCCGAGCAGGGCTGGCTGGGGGCGGCGATCCCCGAGGCGTTCGGCGGCCTGGGCCTGGGCCATGTGGAGCTGTGCGCCATCGCCGAGGAGATGGGCCGCGTCGCCGCGCCGATCCCCTTCGCCTCGACGGTCTATTTCGTCGCCGAGGCGGTGATGCTGGCGGGCAGTGACGCCCAGAAGACCGAGCTGCTGCCGAAGATCGCCGCCGGCGAGATCATCGGCTGCTTCGCCACCTCGGAAGGTCCGGGCGTGGTCAACGCCGCGTCCCTGGCCTGCAAGGTCGACGGCGGCAAGCTCAGCGGCGTGAAGATCCCGGTGACTGACGGCGATATCGCCGACGTCGCGGTGGTGCTGGCCAGCGAGGGCGGCAAGCCCGGCCTGTTCCTGGTCGACCTGAAGGACGCCTCGGTGACCCGCGAAACGCTCAAGAGTCTCGATCCGACCCGCGGGGTGGCCCGGCTGACCTTCAAGAACGCCCCGGCCGCCCGGCTGGGCGGCGGCGGCGAGGGCTTTTCGCTGATGGAGCAGGTGTTCGACCGGGCCGCCGTGCTGCTGGCCTTCGAACAGACCGGTGGCGCCGACAAATGCCTGGAGATGGCCAAGGACTACGCCATGGGCCGCTACGCCTTCGGCCGGGTCATCGCCGGCTACCAGGCGATGAAGCACAAGCTGGCCGACATGTACGTCAAGAACGAAGTCGCCCGCTCCAACGCCTACTACGGGGCGTGGGCGCTCAACACCAACGCCGCCGAGCTGCCGGTGGCCGCCTCCGCGGCGCGCATCGCGGCGTCGGAGGCCTACTGGTTCGCCAGCAAGGAAAACATCCAGACCCATGGCGGCATGGGCTTCACCTGGGAGGTGGACTGCCACCTCTACTACCGCCGCTCGCGCCAGCTCGGCCTGGTCGCCGGCGCGCCGAAGGTCTGGAAGGAACGGCTGGTCAGCCAGCTTGAGAGACGAAACGCAGCATGAGTGACCCTCTCCCCTTGCGGGAGAGGGTGGCCCGAAGGGCCGGGTGAGGGGTCACACCGGTCTGTCGGAAACGGCTTTCAACCCCTCATCCGTCGGCTTCGCCGACACCTTCTCCCGCAAGGGGAGAAGGAATGGAGCAAGAAAATGGACTTCAACGACAGCCCCGAAGAAGCCGCCTATCGCGACGCCGCCCGCAAGTGGCTCGAGACCAACGCCGCCGCGCACAAGGGCCAGGCCAGCGCCAGTGGCCGCCGGCCCAACAGCCCCGAGCACATGGCCGCGGCCAAGGCCTGGCAGGCCAAGAAGGCCGACGCCGGCTATGCCTGCATCACCTGGCCCAAGGAGTGGGGCGGGGCCGGCGGCACGCCGCTGCAGTCGGTGATCTTCGGCCAGGAGGAAGCCAAGGTCGGGGTCAACTACGGCTACTTCACCATCGGCCTGGGCATGTGCGTCCCGACCGTGATGGCCTTCGCCGACGCCGAGACCAAGACCCGGTTCGTCAAGCCGGCCATGCGCGGCGAGGAGATCTGGTGCCAGCTGTTCAGCGAACCGGCCGGCGGCTCGGACGTGGCGGCGGCCCGCACCAAGGCGGTCCGCGACGGCGATGACTGGGTGATCAACGGCCAGAAGGTCTGGACCACCGGCGCCCAGTATTGCGACTACGGCATCGTCCTTGTCCGCACCGATCCCGACGTGCCCAAGCACAAGGGCCTGACCATGTTCTGGATCGACATGCACGATCCGGCCGTGGAGGTGCGCCCGATCCACCAGGCCAGCGGTGGCAGCGAGTTCAACGAGGTCTATTTCACCGATCTGCGGGTCAAGGACAGCCAGCGGCTGGGCGCGGTCGGCGAAGGCTGGAAGGTGGCCCTGGTCACCTTGATGAACGAGCGTCTCGCCGTCGGCGGGTCCTCGGGCCCGGACTACCGGACCATCATGGACCTGGCCCGTCAGGTCACCGGCCCGGCCGGGGCGGCGATCAAGGACGGCGCCTTCCGCGAGAAGCTGGCCGACTGGTACGTGGCCGCCGAGGGCCTCAAGCTGACCCGCTTCCGCACCATGACCGCCCTGTCGCGCGGCCAGACCCCGGGACCGGAAAGCTCGATCGGCAAGATCATCGCCGCCAACCAGATGCAGGACATGTCCAACCAGGGCGTCGAGATGGAGGACCAGTACGGCATCCTAGCCGACCCCGGCGAGGCCCCGATGCAGGCCGCCTTCCAGCAGTCGCTGCTGTGGGCCCCAGGCCTGCGCATCGCCGGCGGCACCGACGAGATCCTGAAGAACATCATCGCCGAACGGGTCCTGGGCCTGCCAGGCGACGTGCGGGTCGACAAGGACGTGGCATTCAAGGATATGCCGACGGGGCGGTAATCGACTGGGGGGCATATCCCGGCCCCGGGGCCGGGTGTGTCCCACCGTTCCGTCAGGCGGCGGCCTTCTGCCCGGACTTCGCCTGCTGGGCGTAGAGCTCTTCGAGGCGGGCGACGATCGTGTTGCGAACGATGTGGCGGCGCTCGAACCTGTGGACCAGCGCCACATCGGTTCCTTCAAGCAGATCCAGCAGGTGGGCGAGCCCCGAGGGCTCGTCGCGGGGCAGATCGACCTGATCAGGGTCGCCGATGATGACCAGGCGGGTGTCCCGGCCAATTCGCGTGGCCGCCATGCGCATCTTGGGCACGCTCATGTTCTGGGCCTCGTCGATGATGATGAAGGACTTGTTGAAGGTCCTGCCGCGCATCCTGCCCAGGGGCGTGATCTCGATCAGCCCTTCGTCGGTCAGCCGCTTGATCTCTTCCAGCCCGATCAGGTCGCGCAGCGCGTGTTCCGTCGCTGTCACCTGACCGTCCGGCTCGATCTCGGCGCGCAGGGCGGGGGTCATCACCTCGCCCTCCAGCAGGACGTGCGGGCGCGTGATCACAATGTGTCTGAACCGGCCCTGCGTCAGCAGGGTCAGCGCCGCGGCCACCGTCAGGTGGGTCTTGCCCGTGCCCGTGGGGCCTACCCCCAGGATCAGCGACCGGTCGGAATAAAGCAGGGCGTTCATGAACGCGACCTGGCTGAGCGACATGGGACGCAGCGGGTGCCGCAGGCCCGCGAGCCGGAAGGCCAGGTCATGCTTAAGGGCGATCTCGACGACCGACGTCGCCGTCTCCACGACCAGGGCCTCGTCAAACAGGCTGGACGCCGGCGTCTCGGCGAGGGCCTCGAACAGTTTGGCGGCCAGGGATACGGCCACGTCGTCTCCCTCCGCGCGCGCGCCGCCGGGCAGGGGGGAGAGGCGCAGGCGATAGGGTCGAAAGACCTGCTCAAGCTGGCGTCCCGCGGCCACCACCACCGGAACGACGCGCTCGACAAGCTCGGGCGGCAGTTCAAGGTCCTGGGCGCGGAGTATCCGGGTCGGGTCAGTCACGATCGTGTCTCCCTCGACGGCAGGGTTGATCGGGGCCTCGACGCAGCGGCGGCCCCGGGCCCAGCCGATCCTTCCTGCCGTGACGTTGTGGACACCCAGGTCTCAACGTTGGCTTAAGGGAGGCCGCCCAAGGAAGGCGATTGCCTATTCGTTGACCCGCCGGCCCTCCTTCGCGGCCCGCACCAGACCGACAAACTCGGCGCGGAGGCCGAACTCGTCCCGGCCGCGGGCGTCCTGAGCGATGGCGAGGATCTGGTCCCAGCCGTAGTTGTCGTCCAGCCAAGGATCGCCGCGCAGCGTCCGGCCGAAGGCAGCTATGCCTGTAAGACCAGCCACAAGGAATGGGGCGGCGCCGGCCGCGGGGATCAGGCAGCAACCCCCGCCGCGGCGGACAGCTTCGCGACGGCCTCGCCGATAGCCTTGCGGCACGCCGTTTCGATGGCGGGGCTGAGCTTGCGTTCGCCGCCAAGCGTGCGGCCATCGTCGTCTTCCAGCCCGGCCCGCACCGAGCCTCCGCTGGTCCGGGCGGACCCGGTGGCCAAGGCCAGGACCTGACGCGTGGCGCCGTCAAGCAGGCGAAGGCTGATCGTCAGGTCGAAGGACTCACGGCCGACTCCCGCGCCGCCGCCCAGGCCGCCCAAGGAGAGTCCGGAGCTGCTGCGGGCTTCGAATTTGGTCACCGTGGCCCGAAGCAGCCGCGGTGGGTCGGCGTTCCCGGCGGCGTCCTCCCCTTCGATGATCATCCAGCCGCCCTGGTTGAGGAGAATTTCGATCAGCAGGCTGATCAGACTTTCCTCGGTGGCGCCCTGGCTCACCAGGCCGCTGGCCCCGAAGCCGGCGACCGTGACCCGGATCGGCGCTGCGGCGGCGACCCGGGTCGCCGCGATGGCAAGGACGCCGGCGAGAAGCGCCCGGCGCCCAATCCGCGTCCCCTCGAACAATGCGTTCATGACTGCTCTCCCTGTGAACCATTGGGCCGGCGGTTTCCCGGCCGGCCCAATCGCGTCCCTGGCGTCAGCCGCCCGTGCAGTCCGCGCAACCATCCGCCGCGTCGGCAAACTCGTCGCCGGAATTTCCGGCGCTCGCGGTCGCGTTGGGATCCCTCGGGCAGGCCACTGTGATGATGCCGCTCAGGGCGAGCCCGGTGGCCGAACCAGCGTTGTAGACCTCGACCTTCAGGGTGTGGGGGCCCGGGCCGATCCCGGTGATCGTATAAGGCGTGACGTTTGCCTGCTGGAAGCCCAGGTTCGCGGACCCTAGCGACGAAGCGACAGTCGGGCCGTTGTCAAGCGAGACCTTGCCGCTGTTGTCGGCCGCGAACCGCCCGGAGATCGAAACGGCGGCGGGAATCGTGCACCGGGGCACCTCGAACTTGAACTCGTAGACATAGGTGCCCGCCGTGGTGAAGCTGGACCCTGGGCCGACCCAGCTGGCGGATGAAACGGTCGCCCAGGCGGAATTCGACGCACTCTGGACAGGCGCCGCGGAGGTCGAGCCCGGCTTCCGAACCGTCCAGCCGGCGACACGACCGGTGTCGATCACCACCTCCAGCTTCTTCCCGTCGACGCATTTGCAGCAGGGCACCTTGAGCACGCGCGAGCCGGCGACCTGCGCCGCGCCGGGTAGAGGCGCGAGTACGAGGGTCACCGTGGCGGCGACCTGGGCGATGTTGATCAGTTTCATGGCGAAGTTCCTTGTTCAGGTTCGATGTGTCCCTTCGGATAACGCTGTCGGACAAACGCAGCGGGGCCCACCCCGCGTTCTCGGGGTCAGGCGCTGCGCCGCTTGAACCAGGGCTCGCGCCTGCTACGGTTCGGCCGTGAACAAGGGGTCTGGAGGGACGTGCGGTGCGGTTTCCGACGGCAGTCCTGCTTGCCGTGATCGCGCTCTGCGGTGGTCTTGGCTTCTATGGCTGGACCCTCGGCGCCGCCGCGCGCACCCCCGTGGTTCAGCCAGGCCTCAGCGGCATGGGGCAGCTCGCCGCCTACAGATGCGCCAAGCCGGAGCGAAAGGTGGTGCTGATCCGCGGCGTCGAGGACGGATTTTCCCCGGCCGGCGTGGAGCCGATCTTCCTGCGACCCGAACGTCGAACTCCGGCGCTTTTGTCCCTCGTCAGGGAAGGGGCCTACGATCAGACGCAGCCTGACATTGGCTTCGCCGACTCCCTCGAGACGCCGGCGCGGGTCGTCCGCGGCGTCTTCGTCATCGGCCTCAGGGGCCTGGAAGGGTCGCCGAACGACTTTCTCCTTGTCGGCGAAATCCCGACCCAGGAAACCGCCAATGCCACTGGAAAGGCCTTCCGGTCGCCACTTCCGGCCCTGGCCGCACAGCCGGGCTGGCGGGTCAACGGCGAGGTCTATTCGGCTGAGCTTGAGAATCTTACCTTCTTTGAGGGCGCGGCGGGCAAGCCCCGGAACCTGCTCGAGCACCTCCGTTCCCACAGCGGGCCTGGTTGGGTCGATGTGAGCATCACCGACGACACCAGCGTCGACTTCATCGGGATGGCGGTGTGCGTTGCGCCGCCGCAGGGCAAGGGAATGACCTTCTATGTCCCGCCATCGTCCTCACGTGATGTCCCGGGGACAGTCGTCCTTGGCTGCAACCCGACGCGAGACGACCGGTTCGTCTGCGATCCGTATGTCGGCGACACACCCTGCGATACGCCCCTGCCGGTGGCCTGCATCCGACCGAACGAGACGCCGGCTCCGGCGACCTTTTCGCGGCTCTATTCGGGCCGGTTGTGGTCAGGAGGGGCCCTGGCTGCGGCGCCGCCGTCCCCCGCCAGTCGCTTTCGCACGATCTCCGAGGTGGACGCCTATTGCGCCAGGAACCTCGGCCAGGGCTGGCGCGCGCTTGAGGCCCACGATGGACTGGGCCGGAACCTCGTCGCCGGCCGGGGCGATAGGGCCGGGTTCGAGCCGCGCGCCTGGCTCGACATCGCCGACCAGCCCTACGCCACTTGCTGGGCCCGCTGATGAGCGAAATGATTTCACCTCGGCGCGTCGGCATCCTCGAAGACGACGATGACCTGCGCTTCTACCTCGAAGGCGTGGTCAGGGAGACGGCCGGGCTGCAGCTGGCTTTCGCCGAGGGGACGCTGGCGCGCGCGCTGCAATGCCTGGCGGCGACGCCCTGTGACATCTGCATGGTCGACCTGCGCCTTCCCGACGGTGACGGGCTCGACCTGATTGGTCCGCTGCGCGCCGCCGGATCCCGAACCCTGGTCCTGACGGTTCTGGGTGATCCAGCGAGCGTCCTCCATGCGCTGCGCGGCGGCGCCGACGGCTACCTACTTAAGGACACCACGCCGGACCAGCTTCGCCGCAGCCTGTTCCAGGCCCTGGACGGCGAGACCCCCTTGAGCCCTCAGGCCGCGACCCATCTGCTCGAGACCTGGAAGGCCGGGTCGGGCGGTATGACCCGGGCGGCGGCGACCGAGGGTCTGACCGCCCGTGAGGTTGAGGTTCTGAAACTCTTCTCCCGCGGCCTGAACTACCGGGAAGCGGCGGCCATAATCGGGCTCTCGCCTCACACGCTCGGCGACCATGTGAAGGTCATCTATCGCAAGCTCGCGGTCCATTCGCGCAGCGAGGCCATCTACGAGGCCCGGCAGATGGGCCTGATATCCTTGATCGACTGACGGTTCAGTCGAGGATCAGCGGCGCGGCCAGGCGGATGCGCGTGCCGCCGCCCGGCTCGGACCGGATCGTAACGACGCCGCCAAGCTGGCCGGCCCGGAACGACAGGTTTCGCAGGCCCTTGCCTCCCGAAGTCTGATCCGCGTCGAAGCCCCGGCCATCGTCGGCGATCTGGACCACCAGGGTGTCACCCTCCCGTTCGGCGCGCACTTCGAGCCTGCGCCCCCCGGAATGCCGCACCGCGTTGGTCACGGCCTCCTGCATGAAACGGTACAGGGTGAGCACCCAGCGGGAGTCGCTGGTTTGTGCGCCTTCCAGATTGTTCTGGGACCAGTCGAGCGCCATCCCGGCGCCGTCTGCCAGATTCTGGGTCCGCAGACGGAAGGTGAGCATGGCGTTCGAGAGGCTCTGGCCCGGGGCGTCCAGGGAATCGACCACCATGCGCAGCTCCGACAAGCCCTGCACCAGCTCGCCCTCGACCTGGTCAATGGTGATCCTGCGGGAACGGACACGGGCGATCAGGCTGACCAACTGGCCGCCGACGCCGTCGTGCATATCGCGCGCCAGCCGTTGCCGCTCTTCCAGGATGGCGGCCCGGCGCATCTCCTGTTCGAGGGCGGTGGCCGCGGCCTCGATCTGGGTCCTTTGCTGACGGACGATCCCCGACAGGTCGAGGCGCGTGCGGACCAGCAGCAACCCTCCGGCAATGGTGGACCAGCCAGCGGCCACGAACGCGCCGGTCAGCGTCATTGTGACTGCAACGACATAGGCGACATCGAGCACAAGGCCGCTCAGGCCCGCGTACCGAGCCAGTCCCGACCATGCTGTCAGGGTCGCGACCAGTGCCAGGGTCGCCACGGTCGCCACGATCCGCGTGCGCTGCACCGCCGCGCCGGTCCATCGGAGGCTTCCGTTTGTCGCCGAGGCAAGAACCAGCAGGCCAATCGGCAGCAGGATCACGGCCCAGGCGGCGGGCGAGAACAGCGCAGGGGCGAGGCGCGGCGCCGCGAGGTCGAGACCCCCCGCCGCCGCCAGGCCCGCTGCAACGGCCAGGAAGGCCCAGGGCGGCCACCGCGGCGGTCGGCCGTTGTTCATCAGCAGGCCGAGCATCAGCAGCGCCAGGCCCGCCAGCAGGCGGTCCGTGGCTCCCCAGACCTGCCCCAGCGCGTCGATGGCGGCCTGGTCGCCCAGGGCGGCCCTGGCCCCAACGGCGGCGGCCAGCGCCGCGACGGCCAGCAGCGGCGGTCGCATTTTCGCGTCGAGCAGGGCGGCCAGCAGGCTCGCCAGAACGGCGGCCAGGGCGACCGGCGCCAGAGGGCGACGACCGGAACCACCCCAGATGGCCTGCCTGTCGGCAGCGCGTTGCAGCACGGCCCGGGGTCCGAAAAACACGGGCGCGCTCAGGGCCCGACCGGAGATCCCGACGATTAACACATCGATGCGGTTGGCGCCGGGCCTCAGAAAGGCAGGGGGCACGGCCCAGAGCCTCGCCGTGCTCCATGGCGCCGCGGCGGCCCGGTCTGTTTCGATCCCGGGCCTGAGCAGACCCACGCCGTTGACATACGGCCGCACCTCCCGGCCCGACACGGCCGGCAGCATCAATGAAAGCTGATCCACCGGCTTTGGTCGCGCGTCCATCACATGGAAGACCTGCACGCCTGGCCAGGTTGACGCCCGGGGCAGGTCGCTGATCGACCGGGGCGTTTCTCCCACGCGTGGCCGGCGCATGTCGCCAGCGTCGTCGATGACGATCCAGTGGGTTTGCGACCGGGGAATCTCCCAGGTCGTCAGGGCCCTCAACGGCCAGGCCAGGATAGCGGTGGCGAGGACCACAACAGCGATGCCCGCCAACGTGGCCAGGGGCGTCAGCCAGCCCTCGCGCGCCCTGGCCCGCACGTTTTCCGCCACTCGCCGCCAAACGCCCGCCACCGCCCGTTCCCCTGTTCAGTGAAAGGGTGGCACAGGGCGCGATCGCGCGGCACCCCCGCGATTTGGGTGTCCGAAGGCAGCGCGGCCGGGCGCATTATCCCGGCCGTTCCGTCCCCTATTCGTTCTGCCGCCGCCCGTCCTTCGCCGCGCGAACCAGCTGCACGAACTCGGCCCGGAGGCCGAACTCGTCCCGGCCGCGGGCGTCCTGGGCGAGGCTGAGGATCTGGTCCCAGCCGAAGCTGTCCAGCAGCCAGGGATCGCCGCGCAGCTTCTGGCCGAAGGCCGCCACCGCCACGGCCCAGCGGGTCGCCTCCGGGGCCGTGGCCAGGTCGCGGGCCGTGTTGCCGGCCGGAATGGCCTGCTGCATCAGCTGTGACGTGGTCGCACCGGGCGCTTTCCAGCGCACCTTGAGGAAGGCCATCTCGCCGGCGGGCGAGGCCGCAGACGCCGGCGCGCCGTAGCGCAGAGGGTCGGAGGAGGGGGCCGCCCCCGCCGGCGTGATCTCATAGAGGGCCGTCACCGAGACGCCCGATCCGACCTCGCCGGCGTCGACCTGGTCGTTGTTGAAGTCCTCGCGGGCCAGCATGCGGGTCTCGTAGCCGATCAGGCGGTACTCGCTGACCACCGCCGGGTTGAACTCGATCTGGATCTTCACATCGTCGGCGATGGGGAACAGCGAACCGGAGAAGTCGTCCCGCAGCAGCTTGCGGGCTTCCTCGAAGGTGTCGATGTAGGCCGCCGTCCCGTTGCCGTTCTGGGCCAGGGTCTGCATCATCACGTCGTTGTAGTTGCCGCGCCCGAAGCCGTAGACCGACAGGTAGATGCCGGTCTTGCGCTTGTCGGCGACGAAGTCCTTGAGCTTCGCGGGATCGGCGATGCCGACGTTGAAGTCACCATCGGTCAGCAGCACCACGCGGTTGACCGCATCCTTGTCGAAATTCTGCTGGGCCAGGGCGTAGGCCAGGGCCAGCCCCTGGCCGCCGGCGGTCGAGCCGCCGGCCTAGAGCGCTTCGAGGGCGCAGCGCACCTTCAGTTTCGAGCGCCCGTCGGTGGGCTCCAGCACCGCCCCGGCCGAACCGGCGTAGGCCACGACCGAGACCCGGTCGCCGGGCCGCAGCTGGTCAATGAGCAGGTTCAGCGCCTTCTTCGCCAGCTCGAGCTTGTCCGAAGACCGCATCGAGCCGGAGGTGTCGACCAGGAGCACCAGGTTCAGCGGCGGCTGCTCGCCGCGGGGCAGGTCATAGCCCTGCAGGCCGATATGCAGGATCTGCCGGTCCTTCGACCAGGGCGAGGGAACCACCGCCACATAGGGTTTGAACGGTTGGGCGCGGCTGGTCGGTAGCGGGTAATCGTAGTCGAAGTAGTTGACCAGTTCCTCCACCCGCACGGCGTCGCGGGGCGGCAGGGTTCCGTTGTTGAGGAAGCGGCGGACGTTGGCGTAGCCGGCGGTGTCGACATCGATGGAGAAGGTCGAGACCGGTTCGTCTGCTACGCGCCGGATCGGGTTGGACGCGCTGCCCGGGTAGCGTTCGGTGTCGACGGTCGGCGCCTCGGCCGAGACAACGCCGATTGGAGCCGACGAGTACAGGGCCGCATCGGCCTTGCGCTGGCCGGTCACCACCACGGTCTCGGTCGAAGCGCCTGGCGGCGCCGGTGGTGGCGGCGGGGGAGGCGGCGCCAGCATCGGCCGGGCGGCGTAGCCGCTGCCGGGCCGCCCCCGTTCCTCTCGATCGGCCGCGGGGCGGAAGCCGAGCGCCGCGCAGGCCTCGGCGGTCGGCTTGCCGTCGTTGGGCGTGGCGGCGACCGCGAAGCTCACCGGCGGCGCCGAGGCCGCGGTGAAGGCGGCCAGGGCCACGGAGGTCGTCAGTCCACGGAATGAATTCGAAATGCGCATGCGATTCCCCTGACAAATTCGTCCCAAAGGGATGGTCGCGCCGCCTCTGAGGCGAAACAGCGGCGAAATGCGCCCGCAATGAGGGCCTGTTGCGTTTATGCAACCCGAAACCTCGCCTCTCGCGCGAACGCTGTTCACTCCTGCCGCGAGGCTGGGGATTGTTACTCCTTACGCCCCGTGGGCGAGCTTGACTCCCGCGGGAGCCCGGCGAAGAGTTCACTTGCCGAATGGTTAACGGCGGGGTCTTGGGGGTTACAGTATGCAGGAGACCAGCGCCGCCGAAGGCCGCCCGTTCGGGATGGCGCAAGGCCCGCTGATCCGTGGCGCGTCGATCGCGGCGCTCGTCGCCGCGGTGGTGATCCCCCTGGTCGGCTGCGATACCGGGCCGGACAGTTTCTTCGGCAAGCCCGGGGACGCGGCCTGCCCCAGGCCGCAGATCGCCACCGGCGTGGCGGCCCAGTTCAACACCCAGCAGCTCGAGATCCGTACGCTGCGCCGTCGGGGCTTCACCGGCGACTTCTTCTCGCAGCTCGAGCTGGCCCGCCGCTACGAGGGTCAGCGGGCAGCAGACAAGAACCTCGAGGACCAGGTCGAGGCCGCCGTCTGGTACGCCGTGGCCCTGTCCAACGGCGACGGCTACGCCCCGATTTCCGCCTATGGCCGCCGCTCGCCGCAGGGCGAGCAGAAGGCCGTCGCCCGCTATGACGACTGCCGCGCGGTTGAGCGGGGCCTGGCCTACCGGTCGCTGGACCGACTGCTCTCGCAGATGTCGTCCGAGGAGCAGGACAAGGTGCGCGCCCGGGTGATCTACGTCCTCTCCACCCAGGGGGCCGCCGGCTATCGCACCCTGGCGCGGATGCACGACACCTTCTTCGGGCCCTTTGGCGAGCCGTCGGACAATCCCCAGGCCGCCCAGGCGCGGGGCAAGCCCTACAAGCCCGGCGCGCCGCAGGTGCTCAACCTGTTCCCGCGCAACGACGTGGATGCCTATCTCTACAACTACCTCGCCGTTCAGACCGGCGACGTGGGCGCCTATGTGATGCTCAAGGACTTCGAGCGGTCCTCGCCGGCCCGCGCGGCGGCCGGCCAGTTCGTCGAGGCCAAGGCGAAGCGCTGGATTCCGCCCTACGAGTTCTACCCGCCGGAATCGCCGTCCTCGGGCGTGCCCCATTCGGACGAGAGCGACCAGATCAGCGACGCCCAGCAGTTCGCGCTGAGCCGCATCCGCGAGCTGCCTTTCGTCCATATCGGCGAGGCCCTGGCCTATCTGCGGGCCACGCCGCGCACCATCCACACCGAGGAAGCCCTGTATCCGCAGGAGGTCCAGGACTTCCAGGCGCGGATCGGCCGGCCGCAGACCGGCGTGCTGACGCCGATCGAAAAGGTCCGCGTGATCCAGTACGCCGCCGTCAACGGCTCGCCCAAGGCGCAGCTGGTGCTGGCGGTGATGTACGCCGAGGGCGTCGGGGTGCCGCGCGACTACGCCCGCGCCTTCCACTGGTTCGCCGAGGCCGACCGCCAGGGGTCGGCCGAGGCCAAGTACGCCATGTCCACCTACTTCTCGCTGGGCGTCGCGGGGGTGGCCGATCAGGACAAGGCCAAGGCGGTTGTCTACCAGATTGATTCCGCGCTTTCGGGCTTCAAGCCGTCTGTGAGCCGCCTCCAGCAGGTGCTGGCCCAGGTGTCCCGCAGCCCACGGTCCGCGCCTCGCGACAGGGACTACGCACGATGAAGACGCTCACCCGCATGCTGACGGCCGCGGGCGCGGCCCTGGCTCTTTTCGCGGCCGCCGCCCCGGCGCCGGCGCTGGCTGACCCGTCCGCGGGCGTGGACGCCCAGATCCGTCCGAATTTCGGCGGCCTGATCACCCCGCCGATCCGGCCGCGGTGGCGTCCGGACCGCTGGCATCCGCGCAGTTACCGGCCCTATCGCAACGGCCAGGGCGGACCCTACCGACCGCCGGAGCGCGACCAGACCAGCATCAGCGTCGACTGCAACGCGCCGCCCCCGCGATATGACGACGGCCAGTACGACAACGGCCAGTACGACAACGGATCGGGCAACGGCGAGGGCCAGTACGACAACGGCGGCCAGTACGGTCAGAGCGCCATTTCCGACGCCCTGCTGCGGCTGGTGGACGGCGGCACCCTGTACCTGCGCGGCGCCTGCAAGGAGACGATCTGGATCGAGCGCCCGGTCAGCATAGTCGGCGAAGGCGCGTCGATCTTCGACGAGGGCCCGGCCCAGCGCGCGACCATCGCTCCGCCCGAAGGCGCCTCCTGCGTGAAGATCGCGCCGGGCGTCCAGGGCGTGGAGCTGCGCGACCTGATCCTGACCACCGACAAGGGCGGCCGCGCCGCCTGCGTCGAGGCCTGGGACTCCAAGGTCGCCCTGGTCCGCACCACGGTGCGTTACTGGGGCGACACCGCGGCGGTGTTCGCCTCCGGCGGCACGCTGATCCTGCAGGAAGTCTTTATCGACGCCCGCACCTGGGACGCGGCGGTGGTGGCGGACGGGGCGGTGATCCGCATCTCCCGCACCCGCATTCTCTCGGAGGAAACCGGCATCGACCTGACGCCGGGCGTGGGCGACAGCCTGGTCGATCAGAGCGGCATCCTTGGGCGCGACGCCGCCCTGCCGGCCGGCAACGGCATCATGGTCCGCGGCCAGCGCAGCGGCTCAGGGGCGCTGAAGGTCAACAACACCGTGGTCTGCGGCTGGCGCAACGGCCTGCACCTGGATCGCGGATCGATCGTCACGGTCACCCGCAGCCGCTTCTGCCGCAACACGGTGGGCGTGGTCAGCGATGGCGACCTGACCCTGCTGGAGTCGGCCATCAGCGGCCGCGAGGTGGGCGTCTACGCCGCTACGGGCCGGGCCACGATCAAGCGCAACCGCTTCTACGGCTGGAACAGCCGGCCGATCTGGGTGGAGCAGGGCGTGGTCGTCGATTTCGAGCCCAACTACGCCTATTACAACGAAGACTGCTGGAGGCGTTCCGCCTGGGAAGACGGCGTCTACTGCCAGCGGACCTCGGGGCTGCCCGCGTCGATCCGTGACGAGAGCCAGTTCACCAACCCCTATCGTGACTGGTGGGAGGCGGATGCTTATGACCGCGGCTACACCCGTGACGGCGCGCCGACCGCCCAGCCGTACCCGGCCCGGCCGGAGTGCATCCCGCCGCTGCAGAAGATCAGGGGCAAGTGCCGCATGCCGAAGTAGGGCGTAGGGAGTAGGGAGTAGTCGAATTAGGTAGCGGCGTCGGCGGCGCGCGCAGGTCGAACTACTCCCTACGACCTACTCCCTATAGCGCCGGCGCGCGCCGCGCCTTCGTCGCCTGCTCATAGGCGAAGCCGTAGGCCAGCAGCCGCGCCTCGCTCCACCTGGGGCCGACGAAGCTGAGCCCGACCGGCAAGCCCTGAACCAGGCCCATGGGCACGGTCAGGTGCGGATAGCCGGCCACGGCCGCGGCGTTGCCCGCCCCGCCGCCGACGTAGCGGTCCTTGAGCACCTCGTCGATCAGCCAGGCCGGCCCCAGCGTCGGCCCGACCAGCACCGCCACGTCGTGCTTCGCCAGCAGGGCGTCGATGCCCTCCGGCCCCGCCAGCCGCCGGGCGGTGTCCCGCGCCTTGATGTAGGCCGGATCGTCCAGGCCGGTGGTCTTCTGCGCCCTCTCGAACAGGTCCTGGCCGAACAGGGGCATCTCCCGGCCGGCGTTGGCGGTGTTGAAGGCGATGACCTCGGCCAGGGTGCGTGTCGGGACCTTCAGCGGGTCTGTCGAGGCCAGGTAGGCGTTCATCCCCACCTTCAGCTCGGTCATCAGCAAGGCCAGCTCGTTGGGCCCGATCTCGCGCCGGTTCGGAAACTCGGTGATCTCGACCAGGATCGCGCCCTGGGCCGTCAGGGCCGCCAGGGCCGCTTCAAAGGCCTTGTCGGTCCCGCCATGGAAGCCGGCGGCGTAGCGCATCACCCCGACCCGCACCCCTTTGAGGGCGTCCGGCCTGAGCGCGGCGGCGTAGTCGCTCCGGCGGGCGTCAGCCTCGGCGGTGGCGGCGTCGCCCGGGTCGCTCCCGGCCATGACGGTCAGCATGTTGGCCGCGTCGGTCACCGTGCGAGTCATCGGCCCGGCGGTGTCCTGGGTCTCGCTGATCGGGACGATGTAGCGCCGCGAGATCAGCCCGACGGTGGGCTTGAGCCCCACCAGTCCGTTGACCGACGCCGGGCAGGTGATCGAGCCGTCGGTCTCGGTGCCCACGGCCGCCGCCGCCAGCCCGGCCGCCACGGCCACGGCGCTGCCCGCGGACGAGCCGCAGGCGCTGCGCGTCAGGTCATAGGGGTTGCGCGCCTGCCCGCCGACGGCGCTCCAGCCCGACAGGGAGTCGTCGGAGCGGATGTTGGCCCATTCCGACAGGTTGGCCTTGCCCAGGATCACCACCCCGGCCGCTCTTAGCCGCGCGATGACCGGCGCGTCCCGCCCGGTGACGTTGCCCGCCAGCGCCAGCGACCCGGCGGTGGTGGCCATCGGATCGAGGGTCTCGATATTGTCCTTGATCAGGATCGGCATGCCGAAGAGTGGGCCTTGCGGCTTGCGGTAGTCCCGCGCCCCGCGGTCCATGCCGCCCAGCAGGTCCGCCTTCGCGGCCTGGCCCTGTGCGTTGGGGTTCACCGCGAGCACGCTGCGCAGCTTCGGGTCCAGCCGCTTGATGCGGTCCAGATAGGCCAGGGTGATGGCGGCATAGCTCGCGCCCTCCCGATCGACCTTGGCCCGCAGCTCGGTCATCGACAGGTTCGCCACATCCAGGGCCGGCGGCGGCGTGAGCGCCGCCGCGGGGACGGCGAGGGTCAGGACAGCGGCGAGCGGAAGCAGACGGCGCATGGGCGGGCTCCTGAAACAGCGGCCCGATGGTTCCGCCGCCCTGGCCCGCTTGGCAAGCCCGGTAAACGCCTTCCGCCCGTTGCCTTTCCACCCCCCGGTCGCTACATCCCGCGCCGACCCCCACTCCCATACCCAGACGAGAGCGAGCGACCCCCTATGGCCGCCCAGTACATTTTCCAGATGCAGGGCCTGACCAAGGCCTATCCCGGCGGCAAGAAGGTGTTCGAGAACATCTGGCTGTCGTTCTATCCGGACGCCAAGATCGGCGTGGTCGGGGTCAACGGCTCGGGCAAGTCGACGCTGTTGAAGATCATGGCCGGCATCGACAAGGAATTTAACGGCGAGGCCCGCGCGGCCGACGGCGTGAAGATGGGCTACCTGGAACAGGAGCCGCATCTGGATGACAGCAAGACCGTCTGGGAAAACGTCATCGCCTGGTGCGAAGAGAAGAAGGTCGTCGACCGCTACAACGAGATCGCCGCCGAGCTGGGCGAGAACTACACCGACGAACTGATGGAGGAGATGACGACCCTCCAGGAGAAGATCGACGCCGGCGACCTGTGGGACATCGACAGCAAGGTCGAGATGGCCATGGACGCCCTGCGCTGCCCGCCCAACGACAGCGGGACCACCACCCTCTCGGGCGGTGAGAAGCGCCGCGTGGCGCTGGCCCGGCTGCTGCTCTCCAAACCGGACATGCTGCTGCTCGACGAGCCGACCAACCACCTGGACGCCGAGTCCGTGGCCTGGCTGCAGCATCACCTGGAAGCCTTCCCCGGCTGCGTCATCCTGGTGACCCACGACCGCTATTTCCTCAACCAGGTGACCAGCTGGACCCTGGAGCTCGATCGCGGCAAGGGCATCCCCTACGAGGGCAACTACTCCGGTTGGCTGGAACAGAAGCAGAAGCGGGTGGTGCAGGAGCAGTCCGAGTCGGAGTCGCGGCAACGCGCCCTGACCAAGGAGCTGGAGTGGGTCCGCTCCAACGCCAAGGCCCGCCAGTCCAAGTCCAAGGCCCGTCTGGCCGCCTACGAGCGGATGGTCTCCGACCAGGAGAACGCCCGCGGCGCCCAGACCCATGCGGTGATCCAGATCCCGCCCGGCCCGCGCCTGGGCAACGTGGTGCTGGAGGTCGAGGGGCTGGAGAAGGACTACGGCGACAAATGCCTGTTCAAGGGCCTGTCGTTCAAGCTGCCGCCCAACGGCATCGTCGGGGTGATCGGCCCCAACGGCGCGGGCAAATCGACCCTGTACAAGCTGATCACCGGCCAGGAACAGCCCGACAAGGGCACGGTGCGCCTGGGCGAAACGGTCAAGCTGGCCTACGTCGACCAGAGCCGCGATGACCTCAAGCCCACCGAAACCGTCTGGCAGGCGGTCAGCGGCGGCACCGACGTGATGATGGTCGGCAAGCGCGAGATCAACACCAGGGCCTATGTCGGCAGTTTCAACTTCAAGGGCGGCGACCAGCAGAAGAAGGTCGGCCAGCTGTCGGGCGGCGAGCGCAACCGCGTGCACCTGGCCAAGACCCTGGCCACCGGCGGCAACGTCATCCTGCTCGACGAACCGACCAACGACCTGGACATCGAGACCCTGCAGAACCTCGAGGAGGCCCTGGAGGAGTTCGCCGGCTGCGCCGTGGTGATCAGCCACGACCGCTGGTTCCTCGACCGCCTCTGCACCCACATCCTCGCCTTCGAGGGCGACAGCCATGTGGAGTGGTTCGAAGGCAACTTCGAGATGTACGAGGAAGACAAGAAGCGCCGCCTGGGCGCCGACAGCCTGATCCCGCACAGGATCAAGTTCCAGAAATTCACGCGCTGACGGCGTTCGGCGCGAGCGGCCCTGCGTGTCAGCCGGGCTTCGCGGAACGACCTACAGCCCCAGCTGCACCCGCATCGCCCGCTCCAGCGCGGTGAC
>JAUXTQ010000034.1 GCA_030678995.1 Caulobacter sp.
GGCGTGCGATGAGCACGTGTTCGTAAAGCGCCATGGTTTCCTTCTTCCGTTTGGAAGGCGGCGCGAACGGGGACGGAAGCTCCCCCGCTCACGATGGGTCTGGCCGCGTCGACCGGGAGGTTCCCGATCCGAAGGGTCCGCGGGCAGACCGCCTTCCGTGACAGGGGGCGCTAGTAAGCGAGATTGACCGCAAAGGCAAGCGGCGTGGGCGCGACGAGGGACAGACACCGAGGTGTCTGTCCCTGAAGCGGGGACACGCACGGGCTGTCGCCGGAAAAGGTCCCCTCGCGCCTACTTCGGATGCGCGGCCCGCCAGGCGCGGACCGCCTCCTTGGCCTTGGCGATGTGCGAGACCGGGTCGGTCAGGGCGGTGTAGGCCAGCAGGATCTTGCCGTCGGGGGCGATGACATAGGTCACCCGGTCCGACAGGTCCGGCTTGATCACCAGCCTGGCGTCATAGGCGGCGATGGTCTCCTTGGTCACCCCGGCCACGGCGAAGGCGCTGCGGCATTCACTCTTCGAGAACTCGGCCAGCTGCTCGACCTTGCCGGCGGTGACGCCGATCACGGTCGCCCCCATGGCCTTGAAGTCGGGCGTGGCCTCGGCGAACTCGTGCGCCTCGATGGTGCAGCCGGAGGTGAAGGCCGCGGGGAAGAAGTAGAGCACCACGGGCCCGTTCTTCAGGGCGTCCGACAGCTTGAACGGCATGGCCTTGCCGCCCAGGAAGGCGGTGGTGGAAAAGTCGGGCGCACTCGCCCCGACCTTGAGGGCGGCCAGGGCCGGTGCGGCCAGAAGCGACAGGGCGAGGGCGGCGGCGGCAAGGCGTTTCATGGCAGGTCTCCCGGTTGCGGGGATAGTTAGTCCGTCCGGCCGCCGCGTCCAGTCACGGTTGTTCAGCGGCCCGGCTCAACGAGAATTTTCACATTGGTCTCGGGATTGCCCAGATCGCTGAACGCCTGGGCCACGCCGTCCAGTCCAACCTTGGCAGTGATCAGCGGTTCGACGTTGATCTTGCCGTCGGCGATGTCGGCGAGGGTCTGGGCGAACTCGTCGGGCTGGTAGCCGAGCACGAACCGCAGATCGAGCTGCTTGTTGATGGCCAGCGACGGCTCGATCCGGTCGGCCTCCATACAGACGCCGGCGACGATGATCTGGGCCTTGGGCGGGCAGCCCTCGATCACGCTCTGCAGCACGCCGGGCGAGCCGACGCATTCGAAGACCACCGGCCGGCCGTAGGTCTGGCCGCCGAACAGGGCCACGCGCATGGCGTCGAGCGTCGCCGGCACGCCGAACTCGCTCCATTTGGTGTGCGGACCGGTCTGGGCGGGGTCGACCACCACGTCGGCGCCCATGGCCTCGGCGGCGGCGCGGCGGCGGGGGGAGAAGTCGGCGGCGATGATCGGGCCGTGGCCGCGCACCTTCAGGGCGGCGATCACCGCCAGACCCACCGGGCCGCAGCCGAGCACCAGCGAGACGGAGTTTTTGTCCAGGGCGGCGGCGGCCACCGCGTGGGCGCCCACGGCCATCGGCTCGGTCAGGGCGGCGTGGTCGGTGGACAGGCCATTGGGCACTTCCAGCAGCAGGCCCTCGGTGAGGATCATCCGCTCGGCGAAACCGCCGGGATACTTGTTGGAATAGCCAACCGCGTCGAAGCCCTCGGGACCCATGTTGACCGGCATCGAGACCACCCGCGTGCCGGCCTTGAACCGGTTGGCGCCGGGTCCGCCCTCCAGCACCTCGGCGCAGAACTCGTGGCCGAAGACGATGTCCTTCTTCGGGTCCATGCCGCCGGTGGCGCCTGAACGGCGGCCCATCTCGACCATGTGGTCGAGGTGATGCAGCGCATGCAGGTCCGAGCCGCAGATGCCGCAGGCCAGGGTCTTGACCCGCACCTGGCCGGGACCGGGATCGCGCTCCTCGATCACATCACAGACCAGCTTCCCGTCCCGCCGCACGACCGCCCGCATCGTCTCTCTCCCTGGTTTTTCACGACCGTAGGGGATGACGTCACGGCAACGCCAGCGCTCTGGCGCGTCAGCCGATTCGGCCGACGATCTCGCCCATCGTCTCGAACACATGGTCGGGCCGCTGGGCCTTCAGCGCGTCCGGCGCGGTGTAGCCCCAGCAGACCACCGCGGTCGCCAGCCCGACCTCACGGGCGGCGTCCAGGTCGCGGATCTCGTCGCCGATGCTGACCGCGTCGGCCGGCGCGACCCCGAGCGCCTTGAGCACCCGCCGGAACTTGCTGGCCTTGCCGAACACCGTGGCGCCGCAGGCGAACTGCGAGACCAGCCCGCTGAGCTCATCACCCAGCACGATGCGGATGTTGGCCTCGGTGTTGGAACTGACGACCGCCAGCTTGACCCCCGCCGCGTGCAGGCTGCGCAGGGTTTCCGGCGCGCCGTCGAACATCCGGATCGTGCCGGCCTCGCTGGCCATCAGCGTGTGAAAGTGCGCCGCGATGATCGGCAACTTCAGCGCGGGAAGCCGCTGCAGCTTCATCAGGTCCCGCGCGGTCATGGTGCGCAGGGTGTCGAGCTGGCTGCGGTCGATCTTCCGGAAGCCGAACTTCTCGGCCATCTGGTCGGACGCGTCGAGCATCCAGCCCATGGTGTCGCCAAGGGTTCCGTCGAAGTCGAAGATGGCGAGCCGGTAGGCGGGCAAGGGCGATGGTCCTGATACGGAGCAGGGACATAAACCGGGAAGGTTGCCCGCCGCCAGCCTTTCGCCTAACCGTGCCCGCCACAAATTCTCAGATCAGGAGCGGGCCATGAGCCTCGCCTTCATCTTCCCCGGACAGGGCAGCCAGGCTGTGGGCATGGGCGCGGCGCTGGCCGACGCCTTCGCCAGCGCCCGCGAGGTGTTCCAGGAAGTCGATGACGCCCTGTCGCAGAAGCTCGCCAAGCTGATGCGCGAGGGCCCCGAGACCGACCTGACCCTGACCGAGAACGCCCAGCCGGCCTTGATGGCCGTCAGCCTGGCCGTGATGCGCGTGCTCGAAAAGGAACTGGGCGTGCCGGTCGAGAAGGCCGCCTTTGTCGCCGGCCACTCACTGGGCGAATACGCCGCCCTGGCCGCGGCCGGCGCCATCAGCCTGGCCGACACGGCCCGGCTGCTGAAGCTGCGCGGCCAGGCCATGCAGCGGGCCGTGCCAGTGGGGCAGGGGGCGATGGCCTCGCTGATCGGGCCCAAGACCGACGTGGCCCTGGCCGAAGCGGCCGCCGCGGCCGGCGCCGAGGTCGGCGTCTGTGTCGTGGCCAACGACAACAACAACGGCAACGTGGTCATCTCCGGCGACCGGGCCGGGGTCGATCGCGCCATCGAGAAGGCCAAGGAACTGGGCGCGCGGGCCATTCCGCTGAACGTCTCTGCGCCCTTCCACTGCCCGCTGATGCAGCCGGCGGCCGACGAGATGGCCACGGCTTTGGCCGGCACGACCATTCTGGCCCCGCGCGCGCCGCTTGTGGCCAACGTCACCGCCCGGCCGACCCTTGATCCGGAAGTCATTCGCAAGCTGCTGGTCGAGCAGGTCACCGGCCGAGTGCGCTGGCGAGAGAGCATGGAATGGCTGGCCGGCGACGGCGGCGTCACCCGCTTCGCCGAGGCCGGTGCCGGCAAGGTACTGTCCGGCATGGCCAAGCGCATCGCCCCCGACGCCGAGGCTGTGCCGTTGAACACGCCGGCCGATCTGGAGGCTTTCGCCAAGTCGCTGTGAGCGCCTAAACTCCGCTCATCCCCGCGAAGGCGGGGACCCAGGCTTTTTTCCTGAAGCGCTGGATGCGAGCGGTACTGAACAAAAACAAACCTGGGTCCCCGCCTTCGCGGGGATGAGCGGAAGAAAGAGCCATGTTCGATCTCACCGGCAAGACCGCCCTCGTCACCGGCGCCACGGGCGGCATCGGCGGCGCCATCGCCCGGGCGCTGCACGCCCAGGGGGCGCATGTGATTCTGTCGGGAACCCGCGAGGCCGCGCTGGAGGCCCTGGCCGCCGAGTTGGGCGCGCGCACCAGCGCGGTCACCGCCAACCTGTCCGATTCGGCCAGCGTCGACGGCCTGGTGGCCGCGGCGGAGGCGGCTTCCGGCAAGGAGCTGGACATCCTGGTGGCCAACGCCGGCATCACCCGCGACGGCCTGATGCTGCGGATGAAGGACGAGGACTGGGAACAGGTCATCAAGGTGAACCTCGAATCCTATTTCCGCCTCTCCCGCGCCGCCCTGAGGGGCATGATGAAGCGCCGTTGGGGCCGGATCATCGGAATCACCTCGGTGGTCGGGGTCACCGGAAACCCGGGCCAGGCCAACTACGCCGCCTCCAAGGCCGGCATGATCGGCTTTTCCAAGGCCCTGGCCCAGGAAGTGGCCAGCCGCAACGTGACGGTGAACACCGTCGCCCCCGGCTTTATCGCCAGCCCCATGACCGATGGCCTGAACGACGCGCAACGCGAGGCCATCCTTGGGAAGATCCCCTCCGGCCGGCTGGGCTCCGGCGGCGACGTCGCGGCCGCCTGCGTCTACCTGGCGAGCGAAGAAGGCGCCTATGTCACCGGTCAGACCTTGCACGTGAACGGCGGCATGGCGATGATCTGAAGACCGCCCCTGTTCGTCGGCTGGCCGCTGGCCACCCCGAATGGAACATGGTAGGCGGAGCCCGATTTCCCGTGATCGCTTCGGCGGCCGGGCCACTAAAGACCTAAAGAGGACCAGAACGAATGTCCGACATTCTCGAGCGTGTGCGTAAGATCGTCATCGAACACCTCGACGCCGATCCTGAAAAGGTCACCGAGAAGGCCAGCTTCATCGATGACCTCGGCGCCGACAGCCTCGACAACGTCGAGCTGGTGATGGCCTTCGAAGAGGAATTCGACATCGAGATTCCCGACGACGCCGCCGAACACATCCAGACGGTCGGCGACGCCGTGAAGTTCATCTCGGAAAAAGTCGGCGGTTGATCCGCAGACTCTTTTCCGGTCGATTCACCGCCGCGCGGTGTCGGGTCCGCCCGACGCGCGCGGCGGCTTCGTTTTGAGCGGTCCCCGGTTGATGCGGGGGTAGGAGTTGATTCCATGCGGCGCGTTGTCGTCACCGGTCTGGGCCTGCTGACCCCCCTGGGGCAGGGCGTGGACGTTACCTGGAAGGCCATCCTGGCCGGCGCCTCCGGCGCGGGCCGGATCACCACCTTCGATCCCGAGGAATACGGCTGTCAGGTCGCCTGCGAGATTCCGCGGGTCGATGGCCGCGGCGGCGGCGGGCCGGATGTCGAGGGATCGTTCGATCCGGGCGGCACCATGGGCCCCAAGGACCAGCGCAAGGTCGACGACTTCATCCTCTACGCCATGGCGGCGGCCGACGAGGCCGTGCGCGACGCCGGCCTGACCGAGATCGACGAGGAAACCGCCTTCCGCACCGGCGTGATCATCGGCTCGGGCATCGGCGGCCTGAACACCATCGCCGAGACGGCCCTCGAGCTGCGCGACAAGGGTCCGCGCCGGATCAGCCCGTTCTTCATCCCCTCGGCCCTGATCAACCTGGCCTCGGGCCAGGTGTCGATCCGCTACGGCTTCAAGGGTCCCAACCACGCGGTGGTCACCGCCTGCGCCACCGGCGCCCACGCCATCGGCGACGCGACCCGGATGATCAAGTACGGCGACGCCGACATCATGATCGCCGGCGGGGCCGAGGCGTCGATCTGCCCCCTCGGCGTGGCCGGCTTCGTCGCCTGCCGCGCCATGGTCACAGACTTCAACGACCGCCCCACGCAAGCTTCGCGCCCCTACGACAAGGACCGCGGCGGCTTCGTCATGGGCGAGGGCGCCGGCGTCCTGGTGCTGGAGGAGTACGAGCACGCCAAGGCCCGTGGCGCGAAGATCTACGCCGAGGTGGTCGGCTACGGCCTGTCGGGCGACGCCTATCACATCACCGCCCCCTCCGATGACGGCGACGGCGGCTTCCGGGCCATGACCGCGGCCCTCAAGGACTCGGGCCTGGCGGTGACGGACATCGACTACGTCAACGCCCACGGCACCTCCACCATGGCCGACGGCCTGGAGTTGGGCGCGGTGACGCGGTTGCTGGGCGACCACGCGAAGAACGTCGCCATGTCCTCGACCAAGTCGATGACCGGCCACCTGCTGGGCGCGGCCGGGGCGGTCGAGGGCATCTTCTCGATCCTCGCCATCCGCGACCAGATCGCGCCGCCGACGATCAACCTGGACAACCCCGAATTCGACACCCCCATCGATCTCGTCCCGCACAAGGCGAAGCCGATGGCGATCGAGGTCGCCATGTCCAACAGCTTCGGCTTCGGCGGCACCAACGCCTGCGTGATCTTCAAGAAGGCCCCGTGAGCCGCAAGCCCTCCAGACCCGCCGGGCTGCCCCTGATGCGCCGCCTGGTGATCATGGCGATGAGCGCCTTCGCCACCCTGTGCGTGGCTCTGGTGATCGTCGGCCTGTGGGCGGTGTGGAGCTATCGCGGTCCGGGGCCGGAAGCCCGCCAGGGCGAGATCACCAACGTCATGCTGCGCCGGGGCGCGGGCCTGAACGAAATCGCTGCGTCGCTGGAGCGGGCCCACGTGGTGCGCTCGGCGACCATCTTCATCGCCGCCGCTCAGGTCACCGGCGCGGCGCGGGAGCTGAAGGCCGGCGAGTACGAATTCCCCTCCGGGGCCTCGATGTCCCGGGTGCTGGACGCCATCCGCGCCGGCAAGACCGTGCGCCATCAGGTGACCATCCCCGAAGGCATGACCTCGGAGATGGTCATCGAGATCCTGGGCAGGGAAGAGGCCCTGACCGGGGTCGCCCCGACCCCGCCGGAAGGCGCCGTCCTGCCGGAGACCTACGCCTTCGAGCGCGGCGAGGACCGGGCGGCGGTGCTGCAGAGGATGATGGACGCCCGCGACAAGGTGCTGGCCGAGCTGTGGGCAAAGCGCCAGCCGGGCCTGCCGATCAGCACGCCGGAGGAGGCGGTGATCCTCGCCTCGATCGTCGAGAAGGAAACCGGCGTGGCCAGCGAGCGGCCGCAGGTGGCCTCGATCTTCGTCAATCGCCTGCGCAAGGGCATGCGGCTGGAGAGCGACCCGACGATCATCTACGGCATCACCAAGGGCCGCCCGCTGGGCCGCCGGATCCTGCTGTCCGAGCTGCAGGCGCCCACGCCCTACAACACCTACGCCATCGACGGCCTGCCGCCGACGCCAATCGCCAATCCCGGGCGCGCCTCGCTGGCCGCGGTGCTCGATCCGCCGCGGACCGACTACCTGTTCTTCGTCGCCGACGGCTCGGGCGGTCACGCCTTCGCCGCCACCTATGAGGAGCACGCCCGCAACGTCGAGAAATGGCGCGCCTGGCGCGCCAGAACGGGCAAGTAGATGGCCCTTTCGGGCATGACCGGCTTTGCCCGGGTCGAGGGGGCCCACGGGGCCTGGTCCTGGGCCGTCGAGGCGCGTTCGGTCAACGGCCGCAACCTTGAGGTCCGCTTCCGCGGCCCGCCGGGCTTCGACCTGCTGGAAAAGAGCGTCCGCGACGCCGCCCAGGCCCGGTTCCAGCGCGGCCAGATCAATGTCGGCCTGCAGGCGAAGCACGCCGAGACGGCGCTGTCGGTCTCGGTCAACATCGAGCAGCTCGAACGCTACCTGGCCCTGGTCGAGCCGCTGGTGAAGGCCGGCCGGGCCGGTCCGCCCAGCGGGGACGGCCTGCTGGCCCTGCGCGGGGTGCTGGAGGCGGTCGACCCCGAGGATGACCCGCAGGCCCGGGCCGAGTTGGAACTGGCCATGGCGGCCAGCCTGGCGGCCGGGCTGGACGCCCTGAAGGCTTCCCGTCTCGACGAGGGCGCGGCCCTGGCCCCGGTTCTGGCCGGTCAGATGGACCGCATCGCCGAGCTGGTCACCGCCGCAACGGCCGAGGCCGCCGGCCATCCGGCCGTCATTCGCGACCGCTTCGCTCGCCGTCTGAAGGAACTGGCCGGCGAGGCCGCCTCCGAGGAGCGCATCATCCAGGAGGCCGCCGCCCAGGCCGTGAAGGCCGACGTGCGCGAAGAACTCGACCGCCTCGCCGCCCATGTGGCCTCCGCCCGCTCCCTGCTGGCCGCGGAGGCCGCCGCCGGCCGCCGGCTGGACTTCCTGACCCAGGAGTTCATGCGTGAGGCCAACACCCTGTGCTCGAAATCGGCCACCTCGGCCTTGACCGCCATCGGCCTCGACCTCAAAGCGGTGATCGAGCAATTCCGCGAGCAGGTGCAGAATGTCGAGTGAGGACGGTCGCAAGACCAGGGGCCTGATGCTGATGATCGTGGCGCCGTCGGGGGTGGGCAAGACCTCCCTGACCCGGCGGCTGGTCGCCGACCACTCGGACCTGCACCTGTCGATCTCGGCCACCACCCGGCCGCCCCGTCCCGGCGAGCACGAGGGCCGCGACTACCACTTCGTCGACCGGGGCGAATTCGACCGGATGATCGAGGAGGACGCCTTCCTCGAATGGGCCGACGTCTACGGCAACCGCTACGGCAGCCCCCGGGCGCCGATCATGGAGGCCCTTGCCCGCGGCGAAAGCGCCCTGTTCGATATCGACTATCACGGGGCGATGAAGATCCACGCCCAGGCGCCGGACGACTCGGTGCTGGTCTACATCCTGCCGCCGTCGCTGGCGGAGATGAGCCGCCGCCTGCTGGCCCGCTCCCAGGACAGCGAAGAGGTCATCCGCGAGCGGATTTCCCGCGCCAAGGACGAGCTGGTCCAGTGGGAGACCTTCGACTACGTGGTGCTCAACGAGGACTTCGACCGCGCCTACGCCGACCTGGCCCACATCTATCACGCCGAGCGCCGCAAGGCCTCGCGCAACCTGTGGATCGCGCCGTTCATCGACGAGCTGCTGGCCGAGGAACTGCCGCAGCTTTGAGGGTGCGCGTCCTTCGAGACGCGGACCTGAGGGTCCGCTCCTCAGGATGACGTAAAGGGGTGGGTCTCACAACTGTTCGTCATGGTGAGGAGCGAGCCTCGAGCGAGCGTCTCGAACCACGCACGGGGCTACAGCGCCCGCGCCAGCCTCAGGAAACCCTCCACGGGCACTGTCTCGGCCCTGACGCCGGGGTCGATGCCGGCCCGTTCGCACAACGCCTCGCCGCCCAGCAGCTTCAGGCTGGACCGCAGCATCTTGCGCCGCTGCCCGAAGGCGGCGGCCGACACCTTTTCCAGCGCGGCGATCTCGGCGTCCGGCGGGCGCACGGCCAGCGGGTCCAGTCGCACCACGGCCGATGCGACCTTCGGCGGCGGGGTGAAGGCGCGGGCGGGCAGGTCCATGACCACCTTCGCGCTGCATAGCGCCTGGCAGATCACGGCCAGCCGGCCGTAGGCGTCGCCGCCCACCGGCGCGGCGATACGGTCGGCGACTTCCTTCTGGAACATCAGGGTCATCGACAGGGGCCGCCACGGGCCGGTCAGCCATTTGATCAGCAGCGGGGTGCCGACGTTGTAGGGCAGGTTGGCCACCACATGGCCCGGGCCGCCGGCCAGCGCGGCCTCGTCGACCTTGAGGGCGTCGGCCTCCACCAGCGTCAGGCGACCGTCAGCGGCCGCCGCCAGCTCGGCGAGCAGGGGCAGGAAGCGGGCGTCCTTCTCCACCGCCACGACCCGCGCGCCGGCCTCCAGCAGGGCGCGGGTCAGGCCGCCGGGTCCCGGCCCCACCTCGATGACCGTCTGGCCCTCCAGCGGCCCGGCCAGGCGGGCGATCTTGCGGGTGATGTTGAGGTCCAGCAGGAAGTGCTGGCCGAAGCTCTTGTCGGCCAGCAGGCCGTGCTCGGCGAGGGCGTTCCGCAGGGGGGGGAAAGCGTTCAACATCGTCAATTTCGTTCCAGCACGGCCTCACACACCTCACTATCGTCATCGTCGGACTTGTTCCGACGACCCATGAACCCGGTGGCTGAATTCATGGGAGTTGCGTCTCGCCGCGCCTACGGCCGAGACACATCACGCATGGGTCGTCGGAACAAGTCCGACGATGACGTTGCTATGGACAGCGCCGCGCCGCGATCTGGGCCGCCAGCCGGATGGCGGCGATCAGGCTGTCGGCCCGCGCCAGACCCCGACCGGCGATGTCGAAGCCCGTGCCGTGGTCCGGCGAGGTCCGCACGATGGGCAGGCCCAGGGTGACGTTCACCCCGCCCCAGAAGTCGAGCATCTTCACCGGGATCAGCGCCTGGTCGTGATAGAGGCACAGCACCCCGTCGTAGCCTGCCCGGGCCTCGGCATGGAACAGGCTGTCGGCGGGCAGGGGGCCCCGCACATCGACCCCCAGATCTGCCAGAGCCCGCACGGCCGGCTCGAGGATGTCGATCTCCTCCCGCCCGATGGCGCCCGACTCGCCGGCGTGCGGATTGAGCCCCGCCACCACCAGGCGCGGCCGCTCGATGCCGAAATCCCCCTTCAGCGCCTGGGCGGTGACCAGGCCGGCGTTGACCACCCCCTCGACGGTCAGCAGGCCCGGCACGGCCGACAACGGCGCGTGGATGGTCACCAGGGCCGCGCGCAGGTTCCCCGCCACCAGCATCATTACCGGCCCGCGGGCGCCGTCTTGATCGCCCGCGGCGGTCAGCTCGGCGAGGAACTCTGTATGGCCGGGAAACCGGAAGCCGGCGGCGTAGAGCGGGGCCTTGGCGATCGGGGCGGTGACCAGGCCACTGACCGCGCCGGACAGGGCCAGGCCGGCTCCCGTCTCGATCCAGCGGATCACCGCGCCGCTGTTGGCGATGTTGGGCTGGCCGGCGACGACCTGCGCGGCCAACGGAATGTCGAGCACGGGAATGGCGTCGGCGAACAGCTGCGCCGCCTGGTCGGGATGGGTGACGGCGCGAATCGGGGCGGGGTTGCCCGGCGCGGAGGCCAGGGCCTGGGCGTCGCCGACGACCATGAAGGCCGGTCCCCGGTCACGCAGGGCGCGCCACGCCTTGACCGTGATCTCCGGACCGATCCCGGCGGGATCGCCCAGACTTAGGGCCAGAGGCGTCGTCGTCACCGCGTCTCTATGGTCGCGGTGTTGCGCAGGTCGCGCAGGATCCGCTTGGAGATGTTCTCCAGCTGCAGGCTGGTCAGACGCGCCTCGACCTGTTCAGGGGTCGGTAGCTGGGCGCCGCTGGAGCGACGGCCGCAAACCATCACCAGATGCAGGCCCACCGGCGTGCGGATCGCCTGGGACAGCTGGCCGTCCGGCGTGGTGTTGACCGCTTGCTGGAAGGCTTCGGTCAGGCCGTTGATCTCGGCTTCGCCAAGGTCGCCGGCCATCACGCCTTCGACGCCCGCGGCTTTGGCCTCGAGGTCGGCGCATCCGGTCACCTGCGGCCGTAGGACCTCAAGGGTGGTCGCGGCGGCCTGGACCTGTTCGGGCGTGGCGTCCTCGGCCAGCGGCACGGCGGCCTGCTTGAGGCTGACCAGCGTCACGTTCGAACCGGCCCGCTTTTCGCGAAGATAGATGATCCAGACGCCGTCCTGCGTCGGAATCGGCGGGGACAGCTGGCCCGGCCGCATCTGGTCGAGCACCCCTTCGATTTCGGGGGCCATCTCGCCGGCGCCGATCCAGCCGGCGTCGCCGCCGTTGGCCGCGGTGGGCGAGGAGGAGAATTGCCGCGCCACGGCCGCGAAGGGCGCGCCCTGTTGCATCTGCTGGATCAACGATTGGGCGCCCTGGTAGGCGACCTGCATGCCGCCGACGCGGGCGGCCTCGATGTAGACTTCGCTGATCTGGTACTGCGGCTTGGTTGCCGCCGCCGCCAGTCGTTCGATCGTGGCCTTGATCTGGTCGCGGCCGATGCGCAGGCGGCCGCGGAAACGGCCATTGATGTAGCCCTGCCAGCTGATCTCGGCGCGAAGCTGGGCGCGCAGGGTCTCGGGACCGATGCCGGCGGCGCGCAGCTGGGCCATCAGCTGCTCGCTGGTCATGTTGTTGGCGTCGCGCGCCATATCCCCGATCGCGCTGTCGACTTCCGCGTCGTTGGCGATAATCTCGATCTTGTTCTCAATCTCGACCCGGCGGAGCTCCTGAATTTGCAGGCGCTCCTCGATCAGTCCGCGCAGGGCCTCGCGTTGCAGCTGCGGCAGGGTCTCTTCGGACGGCTGGATACCGGCGGTGACGGCCACCAGGCGCATGCGCTGGACGAGATCATAGGTCGAGACGATGTCGTCATTGACGATCGCCGCGACGCTTTCCGACACGGTCGGCGCAGCCGGCGCCGGCGCGGTGGGGGCGCTGGCGACCTGGACGTCCTGCGCCGAGGCCAGGGGGGCGAGAACAAGGCTCAGGACGGATACAGCCGTCATGGCCAAGCCCGTCGTGATACGCGCCGACTTCATCAATCTGGTCGTTCCCTTGAGAGTGTCGCCCGACGGGGACGCTGAGGTCCGGTCGAAGATCATTGCCTGTAGCCTTTATCGCCCAATGTGGCGAGCGTTAGGCGCAGGATCACCGAGTCCGACGGACCCAGCGAGCGGTTGTAGGTTTCCTCGTGGACCCAGACGACCGCCATATCGAGGCAGTCGTCGCGGTAGAAGGGTCCGAATTCCTGGCGCCGCCAGACGTCGGCCTCCACGTCGCGAACCCCGGCGAAGGTCACCCCCCAGTTGCCCGAGATCATCACCTCGCCGGCGAAGTCGATATCCTCGCGCTGGACGCCGGTGATGTCCTGGTTGTCCCGCAGATAGCGAACGAAGCCGCGCGCGCGATCGAAATCGACATCGACCCCCGCTTCCATCCGCCGCACGTCCAGATTGGACGCTTCGAAGCGGGCGCGGGTGAAGAAGGTCAAGCCGTCGATGGGTGTGCCCTCGGCCGCGACGACCCAGTCCGAGGCCTTGGGCTGCAGGCCGCTGCGGGCGGGGAACTGCGGGTCGTCCTCCATGCGGAAGGTGCGCCCGACCAGGAAACTGACTCCGCGGCCATCGTCATAGAGGATGGTGGCCCGGCCGCCGACGCTGATCCGCTGGCCGCCCTCGTAGCGGTCGAACCCGGGAAACTTGTCCGCCCGCAGCAGGTTGGTCTCGTCGAACTCCAGCACCGTGCTGTCCTCGTTCGGGATCAGCGTGTTGGTGTCCGGGTCCGGCGAGATGGCCACCTGCAGGAGGGGCTCCAGCACGATCGTGCGGTTCCCGTCGCGGCGGTACAGGGGGTAGCTGAAGTCGACCCCGACCACGCCCAGCGCCCGGGTCGCCGTGTCGTCCATGCCGAGGTTCGGCGGGGGCAGGTCGGCCAGGCTGTAGACGTCGGCGCGGGCCTCGGCGAAGGGCGACAGGCGCAGGCCATTGGCGAAGGTGAAGCTGCGCCGCCAGTCGATGCTCGCCGAGACGCGGCGGCTGTCGGTCCCCGGCTGGGTGGCGACGAACTGCGACTGCTCGCGGGTCAGGCCCACGGCGCTGCCCTGGAAACGCAGACGGCCGCCGAACACCGGATCGGCCGGCTCCCAGTAGGCCTCGACCAGCGGCGCGATGGCCGGGAAGGTGCGGTCGTTATCGCCGGGCCGAAGGCCCTGGATGCTGACCGCCGAGAGACTCAGGTAGGACCGGGCATCCTGGCGCACGGCGAAAAGCTGGGTGGTCAGCCGCTTGTCGTCAGACGGGATCAGGCCGCGCTGGGCGTAGATGTCGCCCACATCGTACTTATCGAAGACCAGGTCGTCCGAAGCCCGCTCGACTCCGAAGCCCCAGCGCCAGTTCTCGTCGATCTCGAAGGCGCCGTCGGCGAGAATGTAGCTGCGCGAGGTCTGGTCGCCGATCCGGTCGCCGTCGCCGTCCAGGTCATATTCGTAGGTGTAGCCGAAGCGGGCGTTGACCTGGCCGGACTGGAAACGCCGCCGCCACTGGAAGTTCACGAACGGGTTCACGTTCGTGTTGATCTGCGGGCTGATCACCAGGTCTTCCGACGGCGAGATGATCCAGGCGTAGGGCTGCTCGTAGGACAGGCCGCGACGCTCTGAGCCGACGATCTTGGGCGGCAGCAGGCCGGACTTGCGCCCGGCGCTGGGGTCCGGGTGCCAGAACACCGGGGCGTAGAACACCGGCACGCCGAACAGCTCGATGACGGCGTTGCGGTAATAGATGATCTGCCGGTCGCGATCCTGGACCACCTTGTCGGCGCGGATCGACCAGGTCGGCGGCTTGGTCGGATCCTCGGCGCAGATCTCGCAGGGCGTGTAGATCGCCTTGTCCAGCTCGTTGACCGTGTCGCTGCGGCGCACGGCGGTGGCGGCGGCGATCTTGACGTTGTTCTGCAGCCGCGCCGAGAAGCCCTGGGCGACGCCCGAGCGGAGTTCCTCGTCCAGGACCATCGCGTCGGCGAACGAGACCGCGCCGGACGGGTCGATGACCACCACGTTCTCGCGGGCGGTGATCACGCCGGACTGGATGTCGTAGGTCACCTCGCCGGCGCGCAGGGTGCGACCGCGATAGCGGATCTCGACCTCGCCCCTGGCGGTGATCATCTGGGCGCCGTCGTCCTGGATCAGCAGATCCGATTCCAGATAGAAGCCGCGGTCGCCCAGGCCGTCGTCCTCGGCGGCGGCCACGGCGGCAGGGGCGTCCTGGGCCAGCGCGGGCCCGGCCGTGGCCAGGCCAAGCAGGGCGGCGCCGGCGAGCAGGCCTGTGCGGCCGGAAAGGCGTCGGGCGTGGCTCATCAGGCGGTCTTTCTCCCGGCGACGCGCCCCCGCACGATTCCACCGTCTTCCGTATAGCAAAGCAGGGTCAGTCCCGATAACAGCGCCAGCAACGGCGGCGCCCAGGCGGCGGCGAAGGCCGGCAGGATCTCGGCCTTGCCCAGCGCGCCGCAGAACTGGTTGAAGAAGAAGAAGATGAACCCCAGGGCCACGCCGGACGTGGCCAGCGCGGCCAGGCCGCCCAGCCGCATCAGCCGCAGCGAAAAGGCCGCCGCCAGCACCGACAGGGCCGCATAGAGCAGCGGCGTGGCCAGCAGCTGGTGCAGCCTCAGGCGATAGGGCAGGGCGGAGAAACCCGCCGCCTCGGTGCCGCGGATGGTCGCCGGCAGCCGCCAGAAGGCGATGGCGTCGGGGGTGGTGAACCGCTCGATGGCCGCCTGCTCGTCGAGGGTCGAGGGAATCGACAGGGTCTCGGAGCGCACCGAACCCGCCCCCGGCGCAGCCTCTCGCACGCCGGTCAGCCGCCAGTAGCCCGGCATCAGACGCGCCTCCTCGGCTTCAAGCCGGCGCGAGAACTCCAGTCCGCCCCGAGGGGTCACGCGGTAGACGAACATCGAGACGTTTTTCAGGCGCACCGTGCCGTTGATCTCGTCATGCGACCGGGCGCGGATGACCACCTGGGAGGTGGCGTCGCCCTGGCGCAGCCATGTGTCCTTGGCCGCCGAGGTCTGGAACTCGGCGGTGATGGCCGTGCGCGAGCGTTCGAAGGAGGCCCCCAGCATGGCGGCCAGCGGGTTGAGCGCCGAGACCGTCACGGCGCCGACGACAAAGGCGGCCACCGCCGCCGGAAGGATGAAGCGCCAGGCCGACACCCCCGCTGCCCGCATGGCGATCAGCTCGCTGCGCCGGTTCAGGCCGACGAAGGCCGCCAGGGTCCCGAACAGGAAGGCGAATGGCAGCAGGGTCAGGATGGTCGAGGGCGCCTTGAGCAGGGTCAGCCACAGGAGGCGCGGGAAGCCCGCGTCGCCGCGACCGCCCACGGTCCGCGAGACCTCGACGAAGTCGATCAGCAGGATCACCGCCCCGATCACCGCCAGCGCGCCGCCGACGCCGGCCATGGTGCGGGTCAGGACGTAGCGTTCGAGGCGGCCGATTCCCTGGCTCATGCCGCCGCTCCGCGTCGGCGCAGGGCGCCGGCGAACGGCAGCCATTCCCGCCAGCCCGAGCGCTGCTCGACCCGCCGGAACAGCTGGCCGAAGGCCCAGGCGGTGGCCAGGACCGGGATCAGGTACTGCATCAGGTTCAGCCAGGGGCTCTCCTCGCTGGCCGACTGCACGGCGAAGCCGATGATCCGCACCAACGCCGCGGCGGCGCCCGCCACGGCGATGCGCCGGCCATACCCCAGCCGGCTGAAACTCGACCCGAGCACGGCGGCGAAGGCCATGGTCATGAAGGCGATGGAATAGAGCGGCGAGGCCAGCCGCGCATGGCCCTCGGCCAGCAGCTTGTCGCGGTTCTTGCGCTCGTACTTCTGGCTCAGGTCCGGGAACAGCAGCTCGTGCAGATAGCGGTCCGACGCCTCGTAGGTCACCCCGTCGCGGGTGCGCAGGAAGGGCGTCAGGTCGAGGGCGTACTCCTCGAACGAGAGGTAATTGAGCACCCCGCTGCGGGAGAATTCCTGGTTGGAGCCGTTGCGCATCACCAGCACCGGCTTGCCTTCGCGATAGGTGATTCGGCCTTCCTTGGCGGTGTAGGTGGTCGCGCCGCCCTTTTCGGTGCGGTGGTGGATGAACAGGTTGCTGATCAGCCCGTCACTGCCGACCGTCTGGCCATAGACGGTCAGGCGCGGGGCCGGTTCGGTGAACTCGCCTTCGCGCACCAGGGTGGCGGCCAGATCGGTCTTGGCGGCGTAGAAGATGTCGCGCATGGCCCGGTAGGCGGCCGGCTGGACCCAGAGGTTGATCAGCAGGCCAACCAGGGTCGCCCCTACGGCCAGCCGCATGCCCGGCGCCATCACCCGCCAGCGGCTCATGCCGGCGGCGTAGCAGACCACCAGCTCATGCTCGGCGTGCAGGCGGTTGAGGGCCACCAGGGCGGCCACGAACACGGCGATCGGCAGAATCAGATTCAGCAGCTGGGGCATGGCCAGCACGATGACCTTCAGGAACACCCAGGCTGTCTGGCGCTGCTCGATAATGATGTCGAGCTGGCCCAGGCTCTGGCTGAGCAGGCCGACAGCGCCCAGCGCCGCCGCCGCGAGGAGCGTCGGCGTCAGCAGCTGGCGGAACAGGTAGCGCTCGATCAGACGCATTGCGGGGGAAGCTGAACCCGTTTGGAGTCGGGGAAAACCCCAATCAGGGGGCCGCCCGTTCTATACGCCCGCAGTCGGGCGACACAACCGCCCAAGCTTTCCTATCTCGGCCGGTTGGACTATGCCCGCCGGACGGAAATTCAGGAGTGATCCATGCGCATTGAGTTCGTAGCCTCCGACAAGAGCAAAAACCCCGCCGGCGGCGCGGTCGCGGTGATGGTTTTCGAGGGCGGCAAGCTCTCCACGGCGGCCGAGGATATGGACAGGGCGACCGGCGGGGCGGTGACCCGCGCCATCGCCGCCGGGCGCTTCGCCGGCAAGCCCGGCCAGACTGTTGAACTGCTCGTTCCCGCCGGCCTGGAGGCCCAGCGCCTGGTGATCGTCGGCTCCGGATCCGACAGCGAATGGGGCGGCGACACGGCCGAGCGGTTCGCGGCCCAGGCCTTCCAGACGGTCAAGGCCAGCGGGGCCGAGACGCTGTACGTCATGATCCCCGGCGGCAAGCCGGAGGAAGCGGCCCGCGGGGCCCTCGGCGCGACCCTCGCCGCCTATCGCTTCGACCGCTACCGCACGACCGAGAAGCCCGAGGTCAAACCGTCGGTGACGACGGTGAAGGTGGTGACCGACGACTCCAAGGCCGCCGAGGCGGCCTTCGCGCCGCTGAAGGCCCTGGGCGAGGCAGTCTACTTTTCCCGCGACCTGGTCTCCGAACCGCCCAACGTCCTGCATCCCGTCGAGTACGCCCGCCGGGTGAAGGCGCTCGAGTCGCTCGGCCTGGAGGTCGAGATCCTCGGCGAGAAGGAGATGACCAAGCTCGGCATGGGCAGCCTGCTGGGCGTCGGCCAGGGCAGCCGGCGCGACAGCCAGCTGGTCGTGATTCAGTGGAAGGGCGGCGGCGACAGCCAGCCGGTGGCCTTCGTCGGCAAGGGCGTGACCTTCGACACCGGCGGCATCAGCATCAAGCCCGCCGACGGCATGGAAGACATGAAGTGGGACATGGGCGGCTCGGCCGCCGTTGCCGGCCTGATGCACGTGCTGGCCGGCCGCAAGGCCAAGGTCAACGCCGTGGGCATCCTGGGCCTGGTCGAGAACATGCCCGACGGCAACGCCCAGCGTCCGGGCGACGTGGTCACCTCGATGTCCGGCCAGACCATCGAGGTCATCAACACCGACGCCGAGGGCCGCCTCGTGCTGGCCGACGCGCTCTGGTACACGCAGGACCGCTTCAAGCCGAAATTCATGGTCGACCTGGCCACCTTGACCGGCGCGATCATCATCTCGTTGGGCAACGACTACGCCGGCCTGTTCAGCAACAACGACGAGCTTGCCGACAATCTGCTGGCCGCCTCCAAGGCGACCGGTGAGCCGCTGTGGCGGATGCCGGTCCCGGCCATCTACGACAAGCATATCGACAGTGCGATCGCCGACATGAAGAACGTCGGCAACGGTCGCGCCGGGGGGTCGATCACCGCGGCGCTGTTCCTGCAACGCTTCGTCAACGGCCTGCCCTGGGCGCATCTGGATATCGCTTCGACCGCCTGGAAGAAGCCTTCGACCGTCCCGACCATTCCCGAGGGCGCCGTCGGTTTCGGGGTTCGCCTGCTGAACCAGATGGTGGCGGACAAATACGAGGGCTGATCCCAACCCGATTGCCCCCGCGAAGGCGGGGGTCCAAGCTGTGTTCGATGAAGCGGAAAGCCTGCTTGGGTCCCCGCCTGCGCGGGGATATTCGGAACTGAGATGAGCAATCCCGCCTGCGAAGTCTGGTTCTACCACCTCGAGCGGTCGTCGCTCGATCAGGTGCTGCCCGACCTGCTGGACAAGACCCTCAAGAAGGGCTGGAAGGCCGTGGTCCGCACCCGCGAGGCCGGGCGGCTGGAGCACCTCGACGGCTGGCTGTGGAGCTTCCGGGACGAGAGCTTCCTGCCGCACGGCCTGGCCGACGAGCCCTTCGCCGAGCACCAGCCGGTGCTGCTGACCACGGGGCTGGACACGCCCAATGGCGCCCAGGCCCTGTTCCTCGTCGACGGCGCCGAGGCGGGCGATCTTACGCCGTATGAGCGGTGCATCGTGCTGTTCGACGGTCGTGACGAGGCCGCGCTGGCCGATGCCCGCCAGCGCTGGAAGGCGTTCAAGGCCGAGGGCCGCCCGATCAGCTACTGGCGGCAGGGCGAGCAGCGCGGCTGGGAGAAGATGGCATGAGACAGCTGGTCCTGTTCTCGGTGCTGGCGCTGACAGCCTGCGCCGCCGCCCCGTCGGCGCCGGCCGCGCCGATCAGCCAGGCGCCGACCATCCCGCTGCCGCCGCCGCCGCCGGCCGACAGCTGCGGCGCGACCGACATGCAATGGCTGGTGGGCAAGCCCAAAAGCCAGATCCCGGTGCCCACCGAGCCGCAGCGCCGTCGCGTGGTCTGCACCACCTGCCCGGTGACCCTGGACTACAGCGCCTACCGCCTGAACATCCTGTTCGACGCCGAGACGGGGATCATCAAGGAAGTGAAGTGCGGGTGATGAGAAGGGGACACGTACCTTTGGTACATGTCCCCTCTACGCTTCCACCGCCGCCAGCTGTTCGGCGATGGCCATCCACTCGGCCTCGGCTTTGTCGACGGCGTTCTGGGCCTTGAGGCGCTTCTGGCCGAGGTCGGCGGCGCGCGGGGCGTCCTTCACATAGATGGCCGGATCGGCCAGCACCGCGTCGAGCTCTTCCAGCGCCTTCGTCGTGCGGGTCACCACCGCCTCGGCGGCTTCGAGCTTGCGCTTCAGCGGGCCGGCCTGGGCCGCGGGAACCCTGAGAGGCGGCGGCGCGGCCTTGACCGGCTCGGGCTCGGGCGCCTTGATCTGCGACGGGGCCCGGGCCGCGACCCGGGCGCGGTCGAGCACGAACTTGGCGTAGTCGTCCATGTCGCCGTTGAACGGCTTGATCGTGCCGTCGGCGGCCAGCCACAGCCGGTCGGCGACCAGCTCCATCAGCGACCGGTCGTGGGTGATCAGGATCACCGCGCCCTCGTAGTCGTTGAGCGCGTCCAGCAGGGCCCGGCGGGAGTCGATGTCCAGGTGGTTGGTCGGCTCGTCGAGGATCAGCATGTGCGGCGCATCCATCGCCACCATGTTCAGCAGCAGCCGCGCCCGCTCGCCGCCGGACAGGTTGGCGACGGTGGTCTCCTGCTTCTCGAAGCCCAGGCCGAACTGCGCCAGCTTCGAGCGGCGCGAGGACTCGCTGGCGTCGGGCATGGCCCGCCGGATGATCTCCAGCGGGGTGTCCTCGGGGTCCATGGCCTCGATCTGGTGCTGGTGAAACCAGCCCACGCGCATCTTGCGGTCGCGGTGGAACTCCCCGGTCTGCACCCCCAGCGCCCCGGCGATCAGCTTGGCGAAGGTCGACTTGCCCGCGCCGTTGACGCCCAGCAGGCCGATGCGGTCGTCCAGGTCCATGCGCAGGTTGAGGTTGCGCAGGATCGGCTTGCCCGGCTCGTAGCTGACATTGGCCTTCTCCAGCCGGATCAGCGGCGGCGCCAGCGGTCGGGGCGGGGAGGGCAGGGTGAAGGGCGCGACGCGCTCCTCGATGGTCGTGGCCACCGGCTCCATCTTGGCCAGCCGCTTCATCCGGGACTGGGCCTGGGCGGCCTTGGAAGCCTTGGCCCGGAAGCGGTCGACGAAGGCCTGCAGGTGGGCCCGCTCGGCGTCCTGCTTGGCCTTGGCCGACAGCTGCAGCCGCGACTTCTCGGCCCGGCGCCGTTCGAAGTCGTCATAGCCGCCGGTGTAGATCTCCAGCTTGCCCTGGGTCAGGTGCAGGATGTGGGTGCAGCTGTTGTTCAGCAGTTCCCGGTCGTGGCTGATGATCAGGGCGGTGTTGGGATACTTCTTCAGCCGCGCCTCGAGCCACAGGGCGCCTTCAAGGTCGAGGTAGTTGGTCGGCTCGTCGAGCAGCAGCAGGTCCGGTTCGCTGAACAGGGCCGCGGCCAGCGCCACGCGCATCCGCCAGCCGCCGGAGAACTCGGCCATCGGCCGCTGCAGGTCCTCGACGGAAAACCCCAGACCGGAGAGGATTTCAGCGGCGCGGGACGGGGCCGAGTCGGCGTCGATCTCGATCAACCGGGTCCAGATGTCGCCCATCTCCTCCGGATCGGCGGTCTCCAGCCGGGTCAGCAGGTCGTGGCGCTCGTCATCGGCTTCCAGGATGGTGTCGATCAGCGACACCGGCGTCGCGGGATGCTCCTGGGCCACCTGGCCGATGCGGGCGTGTCTGGGCAGGTTGATCTCATCGCCGCCGGCGACCAGCTCGCCCATGATCAGCTTGAACAGGGTCGACTTGCCCACGCCGTTGCGGCCGACAAGGCCTACTTTCGAGCCCGGCGGCAGGGAAATGCCGGCGTGGTCGAAGAAGCGTCGCCCCCAGGCGTCAAAGGTCAGGTCGTTGATCTGGAGCATGGCGGGGCTGGAAAAGGACTTCGCGACAGGTGTTGGCGGTTCGGGGGTCCGCCGCTATAAGCCCGCGACCTCCCAAACACCACCTCATGTGTAAGGCTTCAAACTAGCCATGACTGAACGCACCTTCTCGATCATCAAGCCGGACGCCACCCGCCGGAACCTCACCGGCGCGATCAACGCCGTCATCGAAGGCGCCGGCCTGCGCATCGTCGCCCAGCGCCGCGTCCGCCTGACGCAAGACCAGGCCAAGAAATTCTATGACGTGCACGCCGCCCGCCCGTTCTACGGCGAGCTGGTCGGCCAGATGACCGCCGAGCCGGTGGTCGTCCAGGTGCTGGAAGGCGACAACGCCGTGGCCCGCTATCGCGAAGTCATGGGCGCCACCAACCCGGAACAGGCCGCCGACGGCACGATCCGCAAGCTGTTCGCCCTGTCGATCGGCGAAAACTCGGTCCATGGTTCGGACTCGATCGAGAACGCCGGCATCGAAATCGCCCAGTTCTTCACCGACGCCGACATCGTCGGCTAGTGTGCTGGATTTGAAGTTCGCCTCATTGTTGGATCAGGCTGCGAGCGAACTTCAAATCCAAAAAGCACACTAGAAACATAGACTTGCTAATGTCCTCTTCGATTCCGAAGTTCGTCGGAGCCCGCCACAAGCGCTTGCGAACTTCGGAATCGGGACACTAGGTCCGACCGATCTTCGAAACGCGCTGACGGCTGGTTCCCTGCGGGAGCCGGCCGCTTTCGTTTCAGATCGAAGCCCTCGTCACCCCGCGGCTGGCCGCGTCAAACGTCCGGACGAAGCGGATGCGGCGCAGGACGTCGCGCTCGATCGTCTTCAGCCGTGAGCGGATCACTGTCCGGGAGGCGCCGCAGACGATGACCTCCGCCTCGTCGTCCAGCACCCGCTTGACGACATCGCGCAGGGCGAAGGCCCCGTGGAATCGGGCTAGATGCCTGCGCCGAAAACCTGGACCCTGCTCCGATGGCCGCACCGCTGAAGATCGGATTCCTGGCGTCCCATTCGGGCAGCAGCATGCGGGCGATCATCGACGCCATCCGCGCGGGGGCGCTGGACGCCCAGGCGTTGCTACTGGCCAGCAACAACGGCGACAGCGCCGCCCTGACCTGGGCCCGCGAGCACGGCCTGGCGGCCCGCCACATCAGCGGCAGGACCGAGGGCTCGCCGCAGGCCGCTGACCTGGCCATCGCTGAAGCGATGACCGTGGCGGGCGTCGAGCTGCTGGTCCTGTCCGGCTACCTGCGGCCCGTCGGCCCGGTGACCCTGGAGCGGTATCGCGGCCGGATCCTCAACATCCATCCCGCCCTGCTGCCGAAGTACGGTGGGCAGGGGATGTACGGCCGTCACATCCACGAGGCGGTGCTCACCCACGGCGACGCCGAGACCGGCGCGACGATCCATGTGGTCGACGGCGAATACGACCACGGCCCGGTGGTGGCCCAGCGGCGCGTGCCGGTGCTGCCCGGCGACACCCCCGAAACCCTGGCGGCGCGGGTGATGGCGGTCGAGCCGGACCTGTTCGTGGAAACGCTGCGGGACATCGCCGCGCGCGGGGCGGTGCTGCCATCCGGCTGACCCACAACTGTCATCCCGGACGGCCCGCAGGGGCGATCCGGGACCCAGATCAGATCCCAGATCAAGTGTGTGAAGCCGAATCTGGGTCCCGGCTCTCCGCTTCGCTTCGGCCGGGATGACAGTGAGAGAGCGGGTCAGCCCCGCGCCAGTTCCCCACACACAAACGCGTCCTCGCCCGCTTCCAGCAACGCGGCGAGCACCCCCGGCGCCTCGGCCTGGCCTGTGATCAGCAGGAAGCCGATGCCGCAGTTGAAGGTGCGGCGCATTTCGTGCTCGGCGATGCCGCCGGTTTCCTGCAGCCACTGGAACACCGGCGCCATGGCCCAGGCGTTCCAGTCGAAGCGGGGAATGAGGCCGTCGGCAATGGCCCGGGGCGGATTCTCTATCAGCCCGCCGCCGGTGATGTGGGCCACGCCCTTGATCTTGCCCGCCTTGATCAGCGGCAGGGTTGAGTCGACGTAGATCCGGGTGGGCGTCATCAGGCTCTCGGCCAGGGTCCCGTCGCCAAAGGGGGAGGGCGCGTCCCACGCCAGCCCCGAGCGTTCGACCACCTTGCGGACCATGGAATAGCCGTTGGAGTGCGGCCCGCTGGAGGCCAGGCCGATCATCACGTCGCCGGCCCGCTGGTCATCCAGCCGGGGCAGCACCCCGCCGCGATCGACCGCCCCGACGGTGAAGCCGGCCAGGTCGTACTCGCCCTCGGCGTACATGCCCGGCATCTCGGCCGTCTCGCCCCCCACCAGCGCGCAGCCGGCCAGCTTGCAGCCCTGCGCGATGCCGGCGACCACCCGGGTGGCGGTGGGCACGTCCAGCTTGCCGGTGGCGAAATAGTCGAGGAACAGCAGGGGTTCGGCGCCCTGGGCCAGCAGGTCGTTGACGCACATCGCCACCAGATCGATGCCGACCGTGTCATGCAGCCCGGTCTCAATGGCGATCTTCAGCTTGGTGCCGACCCCGTCGGTGGTCGAGACCAGCAGCGGGTCCTCGTAGCCGGCGGCCTTGAGGTCGAACAGCGCGCCGAACCCGCCCAGTCCGCCCTCGGCGCCGGGACGCCGGGTGGCCTTGGCCAGCGGCTTGATGGCCTCCACGAGGGCGGCGCCGGCGTCGATGTCGACTCCGGCCTGGGCGTAGGTAAGGCCGTTGGGTCGATTGGTCATGACAAACTCTGGGGGAGGCTTCGCGGCAACGATGGGTGACGAAAATGTCGCGCGGCGGTCTAGTCTCTTGCAGACTCGGCCCCGGGCGGCGCTATAGCTACCCGATGCAGCCGATTACGACCACCGCCCAGCTGGCGGATTTCTGCAAGTCCCTGAAAGGTCAGCCCTTCGTCGCCGTGGACACCGAGTTCATGCGCGAAACGACCTACTGGCCCAAGCTCTGCCTGATCCAGGTGGCGGCGCCCAATGGCGCGGAAGCCTGTATCGACCCGCTGGCTGACGGACTTGATCTCGCTCCCCTGCTCGACATTCTCCGCGACGAGACGGTCGACAAGGTGTTCCACGCCGCCCGCCAGGACGTGGAAATCTTCAACAACCTGGGCGCCATGCCGCGTCCGCTGTTCGACACCCAGATCGCCGGCATGGCGGCGGGCTTCGGCGAGCAGATCGCCTACGACGCCCTGGTGCGCCAGATGCTGAAGGTCGACCTGGACAAGTCCAGCCGCTTCACCGACTGGGCCCGCCGTCCCCTGAGCGACAACCAGCTGACCTACGCCATCGCCGACGTGACCCATCTGGCCGACCTCTATCCGACGCTGCGCGCGCGGCTGGAGAAGGACGGACGCCTGGCCTGGGTCGAGGAGGAGATGGCGGCGCTGACCGACCCGGCGCTCTACGATGTGGAGCCGGACAACGCCTGGAAGCGCCTCAAACCGCGCAAGCACACGTCGAAATACCTGGCGGTGTTCAAGGCGGTCGCCGCCTGGCGCGAGAAGACCGCCCAGCAACGGGACCAGCCGCGCGGCCGTATCCTCAAGGACGACGCCATCGACGAACTGGCCGCCCAGGCGCCGACCGACGCGGCGGCCATGGACCGCCTGCGCGGGGTGCCCAAGGGCTTCTCGGGCAGCAAGTTCGGCCCCGACCTGCTGGCCGCGATCCAGCAGGCGCTCCGTGACCCGGAGGCCTACGCCCCGACGATCGACCGCGAGCGCGGCCCGCAGAACGCCGCCGCCGGCGCCGTGGTGGAACTGCTCAAGGTGCTGCTCAAGGCCCGGGCCGAGGACGCCGGTGTGGCCTCAAAGCTCTTGGCCACCGTCTCGGACCTGGAAAAGATCGCCAACGACGACAACGCCGACGTCGGCGCCCTGACCGGCTGGCGGCGCGACGCCTTCGGCGCCGACGCCCTCAAGCTCAAGCGCGGCGAACTGGCCCTGGTGCTGGACGGGACGCGGGTGCGGGTCGTCGAGGTGCGCCGGGCGCCGAAAGCGGCGGCGGGCTGAAAGCGGCCTGGCCAGGCGGGGCCGCAAAGGACCGATGCCATCTCGGGCGGCATTTTCGCCGGTTATTTTCTAGGTATACTTACCCAAATATGAGTATTTCTGTCAGTGGAACACTGCGCCAACTCAAAGAGCCAGGTTTTTTCGAAGAATTCGCGTCTTAGGGGAACCTCCCGGGATATCGCGAGTTAACGAGCCCAGATGTGGATGTTCGGCAAATCATGCTGGCCATCCGCTGGATGAAGTCGTCCATACCTGACGACCCGACTATCTGCTTGAAGCCATCTACGTGTGTACTCTCAACCGCGTGAGAGGCATTGCGCTCACCTGTCGCGGTGGGGCTTCATTGATGATGCTCAAGTCCAGTCTCCTGGCGGTGACTTTTCTCGCGGCGGGTCAAGCGGCTTCCGCCCAGACGCCGCCTCCGGGCGCGGGCGAGCAGCTCCAGCAAATTCCTCCGGCTGAGGTCCCGCGGACTCCGGCCCCCGATCTTCGCATCGAAAGGCCGGGAACCGACGCTCAGGAAGTCCCTTCTGGCGCGCGGGTGCGGGTCGAAGCCCTGCATGTGACTGGCAATACCCTGTTCCCGGAGGCCGAGTTGATCGCCGCGACCGGCGTTTCGCCGGGGGCCGAGTTGACCCTGCCCGAGCTGCGCAACGCCGCGGCCGCGATCGCCGCCTTCTATAACCGCCAGGGCTATATTCTGGCCCAGGCCTATTTGGCGCCGCAGGAGATCAGGGATGGAGCCGTAACCATCACGGTGATCGAGGGGCGCTACGGCGCCGTCGGCCTGCGCAACCAGACCACCCTTTCGGACGGCGTCGCCCGGCGCAGGATGCGCGGTCTGCACCCCGGCGACCCGGTCGCCATCGCGCCGCTGGAGCGGAGCCTGCTGCTGCTGTCCGACCTCCCCGGAGTCGCGGTCCGTTCGACGCTCGCGCCGGGGTCAACGCCGGGCGCCTCCGATCTGACCGTCGAGCTCACCCCGGGACGCCGCGTTACCGGCAGTGTTGAGGCCGACAATGCCGGCAACCGCTACACCGGCGCCTATCGGCTCGGCGGCACGATCAACCTCAACAACCCGACGGGTCACGGCGACCGCCTCAGCCTGCGCCTGCTCGCCTCGACAGAGGATCTCGCCTTCGGCCGCCTCGCCTACGAGGCGCCCTTCGGGGACGGGATGCTCGGTCTGGCCTACACGCACATGCGCTATCAGCTGGGTCAGGAATTCGACGTTCTCGACGCCGGCGGCACGGCCGATATCGTCAGCCTCTATGGCGCCTACCCGCTGATCCGATCGCGGCGCAGCAATCTCGACATCTTCGCCAGCGTCGATGACAAGAGACTGAAAGACGACATCGGTCTGGCCTCGCTGGACTCCCGGCGAAGCAGCCGGGCGCTGAGCGTCGGGCTGCGGGGCGATTCCCGCGATGGCTTCGGCGGCGGAGGCTGGTCGGCCTTTTCGGTGACCGGGACCACCGGCAGCCTCGATATCGAAAACCCGGCCGAACGTCTGGCGGATAGTCTCGCTGGACAGACCAACGGGAACTTCGGCAAGGCCCAGTTCAGCGTCATGCGCCTGCAGACGGTGAGCGGCCCGCTCTCGCTCTTCGGCGCGGTGCGTGGGCAGGTCGCCTTCAACAATCTGGACAGCTCCGAAAAGATGGAACTGGGCGGCGCCTACGGGGTCCGCGCCTATCCGGAGGGCGAGGCCTACGGCGACGAGGGCTACATCGCGACGCTGGAGGCGCGTCTGGCGCTGGATCGCTGGACGTCGACCTGGCCGGGCCACTTCCAGCTGATCGGTTTCGTCGATGCCGGCAGGGTCAACTTCGCCCACGACGCCTGGTCGCCGGGATCCAACAGCGCCCGCCGCAGCGGCGCCGGGGTTGGCCTGGCCTGGATGGGCCCGGGCAACCTCACGGCGCGTGTGACCTATGCCGCCCGGCTCGGTGACCAGCCCGCGACCTCCGCCCCGGACAGATCCGGCCGCGTCTGGTTCCAGATCACCAAACAATTTTGATGACGGGGCCGGGCGAGCCCCGGCCCGCTCCCCTCCTGACAAGGCCGTCGAGATGCATAGATTTCAGTTTTCAGGCGCCGGCGACCAAATCGACGGCGAAGCGACCCGCCCGGCCCCGGCAAGCCGGCGCGCCCTGTCCGCCTCCACGGCGCTGGCGAAGTATGGTTGTCTCGCCCTGCTTGGGTTGACCGGCGCCGGCGCCGCGCAGGCGCAGAGCCTTCCCACCGGCGGGGCCGTCTCGTCGGGCGGCGCGACCATCGCGGCCGGACCGACCACCGTCACGGTCAACCAGTCGACCCCGACTGTCGCGATCAACTGGCAGACCTTTTCCATCGGTGCGGGCAACAGCGTCGTCTTCGTCCAGCCAAACCGCGGATCGGTGGCGCTCAACCGGGTTGTCGGCGCGGATCCTTCCGCCATTTTCGGCAACCTGTCGTCGAATGGTACCGTGTTTCTGATCAACCCGAACGGGATCCTGTTCGGGCAGGGCGCCCAGGTGAATGTCGGGGGGCTGGTCGCCTCGACCCTCGGCCTTTCGGACGCTGACTTCATGGCCGGCGACTACCGGTTTTCCGGCTCCGGCGGCGGCGCGGTGCTCAATCGGGGATCCATCAATGCCGACGGCGGCTTCGTCGCGTTGCTGGGCGCCAGGGTCAGCAACGAGGGCGTGATCCAGGCCAACCTCGGCTCCGTCGTACTCGCCGGGGGGGAAGCCGTCACCCTCGATGTCGCCGGCGACGGGTTGCTCAACGTCGCCATCGACCGGGGCGCAGTTGATGCGCTCGTCCAGAACGGCGGTCTGCTGCGCGCCGACGGCGGCCAGGTTCTGATGACCGCACAGGCGGCCAGCGGACTGCTCAGGACTGTCGTCAACAACACCGGCGTCATTGAGGCCCGCACACTGGATGATCGCGGCGGGTCCATTTTCCTGCTGGGCGACATGCAGGGCGGGAGGGTCACGGTGAGCGGCGTGCTGGACGCGAGCGCGCCGAACGGCGGGGACGGCGGCTTCATCGAAACCTCGGCCGCCGTGGTGAATGTGGCGGACGGCTCCAGAATCACCACCGTCGCCCCGCGCGGGACGACGGGGACGTGGCTGATCGACCCCGCGGATTTCACGATCGGCGCCGGCGGAAACATTTCTGGCGCGACCCTGTCCGCCCAACTGGTGACCACCAGTGTCGTGATAGACACAAGTGTCGGTGCGGGGGCCTTCCTGCCGGGCGCCGGCGACATCCATGTCAACGACGCGATCGCCTGGACGGCGTCCTCCACCCCGACCACGCTGACGCTGCTCTCCTCGCGGGACGTGAACATCAACGCCGCCATCACCGCGACCACCGGCAACCTCGTCGTCTGTTGCGGACGGGACGTGAACGTCAACGCAGCCATTACGACGACCAACGGCAGCGTCCTGCTGAACGCCGGCCGGGATGTGCGCGTGTTTCACGCCATCACGACGACGGACGGCAACATCGCCCTGTGCGCCGGGCATGATGTCCACATCGACGCGGCCGTCACCCTGACCCGGGGCAGCACCATTCCGGCCCAAAGTCTCGGTCTGCCGGTTGGATTGACCCTGATTTCCGGCGCCGACGGGACAGGTCCGGGAGTCGGCGGCGGCACGATCATCTTCGCGCCCCTGGCGCCGCCGGTCACGGTTACCAACGCTCCGGCCACGATCAACTACAATCCGGTTTCCTATGCGACGCCGAGCGACTTTTCGATCCATTTCACCCTGACCGAAGGCGCCACGCTGACGCAGCGCATGCTGCTGTTTCCCGACGGGAGCAAGGTGTTTGACGGAACCACGGCCGCGGTCCTGACCGGCTTTCTCGGCGCCGATCTTCCGGCGGGAGTCACCCTTGTGGCCGGCCCGGGCAGCAGCGCGGTCTTTGACGACGCAGCCGTCGGAACGGGCATCGGGATCACCTTCAGCGGCTATACGCTCGGCGGTGCGAACGCCGACCAGTTCGCGCTCGCCGGATCTTGCTGCGTCTCCACCTTCCGGACAACGGGGACGATCAGCGCGGTGTCTCCGCCGCCTCCGCCTCCGCCGCCGCCGCCGTCACCGCCTCCTCCTCCGCCGCCGCCGTCACCGCCGCCTCCGCCGCCGCCGCAATCGCCGCCTCCGTCGCCTCCGCCGTCGCCGCCGCCACCACCTCCGTCTCCTCCGCCGCCATCGCCGCCGCCCCCGCCATCGCCGCCACCGCCTCCGCCACCGCCTCCGCCTCCGCCACCGCCTCCGCCACCGCCTCCGCCACCGCCTCCGCCTCCGCCTCCGCCTCCGCCTCCGCCACCGCCTCCGCCTCCGCCTCCGCCGTCGCCGTCGCCTCTGGTGATTTCGCCGGGCACACCTCCGATCGTGTCCCGGCCATCGGACATTGGATTGGTGGTGATTGAGGGCCCGCAGCCCTTCGATGTCGTCGTTATCACGCCGCAACCCGTCGCTGAGGAGCAGGCGCCAAGCCCGGTGAAGCCGCAAGAAGCGGTGGCCGCGCCCAAGGCCACGGCGCCCATTCCGGCGCCGGTCCGGCCGGCCAAGCAGGATCGTCACTGATGGTGCGCTCATGGCGGCCATCAGCCTGGCGGACCAGTTTGATAGCCCAACGCGACGCGTCGGCGGGCCGTGTCGCGGTGCGTTGGCCCGCGGCCGGGTTGCGTGTTCTGGCGCTGCTGCTGGGGCTCGCATTCGCCCCGATCGCGACCGCGACCGCCGCCGAGAGCTCGCATCCGCCTGCGCCGTCCGCCGGTCTCGCGGCCGGTTCGGGCGAGGGCCTGACGGAGGACGTGCAACGGTTCGTCGCCTGGGTGATCGAGACGGGTGACAACGGTGCGTCACCCTTTTTGATCATCGACAAGGTCAATGCCAGGGTGCTCGCCTACAATCGGGAAGGGCGACTTTTGGCCAGCAGCCCCGTCCTGTTAGGCCTGACGCGCGGCGATATTTCTCCACTCGGCATCGGCGATCGGCCCTTGTCCAGAATCGACCCCGCGGACCGCATCACGCCGGCCGGACGTTTCGAGGCGGCGCAGGGCCTGAATCTGGCGGGCCGGAAGGTCCTGTGGATAGACTACGATGGCGCTCTATCGCTGCATCCGGTGATCACGGGCGCCGCGTCGGATCGTCGTCGGCAACGCCTGGCGTCGGTCACCGCGAGCGACAACCGCATTTCCTATGGCTGCATCAATGTTCCGGCGGCGTTCTACGCCGATGTCGTTGAACCGCTTTTCACGACCAACATCGGCGTCGTGTACATTCTGCCCGAGACCCGTTCGATCAAGGACGTGTTCGTCGCCTGGGCGCCATCGACCCAATAGCGGACAGGACGGTGCTGGCGCGTGTTCGGGGCGGAGAGCCGGGTGGTTTCCCCGGGTCTCGCCGCGCGCTATCTGTAGCGGCCTTGCCGCCAGGAACCCCTATGTCCCAGCCTGTCCGCCTCACCGCCCTGATCTATGACTTCGACGGCACCCTGGCCCGGGGCAATATGCAGGAGACCAGCTTCATCCCCTCGCTGGGGATGACGCCCAAGGAGTTCTGGTACGACACCGTCCGGCCCCGGACCATCGCCGCCGATGGTGACGACATCCTGATGTACATGCAGCTGATGCTGCAGACCGCGCGGGACCAGGGCACGACGGTGACCCGCCAGATGCTGCGCGACCACGGCAAGGACGTGCCGCTGTTCGAGGGCATCCGCGACGGCAGCTGGTTCGACCGGATCAACGCCTTCGGGGCCAACTACGGCCTGACCCTCCAGCACTACATCCTCTCCAGCGGCCTGCAGGAGATGATCGAGGGCTGCCCGATCCACGACCGGTTCCACCATGTGTTCGCCTCGCACTACGTGTTCGACGACAACGATGTGGCCATCTGGCCGGCGGTGGGCATCAACTACACGACCAAGACCCAGTACCTGTTCCGCATCAACAAGGGCGTGCACAACAACTGGGAGCACGAGAAGATCAACCGCTTCATGCCCGACGAGATGCGTCCGGTGCCGTTCGAGCGGATGATCTTCATCGGCGATGGCGACACCGACGTGCCGACCATGAAGATGATGCACACCAAGGGCGGCCACTCGATCGCCGCCTACGACCCCCGCACCGAACCCCGCGACCAGGACAAGCTCCACCGCCTGATCGCCGACGACCGCGTCAACTTCGTCGCCGCGGCGGACTACAGCGAGGGGACTGCGATGGACCTGATCGTGAAGGGGATCCTGGGGCGGATCGCCGTGCGCGAGAGGACGATGCCGGCGGATTAGGCAAGGGGACATGTACCGCCTTCGGTACGTGTCCCCGATATCCCACCGCCTCTTGTCAGCTTCGCGCGAATACACCTGGAAATAGCATCCCGAGCAGAACAACAGCCGCGAAATATGCCGCACCGGCTGCAAGACCAGTAAGCAATACCAGCAGATAGCGGAGGGGAGCCGCAATTTTGCTGCTCATGATTTTGGTGTTGGCTGCCCAAGCGGCACCGCCACAAAGTCCGCCGATCGCACCGCCAACAAACATAAGCGCCAACGGCCATGCGCAAACGAAGTGCTCAAATCCATTGAGCTTTCTGCGCTCTGTGGGTTGGCCTTCATGCGTCATCGAGACCCTCCCCATAAGTGCGATATCACCGAGCTGACGACCTTGCTGCCAAGCAACAGCGAAACCCGCTCTCTGCCCCCCCGCAAGGTGAGCGCGAGCCCGACCTCGATACAACGTGAACAGATAGCGAACTTGGCCTGGGGGTATGGCTTAGGGGGACACGTACCGAAGGCGGTACATGTCCCCTTCTAGCGCCGTCCCCGGTACGTCAACGCCTGTCCGATGCAGAACGCCAGTGCTTCCCTCGGCGGCGGCTCGGCCAGCGACAGCAGGATCGCCCGGTCGCCTTCGAAGCGCAGGGTATCGCTGTAGAGATTGCGAAAGCTCGGAACGAGGGTGGTCTGGCAGTGGAAATAGAGGGCGTAGCCGTCCGCCGAGCCCTTCAGGGCGTCGATCCGCACGGTGGTTCCGGCCTTGGCGCCGGTCGGGCGGTAGGCGGGCTGGCCCCACTTCAGGCTTTCGCTGAGCGGGCCGGTGGCGGTCTCGAAGATCAGGGCGCGCAGGTCCAGCAGGCGCTCGCGCAGCGGCGCGGGGTAGGCCGCGAAGACCGCCTCGACGGCGGGATCGGTGAAGGCCGGCGCGGTCACCCCCGCCGGATCTCCAGTTTCACCCCCAGCAGCCCCGCCAGCTGGGTCGCTCGCCGCGTCGTCTGTTCGCCCAGCAGCATGTCGGACCAGCCCTCGGCGGCGCTGAGGATCAGTTTGCCGTCGGCCAGGCCCAGCCGCGACTGGGCCAGCAGCACCGCGCTGCGGCCCGACAGGTCGCAGCCCAGCCGGATCGCGGCGCCCAGGGCCCGGGCCCGGCGGCGCTGGAGCTCGGACAACAGGCGCGAGATGGTGCCGCCCTCGGGCACCGAGGAGGCGGAGGTGTGCCGCGCGAAGGCGGCCACCGCCAGGAAGGCGCGCTCCACATGGGTCTGGCCGGCGACCGGCGCGCGCAGCACCTGTTCGAACACCAGGTCGGCGCGGTGGTCGGGGTGCAGCCGGGCGCCCAGGTCGGCCAGCCGGCACGCGGCGTGGCGCAGGACCGCGTCCCGGTCGCCGAAGATGGAGGGCAGGGCGTTGAACACCGGCGCCAGCCAGGCGTCCAGCGTCGGGCCCAGCGTTTCGTCCAGCCCCTGACGGGCGGTCAGGGCGGCGCAGCCCTCGATCAGCGGGTCGAGCCCCTGCGTTTCCGGCGCCATGCCCTCGAACAGCAGGCCCTCGCGCAGGCCATAGGCCGAGACGGCGATCCGCTCGATGCCCAGCTGCTCGATCAGGGCTTCCAGCACCATAGCGGCGTGGGGCAGGGTCTCCAGACGCTTCTTCGACACCCCCTCGATCGCTTCAAGGGAAGTGCGCGACTGGCGGCTGATAAACCGGGCGGCGTCCAGGGCGTCGGCCCTGTTCATCTCATATTGATGAACGATCTGAAGCGGATACCCGCTCATTCTCATGTGCAATAGGGCCAGATTGCGCCAGGCGCCGCCGACGGCCTGGAAGGTCCGAGTCCGAAACCGGCCGGCCTGGACGGCCAGCCGCGTCTCGATCTCCGCCCGGACCTTGTCGGGCCGCACGCCGGTCAGGGCGAACGGCCCCAGCGCCAGGGTCGCGCCCTCCACCGGGCCGTTCGGCGTCAGCCGCACCAGCTCCAGGCTGGCCCCGCCCAGGTCGCCGACCACGCCCTCGCTATCGGGCGAGCCGGCCAGCACGCCCAGGGCGGCATAGCGCGCCTCCTCCTGGCCGCTGAGCACCCGTAAGGACAGGCCCGTCTCGGCCTGGACCCGGCCGACGAAGGCCTCGCCGTCCTGCGCCTCGCGCACCGCGGCGGTGGCGGCGGTGAAGATGTGATGCGGCGCGGCGGCGTCGAGCACCGCGCGGAACCGGCGCAGGGCGGCGAGGGCGGCGTTGACCCCGGCGGCAGAAAGTCGGCCCGTCGACCCCAGGTCCCGGCCGAGGCCGGCGAGGATCTTCTCGTTGTAGACCGTCCAGATGGCCCGGCCCTCAAGGCGATAGAGCACCAGGCGCACGGAGTTGGAGCCGACGTCGATGACGGCGGCGTCGCGCGCGGCGCGCACACGGCTTTCCAGCGGGGGCGGGCTAGCGCCGTGGGCCAACATGATCGAACGCCTGGGGCAGGTCGCGCACCTTTTGGCCCCGGCCCGACAGGCTGGGGTTGGTCATGAAGTATTCGTGGGCCGAGAAGGCTCCGGGCCGATCCCAGGCCGGGTCGCGGCGGTAGCCGCCCTGGCTGTCGAGGATCCAGCTCTGGGCCTCGTCGTTGAGATTGGCCACCATGATCTGCTGCAGCACCTGCTGGTGGACCGTGGGATTGTCGACCGGAGTCAGGGCCTCGACGCGGCGGTCGAGGTTGCGCGGCATCCAGTCGGCGGAACTGATGAACACCTTTGTCCTGTTGCTGGGTATCTCCTTGCCGTTGGCGAAGGCGACGATGCGGCTGTGCTCGAGGTAGCGGCCGACGATGCTCTTGACCCGGATGTTCTCGCTCATGCCCGGCACGCCGGGCCGCAGGCAGCAGATGCCGCGCACCACCATCTCGATGCGCACCCCCGACTGGCTGGCCAGGTAGAGGGCGTCGATGATCTCCGGATCGACCAGGGCGTTCAGCTTGATCCAGATCCCCGACGGCCGGCCGGCCAGCGCGTTCTCCGCCTCGGCGGCGATCATGTTCATCAGGTCGATCTTGAGGGTCTCTGGCGAATAGCTGAGCTTCTCCAGCCGCTGCGGCGGGGCGTAGCCGGTGATGAAGTTGAACAGCCGCGCCGAGTCCCGGCCCAGCGCCGGGTCGGTCGTGAACAACGACAGGTCGGTGTAAACCTTGGCCGTCACCGGATGGTAGTTGCCGGTGCCAAAGTGGCAGTAGGTGCGCAGGGTCTCGCCCTCGCGGCGAACCACCAGGCTGAGCTTGGCGTGGGTCTTGTACTCGACGAAGCCGAACACGACGTGCACGCCGGCCCGCTCCAGGTCCTTGGCCCAGCGCAGGTTGTTCTCCTCGTCGAAGCGCGCCTTGATCTCGACCAGGGCGGTGACGTTCTTGCCGTTCTCCGCCGCCTCGATCAGGGCCGCGACGATCGGGCTGTCCTGGCTGGTGCGGTAGAGGGTCTGTTTGATCGCCAGCACATGCGGATCACGCGCCGCCTGGCGCAGGAACTGGACCACCACGTCGAAGCTCTCGAACGGGTGGTGGACCAGGATGTCCTTCTCGCGGATGGCCGCGAAACAGTCGCCGTCATGGTCGCGGATGCGTTCGGGGAAGCGCGGCACGAACGGCTTGAACTTCAGGTCAGGCCGCCCGTCGGGGATCAGCTGGTTCATCTGGGCCAGGCCCAGCTTGCCGTCGATCAGCACCACATCCTCGGGATCGCAGTGCAGGTTCTCGATGATGAAGGTGCGCAGGTCGAGCGGCATGGCCGTCTGCACCTTGACCCGCACCACCGAGCCCATCCGCCGGCGCTTCAGCTGCGCCTCGAACTCGCGGACCAGGTCCTCGGCCTCTTCCTCGATTTCCACGTCGCTGTCGCGGATCAGGCGGAACAGGCCGCGGCCCTCGACCTCGCAGCCGGGGAACAGGTGGTCGATGAACAGGATCAGCAGGCTTTCCAGGGCGATGAACCGCTGCTCGGCCTTGCGGCCCCGCCCGGCCTCGGTCGGCAACTGCCAGAACCGGCGCACCTGCGAGGGCACGGGCACCAGGGCGTAGAGCTCCTTGCCGTCGGGCCGCTTCAGCTTCAGGGCCAGCGAAAAGCCCAGGTTGGGCATGAACGGGAAGGGGTGCGCCGGGTCGATGGCCAGCGGCGTCAGCACCGGGAAGATATGGTTGAGAAAGATCTCCTCCGCCTTGGCCCGGTCGGCCGGCTCGACGTCGCGGGCGTCGAGCAGGTGGATGCCCTCGCCCTGCAGTTCAGCCCGCAACTCGCGCCAGATGCGCTGCTGATCGGCCATCAGCTCGGCGGTGGAGGCGTTGACCTTGACCAGCTGCTCGGCGGGCGACAGGCCGTCCTGACTGAGCACCCGCACGCGCTCGCGCACCTGGCCCTTCAGCCCGGCCACGCGGACCATGTAGAATTCGTCCAGGTTGTTGGCGCTGATCGACAGAAACCGCAGCCGCTCGAGCAGCGGATGGCGCGGGTTCTCGGCCTCCTCCAGCACACGGCGGTTGAACGCCAGCCAGCTCAGTTCGCGATTGAAGAACCGGTCCGGCGAGGCCAGCAAATCCTCGTCGAGCACGGGCCGCCGGGGCTCGGTGGCGGGTGGGGCAGCCTGGGTCGTGGCGGCGTCGGTCATGGGGCCTCTGCGTCGAGCGGTTTGTGGCTTGGCGCGCGGCCTGTCGCAAGGGGGCATGACGGGGGTGTAACACGGCGGGTGTTACGGTTTTGTCTTTGAACACCGCGTGAGGCGCGAGTTCAAAAGGAAGGGGCCAACCGCGAAGGCTGGCCCCTTGTCATTGGCCCTGTTTCCAAGGCGTGGATCTTGCGACCCGGCGGCCTAGACCGTGAAAAGAAAATATTCCCCGTAACGCCAAAGTTCAAGTCTCAACGGCGAGACGTTGGCTAGTCGCCGGCACGTTGAGGCGTGGCATGTTGGAAGAATGGTCCGAGTGCTTTGAAGACGCGGCGGCTCATCTCCGCGAGGTCGGCCGCGCAAAGTCTCTCGGGTTCTTTGGTGGCGCCTTTTGAGTCCCGTAGCAGCCCCAGACGCTCGGATGCGACCGTGTAGATGTGATCGCAAACCGCCCAGGATTCGGGTGCGGAGCCGGGATTGGGATTGCGCGTCAATCGATAGCCGTGGGGGTTGTCCGTCTGGGCGACCTTCGTCAGCGGGACCACGACATGGGCGTGAGAATCCTTCTTGCCGCCTCGGATTACGACGACAAGGTGTTTGTCGTCGAACTCAGGTGGCCAGTTGTGGGGACTGAAGCCACACCGGTAGACCTCGCCTACCCGCGTGGAGCGTCTGATCTCAAGAGGTAGCTTCTTCGATACTGCTGAAATCGGAGCGATCCTGTTCGCGGCGCGCGCCATCGCCACTGTGGCCGAAAGTTTGGCGCGCTTCGGCGGAAGATTCATGCGGCAGCCAACAGTCCGAGCCATCTAGCCTAATGATACAATCTAAGGCTATTTGGAGATAAAACGCAATCTATAGGATCAATGTCGATCAGGCCGCCGCCTTCTCCCTGGCCAGCGACGCCATGTCGATGACGAACCGGTACTTCACGTCGGACCGTTCCATCCGCTCATAGGCGTGGTTGATGTCCTGGATGGCGATCATCTCGCATTCGGGCATCACCCCGTGGGCGGCGCAGAAGTCGAGCATCGCCTGGGTTTCGGCGATGCCGCCGATGGGTGAGCCGCTGACCCGCCGCCGACCGCCCAGCAGCAGGCCGGAATGGAACGGCGGCAGTTCGTCGATCGCCCCGACGATCACCAGAGAGCCGTCGATGTCCAGCAACGGCAGGTAGGGCTGCAGCTTGTGGGCCACCGGAATCGTGTCGATGATCAGGTCAAAGCCGTTGCGGGCCGCCTTCATGGCATCGCGGTCGCTCGACAGCAGCACCCGGTGCGCGCCCAGCGCATGGGCGTCGACCCGCTTGGACTCCGAGCCGGTGATCACCGTCACCTCGCAGCCCAGGGCCACGCCGAACTTCACCGCCATGTGGCCAAGGCCGCCCAGGCCCGCCACGCCCAGCCGCGTGCCCGGTCCGGCCTTCCAGGTGCGCAGCGGCGAGTAGGTGGTGATCCCGGCGCAGAGCAGGGGGGCCACGCGGGTCAGGTCGAGGTTCTCGGGGACCTTCAGCACGAACGCCTCGCGCACGACGATGTGGTCGCTATAGCCGCCGTAGGTGGTTTCGCCGGTGATGCGGTCCTTGCCGTTGTAGGTGCCGGTGGCGCGGTTTCGGCACAGCTGCTCCTCGCCCTTGCGGCACTGGTCGCAGTCCTGGCAGCTGTCGACGAGGCAGCCGACGGCGGCCAGATCGCCCTCCCTGAACCGGCGCACCTGCGGCCCGACAGCGGTCACGCGTCCGACGATCTCGTGCCCCGGGCAGCAGGGATAGACCGTCCCGCCCCAGTCGTTGCGCGCCTGGTGCAGGTCGGAGTGGCAGACGCCGCAATAGAGGATGGCGATCTTCACATCGTCCGGCCGCGGGGCCCGGCGGTCGAACCGGAACGGCGCCATGCCGCTGTCGGAGGCAGTGGCGGCATAGCCGATGGCGTTGGGCATGGGCGGGTCCTTGGGCGCGGGAGTCAAAGGGAGGTGGTCAATTGTGCCGCAGGTCCAACGATAAGGCACCCCCTGGAAGGGCTGCTTCAGGGTTCAACTTCCTATCGGCAATCCCGCAATGTGGCCCGTCTTTCCGGACAGCGTGAGGCCGGTCAGAAGGTTAGCACCTTGTCGGCCGCTGCCGTCGCTTCCGCCAGCGCCGTCATGTCGCTGCGCCGGGTTCCGTCGATGAGTTCTGACTCGGCGATGCCTCGCGCGTCCATGCAGGTTCCACAAAGCAACACGACGCCGCGGCTGGACAGCACGCGCCCGACCATCCGCTCGATGTTGTAGAAGCCCTCCGGGGTGCGCTGCCCCTGCTTGGCGGACGCGACGGCATCGGCAAGCATGAAGATGGTGACATCAGAGCCGGCCTTGGCCATCGCGTGCGCCAGCCTCAGGCCATTGTAGGTCCGCTCGGTCCCGTAGGGCGGGTCGTTGAGAATGATCAACGTCTTCATGGCGGTCGCGACCCTGATGATACAGAAATCCTAAATGGGCGCCGACGGGACCGCTTTGATCGCCATCAAACAACCGTCGCCGTCATTCCCCCGCGGTCTTCGCCTCGTTCCGGGAGACGAATGGCGGGTCTGTCGGCGTGGCGCTGGCCGCGTCCGAATGATTGCACCGCTCGCCCCTCGAACAGGTCCAACGTCTCCTTCAGAACTTCGCGAGCCTGGCCGCAAATCGTGAACGGTCCCGATGGAACATCACCCGGCGCCTTCCCGTTGATCGGGAGAAGCATCCTGCAGGAGTACGCCATGTCCGTCCGGTTTCAGATCGCCGCCCTCATCTACATGATGGTCCAGGGGGTGCTGTTCGGCATCGGCGTTGTCGCGATCCTGGTCAGTCCTCCCCTGGCGGAACGAGCGGCCATCCTGATCCCCGCGCTTGTCCTGGCCACGGGCGCGATTTCACTGCCGATCAGCTGGTTCATCGCGCCGCGTCTGCGACTGCGGGGTCGGCGGAACGTCGCCGGAATCTGACGCCGCCGCCGCCTCTTGCGGGCTACTCGCGCCCAGGCGGCGGCTTCCACGCCATGAGGCGGCCGTGGGCGAGCTCGCTGGCGAGCAACCGCAGAAGCATGGCCCGATGCGCACCGTCCTGCGTGGCGAGAAGCTGGGCGTTGTAGTTCTTGACGTTCAGATAGTGGATGAACTGGTCGGTGGCGTTGGTCATACTCAATCTGATCCCGAACGGCCGCGCATATGTCCCGGGCTAGCGCGCGCGCCGCGCGTCCGTTCCCGACCCATCCGAGAAATCGTGGCGCCAGGCCGCTGCAACAGGGCAGAGGGGACTGGATATCGTGTCCCTGGCTTACCCCTCGAACAAATCCGCCGTCGCTTCCAGCAGCTCGCGGGCCAGGGCCCGGTTGACCGGACGGCCCTGTTCGGCGGCGGCTTCGTCCAGCCGGGTGACGATCGCCCGCGCCGCCGTCACCGACCGCTCCATCCGCCGCAGCAGGAACTCGTACAGGTCCGGGGCGGCGCGGATGTGCTTCTCGCGCAGCAGGGCCTCCAGCACCGCGATCATCAGGGCGTCGTCGGGCGCGCCGATCTCGGCCACGGTCAGGGCGTTCAGTCGCGAGCGCAGGTCGGGCAGGGTGGCGGGCCAGGCCGCCGGCCGGGTGCGGGCGGTCAGCAGCAGGCCGCCGTCGCTCGGGGGGCGGTTGATCAGGTGGAACAGGGCCTCGTCGCCGATCAGGTCGGCGTCCTCGACCAGCACCGGGCGGCCCTCGCCGGCGTCGCCGGGTTGGTAGCGCCCCGCGCCGGCCCGTTCCGCCCAGACGGTGGCCAGATGGGTCTTGCCGCAGCCTTCGGGCCCGACCAGCGCCAGCGCCCCGCCGGGCCAGGCCGGCCAGGCCTCGACCGCCGCCAGCGCCGCCTCATTGGCCGCCGACGCCACGAACGCCGCCCGGGTGTAGACGGGCGGTCGGGCCAGGCCGAGGCTGAGCTGTTTGGCGCGCGGGGTCACGGCAGGGGTTTACCACGCGCGGCGACGGGCGCGAGCCACCGGCTCGGCGGGGGCGGGGACAGCCGGGCCGGTCCTGTGGACGGTTTGCGCGGGGACACGCACTGAAGTGCATGTCCCCTTCCAAACCTTGACAATCCGCACCCCCCATGCGCCCTTCCGCGCCTCCGAAATTGGCCCCCCAACGACTGAAAACGACCGACCAATGCACGCCTATCGCACCCATACCTGCGGCCAGCTCCGCGCCGGCGACACCGGCGCCGCGGTTCGTCTGTCCGGCTGGATCCATCGCAAGCGCGACCATGGCGGCCTGGTCTTCGTCGACCTGCGCGACCACTACGGCCTGACCCAGCTGGTCATCGGCCCGACGACGCCAGGCTTCGACCTGATCGAGCGGATCCGCACCGAAAGCGTCATCCGCGTCGATGGCAAGGTCGTGGCGCGGTCGGCCGAGACGAAAAATCCGAACCTGCCCACCGGCGACGTCGAGATCCACGTCTCCGGCGTCGAGATACTGTCCGAGGCGGCCGAGCTGCCCCTGCCGGTGTTCGGCGAGCCGGACTATCCCGAGGAGCTGCGCCTCAAGCACCGCTACCTCGACCTGCGCCGCGAGACGCTGCACAGGAACATCGTTCTGCGGAGCAAGGTGATCCACTCGATCCGCCACCGCATGGTCGGCCAGGGCTTCCTTGAGTACCAGACGCCGATCCTGACGGCTTCCTCGCCGGAGGGCGCGCGCGACTTCCTGGTGCCCTCGCGCCTGCATGCCGGAAAGTTCTATGCGCTGCCGCAGGCCCCGCAGCAGTTCAAGCAGCTGCTGATGGTCTCGGGCTTCGACCGCTACTTCCAGATCGCCCCCTGTTTCCGCGACGAGGACCTGCGCGCCGACCGGTCGCTGGAATTCTACCAGCTCGACGTCGAGATGAGCTTTGTCACGCAAGAGGATGTTTTTGCTGCGATCGAGCCGGTCATGCATGGGGTGTTCGAGGAGTTCGCCGACGGCAAGCCGGTGACCCCGTACCCGTTCCCGCGGATCGCCTATGCCGACTCCATCGCCTGGTATGGCTCCGACAAGCCGGACACCCGCAACCCGATCAGGATGGCGGACGTGTCCGACCACTTCCGCGGCGGCGGCTTCGGTCTGTTCGCCCGCATCCTGGAAGACGGCAAGAACGCCGTCTGGGCCATTCCAGCCCCGGGCGGCGGATCGCGCGCCTTCTGCGACCGCATGAACAGCTGGGCGCAGGGCGAGGGCCAGCCGGGCCTGGGCTACGTCTTCTGGAGCGAGGACCAGGGCGGCTGGGGCGGCCCGATCGCCAAGAACATGGGGGCCGACCAGACCGAGGCGCTGATGAGCGGCCTGGGCCTGAAGAGCGGCGACGCGGCCTTCTTCGTCGCCGGTGATCCGAAGGTCTTCTACAAGTTCGCCGGCTCGGCCCGCACCAAGGTCGGGACCGACCTGAACCTGATCGACGAGAACCGCTTCGAGTTCTGCTGGATCGTCGACTTTCCGATGTTCGAGTGGAGCGAGGAGGAGAAGAAGGTCGACTTCTCCCACAACCCCTTCTCGATGCCGCAGGGCGAGCTGGAAGCGCTGGAGACGCAGGATCCGCTGTCGATCCTGGCCTACCAGTACGACATCGTCTGCAACGGCTATGAGCTGTGCTCGGGTGCGATCCGGAACCACAAGCCGGAGATCATGCTCAAGGCGTTCGAGATCGCTGGCAAGGGTGCGGATGTGGTCGAGGAGGAGTTCGGCGGGATGCTCAACGCCTTCCGCTATGGCGCCCCGCCGCACGGGGGCCTGGCGCCGGGGATCGACCGCATCGTCATGCTGCTGGCCGGCCAGACGGCCATCCGCGAGGTGATCGCCTTCCCGCTGAACCAGCAGGGGCAGGATCTGTTGATGAGCGCGCCGTCAGAAGTCAGCGACAAGCAGTTGAAAGAACTGCATATCCGCCTCGCGCCGCCGATCAAGAGTTAGGCGCGGGAGCGGCCGCTAGCCGACCACCGCGATGATCCGGGACGGCGCGGCCGCGCGGGGCGGCGGCGGCGGGGTCGGGGGCGCCACGGGGGCGGCCGGCGCGGTGCGCGACGGCGGCTTTGGCGGGGACGGCGGGTGCGGCGCGCGGATGATCAACGCCCGGCGACAGGCCTTGACCTTCAGGCCGACCGGCAAGCGGGTCTTCTCGTCGCCGCAGGCGTCCTCCAGCTGGTCCTGGCGCAGCCCCTTGGCCTTCGACATGTCCGCGCCGTTCAGGATCGCGCCATCAAGGTCGGCGCCCCGAAAGTCGGCGTCGTCGAACACCGAGCCGGTGAGCACGGCCCGCCCCATGTCGGCGCCGCGGAACGAGGCCCGGTCGAACCGCGAGGCGATCAGGACGGCGCCCTCGAGGTCGGCGGTCGAGAAGTTGGCGCCCTGGCCCTTCACGTGCATCAGCCTGGCCCGGACCAGCTCGGCGCCGTCGAAGCGGGCGTTGGTCAGGTTGGCGAACATCAGGTTGGCGCTGGGCATCTCCGCGCCGGTCAGGGTCGCGCTGGTGAAATTGGCCCGCAGGAAGTTGGCGCCCGGCGCCTCCAGCCCGTCCAGCTTGGCGCCGGTGAAGTCGGCGGCCGTGAAGTCGCTGCCGGCGATGGTCGCGCCGCGCAGGTCGGCGCCGGCCATGTGCACCCGCTGGAAGCTGGAGCCCATGAAGGTCGAGCCGCGCAGGTCGCTGCCGACGAAGCCGGCGTCATTGAAGGTGGCGCCGGCGAACCGGGAGCCGGTCAGCTTGCGGCCGGAGAGATCGCATTTGCCGCAGACCCCGCCGAAGGAGACCATCCGGGCCACGTCCCGCTCGTCGATCATCGCGTTGGCCTGGCCGACGAGGCCCAGGCTGGCCAGGACGAGACTGGAAAAGGCGATCGCGAAGCGGGTCATGGACCATCTTGGCTTGCGGCCCGAGTGGGCCTGTTCGCCTATGGATGTGCCGCGCGGGACGCGGGAACACCACTTAATTCGCGGTAATGCCCTGGTTTACCGGCATTCGGGGATGCGCAGCCCGGGCGGCAGGCGGGTGGCGACGTCGCCGCAGGCGCCGTTGAGCTGGCCCTGGGTCAGCCCCACCGCGCGGTCCATCTCGGCGCCGGAAAAGTTGACGCCGCTGAGGGTCGCGCCGCGGAAGTTGGCGCCCTGCAGGTAGGTTCCCACGAAGGTGGCGTTGGTCAGGTTGGCCCCGGCGAAGCTGGCGCTGGAGAAGACCCCGCCGAAGGCGTTGACGTCCCGCAGGTCGGCCCCGGCGAAGCTGGCGCGGTTCATCACCACCAGGGTCAGGTCAGCCTGGCGCAGGCGCGCGCGCGACAGGTTCAGGCCGCGCAGGCTGCGGTTCGACAGGTCGGCCTGGAACAGGTTGCAGCCGGGGCAGCTGGCGCCGCCGCGCACACGGGCGATCTGGCCGGCGTCCTGGGCGAACGCGGGCGCGGCGGCGAGGGCGGCCATCAGGCCGAGGGCGGCGAAAGGTCTCATGGCGGCACGGGGTCTCCGTCGGGCGTCGGATTCACCCTTAACCGTGCAAGCTTAAGGCCAGGTGACCCAAATCCACCCCGCTCATCCCGGCGAATGCCGGGACCCAGATCCAAACTGGGTCTTCAGGTCAGGATTCGAGCAGCCGGCCCTCGCAACTGGGTCCCGGCATTCGCCGGGATGAGCGGATCATAGTCAGCTCGCCCCGCACGCCCCGCACACGCCGCCGATGACGGCCAGGTCGCCGCAGGCGGGGCAGACGGCGGCGGCGCGCTGCTGCAGTTCGTCGGAGAGCTCAGCCTTGCGTCCGCCGAAGGGCAGGAAGACCAGGTTGTCGGGCGCGGAGCCGCGGGCGAAGCCCCTGGAGATGAACTTCGACGCCGGTTGAGGCGCTTGCTCGAGCGCGACGGCGGCGTCGGCCTTGCCCCGGCCCAGGCCGTCGGCGTTGAGCTCTTCGCCGCCGTTGTTGGCCAGGTCGTCGCGGCCCAGGTAGCTGACCCCCAGCTCGCGGAACACATAGTCGAGGATCGAGGTGGCCGACTTCACCGAGTCGTTGCCCGTCACCGGCCCGGCCGGCTCGAACCGGGTGAACACGAAGGCGTCGACGAACTCCTCCAGCGGCACCCCGTACTGCAGGCCGATGGAGATGGAGATGGCGAAGTTGTTCATCAGGCTGCGGAACGCGGCGCCTTCCTTGTGCATGTCGATGAAGATCTCGCCCAGCTCGCCGTCGTCGTACTCGCCGGTGTGCAGATAGACCTTGTGGCCGCCCACCGCGGCCTTCTGGATATAGCCCTTGCGACGGTCGGGGAGCTTGCGGCGCTCGCGCTCGACCTCGACGAACCGTTCGACGATGCGTTCCTCGATGACCGTGTCCGGACGCGGCGCGCGGGCCGCTTCCGGCTCCGGAAGGTCCAGGGCGAAGGCCGCGGGGGCCGGCTCGCGTTGCAGGCGGAAGGCGCCGACGCCGGCGGCCAGGGCCAGGGTCTGGGCGGCGATGGCGTCGGCCGGCGTGGCGTCGAAGGGCAGGGTCAGCAGGGTGACGGCCGGCAGGTCGGCGGCGGTTTCGATCGCCGCCGCCATGGCCAGCCGGTCGGCCGGCGAGGGGGCGGCGAACACCGCGCGCTGGGCCGCGTCGAGGCAGACCGCGTCCGTCAGGTCCCCGTGGCCCAGCACATGGCGCTCCGAGGCCGTCACCTGCTCGCGGCTGAAGCCGGCGAAGGCCAGGGTGTCGAAGGCCGCGTCTTCCAGCGCCTCGGCGGGCGCGCCCAGCACGTCACAGACGAAGCCGGCCCCGATCACCGCCGGGGTGAAGGCCTGGGACAGGGTGCGCACCAAGGTCAGCTGGCTCTCGGCGGCGGAAATCTCGTGATCAGTCAGGCCGAGCGCGCGCAGCTCGGCATGGCCCACGCCCGGCGCCTCGGCCAGGGTCCCGGCGCCCAGCACATGCAGGCGGGCGGCGTCGGTGTCGGCGCCCAGCGCCGCCAGGCCGCGCAGCGCCGCCTCAGACAACACCGGCACGATCGCGCCGTCATAGGTTTCGGCATGAGTCACGACCGAGGGGCAGGGCGCGGCGCCCAGGCTGACGCCGCCCAGCCGAAGGGCGATCTCGGGATCCTCGAACGCCGTCAGGACCAGCGCCGGCAGGCCGGGGGTCTCGGCGTCCAGCGCCCGGGCGGTCGTCGTGGCCAGTGACCAGAGCGCGGTAGCCGTGCGCCGGCCCTCGGCGCTGCTCCAGGCGATGCCCGCCGCCATCAGCCGTTCGGCGACGCCGCCCAGCGTCAGGCGCGGGGCCTCGCCCGGCGAGGCGGAGAGCTTGAGCGCCAGACCGGCGACCCGGATGGCCGCGGCGAGGTCGTCATCGTCGGCGAGGGCGAAGCTGTTGACCGCCGCCTGCGGTCCTGTCGCGCCAGCGCGCAGGGCCTGCGTGGTCGCGATGTCGCGGGCCAGGGTCAGGCGGCCGGTCCGCCAGGCCAGGATCGCCGCGCGCTCGGCGGCCGGGCCGTCGGCGACGGCCGCCAACAGGACGGCGGGGGCGGGAGCCTCGAACAGGGCGGGCCCTGCGTCCTCGCCGGCGAACCCGAGCGCGATGGCGTCCGCCAGGGCCGCGTCGTCGGCGCCGGCCAGCCGGGCGCGGTGGGCGGTGCGGGCCAGAGCGGGATTGCCGGCCGGATCGGCGCAGGCGGCGGCGTCGCCCTCACAGCGGCGCACCGCGTCGCTGACCTCGTTGAGGCGCCGCGCCAGGGTCCCTGCCGACTGCTCGGCCAGGGTCCGGCCGAGGCACTCCGCGGCCAGCCGGTCGCCGGCCAGCCGGAAGGCAGGATCGGCGATGTCCATCACCGGCCCGTCGGCGAATTCCGCCCGCGCCCGGCCGAAGGCGACCGCGCCGCCGATCATGGCGGCGGTCAGCTCGGCCTCGAAGGCCAGGGCGTCCGGGCGGCGGTCGAGGGCCTTGAGGTCGAGCGCCCGTGCGGCGAGACGGGCGGCGAAACGCTGCGGTCCGCCGTCGAGCAGGGCGGCCAGGCCCTTGTCGCCGCTGTCGGGGTGAGCCGCGATGGTTTCGGCCCAGTCCAGCCAGGCCTCGACGCGCGCGCTGGTCCAGCCGCGCGGGGCCAGGACGCCGGTGAGGGCGTCCGCGGTCTCGACCGTGCGAAGCTCGACTTCCGGCGCGGCGGCCTTTGCCAGCCGCTTGGCGAAACGCATCGACGCGACTCTCCGTTGGGAACAGGGGCAAGGCTAGAGACGCCCCCGGCCCTGGGCAATAGATATGGCGTGCGACATGCCACCCATCCACAACATGTTGCGTCCTTCGACACGCACCCTTCGGGTGCTGCTCAGGATGACGGGCATTTGTGTACGTCATGGTGAGCAGCGGCCGCAGGCCGCGTGTCGAACCACGCAGGGCTGGACACGTGCTGGACGGAGGGTGCGGGCATGGCTATGGTCCGCCCGACCTTAAAGGCCTTGTCTCAAGCGGATTTGCGCGTGCTCAAAGCGATCTTCACCTGGTGGAACGGCGCCACGATCGGCCAGAAGTTCCACATCGGCCGCCGCGGCGTGTTTGTCGGCCAGGACGAACTGGGCAACCGCTACTACGAGGCGCGCGACAACCGCGACAGCTACGGCGACCACAAGCGCCGCTGGGTGATCTATAACGGCTACGCCGAGGCCTCGAAGGTAACCCCCGACTGGCACGGCTGGCTGCGCTACACCTTCGACCAGCCGCCCACGACCGATCCGCTGCCGCGCCGGTCCTGGGAGAAGGACCATCGTCCCAATCTGACCGGCACCGTCCATGCCTGGCGGCCCAAGGGCTCGATCGCCCAGGGCGGCGAGCGCGACCGGGCCACCGGCGACTACCAGCCCTGGACGCCCGAGTAGCGCCCGATGCGGCTGAAACTCCCCCTTCTTGCGGCTGTGGTGCTCGCGGGCGCGGCCGGGCTGGTGCAGGCGCGGCAGACGCCCGCGCCCGATCCGGTCGAGCCGCCGCCAAGCGAAGCGCCGGCCACGCCGGAAGCCGAGGAGCCGCCGCCGGCCCCGGCCGTGCCCACGCCGGCCCCGCCACCGGCCCCGACCGCCGCCGAGAAGCCCGCGACCAGCGAGTCCAAACCCAGGCCCCAGGCGGCCGAGAAGCCCGCCGAGCCGACCCGCCGCGGCCGGGCCGGCGCGGCCATCATCCAGGCCATCGACAAGGTCACCGCCGAGACCCTGCGGTTCGAGGCCCCGATCGGCCAGCCGATCCGCTACAAGACCCTGGTGTTCACCGTGCGGGCCTGCGAGGTCAGCGCGCCGGACGAGTCGATGCCCGAGGCGATCGCCTACATGACCATCGACTCCCAGCCCCGCTCCCTGACCGGCCGCGCGCCGCCGCCGCCCAAGCAGGTGTTCCGCGGCTGGATGTTCGCTTCCTCGCCGGGTCTCAACCCGTTGCAACACCCGGTCTATGACGCCTGGCTGATCGCCTGCAGGGCGCCGGGTCCCGATTCCGCGAACCGATAGAAGTCGGGCGCCAGCGCCAGCGCCTCGCTCAGCTTCCGCCGATAGACCGCCCGCGATATCTCGACCGCCCCGAAACTGGCCAGGTGGCTGGTCATGAACTGGGCGTCGAGCAGGCCGTAGCCGCCGACGATCAGTCGCGCCACCAGGTGGACCAGCGCCACCTTGCTGGCGTCCCGCGCCCGGCTGAACATGCTCTCGCCGAAGAAGGCCCCGCCCAGCGCGACGCCATAGAGGCCGCCGACCAGCGCCCCGTCCTGGCGGCATTCGACGCTGTGGGCCCGGCCTGACCGGTGCAGGCGCTCGTACAGATGCTGGATCGGCCGGTTGATCCAGGTTTCGGGCCGGTCGGCGCGCGCCTCGGCGCAGGCCTCGACCACCCCGGCGAAATCGGTATCCACGCTGACCTGGAAGCGGCCCGAACGGACCGTGCGCGCCAGCCTCGCCGAGACATGGAAGCCGTCCAGCGGGATGACGCCGCGCCGCTGCGGATCGATCAGGAAGACCCGCTCGTCCTCACGGGAATCGGCCATGGGGAAGACGCCGCGACGATAGCAGTCGACCAGATCGTCGATGTCGAAGGCGTCGTGGGGCAAGGGGCGGGGTCCGCTACAAATCAGGGGACAGGATACTCATTTCCCGGGTCGCGGTGCGGTCGGCGATGGAAATGAGTATCCTGTCCCCTGATTTGACCTGATCAGCCGGGCCTATCCCTGGGCTTTGATCCACTGCTCCAGCCAGTGGATGTTGTAATCCCCGTTGCGGATGTCTTCCTGCTGCAGCAGGTCCTGGAACAAGGGGATGGTCGTATCCACGCCGCTGACCACCATTTCGCCAAGGCAGCGCTGGGTGCGGGCGATGCACTCGGCGCGGTCGCGGCCGTGGACGATCAGCTTGCCGATCAGGCTGTCGTAGTAGGGCGGGATCGAATAGCCGGCGTAAAGGGCGGAATCGAGCCGCACGCCGAGGCCCCCGGGGGCATGGAAGTCGACGATCTTGCCCGGCGACGGCGCGAAGGTGCGCGCGTTCTCGGCGTTGATGCGGCACTCGATGGCGTGGCCCTCAAAGACCACCTCGTCCTGGGTGAAGCTGAGCGGCAGGCCGGCGGCGATGCGGATCTGCTCGCGCACCAGGTCGATGCCGGTGATGGCTTCGGTGACCGGGTGTTCGACCTGCAGGCGGGTGTTCATCTCGATGAAGAAGAACTCGCCCTTCTCCCACAGGAACTCGATGGTCCCGACGCCGAGGTAGCCGATGGCGCGGATGGCATCGACGACCACCTTGCCGATGGCTGCGCGTTCGGCGGCGCTGAGGGCCGGAGAGGGGGCCTCTTCCAGCACCTTTTGGTGGCGGCGCTGCAGCGAGCAGTCGCGCTCGCCCAGGTGCACCACGTTGCCGAAGCTGTCGGCGATGACCTGGATCTCGATGTGGCGGGGGGTCTGGAGGTAGCGCTCCATATAGACCGCGTCATCGCCGAAGGCCGCGCGGGCCTCGCTCTGCGCCGTCGCCACGGCCTCGGAGAGGTCCTCGCGGGTCTCGGCGACCTTCATGCCGCGCCCGCCGCCGCCGGCGGCGGCCTTGATCAGGACGGGGAAACCGATCTTGTCAGCGGCTTCGAAGGCCTGTTCCTCGGTGGTCAGGGCGCCTTCAGAGCCGGGCACCACCGGGATGCCGGCGGCCATGACGGCCTGTTTGGCGGTGATCTTGTCGCCCATCATCCGGATGTGTTCCGGCTTGGGCCCGATGAAGGTGTAGCCGTGCGCCCCGACGATCTCGGCGAAGCGGGCGTTCTCCGACAGGAAGCCGTAGCCGGGGTGGACCGCCTGGGCCCCGGTGATCTCGCAGGCGGCGATGATCGAGGGGATGTTCAGGTAGCTCTTGGCCGCGGGGGCCGGGCCGATGCAGACACTCTCGTCGGCCAGCCGCACCCACATGCCGTTGGCGTCGGCCTCGGAGTGGACCGCCACGGTGGCGATGCCCATCTCCTTGCAGGCCCGGTGGACCCGCAGGGCGATTTCGCCCCGGTTGGCGATCAGGATCTTGTCGAACACGGGGCGGCCTAGGCGATCACGACCAGCGGCTCGCCGAATTCGACGGGCTGGGCGTCTGCCACCAGGATCTCGACGATCTTGCCGGCCTTGGTGGCCGGGATCGGGTTCATGGTCTTCATCGCCTCGACGATCAGCAGGGTCTGGCCCTGGGTGACGGTCTGGCCGATCTTGATGAAGGGGTCGGCGCCGGGCGTGGCCTGCAGATAGATGGTGCCGACCATCGGCGACTTGACCACTTCGCCCTCCTGGACGGGGGCGGCCGGGGCGGCGCCAGGGACGGCTTCGACCGCCGCCGGGGCGGCCGTGGCGGGCGCCGGGGCGGCGACATGATGGGCCGCAGGCGCGGCCATATGAGTTACGGTCACCTCACGGGCGACGCGGATCTTCAGCCCGCCGCGCTCGACCTCGATCTCCGTCAGGCCGGTATCCTTGAGGATATCGGCCAGCTTGCGAACCACGCGGGTGTCGATGGCCTGGGGATCGCCGGACTCGGCAGCGGCCTTTGGATTGGACATGAAGCTTTACCTTGTCTGCGGATCAGGCCGAGGCGCCTTTGGCGCCGATCAGGCCGGCGGCGGCCTCGACCGCCAGTTCATAGCTGCTCGCCCCGAACCCGGAGACTATCCCGGTGGCGGCCAGCGACACGTAGGTCTTCCGGCGAAACGTCTCCCGCGAGGCCGGGTTCGACAGATGGCATTCGACGATCGGTATATCGAGAGTCTTCAGCGCGTCGAGCAGGGCCACGGAAGTGTGACCATAGCCCGCCGGGTTGATGATCAAGGCGGATGCCTCGGTCCGGGCCTGCTGGACCCAGTCGATCAGTTCGCCCTCGTGATTGGATTGCCGGAATACGACCGAGCAGCCCAGCGCCTTCGCCCGGGCCTCACAGCGGGCCTGGATATCGGCCAGCGTCTCTCGTCCGTAGATCTCCGGCTCGCGGACCCCCAACAGATTGAGGTTTGGTCCGCTCAGCACATGGATCGGTTTCGCCATCAGGCCCCGCCGTCGTTTCGGCGGCCCTTGTATCTTCGCAAGGCCGGGGTCACAAGCGCAGCGTCATGCGCGTGTATATCAACGGCGAGGAACGGGTGCTGGAGCCGGTGGCCAATGTCGCCGAGCTGGTGGCCGCCCTGGGCCTCGAAACCCGCAAGGTGGCGGTCGAGCGCAACCTCGAGATCGTCCCCCGCGGCCTGCATGCCGCGACGCCGGTGCACGACGGCGACCGCTTCGAGATCGTAACGTTTATCGGGGGCGGCTAGCGTCATTCCCGAGAATTTGCGGGCAGGCGCTGAGTAGTCCGCCAAATAATCCCTTGCCGCTTCCCCGTTTTCATGAGACTTGCCGCCTATCGAAGTTCGATCTGGCGCGGCCAGCCGTTTCGGGAACCCATCATGGGAATTCTGAAGTAGCCTTCCAAAACCTCTGAGAATTTGATCACGCAGCCGCATCTCGCGGGCTGAAATTTATGTCTACAAGGCTACAAACTATGGCTACCGGAACTGTGAAGTGGTTCAACGCGACCAAGGGCTTCGGCTTCATCGCGCCTGACGCTGGCGGCGGCGACGTGTTCGTCCACATCTCGGCGGTCGAGCGTTCCTCGCTCGGCTCCATCCACGAAGGTCAAAAGCTCAACTACGAGCTGGAGCGCGATCAGCGCAGCGGCAAGACGTCTGCCGGTCAACTGACCTCGGCTGACTAAGCTTTTCGGCTTTCAACACCGAAATTCGAGCGGGTCGGCCCCCTGGGCCGGCCCGTTTTCTTTTGCCCGCGCATCGCCGCCGGTCCCGCGTTCGTGCTACAATGCGCGACGCTCCGCCAAGGAGCCCTGCCGGCGACTCGTCCATCCGCCGTCCTGCCCGTTTCATGCGCCGCCGTCCGCGGCGCTTCGGGGGAGAAAGGCGACAACCATGAGCCAGGCCCCGCGTCCCGTCCCCAAGCAGGACACCATCACCACGCTGCGCGCCGCCATTGCCGACGCCGACGGCCAGGGCGCCGACCGCGCTGACCTGCTGCTGCACCTGACCCATCGCGACGCCGCCCTGCTCAAGCGCAGCCCGGCCGTGGCCATGGAGGAAATCAGCTTCCTCGGCGGCGAAATGCGTTTCCTGGGCGTGAAGGTCGAGGTCGGCGCGGTGACGGTCAGCGCCCTGACGGGGCTTTAGGCCGTTCAAGGCTGACAAGGATGGCGCTGCTGCAGTCGCTCCCCCACGGGGGAGCTGTCGCCGCGAAGCGGTGACTGAGGGGGGCGGTTGAAGAGCCCCCATCCGCCTCGGCTTCGCCGAGCCACCTTCCCCGTGGGGAAGGGACTTGCATCCGTGTTGCTATCCCGCCGACTGGATCTCGAACTCGGCGCCGTCATCCTCGACGTTTTCGAGGGTGACGGCCATCTGCGCGCCGTCCTCCAGGACCAGCCGCGCCTCACAGCCTTCCAGGGCCTCGGCCCGGCCGACGAAATCGCCGTCCAGCGAACCCGTGCCGATGGTCCGGTCGCCGTCCGAATAGAGGTCCAGCTGATAGCCCACCGGCGACTCCAGGCCGGCGGCCTGAAGGGTCCCGTCGCCGCGCATGGACTTCAGATGCTTGAGCGGCCGCTTGCCGCGCCGCGATCCGAAGCCCGGCCGCTGGGCCGCCTTGGGGGAGTCTGGCTTGTCGGGCGGCTGCAATCGTGTCTCCAGGCCATCGCCGAGGACGGATCGGTCGATGGGGCCGGACCATGCGCCTCGCGGGCTCTCCGGGCCAGCGATATCCGCGTTCAGAACCGCCTGCGCCGGTCCAGGGCGGCGATGGTCGTGGCCGCCAGGGTCCCGCAGCGCCAGGCGGTATCCCTATCCCCGGCCGCCCCGCTGGCCGTGATCTCGGCGTCGAGGTTCATCAGCGCCCAGATCCAGCGATCCTGTTCCGGCTGGACGACGATGGCGTAGCCGGTTCCGGCCATATCCGGATGCAGCATGTCGGTTTTCTCCCCTTGATTTGGGTGAGATTGAACCCGCCATCCCGAGCGGTGAGGGAGCCGATGTGGAGATGGTGTGCAGACCGCGCGGTCAGCCGCCGCCCGCCGCCAGCGGCAACACCACCTCGAAACGGGCGCCGGTCTTTGAGGCCACGAGACTGATCCGGCCTTCGCTGGCCGCCAGCAGCGAACGGGCGATCGGCAGGCCAAGGCCCGTGCCGCCATCGGCCCGATGGCTGGTGAAGAAGGGCTCGAACAGCCGCTCGCGGTCCGCCTCGGCGACGCCAGGGCCGTCGTCGGAAACGGTCAGGATCAGGGTATCGTCGGCGATCTCGGCGGCGATCACCGCCCGCCCGGCGCCGGCCTGGCGGCTGTTGACCAGCAGCACGGTCAGCACTGTCTCGATGGCTTCCTCCGGCGCCGCCACTGGCGGCAGTCCGGCGGGGAGGGCGGCCTCGACCGTGAGGGTCGATCCGCCCAGGGCGTCGACCACCCGGTGGACCGCGCCGGCGACGTCGACCGCGACATTGACGCCTGGCCGGGCCATGTCGGCGCGGGCCAGGTCCAGCAGGCGGGTGACCAGCTGGGCCAGGCGGGTGTTGTCGGCCGAGATGTTGGCCAGGAAGCGGGCCCGCTCTTCCGGCTTCATCGACTCGCCGTGGTCCTGCAGCAGCTCGACCGCGCCGCCGATGCCGGCCAGCGGCGTCTTGAACTCGTGGCTGACGGCGGCGGCGAAGTCGCGCAGATAGCGGGAGCGGCGGGCGATGGCCTCGGCCATGGCCCGAAAGTCCTCGTAGAGCTGGCGGATCTCGACGGCGGCGGTGGAGGGGGTTTCCGGCACGGTCCCCCGGCCGGCGGCGACCTCGCGCGAGGCGGCGCTGAGCGCCACGATCGGGCGGGTGATGCCCCGCGACACCAGTCCTGACAGCACCACCAGCACGGCGATCAGCCCGGCCAGCCCGACAAGGAACTTGCCCCGGTCCTCGTACAGCCCGCGGAACAGGGCGCGGGGGGACCGCGACAGCAGCAGCACCCCGACCACCTTGCCCTGCACCACGATGGGCCGGGCGTGATGCAGGCGGATGCCCGAGGCGCGGCTGAGGAATTCGAAGGCGTAGCGCTGCTGGAAGTTGGACTGCCGCCGCAGGACGGTCCTGGGCGTCCCGCCGAGGGCCGAGGCCACCTCAGGCAGGCTGCGCTGGGTGCGGCCCTCGCCCAGCCCGCGCACGACCCGGCCGTTGCGGTCGAGCACGACCACCGAGGCCAGGGTGGTGCGGGTGGTCTCGTCGATGACCGGGCCCAGGGCGGGGAGGGCGGCCAGCGCCGCCGCGTCGGCCGGCTCGGCGGTGACGGCGGCCGGCGGCCGCGCGGGCAGCACGGGCGAGGCGCTGAGATCGATGGCCGTGGTCTCGGGCCGGTAGTAGCCGGGTCTGGTCTTGTCCGGCGGCGTCGCGACGGGTGCTGCGCCAGGCCAGACGGCGGCGGCGGTGGCGGCCAGGGCGGCGCCCTGGGACACCAGCTCCACCTCGGTCTGCCGCACCAGGGTATTCTCGTACACCCGCAGGAAGACGGCGGCGGCCACCGGCATGGCGGCGACGGCCAGCAGCACGGTCAGCAGGATGGTGCGCAGCCCCAGGGCCGGCCAGTGACGCTTGAGGAAGGCCTTGGCCGCCGCGATCACGCGGCCTGGCCGGTGCAGGCTCCCAGCCGGTAACCGACTCCCGCCCGCGTCTCGATCACGTCGTGACCGCCGAGGCCGGCGAACTTGCCCCGCAGGTTGCGCACATGGCTGTCGATGGTCCGGTCGGTGATGGCGAAGCCCGGGCCGTGCAGCCGGTCGATGATGGCGTCGCGGCTGAACACCTTGGTCGGAGTCGAGGCGAGGGTGCGCAGGATGCCGAACTCGGTGACCGTCAGCGGCGCCTCGCGGTCGTCCCACAAGGCCGTCCAGCCTTCGGTGTTGAGGGTCAGACGGCCGCGGACGATGGCGCCGTTGGTCTCTTCCGCCGCCGCTGGCTTCTGGCTGCCCGACCGGCGCAGGATGGCCTGCACCCTGGCGGTGACCTCGCGGGGGCTGAACGGCTTGACCACATAGTCGTCGGCGCCCAGCTCGATGCCCAGCACCCGGTCGATCTCGTCGTCCCGCGAGGACAGGAACAGGATCGGCAGGTCGCCCTGCGCCCGCAGACGGCGGCAGACCTCCAGCCCGTTCAGCCGGGGCATGTTGATGTCGAGGATCACCAGGTCCGGCGGGTTGTCGGCCACGGCCGCCAGGGCCGCCTCGCCGTCCTCGGCCTCCCGCGCTTCGAGCCCGGCCTTGGTCAGCGCGAAGGCCAGCAGCTGGCGGATGTGCGGGTCGTCATCGACGATCAGGATCGAACGGGTCATGGGCGCATCTTCCGCCGACCACGCGCGGCGTCAACGGCGCTAACCGCGCAGGCCCCGAACGGTTGCCGTGCAGATTCCGTGCAGGCCTTCCTCGAAAAGCCCGGGCAGCGTAAACCGAACCCCATGAACGCCCACGCTCCCACCGCCGCCGCCGACAGCTGGACCGTCGCCGGCCACACCTTTTCCTCGCGCCTGATCGTCGGCACGGGGAAGTACAAGGACTACGCCACCAACGCCGCGGCGGCCGAAGCCGCGGGCGCGGAGATCGTCACCGTCGCGGTGCGGCGGGTGAACATTTCCGATCCCAGCCAGCCGCTGCTGATGGATTTCGTGAAGCCCGACCGCTTCACCTATCTGCCCAACACCGCCGGCTGCTTCACCGGCGAGGAGGCGGTGCGGACGCTGCGCCTGGCCCGCGAGGCCGGCGACTGGTCGCTGGTCAAGCTGGAGGTCCTGAGCGACCCGAAGACCCTCTATCCGGACATGGAAGAGACGCTAAAAGCGTTGAAACTGCTTGTGAAAGAGGGTTTCGACGTGATGGTCTACTGCACCGACGACGTCGTCTACGCCCGCAAGCTGGAGGAGGCCGGGGCGGCCGCCATCATGCCGCTGGGCGCGCCGATCGGTTCGGGCCTGGGCATCCAGAACCGGGTTAACATCCGCCTGATCGTCGAGCAGTCGAAGGTCCCGGTGCTGGTCGATGCCGGCGTCGGCACGGCCTCGGACGCGACCATCGGCATGGAGCTGGGCTGCGACGGCATCCTGATGAACACCGCCATCGCCGAGGCCAGAGACCCGATCCGCATGGCCCGGGCGATGAAGCACGCGGTGATCGCCGGCCGGGAGGCCTATCTGGCCGGCCGCATGGCGCGGCGCATGTACGCAGACCCGAGCTCGCCGCTGGCGGGGCTGATCTAGGAAGGTCGCAGCCCGTCCAATAAACGGTGTCGAACGGCTAGAGCATTTTCCGAAAAGTGTGAAACGGTTTTCGGATCGAAAAATGCTCTAAACTTTTGATTTGGAGCCCTTTTTATCCGATCCGATTGAAGCAATCAGATCGGAAAGGGCTCTAGCCGCTGCGTCCCTGGAGACGTGGCGCGGCAGGCACATGGCGCTTCAGATCGCCTGTCCCCGGCCACCCATGGCGGCGGCGCCAGCGCAGGCGGGAAATCTCCGATGACCGCCCCGGCTGACCGGAAAGGCGCGCCTCCTGTTCGGCGAGAATCGCGTCCCTCAAGGCGCCAATCTCCACTTCGCGCTGGCGCTCTTGTTCGAGGACTCTTTTTGCATTGTACCCGAGTTGGTTGCGGAGGTTGCTGTAGTATTCGTCGGCGAAGACAAAATCTCGCATGACCTCGGCGACCGCTCCGACCGTTATGATGTGTTTTTCCGAAGCGATATTGTAGATGATTGAGCAGATGTGCTGCACATTTCTGCGGAAGGAGTTGAAATCCAGCACCGCATTTGGCTTGAGCTCATGCATCGGAAATTCCATGAGCGATCTCGTATTCTCGAGCAGTTTCTCGGAGTCCTGGGTAAGACGGCTGAAGTAGCCGGGACTGTTCTCGCTCTCTGCCACGAGCCTGACGACACAGCGGCTAAGCGAGCCATAGGCATCGCTGGTCACGATCCACGCGGTCATGGCGTAGGTGCGCTGCTTGTTGTGCTTCTCCGCTCGTCCAAAATAGTAGGCGGCCGATAACGCCGCGATGGATCCCACCATTTCGAACCACGGCGCGATGTCCTTGCTGCGAGCCAGGAAATCAAACACCGCGTCTCCCGTTGTCTTCAGGCTTTCGATCAACAACGTCCCGCCCCCCCCTGGCCGACTTGTGGTCCTGGAGGTTGTACTCTTTCGCATGCAACCGCATAGGGAAACGTCGCTCTCCCCACGGGCGACTGATCGGGTCTGATTGCGGGTCGCCCTGCCGCTCTGTAGCCTCTGTCCCGTCGCTCAAGGGGTTACGGAAGGCGTACACCCGGGGCGGCGCCTGGCGGCGGCCACGGTGCGGCGCTACGCCAAATCCGGCGGCGACGCTGCCTACGCCGACGAAATCCTCGGACCGGCGACCGCCTGGCCCGGGGATGACTTTATCCAGGTGCTGACCGCCGAGGCCCTGATGGCTACCGGCAAGACCGGCAAGGTCCGGCGGGGTGCTGGAGGCCAACGCGGTGCTGGTCAAGTGGCTGAAGGATCCGCTGACCCTGCTGGTGGTGGCCCGGGCGCAGGCGCGGCTCGGCAATCCGACCCTGGCAAAGATGGCGATGGACCAGGCCGTGGCCGGCTGGAGCGGCGATCCCCTGGCCGGGATCAGCCTGGCGGCGATCTAGCGCTTGCGGCGCAGTTCGGCGGCGATGGCCACCTTGACGGCTTCGGCGTCGGCGCCGGGGATCAGGGTGTCGCCGATGATGAAGGCGGGGGTTCCCTCGAGCCCCAGGCCTCTGGCGATGTCATGGACGTCGGACAGGTATTGCCGGCGGGCGTCGGAGGCCTGTTCGCGGCGGACGGCGGCCGGATCCAGCCCGTGGGCGACGATGATCCGGGTGGCCACCTCGTCGTTCAGCGGCTTGGCGGCCATGAAGGCGCGGTGCAGGGCGATGTACTGGGTCGGGGTCCTGGCCAGGGCGGCGGCGGCGGCGGCGTATTCGCTGGTGGCGCCGAAGATGACCATGTCCTTGAACACGAACCGCACCTGCGGATGGGTGCGCGCCAGCTCGAGGATTTCCGGCGCGATGGTTTTGCAGAAGCCGCAGTTGTAGTCGAACATCGCCACCAGGGTGACCTTGCCGTCCGGATTGAGCACCCGATCGCGGGGGTCGTGCTCCAGCGCGCCGCGATAGGCGGCGAGCGCTTCCCGCGTCTGCTTGGCCCTCAGCGCCGTTTGAACCTCGACCAGCACCTCTGGATTGGCCAGCAGATAGGCGCGGACCTTCTGGCCGAACTCCGGTTCGACCTTCGGCTGGCCGCAGGCGGCAAGCGTGGCGGCGAGGGCAAGGATCGTCAGCGAGCGCATGGGGGACTCCGGCGGCGGCCGCCCTAGGTGGCGCGAAGGGGGGACCAGGTCAACGGCGGCGGGTCGTCGAGCCTTCGCCGGCCAGGGCCCGCAGGTCCTGGTCGCTCGGGTTGGAGGCCATGATGATGTCGGTGGCCTGCAGCCACTCGACGCTGGTGCGGTCAAACAGCTCCCGGGCGCGGATGGCGAACGCCTTGGATTCGTTCAGGGCGCCCAGGGCGAAGAACCGTTCGGCCGTGGCCAGGCGCGCCATGCCCTCGTCGCCGCGGGCCTCGTAGGCCATCGCCAGCAGACGCCAGGCCTCGGCGTTGTCGTCTTCCAGCAGAATGACCTTCTTCAGCTCGGCGATGCCTTCATCGCGCTTCTGGCGGTCGTTCATGTTGATCAGGGTCTGGCCCAGGTTGATGCGCAGCAACGGCGCTTCGGGCTTCAGCTCGACCGACCGGCGCTGGGGGGCCTCGGCCTCATCGATGCGGCCGAACTCGAACAGAATCTGGCCCTTGAGCTCCCACAGGTAGGGGTTATCGGGCTGGTCGGCGAGCAGGGCCTCGATCAGCTTCAGGGCCCGGTCCGGATCCTTGAGCTGGTAGTAGGCGATCGCCCGGGCGTAGCGGGCCGGGTAGCTGGCATCGCTTTCCTTGTACTTGGTCAGCGAGACCTGCGGGTTCATGAAGCCGTCGATCTTGGCCCGCATGACCTGGAATTCGAGGATGTCCGCCTCCGAATCCACCGCGTTGTAGTTCGACTGGGCGGCCACCTTGGTGCGCAGCAGTTCGATGCGCTGCGACGACAGGGGGTGGCTGCGGAAATAGGGGAAGCGGCGGGCCTCGGCGAAGACCTCCTGGTAGCGGAACTTGTCGAAGAAATCGACGAGCCCGCGGCCCGACTGGCCGGTGCGCTCCATGTAGACCAGGGCCGCCTGGTCGGCGCGGCCTTCCTGCTCCCGGCTATAGCCCAGGGCGCCCAGGGTTCCGAAATACTGCGCGTTGCTCAGGATCAGGGCGCCGGCTTCCGGGGCGCCGGCGAACATCGCCAGCACGCCAAGGCCCATGGTCAGCAACATCGGCCGCAGGCCCGCCTTCAGCAGCTCGCCCGACCGGATCGGGTGGCCGCCGGCGATGTGGCCGGTCTCGTGGGCGATGACGCCCTTCAGCTGGTTGGGATTCTCGGCCTCCAGGATCAGGCCGGTGTTCAGGCCCATCTGCTGGCCCTGGGTGGCGAAGGCGTTCAGCGACGGATCGCCGATCAGCAGGATGCGGACATCCTTGGGATTGAGGCCGGCCGCCGCGAACAGCGGATCGGCCTCGCGATGGAGGATTTCCTCGATCTCGGTGTCGCGCAGCAGGGTCGGCCCGCGCTGGGCGGACTGGGCCATGGCCGGGCCGAGCGGCGACAGCAGCGCCGCCGCGAAGGCGGCGACGCGCCCGATGGACTGGAGCGGCTTCCGGATCGGGGAAGTCATGCCTCGAAACTCTCCGTCGCGCCCCCGCGCGCTTACACTCTAGTGGCTAGACCCTGCCCGGATCGAATGGATTCGTTGGGTCCGGGAATACTGTCTTCAATCCAGATGGCTGGAGTATGACGGCCGCGGCGCGGAAGCCCCGCCGCGACCGTCACAATATCTCTAGCCGCGACGCCACCATCCGCGCTTGGGCTTTTCGGGCGGCGCGCCGATTTCGGCCGGGTCGGGCAGGGCCGCTTCCAGCGCGGGCTCGGGCTCGGCAGGGGCCGGGGCCGGGGCAGGGACCGGCTCGGGCGCGGCTTCAGGCTCGGCCGCCGCGATTTCCGGTTCCGGCGCGGCCTTGGCCTTGGCCTTGGCCCGCGAAGGGCGCTTGGGCTTGGCGGGCGCCGATTCGGGTTCCGGCGCGGCTTCGACTTCGGCCGCGGGGACCTCGATCACCGCCGGTTCCGGCGCGGCCTCGGCGACGGTCTCGGGCGCGGCCTCGGCCGCGGCGGCCTTGCCACCCCGCGGCTTGCGGGGACGGCGCTTGGCGCCGGAGTCCGGCTCGGCCGGCAGCTCGACCCAGACCTCGTCGGTGGAGACCGCCGCCGGAGCGGCCACCTCAACCTGCGCCTGCGGCGCCGGTTCCGGCCGACGCGGCGGCCGGGCATCGTTGGCGGAAGCCTGGGCGCCGCCCTCGGTCAGGGTCGCCGGATCGTGCCAGACAAAGGGGTCGTCGCCGAACGGCACCCGCGGGCGGGTCCAGGAGAAGCCATCCTGCGGGCGGGCGTCGTCGCGCATGCGGCGACCGCCGCGACGGCCGCGACGGCGGCGGCGCTGGGCTTCGCTTTCGCCGGGCACGGCGTCGTCGTCTTCACCAGCGGGGGCCGGAGCAGACGCGGGCGCGGCGCCGGCTTCGGGCGCATCGCCGTCCTCGCGACGTCCGCCGCGACGGCGACGGCGACGGCCGCGGCCGCGACGGCCGCCTTCATCGCCGGCGTCACCGTCTTCGCGAGGTTCACGCGCCTCGCGGGCGGGGGCGGCGTCTTCGTCGCCGTCCTCTTCCTCGCCGACGGGGGCGTCTTCGTCTTCTTCGTCCTCGTCTTCCTCGTCCTCGAAGTCCTGGTCGTCATCGACCAGGTCATCCTGCGGATCATAGGCCACGCGGGCCATGCCGGGCTCCGGCTCAAGGTCATGCAGCGAATTCTCGCCGCTCGCCGTGCGCTCGATCTCGTGGTCAGCCTGGCCCAGACCCGCGTCGATCTGGACGGTGACGAACAGGTGGTGGGTCTGGTGCACGCGGGTCAGGTAGGCCCGCTTTTCATTGAGGATGTAGAGGCCGACGGCCGGGGAGACCTTCAGGGTCACCTCGCCGCCGCCCTGCAGGGCTTCCATCTCCACGGCGCGCAGGGCGGCCAGGGCGCTGGATTCGGCCGAGCGCATGCGGCCGGTGCCGGCGCAATGCTCGCAGACATGGGTGGTGCCCTCCAGCACGCCGCTGCGGCGGCGCTGGCGACTGATTTCCATCAGGCCGAACGAGCTGATCTTGCCCATCTGGATGCGGGCGCGGTCATCCTTGAGGCTGTCCTTGAGCCGCTTCTCGACCGCCCGATTGTTCTTCGACTCCTCCATGTCGATGAAGTCGATGACGATCAGGCCGGCCAGGTCGCGCAGGCGCAACTGGCGGGCGGCTTCCTCGGCCGCCTCCATGTTGGTCTTCAGCGCGGTGGCCTCGACGTTGCGCTCGCGGGTCGATTTGCCGGAGTTGACGTCCACGGCGACCAGCGCCTCGGTCTGGTTGATCACCAGGTAGCCGCCGGACTTCAGCGGCACGACCGGGGTGTAGATCTGCGACAGATGTCCCTCGACCTTGTGCGCCACGAACAACGGCGTAGGCTCGCGGTACAGCTGGACCTTCTTGGCCTGCGACGGCATCAGCATGCGCATGAAGTCGCGCGCATCCTTGTAGCCGCGCTCGCCCTCCACCCAGACACCGTCGATGTCCTTGTCGAACAGGTCGCGGATGGCGCGTTTGACGAGGTCTTCCTCCTCGTAGATCAGCGCCGGAGCGATCGAGTGCAGGGTCGTCTCGCGGATGTTTTCCCAGGCCCGCAGCAGATAGTCGTAGTCGCGCTTGATCTCGGTCTTGGTGCGCTTGGCGCCGGCCGTGCGGACGATCAGGCCCATGCCCTTGGGCACGTCCAGGCTCTGGACGATGGTCTTGAGCTTCTTGCGGTCAGTTACCGTGGTGATCTTGCGGCTGATGCCCCCGCCACGGGCGGTGTTGGGCATCAGGACGCCGTAGCGGCCAGCCAGAGACAGATAGGTGGTCAGGGCCGCGCCCTTGTTGCCGCGCTCTTCCTTGACGACCTGGACCAGCATGATCTGCCGGCGGCGGATCACTTCCTGAATCTTGTAGTTGCGCATCAGACGGCGGCGGCGGCGGGCCACCTCCTCGTCCATGACGTCGTCTTCGTCCTCGGAGACCTCGCCGTCGTCATCGTCGTCGTTTTCGGACGCGGCGGCCTGCGGCCGGCCCCGGCCGCGGGTCTCGGGCTCGTCGTCATCCTCGGCCTGGGCGCGCATCAGCGCTTCGCGGTCGGCGAGGGGGATCTGGTAGTAGTCCGGGTGGATCTCGTTGAAGGCCAGGAAGCCGTGGCGGTTGCCGCCGTACTCGATGAAGGCCGCCTGCAGGCTGGGCTCAACCCGCGTCACCTTGGCGAGGTAGATGTTCCCGCGAAGCTGTTTCTTGTTCTGGCTTTCGAAATCGAACTCTTCAACCCGGTTTCCGTCCACGACGACGACCCGGGTTTCCTCCGGGTGGGCGGCGTCGATAAGCATTTTCTTGGTCATTGAAAGCGTCTCCCCGGCGCGCAGCGGGCTCGTGGCCCGGTCGCCGGCATGAGGTGAAGGCGCGCTCCGTATGGCCGTCCTTCGCGTCGCAAGCGGCGATGCGAAGGGGCGAGTGCCAGGCCAGGGCGTGTGCGCAGCCCATGAGGTTCATTCCCTGAATGCGCCAAAATCAGCGCGGGATCGGATGGTCGCGTCGCTCGCCGCTAGGCGATGGGCCGGACGCGCGGCCTTGATATCGTTGCGCGGAGAATCCCCGTCGGTACGCGGGGACCGGCGCGCCAAGGGACATTACCCTTATCCACACTCAAAAGGAAAGCGCGCCGCCGTTCGTGTGCGGCATATCGGCCGTATGCAAAGCCTTAACTAATTGAATACGAGCCCGGCGCGATACTGGCGTCCAAATCGCAAAGCGATGTGTGGGGCCTTGAATGAGGGCGTTGTCGGCCGGCGGACTTTTGGCGGGATGGCGAGGGTTTGCCGTCCTGGCCGCGTTGATCGTGGCGGTGCTGGCTGTGGGCGGCGTCGCCCGGGGGTCCGCCACGTCGGGCCTCCTGAAAGTGCGTCTCGGGGGCGACCAGAGCGAGACCCGCGTGGTCCTCGATCTCGACCGCTCGGTGACCGGAAAGCTGTTGTCCGATGGCCTCGACGGCACGGTGGTCGTCTCGCTGCCCCGGATCGACGCGGCCGGCGACCTGCGCGGCGGCGGCCAGGGCCTTGTGCGCCGCTGGAATGTCGAGCGGGGCCCCGGCGCGCTCAAGCTGAACCTGGAGCTGGCCCGCGATGCCGAGGTGCGCCGCCGCTTCCTGCTGCCCCCCGGCGACGGGGTGAAGACCTATCGCTATGTCATCGACCTCAAGGCCCGCGGCGGCGCGGCGCCCATGATCACGCCCACGACCCGCAAGCCGGCAAAGCCCGCTCCGATTGTCGCCCGACCGCCGGCCCGGGACTGCCCGCGGGTGGTGGTCATCGACCCCGGTCACGGCGGCAAGGATCCCGGCGCGCCCGGCAAGACGGCGCACGAGAAGGACGTCACCCTGGCCGCGGCCAAGGCGCTCAAGGCGCGGCTGGAACGCACCGGGCGCTATCGAGTGGTCCTGACCCGCACCAGCGACGTCTATATCCCGCTGGAGAGCCGGGTGCGGATCGCCCGGGCCGCCGACGCCGACCTGTTCATCTCGCTGCACGCCGATTCGGGGCCGAGCACAGACACCCGGGGCGCCAGCGTCTACACCTTGTCCGAACGCGGCGAGAGCCGGGTGACCCGGGTGCTGCGCAAGGACGACTGGCTGATGCCGGCCAGCCTGCCGGGGGCCGACCGCACGGTGGGCGAGATCATCCTCGACCTGACCCAGCGCGCGACCCGCAACCGCTCGGCCGAGTTCGCCACGCTGCTGCTGGAGAAGATCGCAGACGAGACGCCCCTGTTGCGCCGCAGCCACCGCGACGGAAATCTGATGGTGCTGCTGGCCCCCGACGTGCCGGCGGTTCTGCTGGAAATGGGCTTCATCAACAACGCCGAGGACGAGCGCCAGCTGACCGATCCGGCCAAGCGCCTAAGGCTGATGAACGCCGTCGGTGACGCCGTGGACGCCTGGTTCGCGCGCAGAGCACGATAACCGAAAGTGGTTGCCGGTTTCGGCGCCCATCGTGCTCCACTTCAGAATCGAGCCTGTTTTTCCCGCCCGGATTGAATTCAATCCGGGCGGGACAGGCTCGAGGCGAAGATGGCCAGCCGCTAGGCAGACTCTCGCGTTCCGCCCGTTGGCGCCCGGCCATTGTCAGGTTACAGCAGGCCCATGCTTGAGAAGGCCCTTCTGCGTCTTTGGCCGTTCGAGGAGCCGCCCGAGCGCTGGGTGGCCGTCGTCGGCATCAGTGTGCTCAGCGTCATTGCCGTGGCCGGTTTCGCCCTGGCCATCTACGCGGCCTGGCTTTTCCACGACATGCCGGACGCCGGCGACCTGACCGACTATCGGCCGCCGACGGCGACGCGGGTCTATGCCTGGGACGGCACCCTGATCGGGGAATTCTCCCGCGAGCGCCGGATATTCATCCCCTACGACCAGCTTCCGCCCCGGCTGGTTCAGGCCTTCCTGGCCGCCGAAGACCGCAACTTCTTCCAGCACAGCGGCGTGGACATGCAGGGCCTGTCTCGCGCCATGGCCAAGAACGTGCTCAACGCCCTGCAGGGGCGGCGGCTCGAAGGCGGCTCGACGATCACCCAGCAGGTGGCCAAGAACGTCCTGCTGACCAGCGACGCCACGGTGGGGCGCAAGCTCAAGGAAGCAATTCTCGCCCGTCGGCTCGAGCAGACCCTGACCAAGGACCGGATCCTCGAGCTGTATCTCAACGAGATCTGGCTGGGCTACCGGTCCTACGGCGTCGGCGCGGCGGCCTACAACTACTTCGGCAAGCCGGTGAATGAGCTGACCCTGGCCGAGTGCGCCTACCTGGCGGCCCTGCCCAAGGGGCCGGACAACTACCATCCGATCCGGCGGAAAAAGAACGCGACTGATCGCCGGAACTGGATTCTCGGCGAGATGGCGGAGCTGGGCTGGGTCAGCCGCGCCGACGCCCAGACTGCGATGGCGGAAGACCTCAAGGTCCAGGCAGCGCCGTCTCGCGCCAAGTACAAGGACGCCGACTATTTCGTCGAGGAAGTCCGCCGCCGCGGCCTGGTCACGCTGGGGCCGCGTCTGAGCGAGGGCGGCTACTACATGCGCACGACCCTCGACCCCCGCCTGCAGACGGCGGCCCGGGTGGCGCTGATGGACGGGCTGGAGACCTACGACCGCCGCCACGGTTGGCGCGGCGCCTGGGGCACGACCAACATGGTCGCCGGATGGCAAAAGGCCGCGCTGAAGAAGACCCCGCCGTCCGAGCGTCGCGACTGGCGCGCGGCCGTGGTTTCCAGCGTCACGGGCGGCGTCCGCGTCACCCCGGCCAAAGACTACGCCCCCGGCGCACTGGTCGCAGAGGACGTCGCCTGGGCCAAGGCGGGCAGGGGCCTGAACGTCGGCGACCTGGTGTTCGTCGAGCCGGCGGCCAGCGGCGGCTATCGCCTGCGGCAGGCGCCCGCCGTCAACGGCGCCCTGGTGGCCATCGAGCCCCATTCTGGCCGGGTGCTGGCCATGGTCGGCGGCTATTCCTTCTCACTGTCGAGTTTCAACCGTGCGACCCAGGCGATGCGCCAGCCGGGGTCGGCCATCAAGCCGTTCGTCTATGCCGCGGCCCTGGAGCCGGACGGCGGCTACACCCCGGCCAGCTACGTCACCGACGCCCAGATCGTGTTTAAGGGCGGGGTCAACGGCGAGGACTGGACGCCGCAGAACTACAACCGGAAATACTACGGCTCGATGCCCCTGCGGCGCGGCCTGGAGCTGTCGCGCAACGCCATGACCGTGCGCCTGGCCCAGGGCGTGGGCATGCGCAAGATCGCCGACCTGTGCGTCAAGTTCGGCATCGTCCGCTCGATGGAGCCGGTGCTGGCCATGGCGCTGGGCGCCGGGGAGACCACGCCGTTCAAGCTGACCGCCGCCTACACCGCCTTCGTCAACGGCGGCCGGAGGGTCGAGCCGCACCTGATCGAGCTGGTCCAGGACCGCGAGGGCCAGGTGATCTACCGCGCCGACAAGCGCGACTGCCCCCGCTGCACCGCCGGTTTTGGCGGCGAGGAAAGCCCGCGGGTCGCTCCGGCCGGCGAACAGATCATCGATCCGGTCACCGCCTTCCAGATCTCGTCCATGCTCGAGGGCGTGGTCCAGCGCGGCACGGCCACCCAGGCCCGGGTCCTCGGCCGTCCCGTGGCGGGCAAGACCGGCACCACCAACGAATACCGCAGCGCCTGGTTTGTCGGCTTCACGCCGCAGATCGTCGTCGGGGTATTCATCGGCTTCGACGACAACCGCTCGCTGGGCGAGGGCGAGGCCGGCGGTGTCTCGGCCCTGCCGGTGTTCATCAACTTCATGACCGAAGCGGTGAAGGGCGTGTCCCCCGAGCCGTTCAAGCCGCCCAAGGGCGCCAAGTTCATCGTCGTCGGCGGCCAGCGCGAGGCGTTCCGGCCGGGCACCGAGCCGCGCGGCCCGGTGGGTCCGGCGCTGCCCGCCAGCCCCGGCGCGCCGACGTCCTACCAGGAGGCCTGGCCCGGCGGACAGCTGCGCAGCGAACAACCCCAGGCGCCGCCGCCGCCGCCCAAAGCCAGGATCCCCGACGATCTGTCGGGATTGTATTGAGGCGCCGCGCGGGTTACGCCCCGCGTCCGCTTGATCGGAGATTTTCATGAGACCGGATGTCGAGGCCGCCAAGGCCGACATCGAGCAGTCCGCCGGACTGCTCAGGAGGCGTCTTTGACTGGGATGCTTCCCTAAGACGTCTGCACGAGCTGGACGCGCGTTCCGAAGACCCCACCCTGTGGGACAGGCCCGCCGAGGCCCAGGCCTTGATGCGCGAGCGGCAGAGCCTCGCCGACCGGATCGGGGCGGTGAAGGCGATCGAACGCGACCTCAGCGACGCCCTCGAATACGCCGAGATGGCTGACGCCGAAGGGGACGAAGCCTCCCTCGAAGACGCCCGCGCCCAGCTGAAGGAGATCAGGGCCCGCGCCGGCAAGGCCGAGCTGGAGGCTCTGCTGTCGGGCGAGGCCGACGGCAATGACGCCTATGTGGAAATCAACTCCGGCGCCGGCGGGACCGAGTCCTGCGACTGGGCCAACATGCTGCTGCGCATGTACACCCGCTGGGCCACCAGCCACGGCTACAGCGTCGAGCTGGTCGAGGAGACCGGCGGCGACCAGGTGGGCATCAAGTCCGCCACCCTGCAGATCAAGGGCCCCAACGCCTACGGCTGGCTGAAGACCGAGGCCGGGGTGCACCGGCTGGTGCGCATCAGCCCCTATGACGCCGCCGCCAAGCGCCACACCAGCTTCGCCTCGGCCTGGGTCTATCCGGTGGTCGACGACACCATCGAGATCGAGATCAACCCGGCCGACGTGCGCACCGACACCTATCGGGCCAGCGGCGCCGGCGGGCAGCACATCAACAAGACCGACTCCGCCGTCCGCCTGACCCACATCCCCACGGGCATCGCCGTGGCCTGCCAGGCTGGCCGCAGCCAGCACCAGAACCGGGAAGAAGCGTGGAAGATGCTGCGCGCCCGGCTCTACGAGGCCGAGCTGCAGAAGCGCGAGGCGGCGCAGCAGGCGCTGGAGGACCAGAAGACCGACATCGGCTGGGGCCACCAGATCCGCAGCTACGTCCTGCAGCCCTACCAGATGGTCAAGGACCTGCGGACGGGGGTGGAGACCTCCGACACTGACGGCGTCCTCGACGGCGACCTCGACGACTTCATGGGCGCGGCCCTGGCGCAAAGAGTCGGGGCCACGCGGGACGCGGTCGAGGGGTAGGCCGGTTTCCCTCCCCACAAAGGGGAGGGAGGAAGAGGCTAGCTGATCGGCTTGGGCGGCGCGGACAGGGAATCGCCCTGCGTCGGCGAAGACGGCGCCGGGGCCGGGCTGTGGTGAGCCGGAGCCTGCGGGCGCTGGAACTTCAGGCTGCGGCCCTGGAAGAAGGCCCCCGTTTCCATGGCCAGCTGCTCGTGGGTGATGTCGCCGTCCACGTAGGCTGTTCCATAAAGGCGCACTTGCTTGGCGGTGACCGAACCGATCACGCGGCCGCGGATCTCGGTGGCCTCGGCATAGACCGAGCCCTCGATGTGGCCGGTGTCGCCGACGGTCAGCCGGGCGACGCGGACGTCGCCTTTGACGATGCCGTCGATCTGCAGTTCGCCATCGCCGACGACGCCGCCTTCGATTGTAATCCCGTCGCTGATAAGGGACGCGACCTTGGGCCGGGCCTTGGGCGCTTCGGGCGCCATGGCCGTCGGCAGGGGCGCCGGAGCGGACGTCGTGGCGGGTTTGGGCGGGGTCTTAGTTTGCTTGCTGAACATATTCGCCGGCCTTCAAGAATCGGTTGGGGTTCTGCGCCCGGCCATTGACCCACACCTCATAGTGCAAATGTGGGCCAGTCGACCGGCCGGTCGACCCCATCGATGCAATACGCTGGCCAACAGTGACTCGTTGCCCCACGCGGACACTGAAACCGGCAAGGTGGGCATAGCGGGTCTTGAACCCGTTGCCGTGGTCGATCTCGACGGTGTTGCCGTAACCGGACCGAACGCCGGTAAAGGAGATCACGCCCGGACCCGACGCATAGATCGGCGTGAAGCTGGCGCCCGGGAAGTCGAGTCCCGAATGGAAGGCCGGGCGGCGGGTGAACGGATCGAGGCGCACGCCGTAGCTGCTCGACTGGGCCGCCGCGCTGGTCGGGCGGAAGAAGGGCAGGCCGCGCGCCGCCTGGGACAGGGAGCGCATGTCGGACATGTTGGACGAGGCGCGCTGGATGCGCTGGGCGAAGCTCTCGTCCACGTCCAGCACGGCGGCCAGAGCGCGGGGGTCGCGGGTCTCGATCAGCGGACCGCCGAGCGATCCGCCGCGGCCGGCGTAGCTGTCCGGGTTGAGGCCGGCCAGGCGGAAGGCCAGGCGCAGGCGTTCGGCGCGGCTCAGGGCGAAGCCCTCCGCGGCGCTGATGATCCGTTCCTGGTCCATCAGGGTGTACTGAACCCGGGCGATCGGGTTGGTGATGTCCGGACGGGGTTTGGCCGGCGCCAGGGCCTGGGCGGCGCCGGGGGCGCCGCGGAAGCCGCCGTCGGCCAGCAGCAGGGCGAGCGCGTTGTGCCGGTTTTCGACCGACTTGGCCAACTCGCCGAGCGACCCGTCGTTCGCCAGCTGCTGCATGGCGCTGTTCAGCCGGGCCTGGCGGTCGGCGGTGACGCGTTCCCAGTAGGCGTTGCGGCGGGCCAGTTCCTGGTCGGTCGCGCTGACCGACAGGGCGCTGACCAGCATGGCGGCGGTGCAGACGCCCATCCAGAGGGCGGCGGCGCCGATGACGCCGGCGCCCATGACCTGCTTGCTGGTGGACAGCACAAAGCCGCGCATCTCACCGCCGGACCGGATGTAGAGGTGCCGTTCTGGAAACAGCTCCTCCAATGCCCGCCGAATTCTGCGCAAGCGTGCTGTGGCCATAGCCCCCGAACCCGACTTTCCCGGTTTGCGCGATATGCGACCATGTGGGGGAAACGCGCAAGGGTCTTCGCGCGTCAGGCGTGCGCGAAGCGGGGATTCTGCATCGTCGAGGTCAGGGTTAACCACGTCTGCCCGATCGCGCCAGTTCTCGATGAGCACTTTGCCCGCCCAGCGCGAATATTCGGGGCCAGGCGCGGCGTTTTCGCAACACCTGACGTAACCGGTGAGTAACGGCCCATTGAGGGTCGGGAGCGGCGGAACGCCGCCCCTTGCCGCGTCAGGGGTTGCGGACCGCGGCCAGGACCTCTTCCACATGTCCCGGAACGCGCACTTTTCGCCAGATCCGCCGGATCACGCCCTCGCCGTCGATCAGCCAGGTGGAGCGGTCGATCCCCATGTACTGACGGCCATAGAGGGTCTTTTCGACCCAGGCGCCGTAGCGCTCGATGACGTCGCTGTCGGCGTCGGAGCCCAGCTCGACCGTCAGGCCATGCTTTTCGCGAAATTTGCCGTGTTTCTTCACCGTGTCCTTGGACACCCCGACCAGGGTCGCCCCGGCCGCCTCGACGTCGGCCTTCGCCCGGGAGAAGCCGATCGCCTCGGTGGTGCAACCGGGGGTGTCGTCCTTGGGATAGAAGAACAGCACCACCGTGCGGCCCTTCAGGGCCGCCAGGGAGACCCGACCCGTGTCGGTGGGCAGGTCGAAGTCGGGGGCCTTGTCGCCTTCCTTGAGCATCACTGTTTCTCCGCAACAAAGACTGTCATCCCGGCCGAAGCATAGCGCAGAGCCGGGACCTAAAGACGGCTGAACGTCAGCCTGGGTCCCGGACCGGCCATGCAGGCCGTCCGGGATGACAGTGAAGGATCAGACCGGGCGAACCAGCACGATCTTCTTCCTGCCCGCGCTCAGCTTGATCACGCCGTCCACCAGGTCGGCCGCCGTCACCTCGCGGTTGGCGTCCGGCTCCTGGGTGTCATTCAGCCGAAGTCCGCCGCCCTGGGCAAGGCGGCGCGCCTCGCCGTTGGATCCAGCCAGGCCGGCGGTCACCGCCAGTTTCGCCAGCTGGATGCCGCCGGCCAGGTCGGTCGCCGGGATGTCGACCGTCGGCAGGTCGTCGGACAGGGCGCCCTGTTCGAAGGCCTTCTCGGCGGCGTCGCGCGCCGCCTTCGCCGCCTCGGCCCCGTGCAGCATGCGGGTGGTCTCGTCGGCCAGCACCTTCTTGGCGTCGTTGATCGCCGCGCCTTGCATGGCTTCCAGCCTGGCCACCTCGGCCAGCGGCAGGTCGGTGAACAGGCGCAGGAAGCGGCCGACGTCGGCGTCCTCGGCGTTGCGCCAGAACTGCCAGTAGTCGTACGGCGAGCGCATGTCGGCGTTGAGCCAGACCGCGCCCTGGGCCGTCTTGCCCATCTTGGCCCCCGAGGCCGTCGACAGCAGCGGGGTGGTCAGGCCGAAGGCCGGCTTGTGGTCGACCCGGCGGATCAGCTCCACGCCATTGACAATGTTGCCCCACTGGTCGGATCCGCCCATCTGCAGCACGCAGCCGTAGCGGCGGTTCAGTTCCAGGAAGTCGGTCGCCTGCATCAGCATGTAGTTGAATTCGATGAAGGTCAGCGGCTGTTCCCGTTCCAGCCGCAGCTTCACCGAGTCGAACGCCAGCATGCGGTTGATCGTGAAGTGGACGCCGTACTCGCGCAGGAAGTCGATGTAGCCGAGCTTGCTGAGCCACTCGTCGTTGTCGATCAGCAGGGCGTCGGTCGGGCCGTCGCCGAAGGTCAGGAACCTGCCGAAGGCCTGCTTCTGGCTGGCGATGTTGGCCTGGATCTCCTCATGGGTGCGCAGCTGGCGCGTCTCGTCCTTGCCGGACGGGTCGCCGACCTTGGACGTGCCGCCGCCGACGATGACGATCGGCTTGTGACCGCTCTGCTGCAGCCGCCGCAGCATCATGATCGTGATCAGGTTGCCCACGTGCAGGCTGGGCGCGGTGGCGTCGTAGCCGATGTAGCCGGTGATGATCCCCTTGCTCGCCGCCTCATCCAGCTCCTCTGGATGGGTGATCTGGTGGATGTAGCCGCGCGCCTGCATCGTCTGCAGGAACGCCGACTTGAACTGGGGTTCGGCGGTCATTGGGTCGGAGTCTCCTTGCGCTGTCGGCTCTAGCACGTCGGGCGGGGAGGGGTTCAAGGTCGCGAGCATGGAAAGGTCTCCTCAGGGGTGAGGCCGGAGACCGTCTGCTGGGAGTGTTCAGAGCATGCCGCCGGCTATGGGCGGCATGCGATCGCACAGCCGCTCGTCAGGACGAGCGGGCGTAATAGAGGCTGCAAAGGGCGCGGCGGGCGATCATGGGTCGCTGAATGCCCTCGCCATTGACCGGCGTCAAGCAGGAGGTAACGAAGGGGGATGCTGCTGGCCCTGACGCCTCATCCCGAAACGCCGTGCGATGCGATCACCCGCATCGAGGTGAACCTGGCGCGGGGCGCGGGGTCGAGCCTGGCGCTGCGCTATCTGGCGAGCGGCGACATCGGGTCGTTGCAATTGCCGCCGCCGGCGGAGCGGGCAAGGGCGGATGGGCTGTGGAAAGCCACCTGCTTCGAGGCCTTCCTGCAGACCGGCGAGGGCGATGGCTACCTCGAGATCAACCTCTCGCCCTCGAACCGCTGGGCGGCCTACGGTTTTGACGGCTACCGGCTTGGCATGGCGCCGGCCGACGGTGTGGCGCTCAGCCACCTCACCCAGCGGGCCAGCGCGGATCAATACGAACTGGTCGCGACTCTCGGTCTGGCCGGCCTCCTTCCGGACGGCCCCTGGAGGGTAGGCTTGTCCGCCGTGATTGAGGAGACCAACGGCCGCAAGTCCTACTGGGCGCTGGCCCATGCGCCGGGTAAGCCAGACTTCCACCATCCCGACTCCTTCGCCTTCACCCTGGAGCCCGCATGAAATTCGGCATCGACCGCCTGCTGGCCGACCCCGCCCTGCGCTCGCCGCTGGCCGGCAAGCGCGTGGCGCTGCTGGCGCATCCGGCGTCGGTGACGGCGGACCTGACCCATTCGATCGACGCCCTGGTCGCCTGTCCCGACATCGAGATCACCGCCGCCTTCGGGCCGCAGCACGGCATGCGCGGCGACCTGCAGGACAACATGATGGAGTCGCCGGACTTCACCGACCCGGTCTACGGCTTCCCGGTGTTCAGCCTGTACGGCGAGACGCGCCGGCCGACCGGCCAGGCCATGGGCACGTTCGACGTCATCCTGGTCGACATGCAGGACCTGGGCTGCCGCATCTACACCTTTATCACCACGCTGCTGTACGTGCTCGAAGCCGCCGCCGAGCACGGCAAGGCGGTCTGGGTGCTGGACCGACCCAACCCCGCCGGCCGTCCGGTTGAGGGCCTGACCCTGCTGCCCGGCTGGGAGAGCTTCGTCGGCGCCGGGCCGATGCCGATGCGCCATGGGATGACGCTCGGCGAACTGGGCCACTGGTTCATCAAGACCCGGGGCCTGAACCTCGACTACCGCGTCATCGCCATGGACGGCTACGACCCCGCCGCCGGCCCCGGCTTCGGCTGGCCGCTGGGCGAGCGCAGCTGGATCAACCCCAGCCCCAATGCCCCAAACCTGTCCATGGCCCGGGCCTACGCCGGCACGGTGATGATCGAGGGAGCCACCCTGTCCGAAGGCCGGGGCACCACCCGGCCGCTGGAGCTGTTCGGCGCCCCGGACATCGATGCCCGCAAGGTGATCGCGAAGATGCACGAGCTGGCGCCGCAGTGGCTGAACGGCTGCCGCCTGCGCGACATCTGGTTCCAGCCGACCTTCCATAAGCATGTCGGCAAGCTGTGCAACGGGGTGCAGATCCACGTCGATGATCCGTCCTACGACCATGAGGCGTTCAAGCCCTGGCGGGTCCAGGCCCTGGGTTTCAAGGCCATCCGGCAGCTGTATCCGGACTACGACCTGTGGCGGGATTTCCCGTACGAGTACGTCTTCGACAGGCTGGCCATCGACGTGATCAACGGCGGCCCGGGCCTGCGCGAATGGGTCGATGACAGCGACGCGGCGCCCGGTGATCTGGACGCCCTGACCGTGCCCGATGAACAGGCCTGGCTCGAAGAGCGCCGGCCCTTCCTGCTGTACTAACCATGACCCTGCGGATCGCCCTGCTGCGCGGAGTCAATGTGGGCGGCAACAAGAAGGTCGCCATGGCCGACCTGAAGGCCATGGTCGAGGCGCTGGGCTTCACGCAGGTGAAGACCCTGCTGCAGAGCGGCAACGTCGTGTTTGAAGCCGGCGAGCGGAGCGACGACGCGCTGGAGACGCTGCTGGAGCGAGAGGCGGAGGCGCGGCTGGGGCTGGTCACCCGCTTCATCGTGCGCGGCCCGAAGGCCTGGCGGGCGATCATCGACGCCAATCCGTTTCCGGCCGAGGCCGAACGCGAACCCTCGCGGTTCCTGGTCAACGTCGCGCGCGAGAAGGTCACCGCCGACCAGCTGGCCGCCATCCGCGCCATCGCCACCCCCGGCGAGAAGGTCGAGGCTGTCGACCGCTGCGTCTACATCTTCTTCGGCGACGGCATCGCGGACTCGAAGGTGGCTGCGGTGTTCGGCAAGAAGTCGCTGGGACTGACCGCGACGGGCCGTAACTGGAACACGGTCATGAAGATCGCGGCGTTGATCGGGGCCTGAACAGGCCCCATCGTCGTTTCTCGCGCTTTCCGCGCGCTCGAAACGACACTTCCCCGCAAGCGGGGAAGAGCGAGGGATTTGCTCCTCCCCATGAAATGGGGAGGTGTCGTCTGGAGCGCGCTGCAAGCGCGACGGGCGACGGAGGGGCCTACTTCTCCGCCTTCGCCCGCTCGATCCCTTCAAGCACCATCTCACGGGCTTTCGCCGCGTCGCCCCAGCCCTTGACCTTGACCCATTTGCCGGGCTCCAGGTCCTTGTAGTGGCGGAAGAAGTGCTCGATCTGGTCCAGCGTGATCTGCGGCAGGTCGGTGTAGTCCTGGATGGTGTCGTAGCGGGCCGTCAGGTGCGAGGACGGCACGGCGATCAACTTCTCGTCGATGCCGGCCTGGTCCTCCATCAGCAGCACACCGACGATGCGGCAGCTCATCACAGCCCCCGGCGCGATGGCGCGGGTGTTGGCCACGATCACGTCCACCGGGTCGCCGTCGCCCGACAGGGTGTGGGGGATGAAGCCGTAGTTCCCCGGGTAGCGCATGGCCGTGTAGAGGAACCGGTCGACCACCAGCACCCCGGCGGCCTTGTCGAGCTCGTACTTGATCGGCTCGCCGCCGATCGGCACCTCGATGATGACGTTGACGTCTTCCGGCGGATTCCTGCCGATGGCGATGGCGTCGAGATTCATGGCGATCAGGCCGGTTCGGCTTCCAGGCGGCGGTCGAGGTAGCTGCCGACTCGCTTTTCCACTTCCGGCAGGTGCTCGGCCCAGAAGTGGGTCGCGCCCTCGACCAGTTCGTAGTCGATGACGATGCCCTTCTGGGTGCGCAGCTTGGAGACGACGCGCTCAACTTCGACCGGCGGCACCACGGTGTCGGCCTGGCCGTGCAGGATCAGGCCGGAGGCCGGGCAGGGGGCGAGGAAGCTGAAGTCGTACATGTTGGTCGGCGGCGAGACGCTGATGAAGCCGTCGGTTTCCGGCCGACGCATCAACAGCTGCATGCCGATGTAGGCGCCGAAGCTGTAGCCGGCGACCCAGAACTGGCTGGCCTGGGGGTTGGTCGCCTGCAGCCAGTCCAGCGCGGTGGCGGCGTCGGCCAGCTCGCCGATGCCGGCGTCGAACTCGCCCTGGCTGCGGCCCACGCCGCGGAAGTTGAAGCGCAGCACGGAGAAGCCGCGCTTCATGAACAGGTGATAGAGCTGCACCGAGACCGGGTGGTTCATGTGTCCGCCGGCCCGCGGGTGCGGGTGCAGGATCAGGGCGATCGGCGCGGCCTCGCGCTTGCCCGGCGAATATCGACCTTCGATCCGGCCCGCCGCACCAGTCAGCACCACTTCAGGCATGCGATTTTTCCCGTCTGGCCAGGCGGTGGAATACTTGACCACTGCGCTTGGTTTTCCTAGATCACCTACGTCCGCGGGGCCCTTCCGAAAAGGGCCTTGCGGGCGAGGCGCGGCTTTAGCACAGCCCGCGCGCCGGATGCCAAGGAATCTCGCCATGCGCCTGTCCACCAAGGGCCGCTACGCCGTGATGGCCATGACCGACCTCGCCGGACGGCAGGGGGCGGACGATTCGGTGCGCGCCGTGTCGCTGGCCGAGATCGCCGCGCGGCAACAGATTTCCCTGTCCTACCTGGAGCAGCTGTTCGCCCGGCTGCGCCGGCGCGGGCTGGTCAGGAGCGTGCGTGGGCCGGGCGGCGGCTATCGCCTGGCGATGTCCGCGGCCGAGACCAACATCGCCGACATTGTGCTGGCGGTCGACGAACCCCTGCGCGCCACCCGTTGCGGCAAGCCCGTCGGGCGCGGTTGCATGATGGGCGGTGAGCGCTGCATGACCCATGACCTGTGGGAGGAAATGGGTCGCCAGCTGCAGAACTACCTGACCTCGGTGTCGCTGGCCGATGTGCTGTCCGGCAAGCTCCGGCCCTCCGTCTCGGAGGCCGCGTGACCGTCTATCTCGACTACAACGCCACCGCCCCCGTCCGCCCCGAGGCGAAGGAGGCGGTGCTGCGGGCGCTGGAGATCGGCGGCAATCCCTCCTCGGTGCACGCCGCTGGCCGGGCCGCCCGATCGCTGATCGAGGCGGCGCGGGCGCGGGTGGCGGACCTGATCGCGGTCAAGCCGGGCTCGATCACCTTCACCAGCGGCGGCACCGAGTCCAACGCCCTGGCCATCGAGAGCGCCGTGGCGGCCGGTTACGACCGCATCCTGCTGGGCGCGACCGAGCATGGCGCGGTGTCTGAAAACGTCCGCGCGACGGGCGTTCCGGTGGAGGTCTGGCCGGTGGACGCGAACGGCGTCGCCGACCTGGCCTGGCTTGGCGAGGCTCTGGGCAGGGGCGGCAAGCCGCTGGTCTGCCTGATGCTGGCCAACAACGAGACCGGTGTGATCCAGCCTGTCGCCGAGGCGGCGGCACTGGTGCGCGAGGCCGGTGGCTGGCTGCATGTCGACGCGGTGCAGGCTGGCGGCAAGATCGCCATCGATTTCAATGCCCTGGGCGCGGACACCCTGGCCCTGGCCGCCCACAAGATCGGCGGGCCGTTCGGCGTGGGCGCCCTGGCCGCCGGGCCGCGCGCGACGCTGGTGCGGCGGCTGCACGGCGGCGGGCAGGAGCGCGGCCGCCGCGCCGGCGCCGAGAACCTCTCCGGCATCGCCGGCTTCGGCGCGGCCTGCGACGCTGCCCGCCTCCACCTGGACTCCATCGCGGCTCAAGCCCCCTGGCGCGACGCCCTGCAGGCCCGCGTGGAAGCGGTTGGGGCCGAAATCCTTGGCAAGGACGCGCCGCGCCTGCCGCAGACGCTCGGCTTCGCCGCGTCCGGCTTCGACGCCCAGATGCAGGTCATGGGCATGGATCTGGCCGGGGTGATGATCAGCGCCGGCCCGGCCTGCTCCTCCGGCAAGATGAAGCCCAGCGACGTGGTCGCCGCCATGGGGCGGCCAGACCTGGCCCCCAGCGCCATTCGCGTCAGCGGCGGCTGGGACACGACACAGGCGGACTGGATCCGGGCCGGTGACGCCTGGCTCGAACTGTACGCGCGCCACACGGCCCGCCGGAAGGAAGTCGCGTAATGGCCGCCGTCAAGAAAACCGTCGACGCGGTCGCCGAGCTGGAAAAGTACCAGCACGGCTTCATCACCGACATCGAACAGGATTTCGCCCCCAAGGGCCTGTCGGCCGACACGGTGCGCTTCATCTCGGCCAAGAAGGACGAGCCGGAGTGGATGCTGCAGTGGCGGCTGGAGGCCTATGAGCGCTGGCTGGCGCTGGAGGAACCCGACTGGGCCAAGGTCAACTATCCCAGGATCGACTACCAGGACGCCTACTACTACGCCGCCCCGTCGACGAAGGCCGGGCCGCTGAGCCTGGACGAGGTCGATCCGGACATCCTGGAGACCTACAAGAAGCTCGGCATCCCGCTGCGCGAACAGGAAGTGCTGGCCGGCGTCCAGGGCGCGCCGAAGTACGCCGTGGATGCGGTGTTCGACAGCGTCTCGGTGGTTACGACCTTCAAGAAAGAGCTGGCCGCCGTCGGGGTGATCTTCTGCCCGATCAGCGAGGCGATCCGCGAACACCCCGAGCTGGTGAAGAAGTACCTCGGCTCTGTGGTGCCGGTCAGCGACAACTATTTCGCCTGCCTCAACAGCGCGGTCTTCAGCGACGGCAGCTTCGTCTACATCCCGCCGGGCGTGCGCTGCCCGATGGAGCTCAGCACCTATTTCCGCATCAACGCCGCCGAGAGCGGGCAGTTCGAGCGCACCCTGATCATCGCCGACAAGGGATCCTACTGCTCCTATCTCGAAGGCTGCACCGCCCCGATGCGCGACGAGAATCAGTTGCACGCCGCGGTGGTCGAGCTGGTCATCCTGGAAGACGCCGAGATCAAATACTCGACGGTGCAGAACTGGTATCCGGGCGACCCGGTGACCGGGAAAGGCGGCATCTACAACTTCGTCACCAAGCGGGCCGACTGCCGCGAGGCCAGGGCCAAGGTCAGCTGGACCCAGGTCGAGACCGGCTCGGCGATCACCTGGAAATACCCGTCCTGCATCCTGCGCGGGGAGGGCAGCTCGGGCGAGTTCTACTCGATCGCCGTGACCAACGGCCACCAGCAGGCCGACACCGGCACCAAGATGATCCATCTGGGCGCCAATACGAAGTCGCGGATCATCTCCAAGGGCATCAGCGCGGGGAAGTCGTCCAACACCTATCGGGGGCTGGTCTCGGCCCATCCCAAGGCCGTCGGCGCGCGCAACTTCACCCAGTGCGACAGCCTGCTGATCGGCAAGGACTGCGCCGCCCACACCGTGCCCTACATCGAGGCCCGCAATGGCCGCAGCGTGTTCGAGCACGAGGCGACCACGACGCGCCTGTCCGACGACCAGCTGTTCTATTGCCAGCAGCGGGGCCTCGACACCGAGACCGCCGTCGCCCTGCTGGTCAACGGCTTCGTGAGAGAGGTGCTCCAGGAGCTCCCGATGGAGTTCGCCGTCGAGGCGCAGAAGCTGGTGGCGATCTCGCTGGAAGGGAGCGTGGGGTGACCGAGATCATCCACACGACCGGAAAGGTCCATACCGTCCGGGTCGACGGATCGAAAATGGTCGACTGGAACAGTTTCCACGACGAATTTTCACGGGTGTTCGGCTTCCCAGACTTTTACGGCCGGAACATGAACGCGTGGATCGACTGCATGACCAATCTTGATGATGAGTTCTCCAACTTCAGGGTCGAAGTGGGTGAACTCGTCATGCTGGAGATTTCCGATCGAGAGGTGTTTCAGAAGAAGCACGCCGACCTTTCCTCCGCGCTGCATGAATGCGCTGCTTTCGTGAATGGCCGCCGGGTCGCCGTCGGAGAGCTTCCCATCCTCCTGATATCCGTGGCGCTCTGATGCTTCGCGCCATCGACCATGTGCTGATCGCCATCCCCGTCGGGGGCGAAGACCAGGCGCGTCCGTTCTACGGCGCGCTGCTGGGCCTGACCGAAGTGCCCAAGCCGGCCGAGCTGGCCAAGCGCGGTGGCGCCTGGTTCGAGCAGGGCGCGGTGAAGGTCCACCTCGGCGTCGAGCAGGACTTCCGCGCCAATGTGAAGGCTCACGTGGCCTTCGAGGTCGATGACGTCGCCGGGCTCGCCGAACGGGCGGCGGCGGCCGGGTTCAAGACCCAAATCGACGACGACCTCGACGGTTTCGAGCGCGTCTACCTCTACGACCCCTTCGGCAACAGGCTCGAGTTCCTGAAGCCGCTGAGCGCGCCCCAATGAGCGCCGCATCCCTTTCACCGTCATCCTCGCGCCTGTCGCGAGGACCCATGCACACCCATGCCCGCCAGTGTGCATGGGTCCCCCGGGCTCGGCCAAAGGCCGACCCGAGGACAAGCTCTGGAACAAGTCCGACGATGACGGAATTTGTGAGTTCCCCGGACCAATGACCTCAATGCTCTCCATCACCAACCTCCACGCCACCGTCGGCGAGAAGCAGATCCTCAACGGGTTGACCCTCGAGGTGCCCGCCGGGGAGGTGCACGCCATCATGGGGCCGAACGGGGCGGGGAAGTCGACGCTCAGCTATGTGCTGACCGGGCGGTCCGGTTACGAGGTCACGCAAGGCACGGCCACCCTGAACGGCGAGGATCTGCTGGCCCTGGCGCCCGACGAGCGGGCCGCCCGGGGCGTGTTCCTGTCGTTCCAGTATCCGCTGGAGATCCCCGGCGTGCCGGCTCTGACCTTCATCCGCACGGCCCTGAACGCCCAGCGCAAGGCGCGCGGCGAGGCGGAGATCAGCGCGCCGGAGTTCCTCAAGAAGGCCCGCGCCACGGCCACGGCCCTGAAGATCGACTTCGACATGCTCAAGCGGGCGCTCAACGTCGGCTTCTCCGGCGGCGAGAAGAAGCGGATGGAGATCTTCCAGATGGCCATGCTGGAGCCGCGCTTTCTCATTCTCGACGAGACCGACAGCGGCCTGGACATCGACGCCCTGAAGATCGTCGCCGCCGGCGTCAACGCCCTGCGTGGGCCGGAGCGGGGGATGCTGGTGATCACCCACTACCAGCGGCTGCTCGACTACATCAAACCCGACCGCGTGCATGTGCTGAGCGCGGGCCGGATCGTGGCGAGCGGCGGGCCCGAACTGGCGTTGCAGCTCGAGGCCGAGGGGTACGACAAGTACGTTCAGGTGGCGGCATGAGCGCCGTGCGTCCTTCGAGACGGCCGCTTCGCGTCCTCCTCAGGATGACGAATTCAGTGGGCTGCAAAAATGCTCGTCATGGTGAGGAGCGCTCGAAGAGCGCGTCTCGAACCACGCACGGAGACGCGGCGTGACCCTGGCCGCCGCCATCAAGACCGGCGATGTCAGCCAGCTGCCCTCGCGCCGCGACGAGGACTGGCGCTGGACGGACCTGCGCGGGCTGATCCGCAGCCTTCCGCCGCGCTACGAGCCGAAGGCCGGGCATGGTGCGTTCGCCATTGTCCGCGACGATGAACTCTACCGGTCGCCGTTCGAGGCGACGCGGCAGGTCACGGTTCTCAACGGGGGGATCTGTGGCCTTGGGCTTCGCGAGGCCGCACCCCTCGTCTTCGACAAGCATGATCCCGTCGTGCTGCTCGATGTGCAGACGCTGGGCGACATCTCAGAGGTCACGGCGTTGAAGATCACAGTGCCCGCCGGGCTGTCCGCCGTTCTCTTGGAAAGCCATGTGGGGCAGGGCCGGTATGTCACCAGCCTGTCGCTGGATATCGTCGTTGAGGCTGGCGGCAGTCTCGAGCGTGTCCTTCTCGCTGAGGACGACCCGGAAGGCGTTTCGATCGTCGACGCCACGGTCGACCTCGCGCCGGGCGCAACCTTCAGCCAGACCATCCTGACTTTCGGCGGTCGACGTCAGCGCATCGAGACCCACATCACCCATCCGGGGCAGGGCGCCGCCGTCCGCCTCGACGGTGTCTATCTGCTGCGCGACCAGCGCCATGCCGACCTGACCACCGTCGTCACCCACGGCGGCCGCGACGGGACGACGTCCCAGCTGACCAAGGGCGTGGTGCGCGACCAGGCGCGCGGCGTATTCCAGGGGCGGATCGTCGTCGAGGGCGGCGCCGACGGCACGGAGGCGCGCATGGGCCACCACGCCCTGATCCTGTCCGACAAGGCCGAGGTCGACGCGAAGCCCGAGCTGCTGATCTTCGCCGACGACGTCCAGTGCGCTCACGGCAACACGGTCGGGGCGCTGGACGAGGCGGCGATCTTCTACGCCCGCCAGCGGGGGATGCCGGAGGATGTCGCGCGGGCCATGCTGACGGAGGCTTTTGTCGGGGAGGTAGTGGACCGGATTGGCCACGAGGGCGCGCGGGAGATCGCGCGGGCGTGGGTTTCGGCCCAGTTGGGGACCGCTGAATGAGCCCCGCTCTCTTTTATATTCCGCTCATCCTCGCGAAAGCGAGGACCCAGGTTTTTTCAGAGCTTCGGCTCACGATTCAGGCAAGCCATCGCTCAACTCGAAAGGTGAGCCGCTGTTTCAAAAACACCTGGGTCCTCGCTTTCGCGAGGATGAGCGGAACTGAAAGGGGGTTCGCGTGAGCCTCTTTGATCCAGAAGCCGTAAGGGCCGAATTCCCCATCCTCTCGCGCCAGATCAACGGTCACCCGCTGGTCTACCTCGACAACGCCGCCTCGGCCCAGAAACCCCAGGCGGTGATCGACGCTCTGACCCACGCGATGAGCCACAGCTACGCCAACGTCCATCGCGGCCTGCACACACTCGCCAACGAAACCACGGAAGCCTATGAAAAGGCGCGAGAAACGGTCGCTCGCTTCCTGAATTGCGCGACCACGGAGGTGGTCTTCACCAAGGGCGGCACCGAGGCGATCAATCTGGTCGCGGCGTCATTCGGGCTGGGCCTCAAGGCCGGCGACGAGATCGTGCTGACGCAGATGGAGCACCACTCCAACATCGTCCCCTGGCACCTGCTGCGAGAGCGCAAGGGGGTGGTGCTGCGGTTCGCGCCGGTGAACGAGGACGGCTCGCTCGATCTGGAGGGCCTGAAAGCCCTGATCACCGACCGCACCAGGCTGGTCGCCGTGACCCAGATGTCCAACGTCCTGGGCACGATCAACCCGGTCCGCGCCATCGCCGACATGGCCCACGCCGCCGGCGCCGCGGTGCTGGTCGACGGCTGCCAGGGCGCGGTGCACATGGCCATCGACGTCAAGGCGCTGGACGCCGACTTCTACGTCTGCACCGGCCACAAGCTGTACGGCCCGACGGGCGTGGGCGTGCTGTACGGCAAGGCCGAGCGGCTGGCGGCGATGCCGCCCTACCAGGCCGGCGGCGAGATGATCGGCACGGTCACGGAAGCGGCGATCACCTACGCCGACCCGCCGATGCGGTTCGAGGCCGGTACGCCGCCGATCCTTGAGGCCATCGCGCTCGGCGCGGCGCTCGAATGGCTGATGCAGTTCGACCGCGAGGCCGTCGCGGCCCACGAGCGCCGGCTCTATGACCGCGCGGTGGAGCGTCTCGATGGGGCCAACTGGCTGCGCATCCTGGGGACCACGCCCAACAAGGGCGCGATTCTCAGCTTCACCGTCGAGGGCGCCCACGCCCACGACATCGCCCAGATTCTCGACCAGCAGGGGGTGGCGGTCCGCGCCGGCACCCACTGCGCCGAACCCTTGATGGCCCGGTTCGGGGTGACGTCGAGCGCCCGGGCCTCCTTCGCCCTATATAACACCCTGGCCGAGGCCGACGCGTTCGTGGACGCGCTGGTCAAGGCCCGCAGCTTTTTTGCTTGAGACCATGACCGACACAGCGACGCCCGTGACCGATACGCCCTCCGCCATTCCGCAGGCGGAGCTGGACGCCCTGACCGACCAGCTGGTGGAGAAGCTGAAGAGCGTTTACGACCCGGAAATCCCGGTCGACATCTATGAGCTGGGCCTGATCTACAAGGTCGATGTCTCCGACGACAAAGAGGTCAAGATCGACATGACCCTGACCGCGCCGGGCTGCCCGGTGGCCGGCGAGATGCCCGGCTGGGTCGAGGACGCGGTGATGGAAATCCCCGGCCTCAAGTCCTGCACCGTCGACCTGGTCTTCGACCCGCCCTGGGACCCCTCGCGCATGAGCGACGAGGCCAAGCTGCAACTGAACATGTTCTGATGAACCAGTGTTTTCGTTCAGCGAATTGGGGCAGCGAAATGAGGGGACAGCTTACTCATTTCCCGAGGACCGCCGCTCGCCGCGAGCTGGAAATGAGTAAGCTGTCCCCCCATTTCGGGCTTGGCGAGGTAGCGTGATGGAACCGCGGATTTCCGCTCCCAGACCCCGTCGGCCCCGCCCCAAGGTGGTCACCCTCAGCGACGCCGCCGCGGCGCGGGTGAAGGAGATCATGGGCAAGGCCGACAAGGACTACATCGGCCTGCGCGTGGGCGTGAAGAACGGCGGCTGCGCCGGCCAGGAGTATGTCCTGGAGTATGCCGAGGCGGCCAACCCGCTGGACGAGATGGTCGAGGACAAGGACGTCACCATCCTGATCGACCCCAAGGCCGTGCTGTTTCTGATTGGCACGGAGATCGACTACGAGGTCAGCCGGCTGTCGTCGAAGTTCGTCTTCCGCAATCCCAACGAGACGGATGCGTGCGGTTGCGGCGAGAGCGTGACGATCCAGCCTGCGGCCGAACCCGAGGCCTGACCGCGCCGCCCCGCAATTCGGGTAGGTCGCTGATTGTCCGACGGCCGGGTCGATGAAATCGTCCCCCACCCTGGGAGGACGACATCATGATCAATCTCGTTGCAGGCGCCGCCGCGGCCGCGGTTCTGGCGGCCGGCGCGGTCAATCCGGATCAGTTTGAGGGCCTGGCGAGCGACAGCTTCGCCGCCTGGTCCTACGGTTATGGTTCGGTGAAGGTCACCGGCTCGGTGCGCACGCTTCTCGTTCAGACCCGTTACACGACGCCTACCGCGTTCAACGGCAATCCCGTGCCGGTGGCCTATTCGATCCACACGCTGGCGATCGACTGCGCCGCCAAGACAACGACGTTCATCAATGGTGACAACTACTCGGCCAGCGGTGTGCTGCTCTACGCGGCCAATCCCAGCGCGCCGACACCCTGGAGCGACGCCACGCCCGGCCTGCAGGACTTCGTCACCCAGGTCTGCGCCACGGACTGGAGCAAGATGCAGTAGCGGTGGGCCGCCTCAGAGCGACATCCCGGAGGCGCCGGCGAGGATCAAAAGCTGGAATATCCCGGTGATGGCGATCACGGCGATGGCCGCCGGCGCGGCCCATAGCCCTCGCCACACACCGTAGATGCGCACTAGCAGCGTGGTGGCCGCCACAACCGGGATCGGCGACAGGGCCACAATAACGAGCGTCGGCGCATAGGCGAGGGTGTTGTCGGGATACAGCGGCATTATCAGCTGGGCCAGTGCGGGTCCGCCGAAGACGCCGAGCAGGCCCAAGCCGTAGGCCATCACCAGTCCGCCGGCGTAGCCGTAAGGCTCTTCGAGGTTTCTTGGGGGCCTCGGACTGAAGGTTTCGGTCACAGGAAGCTCCCGTCCTCGATGGCGATGCGAACCACGTTGCACACACCGGCGCCGGTCACGGCCAGGACCGCCGCCGGAGCGCCGAGCAGACCGCGTCGCCAGCCGTAGTCCCACACCAGCAGGGTCGCCGCCGCCACCGCCGGGATCGGCGCTAACGCCAGTGCGCCAAGGTAGGTGAAGAACCCCGGCAGGTTGTCGCTCATCCAGTTGGGATAGAGGGCGTTCAGCGGGATCCAGGCCAGGGCGCCGACCAGGGCGAGGGCGTAGACCAGGGCGAGGCGGCGAGCATAGCCGTCCGCGCTTTGGACCGGGCGGGCGCTCACGCCGCCGCCTCCACCGCCACCTCGGCCTTGCGCAGCTCATCCGGCGTCGGCACCAGCACCGACGGCCGCACCGCCTCGCCCGTCGCCATGGCGATCAGCTCCTGGCTGCGCGTCTCGATGACGTGCTCAAGGCGGTTCAGGAACGGCGTGCGGTCCAGGCCCGTCTCGATCGGGTCGAGGAACTCGATGGTCGCCACGCCCGGCGTCTTGATCTTCGAGGTCTGTTCCCAGAACAGGCCCAGGTTGGTCGCCACCGGGACCACCGGCAGGTCGAAGTCGCGGCTCATGTAGTAGACGCCGGTGCGGTAGCGGAAATGCGTGCCGGGTTTTGCCAGGTTGCCCTCCGGATAGATCAGGATTCGCCGGCCCTCGGCGGCCACCTGGGCGGCGCTTTCCGACAGGGCCTTGCGCGCTTCGGGCCCGCCGCAGTTGTCGACGATGATCGCGCCGAACTTGCGCAGGATCGCCCCGACCAGCGGGAACCGCTCCATGTGGTCGCCGGTGACGAACGACAGGTTGTCGACGTTGGCGAACATCACGAAACCGTCGCCCCAGCTGTGGTGCTTGGCGGCGATGATGAAGGCGCCGTCGGGAAGCTTCTCCTGACCCTTCAGCTCGATCTTGATGCCGGCCAGGGCGTCCATCGACCACAGCATGCGACGGGTGTAGCGGCGGATCGCCCAGGTCATCGGGCCGCGTCCCGGCGCCAAGGCCAGCACGGCGGCGCTGAGGCCGTAGAAGATCGACAGCACCCAGTAGTAGCCGTTGAACAGCCGGTTGCGGAAGGTCATGGAAGCCTTGTCCTAGCGGGCGAAGAGGACCGCCTGCACGCCCGCGGTCATCAGCGCGGCGTGGGCGGAGAGGGGATCGTCGCCGAGCCGGCCATAGGCCTTGTTCTGCGCCGTCTGGGTGATCACGCCGATGGCCATGGCGGCCAGCACGCGCGGGTCGGCCGGCGGCAGCTCGGCGTTGATCATGGCTTGCTTGATGACGTTTTCGGTCACCGTCACCGGGTCGCGGCCGTCTTCCTGGTAATAGGGGATGAAGCGGTGAAGCTGGGTCAGGTGGAAGCTGAAGGTCAGCCAGTCCTCGTCGGCCACCTCGCAATAGGCGGCGACGATGGCGGCGGCCTTGGCCTTGATGCCGGTGGCCTTGGCCGCGCTCTCCTCGATCAGGGATGAGAGGCGGCGGTGGGTGGTCATGAACAGGCTGATGGCCAGCTCATCCTTGCCCTTGTAGTGGCGGTAGAGGGCGCCTTCGGAGACCCCGGCCTCGGCGGCGATGGCCCGGGTGGTGGCCCCGTCGACGCCTTCGCGGACGAAGACTTCCAGGGCGGCGCGTTCGATGCGAGGCTTGGCGGACATGGGCTGGCGACTCCTTGTGTGAGCATTTGCTCACATTCCGCCGCGACCCGCAAGTGAGCAAATGCTCATACGGAGATGGAATGGCCGTCAGCGCCGAATTTCTCGAGCATTTGGCCGAGCTGCTGGCCGATCTTGGCCCGCTGACCGTGAAAAAGATGTTCGGCGGCGCCAGCCTGCAGGTCGATGGCGCGGCCTTCGCCCTGGTGTTCGGCGAGACGCTGTACATCAAGGTTGATGACGAGAACCGCGCCGCCTTCGAGGACGCGGGCTCGGGGCCGTTCGTCTACGGCATGAAGGACGGGCGGAGTGCGTCGCTGGGCTATTGGAGCCTGCCCGAAAGCGGCCTGGACGATCCTGACGAGGCGGTGCGCTGGGCCCGGCTGGGGCTGGACGCCGCATTTCGGGCGAGAAAGCCGAAGAAGGGCAGGGCGGCCCGGGCGGACATCGGCCCGGGACCCTGGGATGGGTAAGGATCTATCCTCCCCGCGAAGTCGGGGAGGGGGACCATGCGGAGCATGGTGGAGGGGGCAGCGCCGTCGCATCCGGATCGTCCCGAATGCCGCTTTCGGCCGAGACCGGCGTTCCGGCTTTGACCACTGACGCCGGCGCTGCCCCCTCAGTCAGGCTCCGCCTGACAGCTCCCCGGCAAGCGGGGAGCAAAGTCCAACTCTACCGCCCCTTGAACGCCGCCACCCGCTTCTGCAGAAACGCGCTGACGCCCTCGATGAAGTCCTCGGACTTGCCAGCGACCTTCTGGGCCTTGCGTTCGGCGGTCAGCTGGCCGGTCCAGTCCTGGTCCAGGCTGTCCCAGATCAGGCGGCGGATGGCGCCCAGCGATGCCGGGCCGCTGGCCAGCTCCTTGGCAAGCGCGATGGCCGCCGTCAGCAGGTCAGCGTCGGGCACGACGCGGTTGACCAGGCCCCACTCCAGCGCCTTGGCCGCGCCGATCTTCTCGCCCAGCAGGGCCATTTCCATGGCCCGGGCCCGGCCGATGGCGCGCGGCAGCAGGTAGGTCGAGCCGCCGTCCGGCACCAGGCCGATACGGCGGAAGGCCTGCAGGAAGTAGGCGCTCTCGCCGGCGACGATCAGGTCGCCCAGCAGGGCGAAAGAGCAGCCCACGCCCGCGGCGGCGCCGTTGACCGCCGTAACCAATGGCACGGGCAGGTCGCGCATCTGGCTGACCAGCGGGTTGTAGACCGTCTCCAGCGCCCGGCCGGCGTCCGGCTTGCCATCGACGTCCAGCTCGCGTCCGGCCGCGCCGCCGCCGCCCAGGTTGGCCCCCGAGCAGAAGCCGCGGCCCTCGCCGGTCAGCACCACGGCCCGCGCGGAGACCTTGCCGGCGGCGATGCTGGCCAGCGCGTGGCTCAGCTCGCCGGCCAGGTCCAGGCCCGCGGCGTTCATGGTCGAGGGGTCCGCCATGGTCACCACGGCCACGCCGTCGACGACCTCAACCTTGATTTTCGTGTAGTCCACCCGAGCATCCTCCCTGGGTCCAGTGGCGGGCTTGGTAGCGCCCATAACGCCGGGTAACGCCACCAAAAAAGTTCAGCCTGGGCGGGGCGGGCCGTAGTAGCGGCGCAGCATGAGGATCAGGGCGGCGGCGGCCGGCAGCCCCATCAGGATCGGCGCGCCGAGGGACAGGCCCGCCCAGGCCATCGCCGCGGCGCTGACGCAGCCGAGGAAACAGCCCACGTCCCAGGCGCCCTCGGTGGCCATGTGGAACCGCATCACGCAGGGCGAGGCCTTGGCCATGTTGTAGACCGGCGTCATCAGCACCGGCGACACGATGGCCACCAGGAAGGAGCCTGCCGCGTTGGCCGCCACGGCCAGCCAGGGCAGGTCCAGGCTGCCCGCCCGCATCGCGACCACGATCGCCGCGGCGCCATAGGCGATGTACGTCGCCCTCCGGCCGTGACCCATGTCCACGTGACGCCCCAGCGCTATACCGCTGACCGCGCCGACGAGAGCGGCCAGCGCCCACGCCGCCCCGAAAGCGACGTAGCTCTCGCCCAGCGCCACGAAGAGGGCGATCAGCCAGACATAGTGATAGGCCGAGGCGAACACCCCGTCGGCGACCATCAGGCCAAGGCCCATGGGCGTTGCTCCGGCGGGGCCATCAACCTTGCTCTTCACCGGCACGTTCGGCAGTCCGATCAGGGGGACAACGGACAGCATCTGGATGAGGCCGACCATCCAGAAGGTCGGCGTGGGGCCAAGGGTGGTCAGGCCCCAGGCCCCCATCAGCGGGGCGATAATGCCGACCACCGCCACGGCGGCCTCCCGCACCCCGATCTGACCGCCGCGGTCGTCGGCGTTTCCGAGGGCCGCGAAATAGGCGTGGTAGCAGAGCCAGTAGAGCAGGTAGCCGATCGACGAGAAGGCGCAGAGCATCCACAGCATCGGACCTGGACCCTCGACCATGGCCAGCAGGGGGAAGTCGACGCCGGTGATGATGGCGCCGGCCATCAGCAGCGGCTTGATCCCGAACCGCTTGGCGAGCGGCAGGGTGAGAGGACGCAACAGGAAGCGGAGCGCCACCACCCCGGCCTGGAACAACAGGGCGACCGGAACCGGCACGCCGGCCTTGAGCAGGTAGGCGAGGATGAAAATGCCGCCGGCGGCGCTGGCGAAGGCCTGGATGGCGTAATGGATATGGACGCGGTTGACCGCGCCGACGTTCAGAAATGACATGGAAGCCCGATCGGAGCTCGTGTGAATACGCTGACGCGCGGCGAGGGGGCCGGCGCGGGGTTTTGACGGCTAGCCTCGGCTAGGTCTCAGCGTTTGCGCTCACACATAAGCTGTCGCTCCTTCGAATACCAAAGGTCTCGCATGCGGCGGGAATGGCGACAAGTTCGGGTGGGTCGGAACAGCGCGGTTCCAAACTACCGTGTCATCCCGGCCGCAGGCCCGGCGCAGCGGGCCGGAGAGCCGGGACCTGGATTCGGCTTCAGTCAAAGCGGATGAGAATTGATCTGGGTCCCGGATCGTCCCTGCGGGCCGTCCGGGATGACAGTGGTGGACTAAGCCGCCGCGGGCAGCTTTTCGCCGTTGGTGACGCGGTTGCGGCCAGAACGTTTGGAAGTATAGAGGGCCTCGTCGGCCCGTTCCAGGACGCAGTTTCCGGTTTCGCCCTCGCGACGGGTCGCCAGGCCGGCGGAGATGGTCACGGTGCCCAGGTCCTCGTTGGTCGAGCGGCGCTTGAGCATGCGCGAAGCGACCTCCTCGCGGATCTCCTGCAGGCAGGTCTCGACCAGGGCGGCGTCCTCGCCGGGAAAGATCATCGCGAATTCCTCGCCGCCGTAACGGGCCGAAAAGCGCGGCGTGGCGCCCAGACGGCCGATCACGCTGGCGACGTAGCGGATCACCTGGTCGCCGGTCTGGTGGCCCCAGGTGTCGTTGAAGCTCTTGAAGTGGTCGATATCAAGCACCGCCAGGGTGAGCGGCATGCCGTTGGCGTCGGCATCGGCGCAGGCGCGCATCAGCTCATCGTCGAAGGCGCGGCGGTTCGCCAGATTGGTCAGGCCGTCGGTGGTGGCGTCGCGGCGGACCTGCTCCAGGTGCTCGCGCAGACGCTGAACCTCGCTGGTGGATTCGGCGAGGCGCTTCTCGAGGGACTTGTTCTCCTTCTGCACCCGGCGGGTGGCGGCGGAGAGGGAGTCGACCATCGCCTTGACCTGGCCGACATCCTCGGCGTTGGACAGGCCCTTGCTGGCGCCGGCCAGGGTTTCGCCATAGGCCACGTTCGATTTCTGCGCCGACTGGATGGCCTTGGAGACGGAGTCCAGTTCCTTGGACAGCTGATCGCCGGCGTCGCGGATCTGTTCGTTCAGGCGGGCCTTGGCCAGGAAGGCGGCGGCGAGGTCTTCGCTGACGTTCTCGGTCAGCGGTTCGCCCAGCGAGATCAGGCGGCCCAGCTCGATGGCCAGCGCGCCTTCAGGATCGGCCACATAGTGGGACCACAGTTCATAGTTCAGCGGCGTCGGCCAGACGTGATGGCTCTCCATCAGTTCCAGGGCCTTGCGGGCGACATTGTAGGCCTCTGGCCCTCGCAGCGTGGTTTCGACGTCGCCGGACATTCCTGCTCCCCCTCGGCCGAAGCACGCCATTCTTGCGCACCGGGGCTGTAGATGAAGGAGGATAGGCCAGAAGGTCCGAATGACCGGTTAAAGAGATAACGCCGGTCGCTTGCGGCGCAGCGTCGCGCCGGTCATTCTGATCGTCGATCACCTGAGCCGGGGCCCGCCCGGCCGGCCGGAGGAACTCCCATGAACGCACCCGCCAACCTCGGCGCGGAAGGCCAAAAGGCCGCCATGCTCGCCATTCTCGACGCGCAGAAGGCCGCCCACCTGCGCGACGGCGCGCCGACCGCGGAAAGGCGTATCGATTGGCTGGACCGCTGCATCGGCCTGCTGGTGGACCATGCCGTCGATATCCAGGACGCGCTCAACACCGACTTCGGCAACCGCTCGCGTGAGGCGACCCTGCTGACCGATGTCTCGGGCTCCATCGGCCCGCTGAAGTTCGCCAAGGAGAACGTCCGCAAGTGGATGAAATCCCAGAAGCGCAAGACCACGCCGGCGATCCTGGGTCTGTTCGGCGCCAAGGCGGAAATCCAGTACCAGCCCAAGGGCACGGTCGGGGTGATCAGTCCGTGGAACTTCCCGGTGAACCTGACCTTCGCGCCGCTGGCCGGCATCCTGGCGGCGGGCAACCGGGCGATGATCAAGCCGTCGGAATTCACCCCGGTAACGTCCGAGCTGATGAAGACCATGTTCGCCAAGGCCTTCAGCGACGAGGAGATCGCGGTGATCACCGGCGGTCCCGAGGTCGGCCAGGCCTTCGCGGGACTGCCGTTTGATCACATGATCTTCACCGGGGCGACCTCGGTGGCCCGTCACGTGATGCGCGCCGCGGCCGAGAACCTGGTGCCCCTGACCCTGGAGCTGGGCGGCAAGAGCCCGGTGATCATCTCGAAATCGGCGGACATGGCCACGGCCGCCGCGCGGATCATGAACGGCAAGACCCTCAACGCCGGCCAGATCTGCCTGGCGCCCGACTACGTCCTGGCCCCGGAGAGCCGGCTGGAGGAGTTCGTCACCGAGGCCACCGGCGCGGTCACCCGCATGTTCCCAACGCTGAAGGACAACCCCGACTACACCGCCGTGGTCGCCCAGCGGCACTATGACCGCATCAAGGGCTACATCGACGATGCCCGCTCAAAGGGCGCCGACATCCGCGAGATCAACCCCGCGAACGAGGACTTCAGCCAGCAGGAACACCGCAAGATCCCGCCGACCCTGATCCTGAACGCCACCGACGACATGTCGGTGATGCAGGAGGAGATCTTCGGCCCGGTGCTCGCCGTGCGGACCTACAAGGGCGCCGACGAGGCGGTGGACTACGTCAACGCCCACGAACGTCCGCTCGGCCTCTACTGGTTCGGCACGGACGAGGCGGAGAAGGACCGCGTATTGGCGCGGACCACCAGCGGCGGGGTCACGGTCAATGACGTGGTGATGCACGTGGCCCAGGAGGAACTCCCGTTCGGCGGCGTCGGGCCCTCGGGCATGGGCAGCTACCACGGCCACGACGGCTTCCTCGAGTTCAGCCACAAGAAGGCGATCTACACCCAGCTGAAGAAGGACATCGGCCCGCTGCTGCAGATGCGCCCGCCCTATGGCCCGGCGATCCGCAAGTTCCTGGGGGCCAGCCTCAAGCGATAGGCGAAGCTGTTCATCCTGCCGTCAGGCGGCCTGTCGTATTGCAGCTTCCATGGCGGCGTACGATATGTCGCCTGAAGGGCCCATTCGGCCCATTGGAGAAGACCATGCGTGTGGCCGTTACCGGCCTCCTGGTTTCGCTGCTGGCGGTTTCCACCGCCCAGGCGAAGCCTGACTTCCACGTCCAGGCCAAATGTATCGCGGCCTATGAGGTCGCGGCCGGCCTGCTGGAAGCCGACGCCGATGCGGCGAGCGGCGCCGACAAGGCGTCGATTCGCAAGCGCATCGCCAAACTGGACGCGAACCGCGAGCGGCTGTCCCTGGCGCTCGCCACCCGCACCGACCTGAGCCCGGCCGACAGCAAGGCCAGTCAGGCGGACCGCAAGGCCGAGGAAGCGCGGCTGGACAAGCTGGCGCCGGCGGACGTGCAGTCCGCGGCGGACGCCTGCGACGCGGTGCTGGCGGGGGATTAGTCCCGAAGCTACCAAACACTGTCATCCCGGAAGCCGCACAGCGGCTATCCGGGCCCAGATCGAGTCCAAGCCGAATCTGGGTCCCGGCTTGCGCCGGGATGACAGTTAGGGGTTGTCGGACCGGTGAGCGGCTTGCCGCACCGATCTCCTCTGAACCCTACTCCTCGCCAGCCGGCGGGCTGACCGGCGCGGCGCGCGTCATGAAGGCCGGCAGGTCCGAGCCGAAGCCGACGACGCGCGGGCCGTCATCGTCGCGATCCCGCCCACGGTAATGATCGCGGCGCTGGTCGTCGCGGCGCGGACCGCGATCCCGATCCCGACCGCCTTCAGAACGACCTTCCGGCCGAGCGTCGGTGCGGCGCGGTTCGCGGTCGCGGCGGGGCTCTTCCTGACGCGGCGCGCGTTCCTCGCGGACACGCTCTTCACGGACCGGGACGGCTTCGGCTTCGGCGGCGACGGGTTCGGCGCGGGGGCCGGCCTCGCGGCCACGGCCACGGCCCCGGCCGCGACGCGGTTCACGCTCGGGACGCTCCGACGCGACCTCGTCGGCCATCGGCGCGGCCACGACGGGAGCCTCGGCGACAACGACGTCGGGCTGGGCGATCGGGGCGGTGTCGGCTTCAGCCTTGCGGCCGCGCGGACGGCGGGCGGGCTTCTCGGCGACCTCGCCGGCCTCGACCGGCGCGGAAATGGCCTCCATCGACACCACCGAGGTCTCCGAAGCCGGACGGCCGCGGCTGAACTCGCGGTCGCGGTCGCGGCCGCCGGCGCGGGGCCCGCGCCTGTCGCTGTCGCGCTTGCTGCGCGGTTCGCTCTTGAGGCTGGCCCAGTCGATGCCTTCGAAGGTCGCCTCGGCCGGCGCCTTGCCGGTCAGCTTGATGACCTTGTCGTAATTCCGGTCGTCGCCCGGGGTGACGATCATGAAGGCCTCGCCAGACCGCCCGGCGCGGCCGGTGCGGCCGATGCGGTGGACATAGTCGTCGGCGTGGTGCGGGACGTCGTAGTTGAAGATGTGGCTGACATCGGGAATGTCCAGGCCCCGCGCGGCCACGTCCGACGCCACCAGCAGCTTCAGGTCGCCCTTGCGGAAACCTTCCAGGGTGCGCATGCGCGTCGCCTGGTCCAGGTCGCCGTGGATGGCCGCGGCGTCGTAGCCGTGGGTCCGCAGCGACTTGGCGACGATATCGACCTCGCTCTTGCGGTTGCAGAAGATGATGCCGTTCTTGATCTCGCTGCGGTCGATCAGGCTGCGCAGGGCGGTGCGCTTGGCCTTGGGGTCGCTGCTGGGGATGCGGGCCACGAACTGGCTGATGTTCTCGCCGGTGGTCGCCGGGCGGCTGACCTCGATCCGCACCGGGTCCTTGAGGAACTGCTTGGTCAGCCGGGTGATTTCCGGCGGCATGGTGGCGCTGAAGAACAGGGTCTGGCGCTTGGGCGGGGTCAGCTTGAAGATCCGCTCGATGTCCGGGATGAAGCCCATGTCGAGCATGCGGTCAGCCTCGTCGACGACCATGATCTGCACGCCGGTCAGCATGATCTTGCCGCGTTCGAACAGGTCAAGCAGGCGGCCGGGCGTGGCGATCAGCACGTCCACGCCCTTGTCGAGGGCAGAGACCTGGTCGCCCATCGAGACGCCGCCGATCAGCAGCGCCCAGGACAGGCGGGTGCCCTTGGCGTATTTCTCGAAGCTGCTGGCGACCTGGTCGGCCAGTTCGCGGGTCGGCGCCAGCACCAGGGCGCGGGGCATGCGGGCCCGGGCGCGTCCGGCGGAGAGCTTGTCGATCATCGGCAGGGTGAAGGCGGCGGTCTTGCCGGTGCCCGTCTGGGCGATGCCAAGAACGTCCTGGCCGGCGAGGGCCACGGGGATCGCCTGGGCCTGGATCGGGGTGGCGGTGGTGTAGCCGGTGTCAGCAACGGCTTGCAGGGTAGAGGCGCTCAGCCCCAGTTGGGAAAATTCGGTCATGTCTCACTAAAGGAAGATTCAGAGCCGCCCGTGTTTGGGCGAACGGGCGGCGCGGAATCGCCAGACCTGCTCCGAACTCGCGCGGATACATATTCGCATGCCCCGCAAAGTCAATGTTTGCTTGGGTTGAAGGTATTCCCTCGCGCCTGTGGCGAGATGGGATGACAGACCGGCGCCGGATGGTGTTTAGTCCGCCATCGGAGAACTCGCAGGGGGAGAGGCGAGATGACGGCTGGTCGCGTAATCCTGGGTCTGCTGGCGGTGGCGTCGATCGCGGCCGCGCCGTCGACGCCGCTTGACGCCGCCTTCGGCAACACCATCGTCACCACCTATCCGGACGGCAAGTCGACCCGCATGTGGCTGCACCGGGACGGCACCTATGACGGCAAGCGAGCCAACGGATCGCCGACCGCGGGGGTTTGGGATCTCAAGAAGGCAAAGCTGTGCATCACCCAGCACCGGCCCTTCCGTGTGCCGGTGGCCTTCTGCACGCCCCTGGTCACCGGCGGCGTCGGCACGACCTGGAGAGCCAAGGGCCTGAAGGGCGAACCGGTGGTCAACACCCTGGTCGCCGGGCGGCAGGGCTAACAGGGTTAACCTGTCCGGAATTCTTGGCTAGGGTGCCGCGCTCGCCCGCGAGGCGAGCCTGTGCAAACAAGCACCCGGGGTGGGAAACCAGAGATGAAAATTCTTGCGAAGGCGGCGATCGCCGCGGTGATCTTCATGGCGGCCGGTCCGGCGCTGGCGGCCGATCCGATGGCCGCGGCCTACGGCAACACGGTCAACATCGTGTATGGCGATGGCACGACGGTGAAGCTGTTCATCGATGAAGGCGGCTCCTACACCGGCGAAAGCCCGGCCGGCCAGAGCTCGGGCTCCTGGACCATCTCGGGCGACCAGACCTGCTTCACCCAGACGGCCCCGGAAGCGACCCCGCCGTCCTGCGGCCCGACCGTCAGCAAGAATGTCGGCGACACCTGGGAAGGCACGGGCCAGGGCGGCGCGCCGGTGACCATCTCGATCGTCGCGGGGCGGTAGAGGAGATCCTCCCCATCGGGGGAGGTGGATCGCCGCAAGGCGAGACAGAGGGGGTCCGCTCAGATTTCGGGTGACCCCCTCAGTCAGCCCTTTGGGCTGACAGCTCCCCCAATGGGGAGCATCACCGCCTCAGATATCCACGTCGGCCGCGGCGAATTCGGCGTTTTCCTGGATGAAGCGGAAGCGCTGCTCGGGCTTGCGGCCCATCAGGTTCTCCACCAGCTCCTCCACATGCCCCTCGTCGCGGGGCAGGGTGACCCGCGCCAGCGTCCGCTTGGACGGGTCCATGGTGGTTTCCTTCAGCTGGGCGGGCATCATTTCGCCCAGGCCCTTGAAGCGGCCGATCTCCGGCTTCTTGCCCTTGAACTGCGTCTCCAGCAGCTCGTCCTTGTGCGCGTCGTCGCGGGCGTAGACGGCCTTGCCGCCGTGACTGATGCGATAGAGCGGGGGCAGGGCGAGATACAGCCGCCCGGCCCGGATCATCTCGGGCATCTGGCGATAAAAAAAGGTGATCAACAGGCTGGCGATATGCGCCCCGTCCACGTCGGCGTCGGTCATGATGACGATGCGGTCGTAGCGCAGGTCTTCCTCGCGATACTTGCTGCCGCCCTGGACGCCGAGCGCCAGCATCAGGTCCGACAGCTCCTTGTTGCCCATCAGCTTGTCGCCGGTGGCGCTGGCCACGTTGAGGATCTTGCCGCGCAGGGGCAGGATCGCCTGGGTCTTGCGGTCCCGGGCCTGTTTGGCCGAGCCGCCGGCGCTGTCGCCCTCGACGATGAACAGCTCGGCGCCGTCGATGGCCCCCGCCGAGCAGTCGGCCAGCTTGCCGGGCAGGCGCAGCTTGCGGGTGGCCGAGGCTCTGGCGACCTCGCGGTCCTTGCGGCGCTTGAGCCGGTCCTCGGCCCGCTCGATGACGAAGTCCAGCAGGGCCCGGGCGGCTTTGGGCGAGGCGGTCAGCCAGTGGTCGAACGGATCGCGCAGGGCGGCCTCGACCAGCTTCTGGGCGTCGGAGGAGCTCAGCCGCTCCTTGGTCTGGCCCTGGAATTCCGGATTGCGGACGAACACGCTGATCAGGGCGCCGGCGTTGGCGATCACGTCGTCGGCGGTGACGATGCCGGCGCGCTTCTCGTTGATCAGGTCGGCATAGGTCTTCAGGCCGCGCGTCAGGGCGGCGCGGAAGCCGGCCTCGTGGGTGCCACCCTCGGGCGTGGGCACGGTGTTGCAGTAGGACTGCATGAAGCCGTCGGCCTCGCCGAAGCCCTGCGGCGTCCAGGTGACGGCCCATTCCACGGCCCCGGCCTCGCCGGTGCGCTCGATGCGGCCGTGGAAGGCGTCGGGCGTGACCGTGGCCACGTCCTTGATCCGCTCGGCGAGGAAGTCGGCCAGGCCGTTGGGGAAGTGGAAGGTCGCCTCGGCCAGGGTCTGATCCTGGATCCGCGAGGGGTCGCAGGACCATTTGATCTGCACGCCGCGGAACAGGTAGGCCTTGGACCGGGCCATGCGGTAGAGCCGCGCCGGCTTGAAGGCCACGCCCTCGCCGAAGATCACCGGATCGGGCAGGAACTTGATCGCCGTGCCGCGCTTCTTCGAGGGGCCGATCTTCTCCAGCCCGCCGATCGGCTTGCCCCGCGAGAACACCTGGCGGTGCTCGAAACCGTCGCGCCAGACCGTGACCTCGACCCGTTCGGAAAGGGCGTTGACCACGCTGACGCCGACCCCGTGCAGGCCACCGGAGGTCTCGTAGGCCTTGCCGGAGAACTTCCCGCCCGAGTGCAGCACGGTCATGATCACCTCGAGCGCCGACTTGCCCGGGTGCTTGGGGTGGGGGTCGACCGGGATGCCCCGGCCGTCGTCCTTGACCGTCAGGGCGCCGTCGGCGTCGAAGCGGACCTCGATCAGCCGGGCGTGGCCGGCGACGGCCTCGTCCATGCTGTTGTCGAGCACCTCGGCGAACAGGTGGTGCAGCGCCCGCTCATCGGTGCCGCCGATATACATGCCCGGCCGCTTGCGCACCGGCTCAAGGCCTTCCAGCACCTCGATGTCGACGGCGGTGTAGCCGCCCGGCGTCGGCTTGGTGACGGGCGGGGCGGCGACAGGCTCGCTCGCCTGCGCCAGCGGCGGGGCCGCCGGCGGGTTGAGCGCGTCGTCGAAGAGGGAGGTTTGGGCGGGGGAAGCGGACATGACGCGTCAGTCTGGAACGATTCTGGAACGCCGGGGTATGCGGCGAAGGGGTGCGGGGGGCAAGGGCGCAGGTTCCCCTCCAGCCTTTGTCGCGCTTGCAGCGCGCTCCAAAGCCCACCTCCCCATGAATGGGGAGGAGCCGCTGCTCTTCCCCGCTTGCGGGGAAGTGTCGTTTCGAGCGCGCGGGAAGCGCGAGAGACGACGATGGGGCCGTCCTACTGATACGCTGGCGGATAGCCCATCGCGTTCGGCGTGGCGTAGCGGTCTCTCAGCTCGAACGCCCTCGTGCTCCGCGTTTGTTCCACGCCGCCGATGAACACCGCCAGCGGCCAGGTGCTGGTCTCCAGCGGGTCGCCGTTCCACAGCACCACGTCGGCCTCCTTGCCGACCTCCAGCGTGCCGACCGTGGTCATGCCCCACATCCGCGCCGGGTTGGCGGTGAGGGTGGCCATGGCCGCCTCGCGCGGCAGGCCGTTGGCCACCGCCAGGCCGGCGTTGAAACGGGCCTGGCGCAGGTTGTTGATGTCGCGGCTGCCCATGATGGCCACCGTCACGCCCGCGGCCTGCAGCCGGGCGGCGTTGTCCAGGCGGGCGCCGAGGCTCTCGAAGCTGTCGGGCAGGTCGGCCTGGCTGTCGATGATCACCGGCGCGCCGGCGGCGGCGATCTCGCGGGCCACCAGCCAGCCTTCCTCGACGCCCTCGAGGATCACCTTGATCTTCTCCTCGCGGGCCAGGCGCAGGACCTGGAGGATGTCGCTGGCCCGGTGGACCCGGACCAGCAGCGGAATGCGGCCCTCGACCACCGGGATCAGGGCTTCCAGGTCGACGCGCGAGAGGCCGAACTGACGGGTCTCGCCACGGTCATAGGCGCCGCGGTTGCGGGCATAGGCGCGGGTGTCCTGCAGGGCAGCGCGCACCAGCACCAGGGCCGCGCCGCGCGAGCCGCCGGCATTGCGGGCGCCGGCTTCGCCCAGGTCCAACGTCACCGCCACGCGGGCCATGACCACCGGATCGCTGTCGCCGGCCGCGAGGGTGACGATGGCCGCCTGGCCGGCGAACATCGCCGGATCGCCGTCGCCCGGCCCGCCGCCGCCGGCGAAGTCCTCGGCGCCGCTGTCGTCCTGATGGCCGCCGCCGCCTCGGGAGAGCACCGGCGTGGCGACCACCCGGGTCAGGCCCGTCTGGCGGGCCAGCGGGATCATGGTGCTGGCGGGATTGACGCCATAGCTGATGTCGAACCCGGCCGAGAGGCTGCCCGAGCGGTCGTCCCGGGTGGAGGTGACCTGCTCGACCTCGGAGACCGTCAGGCTGGTGGAGGGCGCGATCAGGCCGGGCGTCACCACCCCGCCGGCGGCGTCGATCACCCGCGCGCCGGCCGGCGCCGTCACGCCGGCCCCGACGGCGGCGATCCTGCCGTCCTTGAGAACGATGGTCCCGTTGGGGATGATCCCGGCCCCCGCGGCGGTCTCCAGCCGGGCGTTGATGATGGCCACGGTCTCGGCCGCCACGGCCGCAGCCGGGGCGCCGATGGCCGCGAGGGCGGCAAAGGCTATCAGGGCGCGTTTCATGGGTGGAAGGCCCCTTCGCCGGGCTGACCGAGTTCGAAGTCGGACTTGGGTTGGAAGCGCGGGTCGCGGCGGTCGTAGACCAGCGCGCCGTCGATGAAGACCTGGTCGGCCTGGGCGTAGATGCTGAACGGATTGGCGCTCCACAGCACCACGTCGGCCCGCTTGCCGGCGACCAGCGAGCCGGTCTGGCCGTCGATGCCCATGGCCCTGGCCGGGTTGAGGGTGATCCAGGCAATGGCCTCGGCCTCGGTGATCTTCAGGCCGATGCGGTTGCCCGCCGCCATGGCGATGGCCGCTTCCTGGTTCAGCCGCTGGGTGATGGTCGGGTCGTCGGAGTGGATCACCGTGCAGGCCCCGGCGCGGAAGGCGATCGCGGCGTTGGCCTCGATCCCGTCAAAAGCCTCCATCTTGAAACCCTGCCAGTCGGCCCAGGTGGCGAAACAGATGCCCTCCTTGGCCAGCAGCGGTCCGATCTTGTAGGCCTCCGAAGCGTGGTGGAACATCGAGATGCGGTAGCCGAACTCCTTGGCGATATCGATCATCACGGCCATTTCGTCGGCCCGGTAGCAGTGGTTCTGCACCAGGATCTCGCCGCGCAGGACGCCGAGCAGCGTGTCCAGGCCCAGGTCCCGCTTGGGTGGATCGGCCTTCTCGCCCTTCTCGATCTTGGCGCGGTAGTCGTCCCATTTGCGGCCGTATTCCGCCGCGTCGATCCAGGCGCGGCGATAGCCGGCCACATTGCCCATGGGCGTCGACGGCGCGCGGCTCTTGCCGCCATAGACGCGCTTGGGGTTCTCGCCGCAGGCCATCTTCATGCCGTAGGGCGCGCCGGGGAACTTCATCCCCTGCATGGTCACCGAGGGCACGTTGCGGACGGTCACCGAGCGGCCGCCGATCAGGTTGGCCGAGCCGGGGAGGATCTGCAGGGTGGTCACCCCGCCGGCCCGGGCGCGGTTGAAACCGGGGTCCTGCGGCCAGATCGAGTGTTCCGCCCAGACATTGGCCGTCACCGGATCGATGGCCTCGTTGCCGTCCGAGCGCGAGGGCACGGAGGGGGAGGGGTAGACGCCCAGGTGGCTGTGGGCGTCGATGATGCCGGGCGTGACCCACTTGCCGGTCCCGTCGATGACCGTCACGCCCTCGGGGATGGGCGTGTCCGGCCCGCCGACGGCGAGGATCCTGCCGCCGGACAGGACGATCACCCCGCCCGGAATCACCTGGCCGGTGGCGGTCAGGATGGTCGCGCCGCGAATCGCCGTCGGCCGCGAGGGCAGGGCCGCATAGGTCGAGGGGAAGGGATCGGGCCGCGCGGCCGGATCAAGTCCGGTCGGAATCGGCTTCGCCGGACCGGAACTGGCCGGCCTGGCCGGGGTCGCCCCCGTGCTGGCGCAGGCGGCGAGCAGCGCCGCCGTCACTGTGGCGGTCAGCACCGCCCGAATCCTGGATGTCATCAGCCCGTCCCGTCCTCGAAGGCGGGCAGATCAGACTAATTGCGCCCGGCAGGCAAGGGCGGATGGAGCCCTCTCGACAGCTTCGCGTTCGATGAGCAGACTCGGGACCCCGAGGACGGTGACGGAGACATGATATGAGAAAGCTCGTCCGGATCGGCCTGGCCACGGCGCTTTTGCTGGTGCTCGGCGCTGCGTGCGAAACCACCGACGGCGGGTCCGCGCCGACGCCGGGCCGGACGCCCGTCGCCGAGGGCGGCATGTGCGGCGGCATCGCCGGCTTTCAATGCCAGGCCGGCCTCTACTGCCAGATGACGCCTGAGATGCAGCGGGCGGCGGACGGGTCCGGGATCTGCCGCAAGCGTCCCCAGATGTGCACCCGCGAATACCGCCCGGTCTGCGGCGCCGACGGCAAGACCTGGGGCAACGCCTGCACCGCCGCCGCCGCCGGCGTGAGCGTCGCCAGCCAGGGCGAGTGCCCCTGACGCCGGAGCGGATGGCCGCTGACGGCGGGTCTGTGTCCGCGGGCGCACGGCGCGGCGCTATCGTCGGCGTGCCTGCGCGTCAGGATTGAAGCGCGTATCCCCGCAAGGCAGACTTGGGGCAGGGGAGTCCCATGAAACGCGTCCTGTGCCTGTCTATCCTGACCCTCGCCCTGGCCGGCGCCGCGCCGGCCTTCGCCGGCGGGGTCAAGTCGCCCTGGCAGCTGAAGCTGCTGGAGGCCTGCAAGTCGCCGGCCTTCGTCGAGCAGACGAAGAAGAAGGCCCAGGCGCGGGACATCGAGGCGATGGCGGCGCTGGGGTTCCTCTATTCCGAGGCCTGCGGCGTCGACCTCGACGCCGAGGAGGCCGCGCGGCTGTGGCGGGAAGCCGCGGACCGGGGGCAGGCCGACGCCATGGCCTCGCTCGGCTATGTCTACAGCGAAGGGATCGGGGTCGAGCCGGACGAGGCCGAGGCCATGCGCTGGACCCGCAAGGCGGCCGAACTGGGCAACGTGCGCGGCCAGTTCAATATGGGCGTCAGCTACGATATCGGCCTGGGCGTGGCCGTCGACAAGCTGGAGGCCGTGCGCTGGTACCGCGCCGCCGTGATCCAGGGCGACGTCGATGCCATGCACAACCTGGCCATCCTCTATCTCAAGGGCGACGGACCGGAGAAGGACGAGCGCGAGGCCCTGCGCCTGTGGCGCCAGGCGGCCGACCTGGGCGACCCCACCGGCATGGCCCAGCTGGCCGCCATGGCCTACTGGGGCACGGGCATGGACAAGGACCTGGGCGAGGCCATGCGCTGGTGGCGCGCGGCGGCGGACAAGGGCGACGCCGGCTCGATGTTCTTCGTCGGGCTGATGTACGAGACCGGCGAGGGGGTCGCGGTCGATGACGCCCGGGCCCTGACCTGGATCCGCAAGGCGGCTGAGCTGGAGGACTCCAACGCCATGGTCAACATGGGTTTGCGCGCGGTCTCCGGCCGGGGCCTCGCCCGCGACCCGAAGGCCGGCCGGCGGTGGTGGCTGGCCGCCGCCCGCAAGGGCAACGCCGACGCCATGTACTACCTGGGTCTGCTCTATTCGGAAGGCGACGACGGCGTCGCGGTGGACAATGACGAGGCTGTCCGCTGGCTGCGCAAGGCGGCCCAGGCCGGCAGCCAGGAAGCCGCCCAGGTCCTGCGCCAGAGCGGCGTCGGCGTGGTCGCCCCGGCCGATCCGATCTGACGCGGGGGACATGTTCGCTGGTCAGGGACAGACACCGCGGTGTCTGTCCCTGTGGAAGGGGCCGGAGATCGCTCTCCGGCCCCGCGGACGTAGGGGACATGTACCGCAGGTACGTGTCCCCGAAATGCACCGTCCCGGGTATCGGGGACACGTACCGAAGGCGGTACATGTCCCCTCTAACCTAGCACTTGTAATACATGTCGAATTCGACCGGGTGGGGGTGCAGGGCCAGGCGCATGACCTCTTCCATCTTCAGCTCGATGTAGCTGTCGATGAAGTCGTCATCCATGACGCCGCCCTTCTTGAGGAAGGCGCGGTCCTTGTCGAGGTTCTCCAGGGCTTCCTTCAGGCTGCCGCAGACCTCGGGGATCTTCTTCTGCTCGCGGGGCGGCAGATCGTAGAGGTTCTTGTCGGCGGGCGCGCCCGGGTCGATGCGGTTCTCGATGCCGTCCAGGCCGGCCATCAACAGGGCCGTGAAGGTCAGGTAGGGGTTGCCCATGGGATCGGGGAACCGGCACTCGATGCGCTTGCCTTTGGGGCTGTCCACGTGGGGGATGCGGATCGAGGCGGAACGGTTGCGGCTGGAATAGGCCAGCTTCACTGGCGCTTCGTAGCCCGGCACCAGGCGCTTGTAGCTATTGGTGGTCGAGTTGGAGAAGGCGTTGATCGCCTTGGCGTGCTTGATGATGCCGCCGATGTACCACAGGCAGGTCTGCGACAGGCCCGCGTACTGGTCGCCGGCGAACAGCGGCTTGCCGTTGTCCCAGATCGACTGGTGCACGTGCATGCCCGAGCCGTTGTCGGCGAACATCGGCTTGGCCATGAAGGTGGCCGTCTTGCCGTAGGCGTGGGCCACGTTGTGGATCACGTACTTATAGAGCTGCAGCCGGTCGGCCATGGTGACCATGGTGTCGAACTTCAGGCCCAGCTCGTGCTGCGCCGGGGCCACCTCGTGGTGGTGCTTCTCCGGCTTCATGCCCAGCTCGCCCATCACCGCCAGCATCTCGCCGCGCAGGTCCTGGGCGCTGTCGACCGGGTTCAGCGGGAAGTAACCGCCCTTGGGCCCCGGGCGGTGGCCCATGTTGCCTTCCGGATAGCTCTTGCCGGTGTTGGCCGGCAGCTCGGTGGAATCGTAGCTGTAGCCGGTGTTGTGCGGGTCGGTGGACCACTTCACGTCGTCGAAGATGAAGAACTCCGCTTCCGGGCCGAAGTAGACCGTGTCGCCCACGCCCGAAGACTTGACGTACGCCAGGGCCGTCTTGGCTATCGAGCGCGGGTCGCGGCTGTAGGGGGTGCCGGTGTCGGGGTTCACCACATCGCAGAACAGGCACAGCGTGGTCTGCTGGTAGAACGGGTCGATGTAGGCGGTGGCCAGGTCCGGCCGCAGCTTCATGTCCGACTCGTTGATGGCCTTCCAGCCGGCGATCGACGAGCCGTCGAACATGGTGCCGTCCTCGAGGAAGTCGTCATCGACCAGGTCGATGTCGAACGTCACATGCTGCATCTTGCCGCGAATGTCGGTGAAGCGGACGTCGACGTATTTGACGTCCTTTTCCTTGATCATCGCGAGAATGTCTTTGGCCTTGGCCATTTGCCCTATCCCCTGAGCTGATGGTTCGAAACGAAGGTGGTTGGTGGTGTCAGATGGCGGCGGCGCCCGCTTCGCCGGTGCGGATGCGGATGACGTCGCTGATGTCGGAAACGAAGATCTTGCCGTCGCCGATGCGGCCCGTGCGCGCGGCGTTCTGGATGGCTTCGAGGGCGCTGTCGAGCTGGTCGTCTGCGACCACCACCTCGATCTTGATCTTGGGCAGGAAGTCCACGACGTACTCGGCGCCGCGATAGAGCTCGGTATGGCCCTTCTGGCGGCCGTAGCCCTTGGCCTCAAGCACGGTCATCCCCTGAACCCCGAGGTCCTGGAGCGCTTCCTTCACCTCATCGAGCTTGAACGGCTTGATGATCGCTTCGATCTTCTTCATGCGGGCCTCTGTGGCGCGGTTGGCGCGACGGAGCACGGGCCATTGGATCGCTTCAAGGCCTGACGCTCCCGAGTTGCGTTGCAGCGCAGCGTAAGGGGTAGGGCGCCCATCAAACAGGCGCCGGGCGCCCAAGACAAGGGCATGTGGCCAAAGGTCTTGGTTGCCGCCGGGGCAGGGCGCTACCGAGACGGAAACGGACGCTGAAGGGAGCGGAATGATGCGCGACGACACGCCGGTGCTCATCGGAGCGGGTCAATTCACCTATAGGGGTCCGGCGGAGGCCTCGCCCTCACCGCTCGATCTGCTCAAGATCGCGGCGGATCGGGCCATCGCCGACGCGGGCCTGGGGTCCGAGACCCTGGCCCAGCTCGACGGCGTGGCCGTGGTCGGCTTCACCATCGACGCGCCGGGCGCCCTCTCGCAGCTTCCGTTCCCCCGTCTGAAGAACCCGCCGGCCGCCTTCGCCCGGGCCTATGGGGCCGATCCCCGCTATTCCATCTACAGCCACATGGGCGGCAACAGCCCCCAGCAGCTGATCAACACCCTCTGCGAGCGCATCGCCCGGGGCGAGAACGATCTGACCATCGCCGTCGGCGCCGAGTTCCTCGGCTCGCTGATGAAGCGGCTCAAGGGCGGGGCGGGCTTCGCCGGCTGGGAAGACCCCTACGGCATTGAGGATGAGCCGAAGCGGATCGGCGATCCCCGGCCCGGCACGACGCCGCAGGAGAACGCTCACGGCCTGAACCGGCCGATCAACGTCTATCCGATGTTCGAGAACGCCCTGCGCGCCCGCGACGGCCGCTCGATCGAGGATCACCAGAAGCGGCTGGGCAAGCTGTTCGCGCCGTTCAGCCAGGTCGCCTCGACCAATCCCTACGCCTGGTTCCCGACCGAGCGCGGCGAATCGGAGGTGATCACGGTCACCGACCAGAACCGGATGATCAGCTTCCCCTATCCTAAGTACCTCAACGCCATCATGGAGGTGGACCAGTCCGCCGGCGTGATCATCACCAGCGTGCGCAAGGCGCGCGAGCTGGGCGTGCCCGAGAACAAGTGGGTGTTTCTGCACGGCTGCGCCGACGCGTCGGACCTCTGGTATCCCTCGGACCGGCAGGACTTCCACTCCAGCCCGGCCATGCGACTGACCGGCAAGCGGGCCTTCGAGATGGCCCGCATCGGTCCGGAGGACCTCGACTATATCGACCTCTATTCCTGCTTCCCGATCGCCGTGGAGGTGGGGGCCGAGGAGCTGGGCCTGTCGCTGGACGACCCCCGCGGCCTGACCGTCACCGGCGGGCTGCCCTACATGGGCGGGCCGGGCAACAACTACGCCATGCACTCCATCGCCACGATGCTGGGCAAGCTGCGCGACCACCCCGGCAGCTGGGGCCTGTGCACCGCCAACGGCTGGTACCTGACCAAGCAGTCGACAGGCATCTACTCCACCACGCCGCTGGAAGGGACCTGGGAGCGGGAGGATCCGGCGGTGATCCAGCGCCAGATCGACGCCCTGCCGCATCCGGCCCTGGTCGAGCATCCGACCGGCCCGGCGACCATCGAGGCCTACACGGTGGTCCACACCCGTGACGGCTACCACATGGGCATCGTCTTCGGCCGCGACGAGCACGACCGCCGCTTCATCGCCGTGACCCCCGACGACGAGGCCACACTGCGAGACCTCGAAAGCCGCGAGGGCGTGGGCCGGAGCGGGACGGTCGGCCGGCACCCGGACGGCAAGCGGAACCTGTTCACGCCCGCCTGATCCACCCTAGACTGTCATCCCGGCCGCAGCGTAGCGGAGAGCCGGGACCCAGATTCGGCTTCAGACCCGGTGGGCGAGATTTGATGTGGGTCCCGGATCGGCCTGACGGCCGTCCGGGATGACAGTGGTTTTGGTTTCGGAGGTCCGATGGCCCGCACCTACATGATCCGCCACGGCAAGCCCTCGGCCACCTGGGGTGACGACGACGACGATCCCGGTCTCGACGACATGGGTCACGCCCAGGCGAAGACGGCCGCCGCCATCCTGCTGGCCCTGCCCGAGCATGCGCGGCCGACGCGCGTCGTCAGCTCGCCCCTGCGCCGCTGCCGCGAGACGGCCCAGCCGTTCGCCGACGCCCTGGGGGTCGAGCTGATCATCGATCCCAGTGTGGGCGAGATCCCGACGCCGAAAGGCGTTTCCCGGGAGGACAGGGGCGCCTGGCTGCGCGAGGCGTTCGGCGGGCGTTGGCATGAGATCAAGGGCGACCTCGACTATGACGCCTGGCGGCGGGAGGTGGCGGCCGCCGTGGCCGGATACGCCGGCGCGGCGGTGTTCAGCCATTTCGTGGCCATCAACGCCGCCCTCAGCGTGGCCGGCGGCGGGGACCTGGTGATGGCCTTCCGGCCGGACCACTGCTCGATGCAGGTCTTCGACACCGCCGATGGCGGCTTGAAACTGGTCGCCAAGGGGCGCGAAGCTTCGACCCAGGTTCTGTAGAGCGCGACAGCCGAAAGTGGATGCCGGTTTCGGCGCCCGTCGCGCGACTGGCGAGAAGGTCGGAGATTTCATGGGGTCGGCGCCGGATATCCTGACGGTCGAGGAGATGACGGCCGCCGATCGCGCCACCATCGCCGCCGGAACGCCGGGCCTGCTCCTGATGGAGCGGGCGGGCAGGGCGGTCGCCGAGGCCGTCCGCAAGCGCTACCGGCCCTGTCGCGCGGTGGTCCTCTGCGGGCCGGGCAACAACGGCGGCGACGGCTATGTCATCGCCCGCATTCTGAAACGGCGTGGCTGGCCGGTCTGGGTCGAGGCGTTCGGCCAGCCGGCGACGGCGGACGCCCGGGCCATGGCCGTCAAGTGGCGCGGCGAGACCCTGCCGCTGTCCGCCGCCGTCCGGCCCGCCGAGCTGGTGATCGACGCCCTGTTCGGCGCCGGCCTCAGCCGCCCCCTGGAAGGCGCGGCGCTCAGCCGGGCCAAGGCCTCGCACCGCCCGGGCCCGCCGGTCGTGGCCGTCGACATGCCCAGCGGCGTCGATGGCGACAGCGGCAAGGTGGTCGGCGAGGCCGCCTTCCGCGCCGACGTCACAGTCACCGTCCATCGCCGCAAGATCGGCCACGCCCTGGAGCCGGGCCGGTCGGCCTGTGGCGAGGTGGTCGTCGCCGACATCGGGCTGGGCGCGACCACGGGCGGGGTGGTGGAGAACCGGCCCTCCCTGTGGCTGGACCGCTTTCCCTGGCCTGGCGCGGCCTCGCACAAGCATGCCCGCGGCCGGCTGGCGGTGGTCAGCGGCGACCAGACCCACACCGGCGCGGCCCGGCTGGCGGCGCGGGGCGGCCTGCGCATCGGGGCGGGGGTGGTGACGGTGCTCTCGTCGCCGGCCGCCGCGCCGGTCATGGCCGCCCATCTCGAAGCGATCATGATCAGCGTGTTCGACAGCGAGCAGACCCTGGTCGAGGCCGCCGACAAGGCCGACGCGGTGGTCATCGGACCGGCCGCCGGGGTGACCCCGGCCACCCGCGCCAACCTGTTCGCCCTGGCCCGCACCGGCGCGGCCATGGTGCTCGACGCCGACGCCCTGACCGTGTTCCGCGACAAGCCGGCCGATCTGTTCAGCGCGCTGGACCGCGACGACGTCCTGACCCCCCATGTCGGCGAGTTCGAGCGGCTGTTTCCCGGCCTGCTCAAGGCCGCCCCGCACCGCATCGCCGCCGCCCGCGAGGCCGCGCGGCTGGCGGGCGCCATCGTGCTGCTCAAGGGGGCCGACACGGTGATCGCCGCGCCGGACGACCGCGCCGCCGTCTGCCTGGAGGACGCCCCCTGGCTGGCCACCGCCGGCAGCGGCGATGTGCTGGCCGGCTTCATCGGCGGGCTGATCGCCCAGGGCATGGACAGTTTCGAGGCCGCCTGCGCCGGCGCCTGGATCCACGCCGCCTGCGCCAGGCGCTTCGGCCCCGGCCTGATCGCCGAGGACCTGCCGGGCCTGGCCCCGGCGGTGCTTGGGGAGCTTTATGCCAGCCGGTAGACGCGCCTGGCCGTCCCCGAGAACAGGTCCGCCTTCTCCGCGTCCGAGGCCCCGGCGGCGATGCGTTTGAAGGCGTTCCACAGGGTGGCATAGTCGCAGCCCCAGCGGTCGACGGGGAAATTGCTCTCGAACATGCAGCGGTTCGGGCCAAAGGCCTCGATGCAGGTCTCGACATAGGGCCGCCACAGGTCCGCCAGCGCCTGGGACGAGGGCCGCGCCACGCCGTCCAGGCCGGGAAAGCCGGGGAAGGGCATGGCCAGGCCGCCGAGCTTCACCGTCACCTTCGGCGACTTCGCCAGCGCGCGAATGTTGTCCCGCCAGACCCCGAACCGCTCCTCCAGCCGCCCGGCATAGGTCCCGATGCCCAGCGGCGTGCCGACGTGGTCGAGGATGATGTCGGTGTCGGGGAAGGCCCGGGCCAGGTCGATCAGCTCCGGCAGCTGCGGCTCCAGCAGCCAGGCGTCGAACGACAGGCCCATCGGCGTCAGCCGGGCGAAGCCGGCGCGGAAGGCGCTCTCGGCCATCAGACCGGCGGGCGTCTGCGACATCGGCCCCAGCACCGCCGGGTCGGCGTCCCGGGCGGTAACGTGGCGGATGCCCTTGAACCGCCCGCCGCCGGCGGCGATCTCGGCCTCCAGCACCGCCGCCGCCCCGTCGCCGAGCAACAGGTCCGCGTGTCCGACGATGCCGTCGCAGGCCCGGAAGGGTCCGTAGATCCCGCTGGCGCTCATCGCCGCCACGCCGTTGACGAACTCCACCTCGCCCACGGGCGCCATGCCGGGCGCGGCGTCCGCGCGGTAGAAGGCGCCGCACTGCAGATAGACCGTAGCGGTGACGTTGTGGCCGCTGCCCGCGTCGGCGCGCAGCTCGTCCAGCAGATAGCGGGGCGTCAGGCGGATGACCGCCTCGAACGGATGTCCGTCCGGGCGGGCGGGCGGCACGACAGGCCGATCCCACAGGTGATGGTGCGGGTCGATGATCGGAAGGTCGGGCTCGAGGATCGCCTCCGGCGTCGCGGTCTCTGTGCTCATAGTCCTGTCCTCGCCCGTTTCCATCAGCCATGGTCGGCCAGCAGGACCGGTGACGGCAAGAGGGACCGGCGTATATGATCACTGTTCTCCCGGCGTCGCCGCTCCAGGCCGCCCTCACCGGAACCGCCCGATGACCGACAAGCCGCTGCCCTCCATCATCGAGCTCACGCCGCTCAACCCGGCCTATCAGGTCGATCCGCACCAGGTGCTCGACGACCTGCGCAGCCGCTGTCCGGCGCACCGGGACCCGACCTCCGGCAGCGTGCTGCTGACCCGCTACGCCGACGTCCGGGCGGTGGTGAACAACCGCGACATGTGGCGCGACGCGATGAAGGCCGAAGAGGGAGCGATCATGCAGCGGCGCTTCCTTGAGGCCGTCCCCGAGGGCGTCCCCCGCACCCATGTCACCAGCATCCTGACCCTGGACGATCCCGACCACGCCCGCATCCGCCAGCCCCTGGCCCAGGCCCTCTATGCCCGGGTAGCGAAGTTCCGGCCGGAGATGGAGCGGCTGGTGGACGCCACCCTCGACGCCATCGGCGACGAGATCGAGTTCGACCTGATGGAGCGGTTCTGCATCCCGATCCCGATCGACGCCATCGCCCGCATCCTGGGGGTCGACCAGAGCCGGCTGGCGGAGTTCCGCGCCTGGTCTGAGGGCGTGATCCAGGGTCTCAACCCGTTCCGCAACGCCGAGCAGACGGCGGTCATGGAGGCCTCCCAGATCTCCCTGCGGACCTATTTCGCCGAGCTGATGGCCGCCCGCCGCGCCGAGCCTCGGGACGACCTGATCAGCGACATGGTCCAGCTGCAGGCCGCCGGCGCCGATCTCGACGACGACGAGCTGCGCCTCAACCTTCAGGCCCTGCTGGTCGGCGGCAACCTGACCACCACCGACCTGATCGGCAACACGGTGCGCAACCTGCTGCTCAATCCCGGCGAGCTGGCCAAGCTGAAGGCCGACCCGGGCATCATCAACGCGGTGGTCGAGGAGGCCCTGCGATTCGAGCCGCCGGTGGACGTCACTGGGCGGATCGCCTCCGGCGACATGGAGTTCAGCGGCTGTCCGCTGCACGCCGGCCAGTCGATCACCGTCTCCCTGCGGGCGGCCAACCACGATCCGGAGACTTTCGAGGACCCGCACCGCTTCGACGTCAGCCGCAAACACAAGTCCCACGTGGCCTTCGGCGGCGGCGCCCACATGTGCATCGGCGCCCCCCTGGCCCGGCTGGAGACCAGCATCGCCCTGGTCAAGCTGTTCGCGCGCTACCCCAACCTGCGGCTGGCCAATCCCGACGAGACGCCGTCCTGGAGGACACTGCCGTTCTTCCGCGGCATGGAACGGCTGGACGTGATCGCGTGAGAGGTGACCGCCGGGCGGGCCGATGACGTCGAGTGACACTCTCGAGCTCCTGATCCGCGGCGCGGCCGTCGGCGCCTACCTGGGCGTCGCCCTGATCGTCGGCCTTGGCGGCCGGTCGCCGGCGCGGGTGGCCGGCGTCCTGTTCAGCCTGGCGGCGGCGGCCCACACCCTGACCCAGGCTCCGCAGATCGACGCCGGATTTGTCTGGGCCTGGGCCCCGGTCTGGGCCTTCTCGGCGATGGGCTCGGGCTTGTTCTGGGCCTTCGCGACGGAGCTGTTCGAGGACCGGCCGCGCCTCGAGCCGCTGCGATTTCTTCCGGCCGCGGCGCTACTGGCGGTCGCGATCTCGGGTAACCTGGCGCAGCCATCGGTGGGACGAGGTTTGTGGCTAACCCACAACCTGGTCGGCGCCAGTCTGATGGTCCACGTGCTCGTCGTCATCGCCGTCGGCTGGCGCGGGGATCTGGTGGAGCCGCGCCGGCGGCTGCGCGGGCCGATCCTCGGGGCCGGCGCACTCTATGTCCTGTCGGTCACGTTCGTGCAGTCGGGGGAGCTGTTCCTGGGTTCGGCGGAGGCCCTGTCACCGATCGCGGCGGTCGTCCTGGTCCTGCTGGGCCTGCTTTCCCTGGTCGTGTTCACCAAGGCCGACCCCGCTCTGTTTGGGCCAACGACGCTGGCGCGCGTGGAGGCCGGCGGGACAGGCGGCTCTCCCACGCTCGAACCCGAGGAAGCGGCCATGGCCGCCAAGCTTGACCGGCTCATGCGTGAGGAGCGCCTCTATCGGCTGGAGACCCTCTCCATCGCCGCGCTCGCCCTGCGGCTGGGACTTCCCGAATACCGGTTGCGCCGCCTGATCAATCAGCGGCTCGGCCATCGAAACTTCGCCGCCTTTCTCAACCAGTGGCGGATCGGCGAAGCCAGGGCCGCCCTGCTTGACGTTTCGCAGCGGGAAGTCCCCATCTCCACCATCGCGCTCGATGCCGGGTTCCAGTCGCTCGGGCCCTTCAACCGCGCGTTCCGGGCGGAAACGGGTCTCACGCCGACCGCGTTTCGGGCCCGCGCGGCGGGCGAGACGCTGGCGTCAACCGCTTGAGTCAAAGCCGAAAGTACAGACCCAGCCATCCCTGCTTCACAATCGGCTAGCCGCATTTCGACAACGGCGAGCGCGGCGCTCCAGTCTGACCGACCTTCGATCCGGGCGAACCGATCGCCCGGCAGGAGGAGTTCGCCGTGAGTCTGTTCAATGTCACCTGGGGAGAGGTCGCGCGGGCCGTCCCGCACATCGTCGGCCTCGAAATCGGCCGCTATCTGGTCTTCGCCGGCCTGGCGAGCCTGATCGTCCGGGTCTTCTGGAAGGCCGGGCTCGGGCAGCGGAAGATCCAGGCGCGCACCGCCCGCGCGGCGGACCTGCGTCGCGAAATCGCCACCTCGCTACGGTCGGCCCTGGTCTTCGCCACGGTGGGCTTCTGCATGTTTCTCGCCAGCCGCGTCGGCTGGCTGACCATCTACGACGACTTTGCCGTCCGAGGGCCGGTGTACTTCACGGTGACCCTGATCCTGATGATCGTTGCGCACGACGCTTGGTACTACTGGACGCACCGGGCGATGCACCACCCGCGCCTGTTCCGGGCCTTCCACTGGACGCACCACAAGTCGAAGACCCCGACGCCGTGGACGTCCTACGCGTTCGACGTTCCCGAGGCGCTGGTCATGGTCGCCTTCGTGCCGCTCTGGGTGGCCGTCGTGCCGATGCACGACCTGGCCATCTTCACCTTCATGACCTGGCAGCTGGTCCGCAATGTCGCCGGTCACACGGGCGTGGAGCTATCTCCGGTCTCTGGCGAGCCGTCGCGCCTGTTCGGCTGGCTCAACACCACTACCCACCACGACCTTCATCACCAGACGCCGGGCAGCAATTTCGGCCTCTACTTCAGCTGGTGGGACAGACTGATGGGCACCGAGCATCCCGAGTATCAGGCGCGGGTCGCGGAGATCGCCGAGCGTAGCCGCGCCCGGCGGAAGCGGACGCCGGGAGGAGCAACCATCGCGGCGGTTCTGATACTCGCCGCAGTGGGGGCCAGCCACGTCGCGGGGCGGGCGGAAGCGGCCGGAAGCAATATCGCCGGCCGTTGGGCGACCCAGGGCTTCGGCTCCATCGTTGAGTTCCGCCCCTGCACCAGGAGGCCGGACGCCATGTGCGGAAGCATCCTGTGGCTCTGGGAGCCCAACGATGCGGCGGGACGGCGACGCACCGACTCGCGCAATCCCGACAGGGCGCTCCGGTCGCGGCCGTTGGTCGGTGTTGAGATCGTGCGGGGCCTTCGCGAGACCGCCCCCGGCGTCTGGAGCGAGGGCTCGATCTACAATCCCGACGACGGGCGCACCTATACCGGCACGGTCCGTGTTCGTGGCGGAAAGCTCGAGCTGCGCGGCTGCGCGCTCAACCTCCTTTGCCAGACCCAGACCTGGCGCAGGCCCGAAGCGGCCCTCGCTGCGGTGCGCGCGCTATGACCGCTCGCCGTCCACGCGCCATCGCCGAACAGGCCCGCCACGCCAGGGGCCTGCTGGGCCGGATCATCGCCTTCATCATGGCCCGCGAGACCTGGGCGGCGAACCGCCGGACGATCGACGCCCTGGCAATCACCGACCGCGACCAGATTCTCGACATTGGCTGCGGTCATGGCCGCAGCCTGGGCGCCCTGGCCGCCCGCGCGCCGAACGGAAAGGTCGTCGGCGTCGATCCCTCCGAGCTGATGGTGAAGATCGCGGCCCGCCGCAATCGACGGCTCGCAAAAGTCAGCCGTGTGGCGGTGCGTGTCGCCGGGGCGGACGACCTTCCGTTCCCGGACGGTGGGTTCGACAGGGCGCTGTGCGTCCATGTCGTCTATTTCTGGCGCCAGCTGGAGGGGCCGCTTCGAGAGGTCGCGCGCGTGCTGAAGCCGGGCGGCCGGCTGGCGCTGTACTTCCGCACCAGCGCCGACGCCGCCGCCGTCGCGGCGTTTCCCGCCGACGTCTATCGCTTCCCCTCGCTCGAAGAGATGCTTGCCGCCCTGGAGGCCGCCGGCTTCGGCATCGAGTCCCTCGACACCAGCGGCGCCGGTGACGCCGGCCCGGTTCTGCTTGTCGCCCTGCGCCGTTAGGGACTGGGCGCCGGCGTCCAGGGCAGGCGTTCGTTCTCGAAAAAGGCGCCGGTCGGCGCCAGCTCCGCCGCGCGGTCGAACGCGCCCACATGGTAGTGCGTCTCGTCTGGCAGGGCGGCGTTGGAACAGGTGAGTGTCGAGCCGCAGCGGCTGCAGAAGCCGCGCTCAACGCCGGGCGAGGAGGTGAACCTGGTGATTTCGCCCTGTGTCACCCTCACCGCGTCGTTGGCGAAGGCGACGAACGCGGATGCCGGCGCGCCGCTGTGCCGACGGCAACTCTCGCAAAAGCACCACAGCACCCAGCGCGGTGCGCTCGTCGCCTCGAACCTCACGTCGCCGCAAAGGCAGTGAGCCTGGAAGATCTCGCTCATCCGGCGATGCTAGGCGCGTCAGCCCAGGCGTCAATCCGGACCTGGTCGCCCCGGACCTTGGCGATCGGCCCACCGGTCACTACCTGCTGACTCGGTCGGCGCCTGTCGTGGCGGGCCAGGGCGAGGCGTGATCATGACCGACAGTCGGCAGTGTCACTGGGACGGCGTCTACGAAACCAGGGCGGAGGACGAGGTCAGCTGGTTCGAGGTCACGCCTGGAGCCTCCCTCGATCTGATCCGGCGGACGAACGTCCCCCTGGACGCGGCCATCATCGACGTCGGGGGCGGCCTTTCTCACCTGGCCGGGACCCTGGTCGCCAACGGCTACTCGGACGTGACCGTGCTCGACATCTCTGACGTCGCGATCAGGCAGCTGGCGGCCCGCCATCAGGCGGTAAAGGGTCTGGTCGCCGATATCACCGACTGGACGCCGAAACGCCGCTATCAGGTCTGGCACGATCGGGCGGTCCTGCATTTCCTGACCGACGAGGCCGACCGGGCCGCGTACCGAAGGGCCCTGCTGGCGGGGCTTGAGCCGGGTGGGCAGGCGATCATCGCCACCTTCGCGCCGACCGGACCGGATCGCTGCAGCGGCCTTCCGGTGCGGCGCTACGGTCGCGAGGATCTGGAGGCTTTCCTCGGTGACGCGTTCCTGATGGTCGAAAGCTTCGAGTTCGACCATGTGACCCCGGCCGGGCGCGTCCAGCGCTTTCACGTCGGTCGTTTGCGGCGAAAGAAATAGCGGCGCCTGCACCGCGCTGTTCGTTGGCCCCGGCAAAAATGTCGAACAGATCAAAATCGCCGGCCGCGGAACCGGCTAGTCTGGTCGCCTGACTTCGCCCGCTCCGGGCCGGGTCGCGGGGGCGGGGCGGTCATGACCGAGCGAGTCGACACCATCATCGAGAGCATTCGGGCGCTTGAGCAGGAACTCGAGGAGGAATTCGCCAAGGCCCAGGCCGGTCTCAGATTCGGGCTGGAACACGGCCGGGCGCGCTTCGAGACGGAGGTCATCCGCCGTCACCATCAACTGAAGACCGGGCTGGCCCGCTATCTGGCGCGGGCCAACCCGCTGGTCGTGCTGACCGCGCCGGTGATCTATTCGCTCATCGCGCCGTTCGTGATCCTCGACCTGTGGGTCTCCCTCTACCAGGCGATCTGTTTCCGCGTTTACCGCATTCCGCAGGTCAGGCGCAGCCGGTACGTCGTCTTCGACCGGTCGGCGCTGGCTTATCTGAACCTGATCGAGAAGTTCAACTGCGCCTACTGCTCCTACGGCAATGGCGTGGTCGCCTATGCGCGCGAGATCGCCAGCCGCACCGAGCAGTACTGGTGTCCGATCAAGCATGCGCGCCGGGTCCTGGGCGCCCACGACCGCTACAGGGGCTTCGCCGACTATGGCGACGGCGACGCCTATGCCGAAGCGCTCAAACAGGCCCGCGCCAGGGTCCGGGCCACGCCGGACGACGCGCCGGACCCGAGGGCCTGAGCCCGGCGCCGCCGGCTCTGGCGCCGTTCGGCTCGTTCCCTTAAGGGAGGCGTTGGACCTGCGGATGTGGCGGAACTGGTAGACGCACTGGATTTAGGTTCTGACCAGTCTATTAAATTTCTAAATAAAAACAGCTGATTACGACGTGAGAAGAATTGCGTGTGTCCAGGTTTGTGTCCAAAAGTTCGAGTTAAATGCGGCATCGCATCGCTGCACGATGGGCGGAAGAAATGGGTGCATGAACTGGTTCGCTGAAACGCCTTCATCATGAAGCGGCTACGCGCTCCGTTGCTCCAAAACGATAAGCTATAGGTTATCAAGACGCCCGATATTTATAACCCATAGGTTATCGTGGAGGCTGCGTAGCGGCAGGCGTCGTCTGCCCTGTGCAACTGGGCGGTCGGTTTAGACATGCCGCAAAACATCTAGTCTGGCTTAGCGTATCGCGGCATCCGCAAACCGCCGTGTCGTAGCGATGGCGAGCGGCATTTACAGGATGTCGGCAATCTCCAATGAGGAAGCTGGCTCCGCCGCGATGTTGAGGTGATAGCGTGTCGCTTTATTGATGCCGGCGCGTGTCAACGCGCCCATGGTGACGAGCGCGGCCAGGTCGCGCGTCGCCGTGGCTGGCGGCGAGGCCGTGATCTTCATGTAGTTGGCGGCGCTCAAGCCGCCGAGGAAGCCCTCCGGCCCCGCTGCGAACAACCGCAGTAACGCCTTTTCCTGACGCGGGTTTAGCTGACGGCCGAGGCGACTGAGCAGGTGCGACTTCTCAAGAATAAATTCAACCTGACGCAAGGTGCGCTGCTGCGCCTCGATAGTTTTGGCGGCGAACCAGAGCAGCCAGTCAGTGATTTCCAGCTCGCGGTGCGCGCGCTCAAGCTCGGTATAGTAGGTCTTGCGGTGTTGGAGCAGCGTGCCCGCCATGCCGGTGATGACCGGTGCGGTCAGCCCCTGAGCGAGGATCTTTTCGCTAACGGCGCGGCCAACGCGACCGTTGCCATCTTCAAAGGGGTGGATGCTCTCGAACCAAAGATGCGCGATGCCCGCGCGGGTGATGGCGGGCAGCGGGGCTTCCCCCTTGGGGGCGCTGCGTTGCAGCCAATCCCAGAAGCGCTGCATTTCACTGGCGACCTGCGACGAAGGGGGGGCTTCAAAATGCACCTTGGGATCATGCAGCGCGCCCGAGACAATCTGCATGGGGTCGGTGTGGGTACGGTAGCAGCCGATATCGTGCAAGTCGGTCCTGCCGTTGGTGATGAGTTGGTGCCAGCGGAATAGCGTCGCCTCGGTGAGCGGGACGGACGCCTGTTCGTAAAGATCGACCATCATTTCCGCGATGCCGGCCTCGGCGGGCGACGCGCGACGATGATCGCCTGCCAACCCTAGGTGCCGACGGATAGACGACTGAACGCTGTCGCGGTCGAGCGGCTCTCCCTCGATCGCCGAGGTGTCCACCGCCTCGTGACTCATAAGCTCGATGGTGAGGGCGTTACGCTCGGTGGCGTCGAGGTGTTTGGCCGTGCCAATGAGCACGCCTGCACTCTCGATAAAGAGCGCCTCGGCGCGCATGAGTTTGCGCTGATCCCAAGTGAATTCGGGCCAGGCTTCCTGCTGCCAGTTCCACGTCATGATCGATATATAGGCGATTTATCGATCAAAATCCAGCTAAATGATGATCGATAAGCGGGGCGCTTATCAATCAATACCTCGAATATTGCGCGTGGAGGCGCGCGTCTAAACGAGGGAGCGGAGGCGAAACGAGTCTGCGCGGACGCGCTAAGCTTCCAAGCTGGCTCCTAAAGTAGATTGGCCCTCTCAAAAACAAGTCGCCAAGGCGAAAGCCTTTCCATCTTTTGAAATAGACTGCGTCCTCCTCGAACACGCGAGTTCGATCAAAATGGGCTCAAAATAGCATTTTCGCGTTGGAGTTTGTGTCCAAAATTACTTCATTGAATCTATTGAACTAATTTAACACGAAAAATTGTATGCACTTGCGTAGATGAACGTAAGTAACTAAATACATTGAATATGCGGGTGTGGCGGAATTGGTAGACGCACCAGATTTAGGTTCTGACAAGTATATAAAATTTTCCAACAAAAACAGTATATTACAAACCGCCTAAATCCCGCTGTGTCCAAATGTGTGTCCAGCATGCGTGCCCTACGGCCCAGTGCTTGGCACCGCGCTGTTGAAGAAACGTAAGCGTCCCATTTGGGCCGCCTACTG
>JAUXTQ010000046.1 GCA_030678995.1 Caulobacter sp.
CAGAGCCCGGTCTATGACAGCCTGATGCGCATCACGATCGTCACCGAAAAGGGCGAGGGCGCCTTCGCCGGCACGGTGATCGGCGGCGTGCCGCGCATCGTCGAGGTGGGCGGCATGGAGCTGGACGCGGCCTTCTCGCCGTCGATGCTCTACGTCAACAACCTCGACAAGCCGGGCTTCATCGGCGCGCTGGGCATGCTGCTGGGCGAGGCGGGCGTCAACATCGCCACCTTCAACCTGGGCCGCGTGGGCGCCGGCGACGACGCCATCGCCCTGGTCGGCATCGACCAGGCCCCGGACGAGGCCCTGGTCGCCCGGATCCAGGCCCTGCCCCACGTGAAGGTCGCCCACGGCCTGCGGTTCTAGCGCGCACGGGACATGTACTTCAGTACGTGTCCCCTCTGGCCGGAAAGGGACACGCACTGAAGTGCATGTCCCTGCGCTGACGTCAGGCGTGCGAGATCGCCGCGGCGATCTGGTCGGGGGTCCGGCCGGTGAGGTCCTTGGCGATTTCGCCGACCAGCTTCGCCTGCAGCGCCTTGTGCCAGTGCTTGCGCAGCTCGCCGAGGGTCCTGGGCGCGGCGATCACCACCAGCGCCTCGAACTGGCCGGCCAGCGCCTGCCGGTTCAGCATCGCCGCCACGCCGCCGGCGAAACCGTCCTCGGCCTGGGTGTCGTTGTCGGGATTGGCCGAGCTGGACTGGTGGCCGCCCGAGCCGGAAATGGCGTGCTCAAGCTTCGGCATCGGCGCCGGCGCCAGCACGATCGTCTCATGGCCGGTGTTGTGGAACATCGCCAGCTTCTCGCCGTCGACCACGGCGACCAGGGCGCCTGTGGGAATCATCATCTCGCGCATCCTTTGAACGTCTGGAGCCTGCTAACGGCTGGCAGAGTGCTCGGTTGCGGGGGCAGCGCCTTGATATGCGTCATGGCCGCGGCGGTCAGGCGCCGGTCGCGTCCACGACGATGGTCACCGACTTGCCCCGGGAGTGCGGCTCCCAGCCCGCCTCGATGGCCGAGGCGATGGCGCGCGCCACCAGCTCCGGCGCGATCATTGAGGCCTTCAGCGTCGGCGCGCCGTACTTGGGCTGCGGGCCAGCCGGAAACTCCACCACCGCCTCGCGCTGCCCCTCCGCATGCCGCACGGCCAGCGCCATCCCCCGAAACGCCCCGGCGTCACTGGACCACGCCGGCGGACGCTGCATCCGCCAGACATAGGGCTCCCCGTCGACGGAGATCTCGAATTCCGGTTGCTTGCTCTTCGCCATGGCAGGGGGTTAGCGCGGCGGGGGTGCGGAAGCCAGTGTGGAGACCGAAGCGAGGTGCGCCTGCGCCTCCGCAGAAATGAGTGTGGGTCCACGTTCCGGAGGAGGCTGCCCGAGGGACAGACACCTTCGGGTGTCTGTCCCTAGCCCCGTCAGCCCGCCCTTCGTAACAAGCGAGACTCCCGAGACATATAATCTCGAGACAAAGCGAGACATTCCAGGACACGCGGGGACACGCCCTTCAGTGCATGTCCCTGCGCCCCTACCCCCGCGCGCGCTTCCGCACGAACATCGTCGCGTCGGCTTCGGCCAGGGCGACCTCCGGGTCGGCGCCGGGCTCGACCGGGCGCAGGCCGTAGCTGACGCGGATCGGGGCGGACCAGTCGCCGAGGTTGACGGGGGTGTCCTCGATCACCTTGCGCAGGGTCTCGGCCTTGGCCTGGGCGGTTTCCATGTCGGCCTGGACCAGGATCACGGCGAACTCGTCGCCGCCCAGGCGGCCGACGATGTCGGTCTCGCGGGTGTGGGCCAGCAGGCGGTCGGCGACCTCGCGCAGGGCGGCGTCGCCGGCGGCGTGGCCGAAGCGGTCGTTGACGCTCTTGAAGCCGTCGAGGTCGAAATAGACCAGGCTGGCCGGGGCGCCGTAGCGGGCGGCGAAGGCGCCGATGCGGTGCAGCTCGCGCACGAAGGCCCGGCGGTTCAGCAACGGGGTGAGCACGTCGCGGTCGGCCAGGGCCTCGACCTCGTTCAGCCGGCCCTTCAGCCGCGAGACCTCGCCGCGCAGGTCGTCGACCTCGGTCAGCAGAGTCTTGATCGCCCCCTGCACGGCGGGCGTCAGGTCGGTTTCGGTCAGGCCGAGGAAGGCGGTTTTGTCCGCAGGCGCGGTCTTGTCCGCCGTCGCCTGGGCGCCCGCCCGCGCCAGCGCGCGCTTGCGGATCGCCGAAAAAGCCTCTGCCCGTGCGCCGCCGATTTTCATGGAAGAATCATATCTTACGCCCTGCCCGCTGTGAATCTGACGCATCGGTTGCGGCGCCACAAGCGGCGCCTATACTCCGCTGCCTTCCGGGCAAGGGATATGCGCCCTTCCGGGCAGGAGACGACGACATCATGAGCGCAAGCCCGCCGGTCGCCATCATCATGGGCAGCCGCTCTGACTGGCCGACGATGAAACACGCCGCCGACGCCCTGGACGCGCTCGGCGTGGCCTGGGAGGCGAAGGTCGTCTCGGCCCACCGCACGCCGGACCGGATGTACGCCTTCGCCCGCGAGGCGCGGGGCAATGGGGTCAAGGTGATCATCGCCGGGGCCGGCGGCGCGGCGCACCTGCCGGGCATGACCGCCTCGATGACCGACCTGCCGGTGCTCGGCGTGCCGGTGGAGAGCAAGCTGCAGAACGGGCTCGATTCGCTGCTGTCGATCGTCCAGATGCCCGGCGGCATTCCGGTGGGGACGCTGGCGGTGGGCGCGGCGGGGGCCAGGAACGCGGGCCTGCTGGCCGCGCGGATCCTGGCGCTGGGCGACGAGGCCCTGGCCGGGCGGGTGGCCGCCTATGCCGTGAGCCAGACGCAGGCCGTGGCCGAGACGGTCGAGGACTGATGGCGTTTCCGCTGCCTCCCGGCTCGACCATCGGCATCCTGGGCGGCGGACAGCTGGGCCGGATGCTGGCGCTGGCCGCCGCGCGGCTGGGGCTGGACGTGGTGGTGCTGACGCCAGACGAGGGCTCGCCGGCGTCGCGGGTGGTCAAGCGGACCCTGGTCGCCGCCTATGACGACCAGCCGGCGCTGGCGGCGCTGGCCGAGGCGTGCGACGTGGTCACCTATGAGTTCGAGAACGTCCCGGCCGCCACGGTCCAGGTGCTGAACGCCCTCGGCGTGGAGACCGCCCCCGGCAAGCTCGCCCTCGCCGTGGCCCAGGACCGGGTCGCCGAGAAGACCTTTCTCAACGAGGCCGGCGCGCCGACGGTGGCCTTCGCCCCGGTGGACGGCGCCGCCGACATCGACGCGGCCCTGCCCCGCATCGGCCTGCCCGCCCTGCTGAAGACCCGCCGCGAAGGCTATGACGGCAAGGGCCAGGCCTGGATCCGCGACGCCGCGGGGGCCCGGGCAGCGTTTGAAGCCGTCGGCGGCGCGCCGTCGATCCTCGAGGCGCGGGCGGATTTCAAACGCGAGCTGTCGATCATCGCCGCGCGTGGGCGGGACGGCCAGACGGCCTTCTATCCCCTGTCGGAGAACGTCCACGAGGGCGGCGTCCTGCGCACCACCTTCGCCCCGGCCGCCGTGGAGCCGGCGCTGCAGTCCGAGGCCGAGCGGATCGCCGGCGAGGTGCTGACGCGGCTGGACTATGTCGGGGTGATGGGGATCGAGCTGTTCGACCTGGGGACCGGCGTGCTGCTGGTCAACGAGATCGCGCCCCGCGTCCACAACACCGGCCACTGGACCCAGGACGGCTGCGAGGTCGACCAGTTCGAGCAGCACATCCGCGCCGTCGCCGGCTGGCCCCTGGGCGACACCACACCGGCGGTGTCTGTGGAGATGACCAATCTGCTGGGCGAGGAGATTCTCGGCTGGGCTGATCTGGCCCGCGATCCGGAAGCCCGGCTGCATGTCTACGGCAAGGGCGAACCCCGCCCGGGCCGCAAGATGGGCCACGTGAACCGGGTGAAGCGGCTGTGAGCCCAAATCAGGGGACAGGATACTCATTTCCAGCCGCGCCGCCGGCCAGTTCGCGGGAAATGAGTATCCTGTCCCCTGATTTGTCCCCGCGCCTACCCGAACCTTGCCTTCGCCAGCGCCCCGACGAAGTCCTTGGCCAGGTCGGACGGCCTGAAGCCCGCCTTCCACTTTTCGAAGTCCATGACGTTCTGGATGCGGGCGTCCAGCGCCGCCAGGGCCTCGGCCCGGCCGAGCTGCAGGTCCAGGGCCGTGACCTGGATCAGGATCCCCGAGAGGATGGCCCGCTTGGAGTAGTGGTTCTCGTCGGTGGCGGTGTCGCCGGCCCAGCGCCACAGGGCGTCGGCGCTCTCCCACAGCAGGCGCAGGGCCAGCGGCAGGTTGGTCGGCAGGGCCAGGAACCCGGCCCAGCGGCGCACCGCCTCGCGGTCGGCCTCGGCCGCGTCCAGCCGGGCGATGACGGCGGCGCGGATGCGCTCGCGGATCTTCAGGGTTCCGGGCTCGGGCAGACCGGCCAGCGCCGCCGCATCGTGGCGCCGCGACAACAGGGCGGCCAGATCGCGCGGGCCGTTGGGCAGCAGCAGATCGGCGTCCGCCGCCGACAGCCCGGCCGCCTTCGCCGCCGCCCGGGTCATGGCGCGGGTCCAGCCCCGCGAAGGGATAAGGGGCAGGGCCTGGTCCAGAACCTGCTGCTCGGCGCGAAGGGCCCAGTCGTCGGGTGCGGTCATGGCCCGATCATACACCGGCCGGCGCGCGCCGTCGCCGATAGACAAGGCCTTCCGCCTCTGCTATCTCGCGCGGCTCGCCACGGGAGGCTTCTCCCGGGGCCACATCACATTTGATTTCGTCCGCCACGCCGCACGGCTAGCGGCGGGCCGTACGAAGGAGAGAGTCCCCTGGTTCAGATTTTCGTCCGCGACAACAATGTCGACCAGGCGCTGAAAGCCCTGAAGAAGAAGATGCAACGCGAAGGCTCGTTCCGCGAAATGAAGCGGCACGTGCACTACGAGAAGCCTTCGGAAAAGCGCGCTCGTCAAAAGGCCGAGGCTGTCCGCCGCGCCCGCAAGCTGGCCCGCAAGCGCCTGCAGCGCGAAGGCCTGATCGCCGCCCCGAAGAAGCCGGCCCCTCGCGGGTAGGCCTTCGACATCGAAATTCGAAAGGGCCGTCCGGGCGACCGGGCGGCCCTTTTGCTTTGCTTCTCCCCATCGGGGGAGGTGGCTCGCCGCAGGCGAGACGGAGGGGGTCCGCTCCGGTCTCGGGTGACCCGCTCAGTCAGGCTTCGCCTGACAGCTCCCCCGAAGGGGAGCATCTCACTCCCCGCCCCGGATCCGCGCCACCAGCCCCTTCAGGTCGATCTTGCCCGTCGACAGCGCCCCCGCCCGGAACGCCCGGCCGGCGATCCAGACGACCAGGGCCACAGTGACGGCCATCAGGGCCCCGGTGCCCAGCACCTGCCACAGGGGCGGCTCGCTGGCGGCCCGGGCGGGCATCAGGAAGGGCGTGAACGGCGGGAACCAGGACAAGGCCTCCAGCATCGGCGACTCGGGCCTGCGGATGGCCTGGGTGAGGAAGATCACCGGAATCATCAGCAGCGCCATCACCGGCCCCAGCAGGGTCTGGGCCTCCCGCGTGGTCTCGCAGAACGAGCCGATGGCGGTGAAGATGGCCGCGTACATCAGGTAGCCGCCGACCAGGTAGAACAGGAAGTAGAGCACCAGCCCCTTGCCCAGCAGCACCGCGGCGACGTCGGCGGCGAGGGCGGGCTGGGTGGTGGCCAGGAGGGTCCCGCCCACCCCGGCCCAGACGGCCAGCACCGTCAGGGTCACCCCGGCCACGCCGAGGATCTTGCCGAACATGATTTCCGGCACGGAGGCCGAGGCCAGCAGCACCTCCAGCACCCGGTTGGACTTCTCCTCGATGACGCTGTTGAGCAGGATGCCGGCGCCGGTGAAGATCATCATCCACAGCAGCATCGCCGTCCCGAAGCCGACGATGCCGGGCAGACGGTCGCGCAGGGCGACCTTTCCACCGGCGGCGGCCTTGGGCGAGAAGGATGCGACCTTCGGCTTGAGCGACTGGGCCGCTTTCAGGGCAGGCAGGTCGACGCCCAGGGCCTTCAGACGCTGGTCCCGCATGGCGTCCGCGACCGCCGCCTCCACCTGTCTCTCCAGGGAGCGGTCCGTGAGATTGCTGCTCCAGAAGTCGATGCCGATGGCGTCTCCCGAGCCATGGATCACGGCCACGGCGGTGAGCGCCCGCGATCCGGGGCCACCGGCGCCGTCGGTCAGCCAGGTCTTGAGTTGGGCCTGCAGCGGCACGCCCGGGTCCGGCCGAGCGGGGGATATCTCCGGAGGCGGCTTGTCGGCCTTGAGGCGGGCGATCACGGCCAGGTCAAAACCCTGGCCGGTCTGGTCGATCACCGCCACCAGCGGCGGCGGGGAGGTCTTCTCCAGGTAGGCCGGGGCGCCGAAGGCGAGGCCGCCGACCACCGGCATCATCAGCATCGACAGCCAGAACCCGACCGTCCTCACATAGGCCACGTACTCGCGGGCGGCGATCCGCAGGAGGCGCATCATTGGCTGTCCTCCCCGCCGGTCAGGGCGATGAAGGCGTCGTGCAGGCTGGGTTCGCGCATCTCGAAACGGACGATGTCGAGGTTGCGGGCGAAGGCCTCGCGCAGAGCGTCCTGCCCCGCCGCGCCCTTGCCGAGGGCCGCCGTGTAGCGGATCGCACCATCGTCCAGGGTCTCGCTGTGGACGCCGGCCACGCCCGGCAGGGCGGCGACCGCCGCCTCGTCCAGGCCGCCTTCGAGCACCAGCGAGCGCGGCGCATGGCCTCGCGCCTGGGCCACCGATCCGTCAAACACCTTGCGGCCCCTGGCCAGCAGGACGACGTGGTCGCACAGCCGCTCGGCATGCTGCATCACATGGGTGGAGAAGATCACCGTCGCGCCGTTGGCGGCCAAACCGCGGATCACCGCCTCCAGCGCCTGCTGGTTGACGGGGTCCAGACCGCTGAACGGCTCGTCGAGGATCACCAGTTCCGGCTCATGGACGATGGCGCTGATCAGCTGGACCTTCTGGGCCATGCCCTTGGACAGGTGCCGGATCTGGCGCCGGGCCGCGTCGCCGAGGCCCTGGGCCTCCAGCAGCACCGCCGCGCGCCGGCGCGCCTCCCCGGTGGAGAGCCCCTTCAGGCTCCCCAGGAAGCCGATGGCGTCGATAGGGGTCATGCGGCGATAGAGGCCGCGCTCCTCGGGCAGGAAGCCGATCCGTTCGCGCACAGCCCGGGCGTCGGACGCCCCCAGCACGTTGATCGTCCCGGCGGTGGGCTCCACCAGCCCCAGCACCATGCGGATGGTCGAGGTCTTGCCCGCCCCGTTGGGACCGAGGAAGCCCAGGATCTTGCCCCGCCGGGCGGCGAAGGAGAGATCGTCCACGGCGGTGAAGGCGCCGTAGCGCTTGGTCACCCCGGTTAGCTCAAGCGCCGCGTCCATGGGCCCGCCGAATCGATACTGTTGGCTACTGCTTAGCGGTTGCCGCTGTCCGCACGAACAGGATGGCCTTCACGATCTCGTCGGCATGGCCGGCGCCCAGCAGGGTGGCGTGGCCGGCGCCGTCCACATGGGCGATGTAAGGATAGCGCGAGGCGCGGGCCAAGTCCCGCCCACCCCGTCCGGCGACCTTGAGCATCGCCCCACTCTGGTGGTCGCCGGCCGAACCGAAAGGGCGTGAAGATCGATATGCCGGCGCCCGAAGCTGGTTCAGCGCGCGGTCTGGTGGCGCAGGGACCTGACCCCCTTTCTGGGGATGCGCGCCGCCCGACCGCATGGTCGGATGAAAGCCTTGGAAAGAGGGATCCTGCACATGCGGCTCGCACTTCAGAGTCTCGCCGTCGCCCTGTCGATGCTCGGCGGGACAGCGATGGCCGAAGACCTCATTCCAGCCGAAGTCCCTCAGTGTCTCGGCGCCTATGGCGCGCTGGCCGATCAGGCCCAGGCCATGTCCGCCTGGTCGCCGGCGCTGGGCCGTAGCAACCTGACGAAGATCGACTGGGCGGCGCGGCGCGCCAGGCTGCTCAGGACGGCGGACGGTGAACCGGAAGAGGGCGAGGAAGGGTTCTTCGAGTCCGTCTCGAGCCCCTACCTGAACGGCTACAAAATGCGGCTGGCCGCCGATCGCATCAACGGCACGGCGGCCGACACCTCGGCGATCCTTGAACTGTCCATTCGCTGTGATCAGGCCAATCACTTCAGCCCGAGCTTCGCCATTCCGGCCAGTTAGGCGCCGCGATCGCGGTCCGTCCCCGCCGGCGCCTCATGAGCGCTCGCGGCGGCCTTGGTCGGCCACGGCAGGGTGGCGGGCTTCAGCACGGACGGGTTGGTCGAGGAACCCACCGGCAGAATGGTCGCCCGGACACGACCGTCGCCCCGCGCTGGCTTGATCACCAGGCGGCTACCCCTGCTCGCCGGCGCGACGACGCCGGCGGGCCAATCGGAGACCTGGGCGATGCGCACCCGGCGCGACACCCGCGCCGCCGCGCTGAGGGGCAACTCCGCAGCGGTGGCGAAGGTGCGGCCCATGAAGGCGGCCGGGTTCAACGGCCGGCCGTCCTGGCGGATCTCGAAATGCAGATGCGCGCCGGTGGACCGGCCGCTGGACCCGACATAGGCGACCACAGAACCGGCGGGCAGGACCATGCCGGCCTTCAGGCCCCGCGTGGTGCGGCCCAGGTGGGCATAAAGCGAGGTCAGGCCGTTGCCGTGGCCGACCTCGACGAACCGGCCGTAGCCGCCGTCCACGCCCGTGCGCAGCACCGTGCCGGCGAGGGTCACGCGGATCGGGGTGCCCGCCGGGGCGGCGATGTCGACGCCCTCGTGCAGGCGGCCGCCTTCTTCCCAGGGCATCTTGCGCAGGCCGAAAGGCGAATTGACCGCGAAGCCGCCCAACGGGGCGGCAAAAGCGAACTTCGGCTGCTCGACATGCGGGCGGGCCGCCGGCAGGGCCGGGGCCACGGACGGAACCAGACGCGCCGCGCGCTCCTGCCGCGACGGCAGGCTGGCCTGGGCAGTGGCCACGGCGACGGCGCCCATCAAAACAGCGGCGAGACCGGTGCCCAGCAGGGGCGGAAAGCGGCTCTCGCGGGATAGCAACTCACGGAACAATGATCGGCCTCGTCAGCGACGGTCGAGCTATACGCGCGGTGCGACGAGGTCTGACGCACCAGCTTCGACGGTCATGGGGTGAACCGGGGCCGGCATATGCTGGCCCAACCCGGCGAGAATATGACCGGGAGGCGGGTTTCTATTCTCTGGACGGTGATCAGGCAACCCCGGCCGGGCGCGATGTTCTGGCCAGGGCGGCGAATAGACTCTGTCAGGCGTGCGTTGCTCTCAAGCGCTGGATGAGCAGCGGGGTCATGACGGATACATCTCGCGCATATGGCGGACCGAGACCGTCGCCAGCTCGCGCAGCACACTCGGGTCCACCTCGGACAGCCGGTTCAGGTAGAGGCAGGATTTGCCAATCCTGTGCTTGCCCAGCCTTGCCATCAGCTCGGCGCGGTCCTCGAAACCGGGCATCAGGTAGACGACCAGGTTCGCCTTGCGCGGCGAGAAGCCGATGATCGGCCAGTCGCCGGTGTGGCCCTTGTAGACGCCGTAGCCGACGATGGTCGGCCCCCAACATCACCGGCCTCTCCCCGCTGACCTCGGCCAGCATGGCGGCCACCACCTTGCCGTCCTCCCGGCGGCCGGGGTGCTCGACCGCGTCAAGGAAGTCGGCGACGGAGGCGGTTGTGGGCCTGGTCTTGGGTTCGGTGGGCACGGATCGTCTCAGGATTGTCGGATCGTAAATACGACCATAAATTGTGCCAACATGTGGCTCACGGAATCTAACCTTGCCGACCATCTCATGGTTCGACGGCATCTCGATCCGGATGTTCTTCAATGATCACGCGCCGCCGCATTTCCATGCGGTCTATGGCGGGCGCGAAGCGCAGGTCGATATCGCGACAGGCCAGCTGATCAGAGGACGGTTGCCCGCCGCGCAGCGCCGTCTCGTCCGGGATTGGACATTGCGGTATCATGACCGCCTCATGATCTGCTGGGAGCAGGCCCAGTCAGACCGTCAGCCGGACAGGATACCCGGCCTGGGAGCCGACGATGACCCGTGAAGTCGTCCATGTTCGCAAGTTCAAGCGCCTCGGAGACTACCGGCTGAAGCTGTGGTTCACCGACGGCATGACGGGCGAGTGGGACTTCTCGGAGCTGGCCGAACGGAAGACCGGCCCAATGGTCGAGCCGTTCAAAGACCCCGCCTATTTCGAACTCGTCTTCCTGGAGTTCGGGGCGCTGACCTGGCCCAATGGGTATGACTGGAGTCCGGAGGCCCTGCACGCTGACATGACGGCGGCGGGGGTGCTGAAGCTTGAGACGGCGGCGGCGTAGGCGTGCGCGGAGCCCGCCATTGATCGCTTGGCGGAGCATGATTTCGGGGGCCGGTTGAACTCAAGGACGGGCTTCGCCCGCCGCGACGCGGCAGCCCGGAGGGCTGTCCTTGACTTCAACCGACCCCCGAATGAGCATTCCATCAAGCGCTCGATGGGATGGTGTGATCGATGTTCGGTTTGTTCAAGCGTCGAGGCAAGCCAGTCGCGAAGGCTCACGCTGAAGACTGGCTTCATGTCGTGCCGGTTCCTTCGCTGGTCGCCACCTTGTTGGCGCTTGAGAAGGAAAAGGGTTCACCGCTGACGGAAGCAGAGGTGCTGGAGGCAACAGACAGGGCCCCAAGCATTGTCATGCCGGCCCACGCTCTTGCAGCCGTCGCTGAAGGGCGTGGGTACGATGACATCGACCCGGAGAACGCCTGGGCCGAATGGCAAGCCATCCGGCCTTCGCTCTACGCCGAAACCGAACGCCCCTAGAGGTTCTTCACGATCCCCTCGACCATCTTCTTGGCGTCGGCGAACAGCATCATGGTGTTGTCGCGGAAGAACAGCTCGTTCTCCACGCCCGCATAACCGCTCGACATGCCGCGCTTCACGAACAGCACCGTCCGGGCCTTCTCCACGTCGAGGATCGGCATGCCGTAGATGGCGCTGGTCGGGTCGGTCTTGGCGGCCGGGTTGGTCACGTCGTTGGCGCCGATGACGAAGGCCACGTCGGCGGTGGGGAACTCGGCGTTGATGTCCTCCAGCTCGAACACCTCGTCGTAGGGGACGTTCGCTTCCGCAAGGAGCACGTTCATGTGGCCCGGCATGCGGCCGGCGACGGGGTGGATGGCGTATTTCACCTCGACCCCCTCCTCCTTCAGCTTGTCGGCCATCTCACGCAACGCATGTTGTGCCTGGCTGACGGCCATGCCGTAGCCGGGGACGATGATCACCTTGCTGGCGTTCTTCATGATGAAGGCCGCGTCCTCGGCGCTGCCCTGTTTCACGGGGCGGGTCTCCACCTTGCCGCCGGCCGCCGCCGCGCTGTCATCGGCGCCGAAGCCCCCGAGGATCACGGAGATGAAGCTGCGGTTCATCGCCTTGCACATGATGTAGCTGAGGATCGCGCCCGAGCTGCCCACCAGGGCGCCGGTGATGATCAGCGTCACGTTCTGCAGGGTGAAGCCCAGCGCCGCCGCGGCCCAGCCGCTGTAGCTGTTGAGCATCGACACCACGACCGGCATGTCCGCCCCGCCGATGGGGATGATCAGGGTCACGCCGACCAGCAGGGCCAGGGCAAAGATCGCCCAGAAGGCCCAGATGGCCGCGCCGCCGCTCATCACCAGGATCACCGTCAGCACCACGATGGCGGCGGCGATGGCCAGGTTCAGCAGGTGGCGCGCGGGCAGCAGAATCGGCGCGCCGCTCATGTTGCCGTTCAGTTTCATGAAGGCAATCACCGAGCCGGTGAAGGTCACCGCCCCGATGGCCAGGCCGATGGCCAGCTCGATCAGCGACTGCAGGTGGATGTGGCCGGTCTGTTCGTCGACGATTTTGTAGGCGGCCGGGGTGTAGATCGCCGCCACGGCGACGAGACAGGCCGCCATGCCGACCAGGCTGTGGAAGGCGGCGACCAGCTGCGGCATCGAGGTCATGGCCACGCGGCGGGCGATGATCGCCCCGACCGTGCCGCCGATGGCCACGCCGGCGGCGATCAGGCCCAGGGTGATCGTGTCCAGCTTGGCCTGTCCCCAGAGGGTCAGCAGGGTCACGCCCACGGCGATGGCCATGCCGATCATGCCGTTGCGGTTGCCCGCCTGGCTGGTCTCGGGGCTCGACAGCCCCCGCAGCGCCAGAATGAACAGCACGCCCGAGACGATGTAGAGAATGGCGGCGAGATTGGCGTTCATGCAGTGGGCTCCGCCCGGTTTGAGGCTTTCCGAGTGCGCCAGAGCGACGCGAAAGGTCCAATGACGCCTGCGGCGGCCATGACGGCCAGGCCTGTGGAAAACCACGGGGTCCTGCTGCCGCCGAGCAGGTCGACCAAGCAGAACACCAGCAGGCCAGCGCTCAAGAGCGCTTCAATCCATTCCCGGCGAGCCGGCGGGGCAAATGTCCAAGCCATACCGGCCGCGACCGCCAGACCAGCAAGCAAAAAGACAGTTGCAGGGACCGACAGACCGATCACTTCGCCTTGTCCTTCTTCTTGTACATGGCCAGCATCCTCTGGGTGACGAGGAAGCCGCCGAAGATGTTCACCGCGGCGAAGGCGGCGGCCAGGGCGCCGGCGCCCTTGGAGACCCAGACGTTGGCGGGAATCGCGCCGCCACCCGCCAGATCGGCGCTGCCGCCGTTGGCCGCGGCGGCCAGCAGGGCGCCGACGATGATCACGCTGGAGATGGCGTTGGTCACGGCCATCAGCGGCGTGTGCAGGGCCGGGGTGACGCTCCAGACCACGTAGTAGCCGACAAAGATTGCCAGCACGAAGATGGCCAGGCGGAAGACGGTGGGATCGACGTCCATCGGATGACCTCTACTTCTTCTTCGGAGCGGACTTGGCGGCGGCAGGCTTGGCCGCGGCCTTGGGTTTCGCAGGCGCCTTGGCGGCCACCTTCGGAGTAACCTTGGCGGCGGCGGCGGGCTTTGCGGCTGGCTTGGCCGGAGCCTTCGCGGCGGGCTTCGCAGCGGCCTTTGCGGCAGGCTTGGAAGCCGCCTTCGCGGGGGCGACTTTCGCCGGGGCGGCCGCTTTGGCAGGCGCCGCCTTCAACTGGTCGTGGACGATCGCGCCGTCCTTCGTGACCAGCGCGGCCTTGAGGATCTCGTCCTCGAAGTCCGGGGCCAGCTTGCCCTCCTTGTCCAGCAGCAGGACGGCGAAGGCCATCAGGTTGCGGGAATAGAGGGCCGAGGCGTCGGCGGCGATGCGGCCGGGCAGGTTGGGGATGCCCATGATCTTCGCGCCATTGGCGGTCTCGAACACCTGGCCCAGCTTGACGCCCTCGACGTTGCCGCCCTGTTCGACGGCGAGGTCGACGAGGATCGAGCCGGGCTTCATCGAGGCCACCTGGGCGGCGTTGACCAGCCGGGGCGCGGGGCGGCCGGGGATCAGGGCCGTGGTGATGACGATGTCCTGCTTGGCGATGTGGCTGGAGACCAGCTCGGCCTGTTTGGCCTGGTACTCCTTGGACATCTCCTTGGCGTAGCCGCCGGCGGTCTGGGCGTTCTTGAACTCCTCGTCCTCGACGGCGAGGAACTTGGCGCCGAGGCTCTCGACCTGCTCCTTGGTCGCTGGCCGCACGTCGGTGGCCGTGACCACCGCGCCCAGGCGCCGGGCGGTGGCGATGGCCTGCAGGCCGGCGACACCGACGCCCATGATGAACACCTTGGCCGCGGCCACGGTGCCGGCGGCGGTCATCATCATCGGCAGGGCCCGGCCATAGGCTTCGGCGGCCTCGATCACCGCGCGGTAACCGGCGAGGTTGGCCTGGGAGGACAGCACGTCCATCACCTGGGCCCGGGTGATCCGCGGGACGAACTCCATGGCGAAGGCGGAGGCCTTTGCCTTGGCCAGGGCCTCGAGCGTGGCCCGGTCCTGGTAGGGGTTGAGGGTGGCCACCACCATGGCGCCGGCCTTCAGGCCCGCGATTTCCTCGGCTTCCGGCCCGCGCACCTTGAACAGCACGTCGGCCCTGGCGAGGGCGTCCTTGAGAGATTTGACGACGGTCGCGCCGGCGGCGGCGTAGTCGGCGTCGGGGAAGGAGGCGGTGGTCCCGGCGCCCGATTCGACCGTCACCGACCAGCCGGCGGCGATCAGCTTCTTCGCGGTCTCGGGCGTCGCGGCGACCCGCGTTTCACCGGCTCGGCGTTCCCGGGTGACGGCGATGACTGGCATGGAACTCCCCATCCGGACGCGGTTCGAGTCGCATCCCTAGGAGCCTGTTTAGGGGATGATCTTGCCCGTTGTCGAGCCTGCCGATGGTGCGTCGCGAAATTTTATGCCGCACCGCACCATTTCGGGCGGGTTTTAGTGCCCGCCGGCCTTCTTTTCGCGCAGCAGCAGAATGCCCGCGACGGTCAGGACCGCGCCGGAAATCGCGCCGCCGAAGAAGCCGGCGTCGGTGCAGAACCACAGGGTCGGCACCAGGATCGCCACGGCCACCGCCAGCGAGCCCCACTTCGTCAGGCCCATGACGGCATGAAAGGTCGCGGCCTGCTCGGTGATGTCCATGTCGCCGCGGTGATAGTCGGAAGCCATAGCTCGTTCCTGCGCTCTGATGGCCCGGCAATACAACGCGCGAGGCGAAGGCTCAAGGGGGCGTCCTTCGAGCCCCGGATCAAGTCCGGGGGATCCTGAGGGATCGCTCCTCAGGATGACGTGAAGGGGTGGCTTCAAAGATTTCCGTCATGGTGAGGAGCGAGGCATCAGCCGAGCGTCTCGAACCACGCAATGGCTTATCCCGGCCACCCCGCCAGCAACCCGCGCAGCGCGCCCACGAACGCCAGCGGCTGGTCGATCATCACATGATGGTCGGCGTCGGGAATGGCGATCTGCGGCGAGCCCGGCGGCAGCAGGCCGCGCATGTAGTCGAGGATGTGCGGCTCGGCGAGGCGGGAGCGGTCGCCCCACATGATCGCCAGCGGACAGCTGACATTGGCCAGCAGCGGGCCGCGGTCCTCCATCATGAAGGACGACCACATGAAGGGGTCGAACCGCCAGGTCCAGCCGCCCTCGACCGCCTTCAGCGCGTTCCGGGCGATCCAGTCGGCGATGTAGGGATTCTCGCAGCCCTGCGGCGGCGCCAGGCGGAAGCGGCCCAGGGCCTCGGTCAGGGTCGGGTAGATCCGGTTGGGCGTCACCCGCTTGGGCGGACCGCGCCATTCCAGTTCCGGCGGGCGGACCATGGAATCAACCAGCACCGCCGCCCGCAGCCGGTCGCCGTACTTGCTGGCCGCCAGCATGGTCGGAAAGCCGCCAAAGGAATGGGCCACGAACACCGGCTTGCCGCCGGCGTTCAGACCGCCGGCCTCGGCCGCGGCGAAGGACTCCAGGGCGAACTGCTCGGCCTTGTAGTCACTGCGCCAGTCCGACCGGCCCATGCCGCTCCAGCTGAACGCCGCCACCCGCCAGTCCCTGGCGAAAAAGGGGGCGATGAAGGTCCACCAGTCGGCGCTGGCCCCGTTGCCATGCAGCAGCAGGAGGCCGGGCTTGCCGATCTGGCCCCAGGTCAGCAGCTCGATGCTGGCGCCCTCGAAGTCGAAGAACGACCGCTCGGGCGCGTCGGCCATGGCCTCGTCGAACCAGGCCGGAGCGGGCGGCTTTTCACCGTTGAACGCGGCCAGCGGGGCCGGGAACTCCGGCCAGGGCTTCTGATCGTCAGGCATGCGCGGCCTCATAGGCCTTCTCGCCCGGACGGGGCGGACGCGGGCCGAGAATCTTGAACACGCCGGTGCCGGTCATCAGCAACCGGTCGCCGGACCAGATGCGGCCGCGCACGGTCATGACATCGTCCTCGTCGGCGATCAGCTCGGCGGAACCCTCGACCCAGTCGTGCAGCTTCGCGGCGGAAAGGAAGTCGCAGGTCAGGCGCACCGTGACCCAGAAGTGTGACTTGTGCACCGAGATCACCCGGCCCCAGGCCATGTCGGCGAAGCTCATCAGCATGCCGCCATGGCAGTTGGCCATGCCGTTGGTGTGGTGCTCCTCGACCCGGAAGGCCAGGGTGCAGCCGCTGTCGTCATAACGCTCGTAGAGCGGCCCGATCTGCCGGCCGAAGCCGCGTGACCAATTCAGCAGCTTGTAGCCGGGCGGAATGTCGCCTGTCTGGGCTTCGGTAAGATCGTCGGACATGGCGAGACTCTAACAAGCGTTTGATTGTGGGGGAAGCGGCCGCAAGGGGACATGTACCGAAGGTACGTGTCCCCCAATCGAGCCGCTTCGGGTTTAGGGGACACGTACCGAAGGCGGTACATGTCCCCGTTCACACCAGCGCTTCGAACTCCTCGACCAGCCGTTCGATGTCGCGCATGCCGGCGGCCCAGAAGTCCTTCTGGCGGGGATCGAGGCCGAACGGGGCCAGGGCCTCGACGTAGGTCTTCGTGCCGCCGGCCGCGAGCATCGCCTCGTAAAGTGGCGCGAAGCTGGCCGGATCCTCCCGCCGCTTCTCCATCAGGGCCCGCACCAGCAGGTCGCCGAAGGCGTAGGCGTAGACATAGAAGGGCGCGTGCACGAAGTGGCTGACATAGGCCCAGTAATGCTCATAGCCACTGTTCAGCCTGATCGCCGGGCCCAGGCTCTCGCTCATCACCGTCAGCCACAGGGCGCCGATCTCGTCGGGGGACAGCTCGCCCTCGGCCCGCGCGTCGTGGAAGCGGGTCTCGAACTGGTGGAAGGCGATCTGCCGGACCACCGTGTTGAGGCCGTCCTCGATCTTGCCGGCCAGCAGGGCGCGGCGGTCGGCGGGCGTCGCCTCGGCCAGCAGCCGCTCGAACACCAGCCCCTCGCCGAAGATCGAGGCGGTCTCGGCCAGGGTCAGGGGCGTGTCGGCCAGCAGGGTGCCGAGCGGGGCGCAGAGGGTCTGGTGCACCGCGTGACCCAGCTCATGGGCCAGGGTCAGCACGTCGCGCCGCTCGCCCATGTAGTTGAGGAGGACGTAGGGGTGCCGGGTGGCCGTCACCGGATGGCTGTAGGCGCCCGACTGCTTGCCGGGCCGGGGTCGGGCGTCGATCCACGGGCTGGCGAAGAAGGTCCGCGCATGGTCGGCGAACTTCGGGGCCAGGGCCGAGAAGCTCTCCAGCACCACGCCTTTGGCCTCGTCCCAGCCGTAGGTTCGGGGCGCCGCGGCGTCGAGGGGGGCGTTGCGATCCCAGTAGTCGAGGGTCTTGCGGCCCATGACCCTCGCCTTGGCGGCGTAGTAGCGGTGGCTGGTGGCGGCATAGCTTTCGGTCACCGCCTCGACCATGGCGCCCACCGCCTCGGCATCGACCTCGTTGGCGATGTGACGCGACTGGGCGGGATAGGCATACTTGCGCCAGCGATCCTCGACCTGCTTTTCGAAAGCCAGGGTGTTCATCACCAGGGCCATGGTCGGGGTGCGTTCGTGCAGGGCTTCGGCCAGGCCGCCCGCCGCCGCCTTGCGCCGTTTTGCCGACGGGTCGGACAGACGGTTCAGCGCCTCGGGCAGGGTCAGATATTCACGGCCAACCTTGGCGGTCAGTTTGGCCAGGGTCTCGTCATACAGTCGCGACCAGTTGGCCACGGCCGGCCCGCGATCGACCAGCAGCCGCTCCAGGTCCGGCGACAGCTCGTGCGGACGGCTGAGGCGCAGGCGGCGGATCCACGGCGTCCAGCGGGCGGCCGGCGGATGGGCCGCCAGGGCCGCCTCAAGCTCCGCGTCCTCCAGTTCGTTGAGCTCGAGGGTGAAGAACAGGCTGTCGGCGGCGATCTGCGAGGCGCGGGTGCGCAGGTCGCCCTCGAACCTGGCCCACTCCGGATCGTCCCGCGCGGTGGAGGCCGCCAGCGAGGCATAGGCGCCCACGGCCCACAGGCCGTTGGTGGCCTGCTCGTAGAGGCCGATGCCCTGGTCGATCAGGGCGCCCAGCGCGGCGGCCTCGGCCCGGCTTTCGACGAACCGGCCCTGCAGTGCGATCAGGGCGTCGTTGGCCCGTTTGGCCTCGGCGATATCCAGCGCGATGCGCGGATCGTCACGACCGGCGTAGAGGTCGGACAGGTTCCATTCCGGCAGGCTGTCATTGAGAGCGGGCGGCTTCACGGGGGCGTTCATGGCGGCGGATATGGACCGTGTAATTGGGGCGCGCAACCGAAGGGACAGACACCAGCAGGTGTCTGTCCCGATCAAACAAACCCCTTCCGCCGCCACCACTCCAGCACCAGGTCGGGCCATCGCGCCACCGGCTTGCCCCCGGTGAAGCGCAGGCCGAAGCCGTGGCCGCCTTCCTCGAAGAGGTGCATCTCGGTCGGGACTTTCGCTGCGCGCAGGGCCTCATAGAGGCGCAGACTGTTCTCCACGGGCACCGAGGCGTCGTCGCCGGCGTGCAGCAGGAAAGTCGGCGGGGCATCGGGCCGGGCCTTGGCCTCCAGCGACCAGGCGCTCTCCTGGGCGGCCTCCGGCGCCGCGCCCAGCATTTGCTCGCGCGATCCGGGGTGAGCGAAGCCGGCCCGCATCGTGGCCACCGGATACATCAGGACGGCGAGGTCCGGCCGGGCGCTCAGGGCATCGACCTCGTCCAGCCGGTCATAGACGGGGTCGTCCCACATCAGGCTCAGGCAACCGGCCACGTGGCCGCCCGCCGAAAAGCCCATGACCCCAACCCGCTTCGGGTCCGGCGCCAGCGAGCGGACAAGGCGCAGCGCCCGCTGGGCGTCCTGCAGGGGCGCCGCCGGCCCCGCCGCCCAGCCGTCGGCCGGCAGGCGGTAGCTGGACACATAGACGGTGACCCCGGCGGCCGCGAAGCGCTCGGCGCATTCGTAGCCTTCCTTGTCCATCACCACCCATTTGTAACCCCCGCCCGGGGTCATCAGCAGGGAGGCGCCATTGGGCGTCCGCGGCTCGAAGACGGTCAGGGTGGGATTGCGGACATGCTTCACATAGCGGTCGCGCAGGGGGTTGGGCGGCGGGTTTCGCTCGACCACCGCCTCGACGACCGAGACCCCCTCGCCGCCCGGCGGGCCGTTCGGCCAGATCGGGATGACCTTGGGGGCCGAGGCCAGGGCCGGGGCGGCGACGGCCAGACCCGTGGCCGCCAACAGGGTGCGTCTCGTCCAGTCCACCGCCATGGCCGCTCCGTCGGGTAACCGGTGTCAGATTACCTTTCCCGGCCGTCGCTCCACAAGCCAGGCGATGGCGGTCACGGCCAGATAGACGCCGATGGCCATTGCCCCGGTCTGGACAGGGTCGTCGCCGGTCGGCGCGAGTTTCGAGGCGATCTGCACGGCGGTCAGGATCAGCAGGAAGGTCGCCGCCGGCCAGACGCTCAGGCCTTCCTTCGCCCGGACCCACGCCCACCAGGCGCCCGCCGCGGCCAGAAGGCCCATCTCCAGGGTCGCCTCTGGGACCGGCCAGTTCCACCAGCCCAAGCCCACCTTCTCGCCGCCGAACCACAGCTCCAGGTCCGGCCGGTGGACGAGGAAGTCGAGCACCCAGTGCGAAAACACCGCCAACCCGACGAACACTGACGCCCGCCAGGGCGCCTTCAGCAGCCACCGCGCCAGCACCGCCCCGCCCACCGACCAGGCCAGCGCTCCCGGCAGGCTGTGGGTGAAGGGCATGTGGTAGAGCTCCAGCGGGCTGCCGGGCAGGTCGGGATTGACGCTGTACTTCTCCACCCCGGCAATGATCAGCCCGCCCCAGCCGATGTCGACCAGCTGGCAGGCGGCCACATAGGTCCACAGCGGCGCGCGCGGCTCGGCGGCGCGAAGGGCCAGGGCGGCGGCGTAGTGTCCGACGAACATCGGCGTCTCTCCTCGATTGACGCCGAGGGTGTCGCGCGGAGGCGGACATTCAACAATTGCCGATCACCTCCTGGCAGTTATACATTTTCGCATGGACAGCCGTCTCGACTGGAACCTCTACGCCTCATTCCGCGAGGTCATGCGCCAGGGCAGCCTGTCGGCGGCGGCCCGGACGCTGGGCCTGACCCAGCCGACCCTGGGCCGGCATGTGGCGGCGCTGGAGGCGGGGCTGGGGACCGCCCTCTTCACCCGCTCGCCCCAGGGCCTGATCCCGACCGCCGCGGCGCTGGAGCTTCTGCCCCGAGCCGAGGAGATGCACGCCGCCGCCGAGGCCGCGGCCCGGGCCATCAGCGGCGGCCCCTCCGGCGAGACCGGCGTGGTGCGGATCACCGCCAGCGAGATCATCGGCGGGGTGGTGCTGCCGCCGATCCTCGCCGCCTTCCGCGCGCTTCACCCGGCCGTGGTCATCGAGCTGGTGCTGACCAACCGGAACGAAGACCTGCTGCGGCGTGACGCGGACATCGCCGTGCGCATGGTCCGTCCGGTCCAGTCGGCGCTGGTCGCCCGCCGGATCGGGTCGGTGGGCATCGGCCTCTATGCCCATCGCCGTTATGCTCAGGCGCACGGACTGCCCGCGACCCTCGATGACCTGGCCGCCCACCCGGTGATCGGCTTCGACCGCGACGACACCGCCCGCCGCTCGGTCGCCGCCGAGGGACCGATGGTCAGCCGTGAGGCCTTCGCCTTTCGGTGCGACAGCGACCTGGCCCAGCTGGCCGCCCTGCGCGCCGGTTTCGGCATCGGCGGCTGCCAGGCCGGCATCGCCGCGGACGAGCCCGATCTGGTCCCGGTTCTGCCCGACGCCATCCGCTTCGAACTGGAGATGTGGCTGGCCATGCACGAAGACCTGAGAGCGGTCGTCCGGGTGCGGCTGATGTTCGAACATCTGGCCGCCTCGCTGGGCCAGTACGCCCGCCGCCGTTAACCCCCGACTCAGGTCTCCGAAACCCGGTCTTTACCGGCCTGTGTTTCAATCCGGGTCAACAAGAGCAGCGCTCCATGTCGGGCGCTTGCCGGTTCGGTGGGTGATCTTCATATGACCAAAACGGTCCTGGTCGTCGACGACGATCCGACGCAAAGGCGTCTTATCCAGGCGGTCCTGGAACGCGAGGGCTTCGCCGTCGCCCAGGCCGAGGACGGCGACTCGGCGATCAAGCATCTGATGAGCGGCCAACCGGTCGATGCGGTGCTGCTCGACCTGCAGATGCCCGGCCTGAACGGCCAGGACACGCTCAAGGAGATGCGCGCCAAGGGCTACGCCCAACCGGTCATCGTGCTGACCGCCGGCGGCGGCGTGGAGACGGTGGTCAAGGCCATGCAGGCCGGCGCCGGCGACTTCATGGTCAAGCCGGCCAGCCCCGAACGGATCATCGTCTCGATCCGCAATGTCCTCTCGATGGGCGACATGCGCAGCGAGGTCGATCGGCTGAAGAAGCAGGTCACCGGCCGCACGACCTTCGCCGACCTGATCGGCGACAGCCCCCCCATGCAGATGGTCAAGCGGCTGGGCGAGCGGGCGGCCAAGTCCTCGATCCCGATCCTGATCAGCGGCGAGAGCGGCGTCGGCAAGGAGGTCATCGCCCGCGCCGTGCACGGCTGCTCCGACCGGGCCGGCAAGCCGTTCGTGGCGGTGAACTGCGGCGCGATCCCCGAGAACCTGGTGGAATCGATCCTGTTCGGCCACGAGAAGGGCAGCTTCACCGGCGCGTCGGAAAAGCACCTGGGCAAGTTCCGCGAGGCCGACGGCGGCACCCTGTTCCTCGACGAGGTCGGCGAGCTGCCGCTGGACATGCAGGTCAAGCTGCTGCGGGCCCTGCAGGAGAGCGAGATCGACCCGATCGGCGCCAAGCGCTCGGTGCGGGTGGACGTGCGCATCATCTCGGCCACCAACCGCGACCTGACCAGCCACATCGCCGAGGGCCGGTTCCGCGAGGACCTGTTCTATCGCCTGAACGTCTATCCGATCGAGGCGCCGTCCCTGCGCGAGCGCCGCGAGGACATTCCGTCCCTGGTCGAGGCTTTCATCCGGCGGTTCAACATCGAGGAAGGCAAGCGCGTCGCCGGGATCAGCCCGGAGACGGCGGCGATCCTCAGCACCTTCGACTGGCCGGGCAACGTCCGACAGCTGGAGAACGCGGTCTATCGGGCTATCGTTCTCAGCGACGCGCCCTTCCTGCAGCCGCACGACTTCCCGGCCATCTCCGGAGTCAAAATCGCGCCCGAGGCGCTCAGCCGGGCCGCCGCGGCCATGCCCACGCCCCAGGAGCTGATCGCCGAGATCAGCAAGGACGCGCCGGTGCGCATTCTCGACGGTCGTGGTCACGTGCGGCCGCTGGAGGAGGTCGAGCGCGACCTGATCCAGCTGGCCATCGAGATCTACGCCGGCCACATGAGCGAGGTCGCCCGACGCCTGGGCATCGGCCGCTCGACCCTCTACCGCAAGGTCCGCGAGCAGGGCCTCGACGTCGATGGAAACCTTGAGGAGGCCGTCTGATGGCCCGCCGCTTCAACATCCTGCGTCCGCAGTCGCGCGACGACCGGCTCAAGACCCTGATGCACCGCATGAAGCTGGCGGCGGCCCGCGCCGCCCTGATCGCGACGACGCCGGCGACGGCCTGACCAAAGATCCTCCCCCGTTGGGGGAGGTGGACCTGCGTAGCCTTGGCGAAGCAGGGACGGAGGGGGTCCGCTCAGGTCTAGGGTGACCCCCTCAGTCCGCTTCGCGGACAGCTCCCCCGAGAGGGGAGCATCTCCAAAGGCCCCCCTTGCCTCCCGCCACGGAAATCACGCTGACTGCGCGTATGGAAACGGCTGGGGTGGATCTGGCGGCGCTGGCCGTCTGGATGGACGGACAGGGCCTGGGCGACGGCGCCATCCTGGACGCCACCCTGCTGGCCGGCGGGACGCAGAACATCCTGCTGAAGTTCACCCGGTCGGGACGGTCCTACGTCCTGCGCCGGCCGCCGCCGCATCTGCGGGCCAACTCCAACGAGACCATGCGCCGCGAGGCGCGGGTGCTGGCGGCCATCGCCGGGACCGACGTGCCCCATCCGCCCCTGATCGCCGCCTGCCCGGCCGAGGACGTCATCGGCGCGGCCTTCTACCTGATGGAGCCGGTGGACGGCTTCAACCCGACGACGGGGCTCGAGCCGCTGCACGCTGGGTCCGAGGCGGTCCGCCGCCGCATGGGCCTGGCGTTGGTCGAGGGCATCGCCGCCCTGGGCGCCCTGGACTACCGCGCCCTGGGCCTCGAAGGCCTCGGCAAGCCCGACAACTATCTCGAACGCCAGGTGGCGCGCTGGAAAGCGCAACTGGAGTCCTACGGCGAGTTCGACGGCTGGACCGGCCCTGCCGAAATCCCGGGCGTCGAACGCGTCGCCGACTGGCTGGACGCGCATCGGCCGGCCTCGTTCCAGGCGGGGATCATCCACGGCGACTATCACCTGGCCAACGTCATGTACCGTCACGACAGCGGCGAGTTGGCCGCCATCGTCGACTGGGAGCTGACCACCATCGGCGATCCCCTGCTGGACCTCGGCTGGCTGCTGGCCACCTGGCCGGAGGGCGACGATCCCGATCCCGCCAACGTCTCGGTGAAGCCCTGGAAGGGCTTTCCGACGGCGGCCGAACTGGTCGAGCACTATCGGGAGCGCACCACGCGGGATGTCTCGGCGATCCACTGGTACGGGGTGCTGGCCTGCTACAAGCTGGGCATCATCCTGGAAGGCACCCACGCCCGCGCCTGCGCCGGCCGCGCGCCGATCCCCACCGGCGACCGCCTGCACGCCCAGACGATCGGCCTGTTCGAACGGGCGCTGAGGTGGATCGGGTGAGGACGCGCGGTCAGCGCCGACGCGATTCGATGGTCAGGACCGCCTCGTCGCCGGCGCCGAGCGAGCCCTTGCAGGCCATGGGGTTGTAGGCGAGACCGTAGCAGAAGCGTACGTCCATCAGGCGGTTGCCCTCGACCGCCTTGATGTAGATTCCCTCGCGCTTCATCCACGGGTTGGCCGCGACGAAGGCATCCCGCAGGTCGCCGGCGGTCATCATCGGGCCGAGAGGCGCAGGCATCTTCACAGCGTTCCAGAGGGTCATGGCCTGGTCGAAATAGGCCTCCGGCGTCGTCCAGCCACAGGTCCCGTGTGCGGCCCATTCATGCTGCTGCATCACTGTTGAGGGGGTCATGCAGGCATGCTTTCGGACCGTTGCGGGACGGATCGCTGGCGCCGGGCCGCAGTAACGCGGATGCCGCCGGGCCGCGCCGTTGGGCCACAGGCCGTGCAGAACGAAGCCGAAGTCGTTGTCCCGGCACTGGACCTCGTAGCCCGGCGACTCGCCGTTGGCGCGGCAGTCCTCCGGCGCCCAGGTCAGGGCCAGCATGTAGAAGGCCGTCGGCTCGTCAGCCACGACCTCGTCCGCGGGCGGGTCGTAGGCCGGGGCAGGCGTGATCGCGGCGGGTAGGTTGCAGGTCGTGGCCGTCGGTGCGGCGGCCTCGGGGCCGGGGACCGCGCAGGAGCTCAGGAGGAGCGCGGCGGCGATCAGACTCTGAAAGCTACGCATGAGGCCCATCCCAACAACCGCTCATCCCGGCGAATGCCGGGACCCAATTCAAAGAGCGCAGGCGCGCATCATTCAAGGCCCGGATTTGTCATCTGGGTCCCGGCATTCGCCGGGATGAGCGGATTCAATGGAAGGGCCTACTCACCGGCCGGCCCCCGCCGCCCGAACGCCTTGCGCTTCATCGGCTTCTTCTCGCCCTTGGCCTTGAGGGTGATCTCCCTGAGCTTCACCGCCTGGAGCATGGACAGGGCCTGGCCAGCCGCGCCCTTCTCCGGATCGCCGAAGGCGCGGCCGTAGGTCTTCAGGCGATCCTCGACGCTGCCGAGGAACTCGCCTTCCCATTCGGAGAGTTCAACACCGCCCTTGTCCGCCGAGCGACGGGCGCGCTTGAGGGCATTCAGCGCGGCCCGTTTGGCCTGCGCTTTCAGATCGGGTGGGCCCCGCTTCAAATTTCCCCGATGGCGGAGAGATAGAGGTCGACCAGCGCCTCTTCCTCCTGTCGCTTGGCCCGGTCCATCTTGCGGATGCGGACCACCTTGCGGATGATTTTCACGTCGAAGCCGTTGCCCTTGGCCTCGGCATAGACCTCCTTGAGGTCGGCCATCACCGCCGCCTTGTCCTCTTCCAGCCGCTCGATGCGCTCAAGAATGGTCTTGAGCTGCGTCTGGGCGGTGCTGTTGAGCACGTCGATGGTGGAGGCGTCGTCGGCCATGGGGGAAGGCTCTCACAGGACGGAGGGATCGGGAAGGCCGACCCTGTAGCCCCCCGGACCTCAGGCCTCAAGCAGTCCGTGGCCCACGAGCAGCGGAATCAGGTGGGCGGGGTCCTCGAACCTGTGGACATGAAAGCCGAGGGCCCTCGCGGCCTCGGTGTTTGCGGCCGAGTCATCGACGAACAGCAGTTCGTCGGCCGCCAGTCCCGACCGCTCGCAAGCGATGGCGAAGATGCGCGGGTCCGGCTTGATCATGCCCTCATCAGCCGAGACGACCGCATCTTCGAGATGCCGGAAGGCGGGACTGAGGCTCTGCACGAAGGGCCAGGTTTCCGTCCACATGTTGGTCAGGGCGAACTGCGGCACGCCGCGAACGGCCAGGGCCTCCATGGCGCATTCCGTCTCCGGGATGGCGCCGTCGAACATCTCGTCCCAACGATCCCACCAGGCGCGGATTTCCGGTTCGCGGTCCGGGTGTTCGGCGATCAGCCGGCGCATGTTGTCTTCGGGATGGATTCCCGCGTCCGTGGCCGCGTGCCAGGCCATGGTGCAGACAGACGAAAGGAACCGGTCGCAAGCGGCCGGCTCCTCAAAAATCTTCAGATAGAGGCGACGCGGACTCCAGTCCACGATCACGTTGCCGACGTCCCAGAGAACTCCCCTGGGCGCGCGCATCCTCAGCCCTGTTTGGCCTTGAAGCGCGGATCGGTCTTGTTGATCACGTACATCACGCCCTTGCGACGCACGAGCTTGCAGTCGCGGTGGCGGTTCTTCAGCGACTTCAGCGAGCTTCTGACCTTCATGACCCGTCTACCGTTTGCGGGCGATCCGGGCGCGAAAGGGCGGCGCCAACGGAATCCCGGTTGTTCCAGAGCGGGCGGCTATAGGCGGCGGCGGCTTTTGAGTCAATCCGCGCGCTTGAACCGCCACACGCCCTTCTGGCCGCGGCGGTTGTACATTACCCCGCCGATCTGCCCCAGGCCCGCCTGGCCGACATAGACGGCGAAGTGGTCGTTGGATTCCCACTCGATCAGGCTGCCGCGCTGGACCCAGCTGCCGTTGGCGTAGGTCACGCCCCTGGAGGTGTACTCAACCACGCAATCCCCGCGCAGGAACAGACTCAAGGCGTTGGGCTCGACGCCGTCCCATTCGGAGGTCCCGACCCAGCGGGTGTTGGCGAAGGACGAACCGCCCGCCGGGTCGGCGCAGGACGCCTCCTGGGCGGACGCGGCGCCGGCGAAGGCCAGCAGGGCGCCCGACAGCACGACCCCGAGCAAGTGACGCATGGCGTGAATCCCCACAATCCCTGGGCGGACTATCCTGCGCCGGCCCGCATATCGTCAATGTCGGCACGGTCTTCGCAGGCTTGTGATTGAGCCTTGCCCCCGTGTCTCTATAGCTTGGTCAAATGGATCGTCGTTCGTTTCTCGCCCTGATCGTCGCCGGATGCGCGGACCCGTCGCTGGAGCCGTCGCTCGGCGTCGGCGCGCCCGCCCCCCAACCCGCGTCCTGGACCCCCGCCGTGCCGGCCGTTCCCGCGCCTTCGGCGAGCCTGACGACGTCAGGTGATCCCAATTTCGACGCCTGGCTGGCGGGCTTCTACAATCGCGCCCGCGACGCCGGCGTGCCGGCCGCCGTGCTTGATCGCGAGCTGGCCGGCCTGACGCCCGACCCCAGGGCGTCGGCCCAGGATTCCCGCCAGCCGGAATTTTCCAAGCCGGTCAGCGACTATGTGAAGGGCGTGGTCAGCGACGCCCGCGTCGTCCAGGGCCGCCAGTTCCGCGACAGCCTGCCCTACTTGGGGACCATCGAGTCCCGCTACGGCGCGCCGCGGGAGATCGTGCTGGCAATCTGGGCGCTGGAATCAGCCTTCGGCAAGATCCAGGGCGACATGGACGTGATCCGCTCCCTGGCCACCCTGGCGGCGGACGGACGCCGCCGCGCCTGGGCCGAAGGCGAGCTGATCGCCGCCCTGAAGATCGTCGGCTTGGGGGAAGCGACCCGCACGCGGCTCAAGGGCAGCTGGGCCGGCGCCATGGGCCAGACCCAATTCCTGCCTTCGGTCTTCCTCGCCACCGCGGTCGATGGCGACAACGACGGCGTGCGCGACATCTGGGGATCGACCGCCGACGCCCTGTTCTCCACCGGCGCCTACATGGCCAAGGCGGGCTGGAAGCGCGGCGAGAGCTGGGCGCGCGAAGTGACCCTGCCGGCGGGCTTCGACTATTCGGTGGTGGAAACGCTCAAGCAGCCCCCGGCCGCCTGGGGCGCCCTCGGCGTGCGCCGGGCCGACGGCCTGCCCTGGAGCAACGCGGACCAGGCGGCGCAGGCCGGCCTGATCCTCCCCTCCGGCGCGGGTGGGCCGGCCTTCCTGACCTTTCCCAACCACATGGCCATCCGCCGCTACAACAACTCCACCGCCTATGCCCTGGGCGTGGGCCTGCTGGCCGACCGCTTCGCCGGCGAGGGCGCGCTGGTCACGCCCTGGCCCTACGAGACGCCGCTGTCGCTGGCCGACCGCATGGCCGCCCAGGCGGCCCTGACCCAGCTGGGCTTCAATCCCGGGCCTTCGGACGGCGTGATCGGTTCCGGCACCCGCACCGCCCTGCGCGCCTGGCAGAAAGCCCGCGGTCTGCCGGCGGACGGTTATCTGTCGGTGGACATGGTGCGGCGGCTGCGGGTCGAGACGCAGCTGCCGTAAGTTGCCGCCGTCATGGCCCGACTTGTTCGGGCCACCCATGCGCACCGGACCTTCGGACGAGGGCGCTGATCGTTCGGCGCGCCATCCCGGGCGACGGTGTTCCTGGGTGGCCCGAACAAGTCGGGCCATGACGGATCGGGGATTGGGCCCTAGACCCCGCCCTCGTCGCTGCGCTCGAGCAGGGCCAGGGTCGATTCCGCGTCGGGATCGCCCCGCTCGCCTGCCTCGCGCAGGATGACGTTCCTCAGGGCGAAGGCCAGCAGGCCGGCGAGGATCACTGCATTGAGCAGGAACGGACCGGGCTTGAACGCCTGGTAGAGGGTCACGAACAGCGGCGCGATGATCACGTTCAGCCCGTTGACCGCGGCGATGGCCGCCGCCGCCTGGGCCTGTTCATGCATCTGCACCGACAGGGAGGCGCCGGCGGTGAAGCCGGGCCGGGCGAAGCCGTAGCCCAGGCAGGCGATGGCGTAACCGGCCACCACCGTCCAGTAATCCGGGGCGAAGGCGGTGATCAGGTTGCCCACGCAGGCGAGGGCCACGCCCCAGCGCAGCAGGGTCTTGGGGCCCATGTTGAAGATCCGGATCAGGCCCCACTGGGCCAGCAGCCCGGCCATGGCGCCCGCGGCCATGGAGACGGCGATGAAGCCCAGGGCCTCGACCGGCGAGACCTTGAGCTTGTCGATGATCATGAAGCCCAGGGTGTAGGCCTGGGCCGTCTGGCAGGTGGCGACCAGGAAGCCATAGATCAGGAAGGGCGCCAGCCGTGAGTCCTTCCACAGGGCCGCGCCGGCAAGGCGGCGCGTTTCCCGGGGTGCCGACTCCTCGGGCAGGAAACGCCAGACCACCAGCAACATGCACAGGGCGATCAGCGAGAAGCTGAACAGCGGCCCCGCCAGGGAGACGAAGGGCAGGATGAACAGCGGCGCCAGGAACGGTCCGACCACGGTGCCCAGGCCGAACGCCCCGGCCAGGCTGGCCATCATCTGGGTGCGGTCGGCGCGGCTGGTGCGCTCGGCCACATAGGCCTGGGTCGCCGGATTGGAGGCCGAGCCGATCAGGCCGAACAGGGCGCGGGCCAGCAGGAAGACGACGAAGATCACCGGCCAGGGCGCCAGGTGATGCAGGCCCGCCGTCACCACCAGCCCGCAACAGAGCATCGACACGGCAAAGCCGCTCAGGCCCAGCATGATCAACGGCCGGCGGCCGCGCTTGTCCGACTCACGAGCCCAGATCGGCGACATTACTGCCCAGAGCAGGGCCGACAGGGAGAAGATCGCCGCCATGAAGGCGTCCGGAATGCCGATCTGACGGCCGATCGCCGGCAGAATCGACATCAGGCCGGTATTGCCGATGGCCACGACGATGGAGACGGCGAACAGGATGCTGAACGAGCGTGGCGCCAGCTTCGACATGGATCGCGTCCCGGAGGTCATCCTCCCAGTCTAGAGCGCAGTCAGCAAAAGTGGACACCGGTTTTGCGTCCGACTGCGCTCCAGAGTTTTTGTCGTCGCGCCGTCCGGGCGGCGAACCGGAAATCCACTTCGCCTGACGGCGCGGCGGTGCGTCGAAACCGGGGCGCAACGCCGCCTCCGCTCACAGCCCATTAAGCATTAACGCCGATTCTCCGGGGGTTATTTCCGCAGGCGGCGTCTCTCTCCATGTTCCAGATCATCGGCATCGTACTGCTCTTCGCGATGGTGTTCGGCAGCTACATCCTCTCCGGCGGGAAGATGGCGGTGATCACCCATTCGCTGCCTTACGAGATCATGGCGATCGCCGGCGCCGGCGTCGCCGCCTTCCTGATTTCCAACTCGATGACCGTCGTCAAGGGCTCGCTGGCCGGCTTCGGAAAGTCGTTCGCCGGCCCCAAGTGGAAGGCGGGCGACTACCGCGACCTGCTCTCGCTGCTGTTCCTGCTGACCAAGACGATGAAGTCCAAGGGCGTCATCGCCCTGGAGAGCCACATCGAAAAGCCCGCCGAGAGCGGGATCTTCTCGCGCTTCCCCCGGATCATGAAAGATCACTTCGCCGTCGACTTCATCTGCGACACCCTGCGGATGATGACCATGAACCTGGAGGATCCTCACCAGGTCGAGGACGCGATGGAGAAGCAGCTCGACAAGCACCATCACGAGCACCTGGAACCGGCCCACGCCCTGCAGAACCTCGCCGACGCCCTGCCCGCCCTGGGCATCGTCGCCGCCGTGCTGGGGGTCATCAAGACCATGGGCTCGATCACCGAGCCGCCGGAGGTTCTCGGCGGCATGATCGGCGGCGCCCTGGTCGGCACCTTCCTGGGCGTGTTCCTGGCCTATGGCCTGGTCGGCCCCATCGCGTCGCGGCTCAAGGCCGTGGTCGACGAGGAGGGCGCCTTCTATCGAATCATCCAGGCGGTGCTGGTGGCGCATCTGCACGGCAACGCCGCCCAGATCTCCGTTGAGATCGGCCGCGGCAGCGTGCCTTCCGGCGCCCAGCCCAGCTTCCTCGAACTGGAAGAAGCCCTTTCCAGCATACCGAACGAAGCCTGAGACCTTTCGCCGCTGAAAAAAGTGATCACAGGGGCGTGAAGTCTACCCTTGCGCTCCGCGCTGAGAGCGGCATAGTCCTCGACTGCGCTCCCCCGATGGGGCGCTTCAATAACTCCTCACAGGGGACTCCAGGACATGACCTCCGATATGCTCCGTAAACTTCTCGTCGCCGGCGCCGCCGTCGCCGCTCTCTCCGTCGCCGCCTGCGGCAAGCCCGCTGAAAAGGCCGAAGAAGCCGCCGCTGACGCCACGGCCGCCGCCGACTCGGCGACTGCCGCCGCCACGGACGCGACTGCCGCCGCCGCTGACGCGACTGCCGCCGCCGCCACCGCCGACGCCGCTGCTCCGGCCGCTGACGCCGCCGCCGCCGACGCGACCGCCGCTGCCGGCGCCGCTGACGCCGCTGCCGCCGCTGCGCCCAAGCAGTAAGCGACCAAACGCGACTAGCGTTATGGGAAGGGCCGTCCTTTGGGGCGGCCCTTTTCCTTTGCGGACGCGATGACGCCCGACCAACCCCTGCCCCTGGATCCTGAACTCGTCTGGGGCGACGACGGCCTGCCCCGGTCGGGCCGTTTCGGCGACGTCTATTTTTCCAGCGACGATGGTCTGGCCGAAACCCGCGCGGTGTTCCTCGCCGGCTGCGGCCTGCCGGAAGCCTGGGCCGGGCGGCGGCGGTTCGTCGTCGGCGAACTGGGTTTCGGCGCCGGCCTGAACATCGCCGCCCTGCTGCAGCTCTGGTCGCTGACCCGGCAACCGGGCGCACGGCTGCAGATCTTCTCCGTCGAGGCCTTCCCGGTGTCCCGCGAGGACGCCGTCCGGGCGCTGGATCGCTGGCCGGAGCTGGCCGCGGTCGCCGGCCCGCTGCTGGCCCGCTGGCCACGCCGGGCGCCGGGCTTCCACCGGCTCGACCTGCCGGACCTGGGCGTGACCCTCGATCTGGCCGTGATGGAGGTCGAGGAAGCCCTGACCCGGTGGCGCGGCAAGGCTGACGCCTGGTTTCTCGACGGCTTCGCCCCCGCCGCCAACCCGCAGATGTGGCGCCAGGAAGTGCTCGACCTGGTCGCCGCCCGCAGCGCGGCTGGCGCCCGGGCCGCCACCTTCACCGTCGCCGGCGCGGTCCGCCGCGGCCTGCAGGTCGCCGGATTCACCACAGAGAAGCGACCGGGCCACGGCCGCAAGCGCGAACGGCTCGAAGCCCGTCTGCCGGGCCAGGCGCGGGATCCTGCCGCCCCGCCCATCGTGGCCGTCATCGGCGCGGGCATTGCCGGCGCGTCGCTTGCCAGGGCCTTCCGCGCCCTGGGGGTCGAGCCCGTGGTCCTTGACGGACGCGGCCCGGGCGGCGGCGCATCGGGCAATCCGGCGGCACTGGTCTCGCCGCGTCTTGACGCCGGCCTGGGCCCCCAGGCGCGGCTGCACGCCCAGGGTTTCACCCGGGCCGTCGATCTCTATGGCGATCAGCCTGACATAGCGGTCGCGAGGGGCGCCCTGCAGCTGGAGGACGGCCCCCGGGACGGCGGTCGGTTCGACGTGATCGCCGCCGCCGACCTGTTCGCCCCGGACGCGGTGGTTCGCCTCGACGCCGGCGGAACCTCCGCCCTGGCCGGCGAGCCCGTCCCCGCGGGCCTGATCCTGAAGGAGGCGATGGTGATCGAGCCCGCCGCCCTGCTGCCGGGCTGGACCGGGCCGGTCGTCCGGACGTCAGTGGCCCGCATCGCGCCGCGCGACGGCCGCCAGGCGGTGCTCGATGACGCCGGACAGACCCTGTGTTTGGCCGATATCGTCTGTATCGCCGCCGGCCACGCCAGCGACGCCTTCGCGCCCGACCTGACCCTGCAGCCTGTGCGCGGGCAGGCCAGCTGGGCGCGGGGCGCCGGCTTACCGCTGGGCGTCTCGAAGGGCGGCTACGCCATTCCCACCCGGGAGGGCGTGCTGTTCGGCGCGACCTTCGACCGCGACCGCACCGACGAGACTCCTATTGCCGGCGATGACGCCCGCAACCTGGCCCTTCTGACGGAGACGGTTCCGGCGCTGGCGGCCAGGCTCGCCGACCAGCCCCTGTCGTCCCGGGCCGGGATCAGGGCGGCGACACGCGACCGCCTGCCCCTGGCCGGCGCGGTTCCGGGGCAGCCGGGCGTCTTCATCCTCTCCGGCCTGGGATCGCGCGGCTTCAGCACCGCGCCCCTGCTGGCTGAACACGTGGCCGCCGTGACCCTCGGCGAGCCCTCGCCGCTGCCGGACGACCTCGCCGCCCTGGTCGATCCGGCGAGATTCGCCGCGCGCGACCGACGGCGCGCCTCGCCGTAGCGGCCCCGGCGCGCTATGTTCGAGACCGGGACGGGAGCCAAACCGTTTGGAGACCCGTGATGAAGACACTGACCATCGCCACCCTCGTCGCCGGACTGGCCCTGACCGCCGGCGCCTCGGCCATCGCCTCTGACGCGCCGGCGGACACCGCCGCCCAGCCACCCGCCAGGCGCACATGTTTCTTCTCCAGCCAGATCAACGGCTGGCGCGAGGGGCCGGACGACGAGGTCGTCTACCTGGATGTCGGCGCCAATGACGTCTACCGGCTGGACATGTTCGGCCGCTGCGTCGGCCTGGATTCGGTGATCACCATCGGCGTGGAGACCCGGGGCGGCGGGACGTCGATCTGCGACGGGCTTGATGTGACCCTGATCACCGGCTCGCCGGTCGGCCCCTACCGCTGTCCGGTGTCGAAGATCACCCGGCTCACGCCCGAAGAGGTCAAGGCCCTGACAGCGAAGAAAAGGGGCCGCTAGCCTCTCTGACGGCCTGCCTGCGACAGCCTGTCGCAAGGGTTGCGGGCAACCGAATCGCCGGCCGCGACATTCCGCGCCGTGGAACCTTTGCGATGCGACCGGTAGACAGGTCGCCGAACGCCGTTCCGCAGGGCGGACGGAGGCTGGGTTCACGAGTGGACGGTGAAATTTTGCATCAGCGCGGGTCGTTTCGGCCCGAGGTCTTCTTCATAGGCCGAACCGAGGGCTGGGGCGTGGCCCGCGGCCCGACGGGCCGAATCCTGCGCCGGTGCCGGATCGTGACCGACGGCCACCTCGACGAGGCCTACCGCGCCATCCACTTCGACGAGACCTTTCACTGGGACAACGGCGAGAACGACGAATGGCGCTGGGCCATGACGCGCGGTCTGGACGGACGATACGTCGCCGCCGAGTCCATGGCCGGAGCCGGCATCCAGGGCCAGTTCGACGGGGGCGACTACCTGCTCTCGTTCCGGCGACCGCTGCGGCCGGACGGCGGGCCGCGCCCACGGTTCACCACCCGGTTCACCCAGATCTCGCCGGACGTGGCGTTGAAGACCGTACGGCTGTCGCTGCTCGGCCTTCCGCTGGGCGGCATGACCGCCTTCCACCAGCGGGTCCGCTGACCCCGGCTAGTGTTCCCGGCCTGACCGCCAGAAGGTCTGCAGCAGCGGCTCCAGCAGGTAGTCCAGGGCTGTCCGCTTGCGCAGAGGGACCAGCACCTCGACCGGCAGGCCGGCCTGCAGACCGGTGCGCGGGCCGCGAACCTTGCGGACGCGCTCCATCTCCCCGGGCGGCACCGAGATCTCCGCGCGGAAGAAGCGCTGCCCTGACTTCTCGTCGAGGAAGCTGTCCGCGGACAGTTCGGTCAGGACCCCCTTGAGGATGGGCAGATCCCGCTCGTGCAGCGAGGTGAAGCGGATCTGGGTCTCCTGCCCTTCCTTCAGGTCGTCGGCGTCGTTGGGCGCGACATTGGCCTGAATCACCAGGGCGCGGTCCTGCGGCACGATCTCCATCAGAAGCGCCCCCGGGCCGACCACCCCGCCGACGGTGAACACCGTCAGGCCGACGACCTTGCCGCCCTCGGGCGCGCGGACAGTGGTGCGGGCGACCTGGTCGCGCATGGCCGCCAGCCTGGGCTGAAGCTCGTCCAGGCGGACCTGAACGTCGCGAAGCTGGCTGGTGACCTCCTCGATCATCTGGCGGTCGATGGACAGCAGCTGCATGCGGGTCTCGCCGATGGCCTCGCCGGACCGGGCGATCTGCGCGCGGAAGGCGCCGTCCTCGCCGGCCAGGGACGCTTCAGTGCGCTCCAGGGCGCGGACCCGGTTGACCGGCGCGTAGCCCTGGGCAGCCAGTTTACGCATGCCGTCCAGTTCCTCGCCGATCAGCCGCTGCTGTTCGGCGTTGGCCTCCAGCTGCTTCTGGTAGCCGGTGACCTGTTCGCTGAGCTGGCTGACGCGCTGGCTCAGAACCCCCCGCTGCGCCTCGATGGAGCGGCGACGGGCGACGAACTGCTGGCGCTGCAGGACCATGGCCTCGTCGGCGATGACCTTGTCCTCGGGCGCCAGCGTGGCGAACTCGGGTGGCGCGGCAAAGGCGCCGAGATGGCGGCGCTCGGCATCGAGCCTGGCGCGCTGGGACAGCAGGGCGAAGACCTCGCCGGTGATCGCCCGCTCATTGGCGCGCAATTCCCCCGCGCCCAGCTCGACCAGCACCTGGCCCTTGGCGACCACCTGGCCCTCGGTGACGTGAATGGCGCTGACCGTGCCACCCTCGCGGTGCTGCACCGACTGGCGGTTGCCGGACACGGCGATGACGCCTTGGGCGTAGGCCCCGGCGTCGAGACGCGTGATCCCCGCCCATCCCAGGAACAGAACGAAGAAGCTGATCGCGATGCCGGCGCCCCAACGCAGTTCGTTGCGCGGGTCGTCGCTGAGGCTGTTGGGCGTGCTGGGCTGTCCAGCCGGACGGTCGAGCGCCAGCGCGGCATCGGCGACACTCATCACTGACCCTTCAGTTCAACGACATTGGCGCCGGCCGGCCGGCCGGCTCCGGACATCGCGGCCAGCACCTCCGCGCGAGGCCCGATCCGCTCGACGGCGCCGTCCCGCAGGACGAGCAGCGTGTCGGCGATCGCCAGGACGCCCGTGCGGTGGGCGATGATCATGATCGAGGCGCCGCGCGCCTTGGCGTCGGCGATCGCCTTGGCCAGCGCCATCTCACCCTCGGCGTCGAGGCAGGAGTTGGGCTCGTCCAGCACCAGCAACGCCGGCTCGCCGTAGAGGGCGCGGGCCAGGGCGACCCGCTGCGCCTGGCCGGCGGACAGGCCGCGGCCGCCGTGGGCCAGGACCGTGTCGTAGCCCTTGGGCAGCTTGAGGATCATCTCATGCACGCCGCCGGCCTGGGCCGCGGCGACCACCGCCGCGTCGATGGCCAGGGGGTCATCGCCGCGCCAGACGGCGAAGCGGGAAATATTGTCGCGCACGCTGCCGGCGATCAGGGCGCTGTCCTGCGGCAGGTAGCCGATGTGGCTGCCCAGCCGGTCGGGGTCCCAGTCGGCGAGGTTGGCCCCGTCGAGGCGCACCACGCCGGCGTCGGGAGTGATCGCGCCCACCGCCAGCCGGGCCACCGTCGTCTTGCCGGCCCCGCTGGGACCGACCACGCCGAGCACCTCGCCCGGCTCCAGGCCGAAGGAGACGCCCTTGAGCAGCAGCGTGTCCGAACCGGGCGCGCGTTGAACCACCTTGTCGAATCGCAGGGCGCCCCGGGGGGCGGGCAGCTGGGTGCGGGGCGTCTCGGGTCCCTCGGCGCCGAACAGTTCGGCCAATATCTTCAGGGCGCCCCGCGCCTGCACCACGGTGCTCCAGGAGCCGACCACCTGCTCAACGGGCTGAAGGGCGCGGCTCATCAGAATCGAGCCGGCTATGATCGCGCCGGCGGAAATCTGCCGCTCCACCGCCAGCCACGCCCCCAGGCCAAGGGCGGCGGACTGGAGGAACAGGCGCATGAACTTGGTCGCGGCCGCGAACCCGCCGCCGGTGAACTGGGCCTGGCCGGCCAGGCCCAGGCCCGTGCGGCGGTCGGCCAGCTGGCGCTCGCGCAGGGCGCCGCGCATGCCCAGCGCCCGCACGACGTCGGCGTTCTGGGCGGCCGCCTCCTGGGCCTGGTAGGCCAGGTTGGTCGACTTGTTGGCTTCCTGGGATTTGGCCTTGGTCGAGCGTTCATTGAGCAGCGCCAGGGCGACCAGGATGCCGCCACCCACGATGGTCAGGGCGCCCAACGCCGGGTGCAGCATGAAAGCGATGATGACGTAGATCGGCGTCCAGGGTGCGTCGAGGAAGCCCAGCGCCGCCGGGCCGGATATGGCCTGGCGCAGGATGTCGAACTCGCGCATGCCCTGGATCGGCGCTCCCGGCGCCGCGCGAGCCATGAGCTTCTCAAGCAACGGCCCGGCCAACATCTTGTCGAGCCGCAGGCTGGCCCGGACCAGCAGGCGCGCGCGCAGGGCGTCTAGCAGCGCCAGGGTGATCAGGGCGAAGGCCACCACCAGGGTGATGAAGAACAGGGTCATCAGGCCGCCGGTCGGCACCACCCGGTCATAGACCTGCAGCATGTAGATCGACGGGGTCAGGAACAGCAGGTTCAACAGGCCGCTGAACGCCGCGATGCCAATGAAATGCGGCCGGCAGGCGCTGAACGCCGTGCCCAGAGGTCCGGGCAGGTCGATACTGAGAAACTTCAAGGCCGGCCCTTTTTGGCGAAGCGCCAAACGCGCCTGTGGAGTCTATTCCACACGCCGATCCCGGCCAATGCGGCAATGTCGCGGCGGCAAAGACTTAACAAGGGGGATGGACGAAAGGGGAAAGGCGCATTTACCTGTGCGTTTATGGGGGATCGACACGACCCGACGGCGATAGAACGGCTAACTCCGCGTGAGCGGGAGTGCCTTCGCTTGGTCGCCGGGCACCTCCATTCCAAGGAAATCGCCCGCCGCCTGAGCATCTCCCAGCACACGGTCGATGGGCACCTGAACGAGGCCCGCCGGCGGCTCGGCGTCAGCAGCCGCCGCGACGCCGCCCGCCTGCTGGTGGCCTGGGAAGTGGACCATACCCCCCTCAACGATTTAGGGGGCGCCCCGGGCGGGGTGGCTCCAGGACCCACTGATCCGTCAGCCTTCTCGCAGTTGTTGCGGGGAGTGGACGATGGACGACATCAGGGAACAGGAGATCTACGACATCGGGACGCCCCCGGTGGTTGGGGCGGCGCAGGAGCCGGCGCTCTGGAACCCGGCCGCGGATATGCCGGTCTGGACCTGGAGCCAACTGGAAGACGCGCTGACGGAGCTGGCGGCGAGTCGGCAACAGCACGACATGATCGAGAGTCTGGTGTCGGCGACGCGCAAGCAGGCCCGATACCTGCCTTCGGGACACACCCTGAAGGAGATTCTCTGCATCGCTTGGGTGATCGCGGACGAGACCTTCAAGGGCGGTCGGGGGGAGGACTCCTCCATGACCTAGCCCCCCTCCGCCGCCTGGCGCTCATCGGCGCCGCCGCGGTCCTGGCCGCCTTTCTGCTCAGCGCCGTGATCATCGCGAGCCACCAGTTCGCCTACGTGATCCAGCAGAGCATGTCCGGCTGGGACTAGCGACCGGGGTCTTCTGAACCCCACCCAGTTCCAACATCGCAATGCAATCCGGCGAGCCGACCCTTCGGCGCGCGCGGGAGGAGTCTGTCATGAAACGCAAGATCCTGGGACATCAGGTCGCTGACCAGTTGTTCGCCGCCGAGGCGGCTATCGACCGCGCGCTCTCGGCCGTCGCGACCCTGACGGCCATGCTTCCCACCATGCGCGTCGAGGCCAACCTGTCGGCGGTCGTCGGCCAGAGCGTGTTTGAACGGTCCTGCCAGACCATCGCGGCCCTCACAGAGGCCCGCCGCGGCATCGTCGACACCCATCACGCCCTGACCGAGGTGCAGCGGCAGATCGGCCTGGGCGCCGTGGCGCTGGGCGGCGAGGACAAGCCGGATGAGAACGACCCGCCGGTGGGGCGGAGCCTGCGCGGTGTGGCGGGAGGACGCAGGGCCGCCTGAGGCCTTACCTTGCAAGACCTTTTGGGTTGAGATGGTCGGAGCCAACCGGAAAGGGGCTTCTGGCCATGTTCCTGACGCCCGCCTCGCAGATCGGCGCCTTGATCATGACCGCCGTTTGCCTGTTCGCCGCCTGGGCCGGAGGACGGCCCCAGCGGCTGACCGCCGGGATCGTCTTCGTCGCCTGGATCCTGTCGGCGGCGATCCAGGACCGCAGCTATCGCAACCCGCAGTACCTCACCCTGGTGCTCGACGCCTTCCTGATGGTGGTGTTCGTCGGCATGGCCCTGAAGTGGCGCCACAGCTGGCTGATGTGGTTGGCGGCCTTCCAGGCGCTGACCACCGCCACCCATGTCGCGGCCATCCTCGACCCCCGCATCTGGGCCAGAGCCTCGATCACCGCCTACATGATCTGGAGCTACCTGGCGCTGGCTTCGCTCCTGTGGGGCGGGGTGGCGGGCCTGTTGGAGCGGCGGCGCGGGGGACCTATCGCCCGGTGAAGGCCGGGGGCCGCTTCTCGACGAAATGGGCCACCCCTTCCTTGAAGTCCGCCGACGCGAAGCTCTCGGTCATGTCGCCGTTGGCCGTTTCGATCGCCTCGCCGAGCTGCTGGAACTGGGCGGCCCAGATCTCGCGTTTCATCACACCCATCGAGCGCGGCGAGACCTCATTGGCCAGCATCCGGGCATAGGCCATCACCTCGTCCATGAAAGCCCCCGCCGGCATCACCCGATTGACCAGGCCGATCCGCTCCGCCTCGGCGGCGCTGACCCGGCGGGCGGAGAACAGCAGGTCGGCGGCCTGGGCAAAGCCCACCAGCCGCGGCAGCAGCCAGCTGATGCCGTGCTCGGCGATCAACCCCCGCCGAGAGAAGGAGGTAGTGAACACCGCCGTCTCCGACGCGAAACGGATGTCGGTGTAGAGGGCCATGACCATGCCCAGCCCCGCGCAGGCGCCGTTGATCGCCCCGATGATCGGCTTGGGCACACTGGGGAAGTAGGAATAGGTCTTGCGGAAGTTGTCGGGCGCGGAGGGATCGAAGGGCTCGTCGGGGGCGGTCTCGCGCTGCCCCGAACCGATGTCTTGCAGGGCATTCATGTCGGCCCCGGCGCAGAAGCCCCGGCCGGCCCCCGTCAGGACGATGACCCGCACCGCCGGATCGTCCGTGGCCACCCGCATGGCCGCCTTGACCTCCAGGTGCATCTGGCCGGTCCAGGCGTTCAGCCGGTCGGGCCGGTTAAGCGTGACGACGGCGACCCCGTCCTCGACCTGATACAGAATGTCCTGATAGCTCATGGCGGCCTCCCGTCCGTTCGTTGCCGGGAAGCCTAGACCAACCGATGGGGGAGTCGAGGCGATGACCGGTGCGAAGTTCGGCGAAACGGCGTTCGAGACCCTGCTGTGCGACCGGCCGGCGACGGGCGTGGCGCGGATCATCCTGAACCGGCCGGGGGCCATGAACGCCTACAGCTTCACCATGACCCAGGAGCTGCAGGCCGCCATCAACGCCTTCCGCGACGATGACGCGCTGGGGGCCCTGATCCTGACCGGGGCCGGTGACCGGGCCTTCTGCACCGGCGGCGACATATCCGGCAGCCATCCCGAACACTCCGCCGCCGTCGCCGCCGCGCCGATGGGCCATGGCCGCGAAATGCGCGAGGGGATGCAGGCGGTGGTGCTGGCCCTGCGCCGGCTGGACAAGCCGTCGATCGCCATGCTGCGCGGCTATGCGGTGGCCGGCGGGCTGGCCCTGGCCTGCGCCTGCGACTTTCGCTTCGCCGCAGCGAGCGCCAGGCTGGGCGACACCAGCAACAAGGTCGGGCTGCTGCCCGACGAGGGCGGCGCCTGGCTGTTCCCGCGCCTGATGGGCCTGGACCGGGCGCTGAAGATGACCCTGCTGAGCGAGATCTATGACGCGGCGACGGCGGCCGGGCTGGGCCTGGTGACCGAGGTCTGCGCCGATGCCGACCTGGAAGGCCGGGTCCTTGAGTTCGCGGGAGCCCTGGCCACCCGCGCCCCGCTGGCCGTCCGCCTGAGCAAGACGATGATGATGCGCGCCGGCCAGATCAATCTGGAAGACTCGCTCATCGACGCCCAGCACGCGGTGATGATCGCCAATCCGAGCGCCGATGTGCGCGAAGGGATCAAGGCGTTCCGGGAGAAGCGGTCGCCGAGGTTCGAGGGGCGGTGAGGGGCGGCGGCTACCAAAATCTCTTGGCGGCGAAGGCGTTGCCCGAGCCGGACTTCAGGTAGCTCTCGAAGGCCGCGGCCTTGGTTCGCGTGTTGAAGGCGACGTAAGTCACAAGGCGCCAAGGTCGGTATTTCGAGGTGTGGGGTGAGCGGCCTGCGTTGTGTGCTGCAAGGCGCGCCTTCAGGTCGTCGGTCAGCCCTGTGTAGCGCTGACCCGGCTCGCCCACGCTCTCCAGGAGATAGACGTAGTGCATGCGCGCATCCTATGCGCGCGCACATCTCTTGTGCAACGATACGGTGGCAACCCGTCCTCCTTCGCCAAGGCTTCGGAGGACACGCCTTCGCCCAAGGTGCGGTTCCGGGTGGCTCGCCACCCGAAGCCCGCAGGGCGAAGGGTGGTGGACACGACTGGGATTGAACCAGTGACCCCCTCGATGTCAACGAGGTGCTCTCCCGCTGAGCTACGCGTCCTTACCGGGGAGGCCGGGGATATAGCGAGGCTTTGAACGCCACGCAACCGCCCGCGCGTGTTCGTGAACGGCCCCTACGCCGCCGCCATCATCCGTTCGACCTCGGTGACGATGTCGCGCAGGTGGACGGGCTTGGACAGCACCTTGGCGCCGGCCGGGGCGCGCTCGCCGGCGGTCAGGGCGACCGCCGCAAAGCCGGTGATGAACATGATGCGCAGGCCCGGATGCCGGGCGGCGGCGTGGCGCGCCACCTCGATGCCGTCCATGCCGGGCATGACGATGTCGGTCAGCAGCAGGTCCCAGTCCTGGTCGAGGACGGCCGCGGCCTCCTCGCCATCGGCGCAGGCGGTCACCTCGTAGCCGGCGCGTTCCAGCGCCCGCGCCAGGAAGTTGCGCAGGGAATCGTCGTCTTCGGCCAGGAGAATGCGCGGCATGGTCGGAAAACGGCCCTCTGGAACCCCGAATGAGGCGTTCACCCTAACCTGACAGGCGTAAAGGCGCGATGAACCTCTCGTCGCAGGGGAGTGGTGAAAGCCTTTGACCCGTGGTCCCCGTCCCCCGATCATCCGGCGATGGACGTGCGGGCGGTATTTTCAAAGGCGGACGAGGAGTCCGAGGGCATGGCCGCCTTCCGACTGCTGGCCCAGGATCCGCCGCCCACCCCGCTGGTGTTCGCCTCGCCCCATTCTGGCCGGGACTATCCCGCCGAGATGCTGGCCGCCGCCGCCGTGGACCCGCAGGCCCTGCGACAGTCCGAGGATGCCTTCGTTGACCGGCTGATCGCGCCGGCGGCCGATGCCGGGGCCGCCCTGATCCTGGCTCGCTATGGCCGGGCCTTCATGGATCTCAACCGCGATCCCTGGGAGCTGGACCCGAAGATGTTCAGCGACGCCCTGCCGGCCTTCGCCCAGGGGCGGACGGCGCGGGTCGCCGCCGGCCTGGGGGCCATCGCCCGCACCGCCGGCGAAGGGCGCGACATCTACGCCCGCAAGCTGACCTTCGCCGAAGCCGAGGCGCGGGTGGCCAAGGCCCATGCGCCCTATCACGAAGCCCTGGATCGGCTGCTCGCCCGCGCCCGGGCGGCGCACGGCGTGGCGATCCTGATCGACTGGCACTCCATGCCCGAGGCGGCGGCGCGGACGGCCGTGACCCCGCGCCACGGCAAGGGCTGCGACATCGTGCTGGGCGACCGTTTCGGGGCCGCCTGCAGCCAGAAGCTGACCGGCCTGGTGGACCGGGAGCTGGAGGCCATGGGCTATCGGGTGGCGCGAAACGCTCCCTACGCCGGTGGCTACACCACCGAACACTACGGCCACCCCGCCAGCCGCACCCACGCCCTGCAGATCGAGATCAGCCGCGCCCTGTATCTGGATGAAGCGACGCTGGCGCCGACCGAGGGACTGGCCCGGCTGACCGCCGACATCGGCAAGCTGACCGCCGTGCTGGCGCGGGACTGGCCGAAACTGCGACCGGCCTGACACCGATCACTCCCCACCCCTACATCACCGTCATGGCCCGACTTGTTCGGGCCACCCAGGAACACGGTCTGCGACGGTGAAGTGGCGATCTTCAGAGGCCCTGATTTCGGCGTCACCACGCTTGGGTGGCCCGAACAAGTCGGGCCATGACGGATTTGATTGAAGGGAACAAAGGGCTTCGTAGGCCGGCGCACGCCTGAACGCCCGTATCTCCAAGCGCCGCTGGCCACAGGCCAAAAAAAAAGCGGCGGCCGAAGCCGCCGCAGTTCAATAGGGAGGAAACGCCCAGGAAGGGCAGAGGGGCCAAAGCCGCCTCACACCCCCAAATTAGTGTGCGCCGCACAAATGACAAGGAAAAAACGTGCGCGCGGGGCGAGATTCTCTGTGATCCGTGTTCAGAAATCCTTGTTCCGCTGGGGCATTCTTGCCAAACCCACCACATTGTGCGATGCACAATATCCAAGCGCCGGGCGCCTCTATTCATTGTTTGGTGAATAAAAACAGCCGTTTGCCGGCGCCCGGTTCCGCGTCACTCCCCCGGGGTGGCTAAACCCGGCGCGCTCGCGTACAAGCGCGCGCCTTCGCCTCCCGCCCGTCCGTTCCGTAAAAAAGTCGTCTCATGTCCCTGCGAAATATCGCCATCATCGCTCACGTCGACCATGGCAAGACCACCCTGGTCGACCAACTGCTGGCCCAGTCCGGCGTGTTCCGCGCCAACGAGGCGCAGACCGAGCGCGCCATGGACTCCAACGACCAGGAGCGCGAGCGGGGCATCACCATCCTGGCCAAGTGCACCAGCGTGCTGTGGCACGGCGAGGCGGGCGACACCCGCATCAACATCATCGACACCCCCGGCCACGCCGACTTCGGCGGCGAGGTGGAGCGGATCCTGGGCATGGTGGACGGCTGCGTCCTGCTGGTCGACGCCGAGGAAGGCGTCATGCCGCAGACCAAGTTCGTGCTCGGCAAGGCGCTGAAGATGGGCCTCAAGCCCATTGTCTGCCTCAACAAGGTCGACCGGCCGCACGCCGATCCCGACCGCGTCCTGAACGACGCCTTCGACCTGTTCGCCATCATGGGCGCCACGGACGAGCAGCTGGACTTCCCGCACATCTACGCCAGCGGCAAGCAGGGCTGGGCGACGATGGACATGAGCAAGCCCAACGACACCCTGGCCCCGCTGTTCGACCTGATCGTCAAGCATGTGCCCAGCCCCAAGGCGGAAGCCCGCAAGGAAGAGCCGTTCCAGATGCTGGCGGTGCTGATTGAGAGCGATCCGTTCCTCGGCCGCCTGCTGACCGGCCGCATCGAGGCCGGCAAGGCCGTCCCCGGCATGGCCATCAAGGCCCTGTCGCGCGACGGCAAGGAAATCGAGCGCGGTCGGATCACCAAGGTGCTGGCCTTCCGCGGCCTCAAGCGCCAGCCGATCGACGAGCCGACCGAGGCGGGCGACATCGTCGCCATCGCCGGCCTTTCCAAGGCCACCGTAGCGGACACCCTCTGCGCCATGGATCTGACCGAGGCCCTGCCCGCCCAGCCGATCGATCCGCCGACCATCTCCATGACCGTCTCGGTCAACGACAGCCCCCTGGCCGGCCGCGAGGGCGACAAGGTGCAGAGCCGCGTGATCCGCGACCGCCTGCTGAAGGAAGCCGAGAGCAACGTCGCCATCAAGGTCAGCGAGACCGCCGAGCGCGACGCCTATGAGGTCGCCGGCCGCGGCGAACTGCAGCTGGGCGTCTTGATCGAAAGCATGCGCCGCGAAGGCTTCGAGGTCTCCATCAGCCGTCCCCGCGTGGTCTTCCAGACCGACCCGGAAACCGGCGAGCGCCTCGAGCCGATGGAAGACATCCAGATCGACGTCGATGACGAGTTCAGCGGCATCGTCATCGAAAAGCTCAGCGCCCGTAAGGCAGAGCTGAAGGACATGGGCCCCTCCGGCGGCGGCAAGACCCGCCTGCAGCTGGTGGCGCCGTCCCGCTCGCTGATCGGCTACCAGGGCGAGTTCCTCACCGACACCCGCGGCTCGGGCGTGCTCAACCGCGTGTTCAGCCACTACGAGCCCTACAAGGGCGCCATCGACCAGCAACGCAAGGGCGTCCTGATCTCCAACTCCGAGGGCGAGACCCAGGCCTTCGCCCTGTGGAACCTCGAGGACCGCGGCGTGATGTTCGTCGGCGGCGGCGAGAAGACCTACCAGGGCATGATCATCGGCGAGAACGCCCGGTCCGACGACCTGGACGTCAACCCGATGAAGGCCAAGCAGCTGACCAACGTCCGCGCCAGCGGCAAGGACGAAGCCATCCGCCTGACCCCCCCGCGCCGCCCGACCCTGGAACAGGCCATCGCCTACATCCAGGAAGACGAGCTGGTCGAGGTGACACCGAAGAACATCCGCCTGCGGAAGAAGGTGCTGAACCCCAGCTTCCGGAAGCGGCGCGTCAAGGACGAGTAGGCTTTTCCGGACACAGGGAAATGAGGGGACAGGATACTCATTTCCGTCGCGAGTGACCCTTTCGAACCCTGGAAATGAGTATCCCGTCCCCTCATTTCCAGCGCATTTTTAGACTGTCAGAGACGCCGATAGGCCCTGCGCGCAGCGTACGGGCGGCAGGGGCGTTCCGCACAGTAGCAGGACTGACCCATGACCACCTTCCCCCCCGTGAACGCCGCGATCGATCGCGCCCTGGCCGACCAGGGCTATCTTGAGCCGACCCCCGTCCAGCTGGCCGTGCTGGAAGCCGAAGCCGAAGGGCGCGACCTGCTGGTCTCGGCCCAGACCGGATCGGGCAAGACCGTCGCCTTCGGCATGGCCATGGCCCCGACGCTGCTGGGCGAGGCCGAGCGGTTCGGCGAGTACGGCGCGCCGCTGGCCCTGATCATCGCCCCGACCCGCGAGCTGGCCCTGCAGGTCAGCCGCGAGCTGACCTGGCTGTACGCCCGCACCGGCGCGATCGTGGTCTCCTGCGTCGGCGGCATGGACGCCCGCAGCGAGCAACGCACGCTGAACCGCGGCTGCCACATCGTCGTCGGCACCCCCGGCCGCCTGCGCGACCACCTTGAGCGCGGTCACCTCGACCTGTCGTCGCTGAAGGTCGCCGTGCTCGACGAAGCCGACGAGATGCTCGACCTGGGCTTCCGCGAGGACCTGGAGTTCATCCTCGAGGCGACGCCGGCCGAGCGCCGCACCCTGCTGTTCTCGGCGACCATCGCCAAGGACATCGCGACCCTGGCCAAGACCTTCCAGCGCGACGCGGTGCGCATCGACACCACCACCCGCAACGAACCGCACGGCGACATCGAGTACCGGGCCATCCGCATCGCGCCCAACGAGATCGAGCATGCGGTGGTCAATGTGCTGCGCCACTTCGACGCCGGCGGGGCGCTGGTGTTCTGCGCCACGCGCGACGCCGTGCGCCACCTGCACTCCAGCCTGCGCGAGCGCGGCTTCGAGGTGGTCGGCCTGTCGGGCGAGATGGGTCAGCGGGAGCGCAACGACGCCCTGCAAAGCCTGCGCGACCGTCGCGCCCGCGTCTGCGTCGCCACCGACGTGGCCGCCCGGGGTCTGGACCTGCCAGACCTGGGCCTGGTGATCCACGCCGACCTGCCGGTCAACAAGGCCGCCCTGCTGCACCGGTCGGGCCGCACGGGCCGCGCCGGCAAGAAGGGCGTCTCCGTCCTGCTGGTGCCCTACACCCGCCGCCGCAAGGCCGAGATGCTGATCGGCAACGCCGGGGTCGAGGCCGTCTGGAGCGGTCCGCCGAGCGCCGAAGAGATCCGCGCCGGCGACACGGTGCGCATGCTCAACGACCCGACCCTGACCGAGGCGCCGTCGGACGAGGACCTGACCCTCGCCCGCACCCTGATGGAGGGCAAGTCGGCCGAGGAGATCGCCACCGCCCTGGTGCGGATGTACCGCGCCCGCCTGCCGGAACCGGAAGACCTGTATGACGGCGGCGACCGGGGCGCCGGCCGGCCCGAGCGCGCGCCCCGCGAGTTCGACGACGGCGGCGAGCGTGGCGCCCGCGACCATGGCGAGTTCGCCGACGCCTCCTGGTTCCGCCTGTCGATCGGTCGCAGCAAGAACGCCGATCCCAAGTGGATCCTGCCGCTGATCTGCCGCCTGGGCCACGTGACCAAGAAGGACATCGGCCAGATCCGCATCTTCGACAGCGAAACCAAGTTCCAGATTTCCGAGGAGATGAGCCCGCGCTTCGCCGAGGCGATCAAGGCGACGGCGGCCGAGGACATCAAGGTCACGCCCTCGACCATGCCGACGTCGAAGGACTTCGGTCCGAAGAAGCGCATGGACTTCGGCGACCGTCCGGATCGCGGACCTCGCCCGGAACGCGCCGAGCGCCCCGCCCGTCCCGAGTGGAAGGATCGCCCCGAGAAACCCGCCTACGCCGAGCGGGCGCCCCGTTCCGAGCCCGCGTTCAAGGCCGAGCCGCCGGTTCGCGAGGCCGCCCCCTATGTGAAGCCCCGCGTCGCCCGCGAGGACCGGCCGGCGCCTGCCGCCAAGCCCAAGCGCGCGTACGACCGCCCCCGTGACGCCGCCGCGCCCTACCGTCCCGAAGCCCAGCCGGAGCGCGCGCCCTTCAAGAAGCCCCGCGCCAGCGACGCCAAGGGGCCGCGCGAGTCCGTGCCCTATGTGGCCCCGGGCGCGGCGGCCGAGCGCCCCGCCTTCAAGAAGAAGCGCGATTTCCAGGGCGGCCCGCGCAGCGACGGCTTCAAGCCTGCCGGTGACGCCTCCGGCCGCGGCGCGTTCAAGCCTGGCGGCGACTTCAAGGGTCCCAAGGCCGGGGCCAAGCCCTACAAGCCGGCCGGCGACAAGCCGTTCAAGGCCGCCGGGGACAAGCCCTTCAAAGGCCCCAAGCGCCCCTTCAAGCCCAAGAGCAAGGGCAACGACTGGCGGCCGTAGGCGAGCGCGGGGACATGCACTTCAGTGCGTGTCCCCTGCCAGCCGGTTCAGAACCCTTCGGAAGAAGGGGACACGCACTGAAGTGCATGTCCCCGCGCTAGGACAACGTCACATACAGCTCCGACTCGATCACCCACTGGCCGGTGACCTTGCGCCAGGCGGCGAGGTAGGTCCCGGTCAGGGTGGGGGCGTCCCGCCAGGTCGCGATCCAGCGGCCCGCCTCGGCCGCGCGGGCGCCGTCCTGGTCCAGGTCCACCGACGCGGTGGTCCGCTCATAGGTCACGAACGCCGGGTCGGCGAACTGCGCGGCGAAGGCCTCGAGCACGGCCGATGCGCCGGCGATGACGGTCCCGTCGCCGGTGATCAGGGTGATCTCGGGGTGCAGAAAAGGCCTTAGCCGCCCCGCGTCATGGGCGGCGATCAGGCGGTTGGTCAGTTTGCGGCGAGCGCGGACAGCGTCAGCGGCTGAGGTCATGCCTGGGCCGCTGTCACAGCCGGGTCTAGCGTCGCTTGGCTTCGCGCTTGGCGCGGGCTTCGGCCTTGGCGTCGGCCTTGCGGGCCTTGCGCTCTTCGCGCTTGAGGGCCAGCTGGGCGTCTTCGTCGTTCAGCAGCGCCAGGCGGCGCTCTTCAGCGGCGGCGGCTTCGGCGGCCTTCTTGGCCTCGGCCTTGGCTTCAGCGGCCTTTTTCGCCTCTTCCTTGGCCAGCTCGCGGGCGGCCCGGGCCGCCTCACGTTCGGCGGCGAGGCGGGTTTCGCGACCGACGAAATTGGGGTCGACGACGGCCGGCTTGGGCTTGAATTTGGCCAGCATGGCCTTCTTGGCTTCGGCGGCCGCCTGTTGGCGTTCGGCGAAGGTCGGCTGTTTCAGGAGACTCATAAGATCTTTCAACGATTGCAGTGGGCGCTTCAAAGCGAGTTTTCGCCTTGGAGGCAACCAGTTTTCGAGTGATGGCCGGCTGGTGTGGTAGAACAACCGCACCCCAAACCGGAGGTTCCCATGACGCCCGCGCCGATCCAGCAATGGCACGCCTATCTCGAAACCCTCGACGCGGGCGCGCTCAAGGCCCTGCTGGCGGAGGACGTGGTCTTCGAATCGCCGGTGGTCCACACGCCCCAGGCGGGCCGGCCGATCACCATGAAATATCTGCTGGGCGCGGCGGCGGTGCTGAACAACCCCTCGTTCCACTACGAGAACGAATGGTTCTCCGAGCGCTCGGCGGTGCTGGAGTTCGTCACCGAGATCGACGGCATCAAGATCAACGGCGTGGACATCATCCACTGGAACGACGCGGGCCAGATCACCCGCTTCAAGGTCATGGTCCGCCCGTTGAAGGCCATCAACCTGCTGCACCAGCAGATGGGCGCGATGCTGGCCAGCATGGCGGGCTAAAGCGGCAGCGCCATCCACACGTCGCACCGGGCATAGGGCGTCTCCTGGCGGGGCAGGTCGGCGAAGCCCATGGCGCGGTAGAGGCTGAGCGCCGGCGCAAGGGCGCTGTTGGTTTCCAGATAGAGCCGCGACGCGCCGAGCGCCCTGGCCCGGTCGATACAGGCCTGCATCAACGCGCGGCCGAGGCCCGAGCCCCGCGCCGCCTCGCTGACGGTCATCTTGATCACCTCGAAGCCGCCGCCGGGCATGGCCTTGAGGCCCACGCAGCCGATCGGCTCCCCGGCGTCGGTCTCGGCCATGAAGATGTGGCCGCCGGGATCGATCACCTTGCCCCGCGGATCGCCCAGCACCTCGGCGTCCGCCGGCTCGATGGCGAAGTGTTTGCTGATCCAGGCCTCGTTGAGGGATTTCCAGGCCGAGGCATGCCGGGGTTCGAAATCGACGATGCGCATGGCATGAGTTTGGTGAGCGCGAAGCGAGCGCGCAAGGAGATCCCCTTGGTCCATCCCGTCTATGCCAATCTGCCGACGACCATCTTCGAGGCGATGAGCGGTCTCGCCCGCGAGACCGGGGCGATCAACCTGGGTCAGGGCTTCCCTGACGAGCCTGGCCCGGAGGCCGTGCGGCGCAAGGCGGCCGAGGAGACGGTTCACGGCTACAATCAGTATCCGCCGATGCGCGGCCTGCCGGGCCTGCGCCAAGCCGTGGCCGCCCACTACGCCCGCTTCCAGGGCCTGGACCTGGACTGGGAGACGGAGGTCACCGTCACCTCCGGCGCCACCGAGGCCCTGGCGGCGGCCTTCCTCAGCCTGATCTCGCCAGGCGACGAGGTGGTGCTGTTCCAACCGCTCTACGACGCCTACACGCCGATGGTCCGCCGCGCCGGGGGCGTGCCGCGCCTGGCCCGGCTGGAGCCTCCCCACTGGCGCATCACCCGCGAGATGCTGGAGGCGGCCTTCACCCCGAACACGCGGATGGTGGTGCTGAACAACCCGGTAAACCCGGCGGCGGTGATCTTCCCCGACGAGGACCTGGCCCTGCTGGCGGCGTTCTGCGTGGCCCATGACGTTCTCGCCGTCTGCGACGAGGTCTGGGAGCAGATCGCCTTCGACGGCCGGGTGTTCAAGCCGCTGATGGCCTTCCCCGGCATGCGCGAGCGTACGGTGAAGATCGGCTCGGCGGGCAAGATGTTCGCCCTGACTGGCTGGAAGGTCGGCTTCCTCTGCGCGGCGCCGGCCCTGACCAGGGGGCTGGCCGGCGCGCACCAGTTCCTGACCTTCACTACCCCGCCCAACCTGCAGGCCGCCGTGGCTTGGGGGCTGGAGAACTGTCCGGACTGGTTCGCGGCCATGCCCGGCGAGTTGCAGCGCTCGCGGGACCGGCTGGCGGCGGGCCTTGCGCGGGAGGGGTTCAAGGTCCTGCCGGCGGCGGGGACCTATTTCCTGAATGTCGATCTGGCGGCGTCAGGGGTGAGCGAGGCCGACCGCGACTTCTGTCTGCGGGCGGTCAGGGAGCACGGCGTGGCCGCCATCCCCGTCTCCGCCTTCTACGAACAGGACGCCCCGACCCACATCATCCGCCTCTGCTTCGCCAAGCGGGACGAGACGCTGGATGCCGGGATCGAACGGCTGGCGGCGGCGCGGGCGGCGGTGATCGGCGCTTGAGGGGACTGCCTTTCCTGTCCCTTGGGACTGGATAGGCTGTCCCCGTCAGCGCAGGCTTCGGGGACAGGAAATCGTGTCCCGAGGGACACGAAATCCAGTCCCCTGAACAATCAGGCCGTCGCGCCGCCGTCGACCACCATGGCCTGGCCGGTCATGAAGGTCCCCGCCGCCGAGGCCAGGAACACCGCCGCGCCGGCGATCTCGTCCGGGTCGCCGATGCGGCGCAGCGGCACCGTCTCGGTCGAGCGCTTGAGGGTCTCGGGATTGTCCCACAGGGCCTTGGCGAAGTCGGTCTTGATCAGGCCCGGCGCGATGCAGTTCACCCGGATGCCGTAGGGGCCGTACTCGTGGGCCAGGTTGCGGGCCAGCTGGAAGTCGGCCGCCTTGGAGATGTTGTAGGCCCCGATCACCGTGTTGCCGCGCAGGCCGCCGATCGAGGAGACGATGATCACCGCGCCGTCCTTCCGCTCTTTCATCTCCGGCACGACCATGCTGATCAGCCAGTTGTTGGAGATGATGTTGTTGTCGAGGATCTTGCGGAACTGGTCGTCGGCGATGCCGGCCATCGGGCCGTAGTAGGGGTTGGAGGCGGCGTTGCAGACCACGATATCGACCTTGCCGAAGGCAGCCTTGGTCTCGTCCACCAGCCGCTGCAGGTCTTCCTTGGAGGAAATGTTGGCGGGGACGGCGATGGCCGTGCCGTCACCATACTTTGCGTTGATCTCGGCGGCGACTTCCTCGCAGGGGCCGGCCTTGCGGGAGGAGATGGTCACCTTGGCGCCGTGCTGGGCCATGCGCTCGGCGATGGCCTTGCCGATGCCGCGCGAGCTGCCGGTGATGACCGCGACCTTGCCGGTCAGATCGAAAAGCGTGCCTTCGGCAGCCATGACGTCTCTCCCTTAAACGCTTGTTTGAAGTTGGCTTGCAACGTGGCGGCAAGCCGACCCAGCGTCAAGCACGCAGGGCGGCCCCCAAGGCCAGCAGAGGCTCTCTCTGAACCTCAGGAATTGTTGCGTCGGCGCGCGGGCCGACGTTGATCAGCAGGTTGCCGCCCCCCGCCGTCACCTCGCGGTAGAGGTCCAGCAGCTGCGGACCGGTCATGTAGTCGTCGGTCGCCTCGGCCGCGTTGTAGCCGAAGGCGAGGCCCAGCCCCCGGGTGGACTCCCACTTGCCCTTGCCGTGCATGTGCTCGCCACTGGTGTATTCGACGGTGCGGAAGTCGCAATGCGGCGGCGTGGAGGTGCTGCCCCCATGCACGCCGACCTCGGCGATGCGCGCCTTCACCACGGCGTTGAACGCGGCGCAGTTGGCCGGATCCCGCAGGCTCTCGAACAGCGGCTTCGACGCCATCCAGCGATCATTGATCACCCCGTCAGGCACAACCGAATAGTAGTGGGCGAACAGGCCGGGCAGGTCCTCGACGTTCGGCCAGGCGATGTCATTCCACAGGACCGAAGGGCGGTAGCGGTCGATCAGCTCGCGGGCCTGGGCCAGGGCATAGGCGCTGTAGGCCTCGTCCGTGGGGACGCAGGCGAACATCTCGCCCATGTTGCGGATCAGGCTGGACCGGAACGTCCAGTCCAGGCCGCCGGAGTAGTAGAGCCCGTAGCGCATGCCGCGGGCCCGGACCGCCTCTCCCAGTTCGCCGACGAAATCGCGCTTCGAATGCCAGCCGGGGCGGTTGGGATTGTCGACCCCCGTCGGCCAGAGGCAGAAGCCGTCATGGTGCTTGGTCACAAACACCACGTATTTCGCCCCCGCGGCCTGAAACAGGTCCGCCCAGGCCTCGGCGTCGAAGGCCGCGGCGGCGGCCTCGAAGGGTTCGCGGAAGGCGGCATAGGGGGCGTCGCCCCACCGTTCCCGGTGGTAAGCGCGGGTCGGACTGTCGGGATCGCGCAGGGCGTTGTCATACCACTCCGCGTAAGGTCCCAGGACAAAGGCCCGGTCATAGTCGGAGACGAACAGGTCGGTAATCGAGCGCCCGGCCGGCGCGAAGGCGGGAACCGCGGCCATGCCCCAGTGAATGAAGATTCCGAGCTGCGGCTCGGCGTACCAGTCAGGGACGGGCCGTCCCGCGAAGGTGCTGAAGTCCGCCATGTCTCTCCCCGGCCGGCCGTATCCGCAGCAAGGGTCTCGCGGCCTCCCCTAGGGAAGGCAACGTCTCAACCACACTTCGGCCAGCCGCCCATGTCCAGATGGAAATGGTCGCTGTGTTCGGCGTTGTAGTCGGGGCTGAGGGTGGTCAGGAATATCCGGCAACCGCCATCGCGGACCCGGCGCAGGAACCGGCCGCGGGGACCGGGGTCCTTCCAGTCGAGGGCCACGGAGATCACCCGGCCGTCGGCCAGGCGGAAGGCCGCCACGTCGATGGCGTTGGCGCTGGCGTGCTCGCTGACCGGCCCCTCGTCCTTGCCGTACTGGCGGCGGCAGGCGTAGCTGCCGAAATGGTCGATGGCGACCACGGCCTGGCCGAGCTCGTCGATGGCCGCCTGCTGGACCACCTGACGCTCCCAGATGCTGAAGGCCAGGGCCTCCCTGCAGGTCATCGGCGCGTCGCGCGGCGACAGGGGGGCGAGCCCCGATGTCAGGCGGACGGTGTCCGTGATCACGCAGATGCCGCCCGCCGCGGCCGGGACTTCCGTATACTCAATGCCGCCCTGGGCCAGGATCTCCCGGCAGGCGGCCGGATCCTCGCCCGCGCGCGCCGCCTTGATCTTGGTCGAGGCGCCGACCGGATCGATCAGGGCCAGGGCCTTCCACGGCAGATGCTCGCGCGGAATGGCGCGGTCGGCGGTGAACACGATGATCCCGACCAGGCCCCACAACAGGGCAAACCCAACCACGCCGGCCGCCAGGGTCTGGCGTCGGGCATGCCTCTCGATGTGAGGCTTGCGGGGATTGGGTACGCGATAGGCGGCCATGTGCGATCAATGAACGATGGTCGTCGCCAGCTGCGTCAGGAAAATGACGACGGCATAGGGACAGACACCTGTGGTGTCTGTCCCTAACGTCTATCGCTGTAACGAGTCCACCACCGCGCCGCCAGCCGGCGGGTCGATGTCGGTGCGGGTGGTCTCCGTCAGCCGGGCCATGGTCATGTAGAATCCGCAGGTCAGGATGATCTCGACGATCTCCTTGGCGCTGAAGTGCTTCTGCGCCTCGGCAAGTGACGCCTCGCTGGCCTTGACCTTCTCGATGACCTCGGCGGCGAAGGCCAGCAGCGCCTTTTCCTTCGCACTGAACGCCGGATCGTCCAGCCGCCGGGTGGCCAGGGCGTCGATCTGGCCCTGGGTGCAGCCGCAGCGCAGGCCGATCGGCACGTGCTGGACCCACTCGTATTCGCCGCCCTCCAGCTCGGCGACCAGCAGGATGACCAGCTCGCGCAGGTCAGCGCCCAGCTGCTGCCGGCTGAGGATCGCCCCGCCGAAGCGCAGGGCCGGCTCCATCATCGTGTCGGCGTTGGCCAGCATGCGGAAGATGTTCAGCTTGACTGTCAGCTTGCCCCAGTACTCCGCCGCCTTGGGCGGCAGCTTGTCGGTGTCGGCGAAGGGGACGAGGGCCATTCAGGTTTCTCCCAATTTGGTCAGCATTCTTCTTGTCGCGGCGTCGAGGCTGTCGAGCTGCGTTGTGATGATGGTCCAGATCACGTCCGGATCGAGCTCCGGATAGCCGTGGGCGACCAGATTTCGGCTGGCGACGATCTGGCGCCAAGGCGTCTCCGGTTCCCCGGCCTTCAGTTCAGGCGGCAGATGGACGACTGATTCGCCGATGACGACGATGTTCATCGCGACGGCGTCAAAGCTCGTCGCCCCATTCAGGAAATCGGCCTTCACGACGCCCTCGACGTGGTGGCGAATGCGTGCGGTCGCCTCGAGCATGTCCTGAAGTCGCATGCGGGCGTCACGTGCGACCTTAGGCATAGACGACTTCGCCCAGGACGCGGTCGCGCATCAGGCGCTTCAGCGACTTGGCCGTGACGATGTCCACGGGCCGTTTGAGCACGGCCGCCAGTTCGTCCGAGAGGCCGAAATATTCCCAGCCTGGAACCCGTGTGGGATCGAACTCCACCAGCACGTCGACGTCGCTGTCAGGCCCTGCCTCTCCCCGCGCCACCGAGCCGAACACGCCGACCCGCGCGACACCGTAGCGGTCGAGCAGCGGCCTGGCGCCGCGCAGCTTCTCAAGGGCTTCGTCGAGGGTCACAGATGGATAGTAGCACAGACGGCGCCCGTGCACTTGGCGGAACGCCGATCCGGGTCCATCAACAGCCCTCCATGACCACGCCGACGGACATCTCCGAACCCTCGGGCTGGCGCGAGCTGATGACCCCGGCGCTGGCGACGCGGTTCGCCTTCCTGTGCCTGGGCATCTGGCTGAACGCCGCTGACGCGCTGGTGACGGTGACCCTGACCCCGACGATCGCCAGGGACATCGGCGGCTTCCAGTATTTCGGCTGGGCCGTGGCGGCCTTCCTGCTGGCCTCGATCATTGCCGGGGCGGCGTCCGGACGGGTGTCGCTGTTGATGGGCCTGCGCCCGGCCACGGCCTTGGCGGGGGCGGCCTACGCCATCGGTTGCGCGGTCAGCGCGCTGGCGCCGGACTTCTTTGTTTTTGTGGCCGGGCGGCTGATCCAGGGACTGGGCGCGGGGGCGGTGGTGGCCCTCTGCTATGTGGCCATCAACACCCTGTTCCCCGAGCGGCTGTGGGTGCGAGTCTATGGCGCCATTGCCGGGGTCTGGGGTGTGGCCACCCTGATCGGACCCTCGATCGGCGCGGTGTTCGCCGAGGGCGGCATCTGGCGCGGGGCTTTCTGGTTCTTCGGCGTGCAGGGCGTGGTCTTCATGGTCGCGACCTTCCTGATGGTGAAGAAGTCACCGCCGCCGGAGGCCCTGACCTCGCGCGTGCCAATGGCGCAGCTGGCCGTGCTGACCCTGGGCGTGACCCTGATCGCGGCGGCGGGCGTGGTCGGCTCCATCTGGACAGCCGCCCTGCTGGGCGCTGCGGGGATGGCCAGTCTGGCCCTGCTGCTGCGCATCGACGCGAAGGCCGGCGGGGTGCTGCTGCCCCTTTCGGCCGGAGACCTCACCCGGGCGGCGGGCGCCGGCTATTTCGTGATCTTCGCCCTGGAGGTGGCGACCATCGCCTTCACCGTCTACGGCCCGGCCTTCGTTCAGGCGCTTCACGGCGCCTCGCCGCTGGTGGCCGGCTATGTGATCACCGCCATCGCCGCCGGCTGGACCGTGGTGGCCATGGCGACGGCCGGGGTTCAGAACCACGATGGCCTGATGATCCGGGGCGGCGCGACCCTGGTGGTGGCCGGCACGGTCTGGGGCGCCTGGGCCGTGGCGCAGGGCTCGACCCTGACCATCGTGCTGGCGATGATCCTCATGGGCTCCGGCTTCGGCGCCAGCTGGGCCTTCGTGGCCAAACGGATCGTCGCCAGCCTGCCGGAGGGCGAACGGCCGCTGGGCTCGTCAGCCGTCCCCACCGCCCAGCTGATCGGCGGCGCCTTCGGGGCGGCGGCGGCCAGCGCCGTCGCCGGCGCCCTGGGCTTCGCCGACGGGGTCGAGCCGGGCAACGGGGCGGTCAACGGCCTCACGCTGTTCGCCGCCTTCATCCCCGTCTCCCTCGCCGGCTGGCTGGCCGCCTGGCGGTTGGGCGGTCTGAAGCCGGCGCAGGGCTGACCGCACCAGGCCGCCAACCAGACCCAGCCCAAGCAGCCACCAAAGGCCGCCGGGAGCCTGGGCCGTCAGTGCAATCGCCAGGATGGCCGCAGCGAGCCCACCTCCGAGAACGAGCCAGCCGAGCACCGTCAGCCTGTGGTTCGGCCGGCGCAGGCGGTCAATGAAGGGCATGGGGCGAGGCTAGCGCGGCCCGGCTGCGAAGTCAGCCGGCGGCCGCGACCAGAACGATGGCCATGCCGAGCACGAAGCCGCCGCCGAACACCACCGCCACGGCGCGGGCCAGACCATCGGCGCCGGCGAACAGGGTGGCGAAGCCGAAGGCGGGGGGAGCGTCGGCGCGGGCGATGCGGAAAGCTGCGGTATCGGACATGCTAAATTCCTTTCGGGGGCGTCTCCCTAAAGACGCGCGCTCCGAAAGACCACCCCGCATCACCCGAAAATGGGTAGTGCGCCCTCAGGCCTCGGCCAACGCCGCCCGTTCCACCACCTTGACCACGTCGGACATGATCTCGGTCAGCCTGAAGTCCTTGGGCGTGTAGATGCGCCGCACGCCCATCTGCTTGAGGATCAGGGCGTCGTCGGGCGGGATGATGCCGCCCACCACCACCGGGATGTCGGCCAGGCCCCCGGCGCGCATCAGGCGGACGACCTCCTGCACCAGGTCCAGGTGCGAGCCGGACAGGATCGACAGGCCGACCACATGCGCCCGGGTCGCCTTCGCCCGGCGGACGATCTCCTCCGGCGTCGAGCGGATGCCGTCGTAGTGGACCTCCATGCCCACGGCCCGCGCCCGGGTGGCGATCTGTTCGGCGCCGTTGGAGTGGCCGTCGAGCCCCGGCTTGCCTATCAGGTAGGTCAGGGTGCGGCCGAGCAGTGCGCCGACCCGCTCCACATCCCGTTTCACCGCGGCAATGTCCTCGGCGTCCTCGCCCGAGGCGACGACCACGGCGACGCCGGTGGGACCGCGGTATTCGCCGAACACCTCGCGCAGGGCGAAGGCCCATTCGCCGGTGGTCACCCCGGCCTTCGCCGCGACAATGGAGGGCTCCATGATGTTGCGGCCGTCGCGGGCGGCGGCCTTCAGGTCGGCCAGGGCCGCCTCGACCGCGCCATGATCGCGGGCCGCGCGCCAGGCCTTCAGCCGCTCGACGACGCCCGCCTCCAGCTTCGGATCGACGGTCTCGATCGAGCCCTCGCCGGCCGACAGGGGCGATTGTTCCGTGTCTGTCCAGCGGTTGACGCCGACCACGGTCATGCCGCCGGTCTCGACCGCCCGCACCCGCGCGGCGTTGGAGCCGACCAGCTCGCCCTTCATGTAGCCGATCGCCGCCGCCGCGCCGCCGAGGGCGTCGATCCTGGCCAGTTCCGCCAGGGCCCCGGCCTTCAGCTCGGCGACCTTGGCCTCGACCACGTGGCTGCCGGCGAACAGATCCTCGTATTCCAGCAGGTCGGTCTCATAGGCCAGCACCTGCTGCATGCGCAGGCTCCACTGCTGGTCCCATGGCCGGGGCAGGCCGAGCGCCTCGTTCCACGCCGGCAGCTGCAGGGCCCGGCAACGGGCGTCCTTGCTGAGCGTCACCGCCAGGGCCTCCAGCAGGATGCGGTAGGGATTGTTCTCCGGCTGCTGCTCGGTCAGTCCCAGGCTGTTGACCTGCACCCCGTAGCGGAAGCGGCGGGCCTTGGCGTCCCGCACGCCGTAGCGGTCGCGCAGGATCTCGTCCCACAGGGCGGTGAACGCGCGCATCTTGCACAGCTCGGTGACGAACCGGACGCCGGCGTTGACGAAGAAGCTGATCCGGGAACAGACGATCTCGAAGTCCTGGTCCGGCACCTGGCCGCCGGCCCTGACCGTGTCGAGCACCGAGATGGCCGTGGCCATGGCGTAGGCCAGCTCCTGCTCCGGCGTCGCCCCGGCCTCCTGCAGGTGATAGCTGCAGACGTTCATCGGGTTCCATTTGGGAACCTCGCGGTAGCACCAGGCGATCATGTCGCCGATCAGCCGCAGCGAGGGCTCGGGGGGGAAGATGTAGGTGCCGCGGCTGAGGTACTCCTTGATCAGATCGTTCTGCGTCGTGCCCTGCAGCGCCGAGCGCGACGCGCCCTGCTCGTCGGCCAGGGCGACGTACATCGCCAGCAGCCAGGCGGCCGGGGCGTTGATCGTCATCGAGGTGTTCATCTTGTCGAGCGGGATGCCGTCGAACAGCGCGCGCATGTCGCCCAGGTGCCCGACCGGCACCCCGACCTTGCCCACCTCGCCCCGCGCCAGGATGTGGTCGGCGTCGTAGCCGGTCTGGGTCGGCAGGTCGAAGGCCACCGACAGTCCGGTCTGCCCGGCCGCCAGGTTGCGGCGGTACAGGGCGTTGGACTTCTCGGCCGTGGAGTGGCCCGCATAGGTGCGGAAGATCCACGGGGCGTCGCGTTCGTGCTGGAAGGGCTTGTCGGTCATGGCGGCGGATCATGGCGATCCACCTGCTGCGGTGCAACATTTTTGCGCGAAAGGGCTGTCGCTGGCGCCATCACGGCAAAAACGACCCGGCTATGAGCGCGTGAACACCGCCGGCCGCTTTTCCAGGAACGATGCGACCGCCTCGCGGTGGTCGGCGCTGCCCGCCAGGACATCCAGCGCACCCGGCATCCGCGCCGCGCTCTCCGCCGCGTCCAGTCCGGCGAACCGCTTGGCCGCCTCGACGGCCAGCGGGGCGCGGCTGGCGATCTGGCCTGCCAGCGTCAGGGCCTCGTCGAGCAGCCGTTCGGCCGCATACACCCCCGTGACCAGTCCCGTCCGCAGCGCCGTCGCCGCGTCGATCGGCAGACCGGTCAGCAGCATGGCCTTGGCCGGGCCGACGCCGATCAGCCTCGGCAGCCGCCCGGTCGAAGCCATCAGCCCGACATTGACCCCCGAGGCTGTGAAACTGGCCCCCTCGGCCGCCAGCCGGATGTCGCAGGCCAGCGCCAGGTCCAGCCCGCCGCCCAGCGCTCCGCCGTTGACGGCCGCGATCACCGGCATCCGCAGGGTCTCGATGCGACCCATCAGCGCGTTGAAGTCACTGATCGGCGACAGGTCATCCGGCGCGCGGTCGGCCAGTTCCCGCAGGTCGTTGCCGGCGCAAAACAGCCGCCCCCGCCCGGTCAGCATGATGCACCGCACGTCGAGGTCCGCGTCGATCGCGTCCAGCCCAGCGTTCATCAGCAGGCGCATGGCGTTGCCCAGAGCGTTGGTCGGCGGCAGGTCGAGTTCGACCAGGGCGATGTGGGGTGCGGGGCGGCTGAAGTGGATGGTCATGGCGGCGCTATGCTCCTGGTCTCTCCCGCCCTAGCACCGCGGACCGCCGTTCGGCCATGTTGCGCCGCACAAGAATCCGCTTGCCAGTTTCAAACAGTTGTCACACGATCCTTCCCCTGCGGCCGGTGAACGGTGGTGTCCCAGGGCACAGCTTTGCGTCGAACCCGCACAAATCGACGGATCACGGGCCGGTTTTCGTCGGGCGGCCCGATGCCCCGCGAAACGCCGGAACGCTCCCCGGCGCTACTGCATCGCAACAGAAACGCGCCCCAAAGAACGCTCAACGGACCGCCAGATGACCACCGCCACGCTTGAGAAGACGCCCGTGAAGGATCTCTACGAAATCGGCGAGATTCCGCCGCCCTTCCATGTGCCGAAAAACATGTACGCCTGGACCGTGCGCAAGGAGCGCCACGGGCGCCCGGCGACGGCCATGCAGGTCGAGGTGGTGCCCACCTGGGAGATCGGCGAGGACGAGGTGCTGATCCTCGTGATGGCCGCGGGCGTCAACTACAACGGCGTCTGGGCCGCGCTCGGCGAGCCGGTCAGCGTGCTCGACGTGCACAAGCTGCCCTATCACATCGCCGGCTCCGACGCGGCCGGCATCGTCTGGGCCGTCGGCAAGAAGGTCCGCCGCTGGAAGCCGGGCGACGAGGTGGTCGTCCACTGTAACCAGGACGACGGCGACGACGAGGAGTGCAACGGCGGCGACCCGATGTTCTCCCCCAGCCAGCGCATCTGGGGCTACGAGACGCCCGACGGCAGCTTCGCCCAGTTCGCCCGGGTGCAGTCGCGCCAGCTGATGCCGCGCCCCAAGCACCTGACCTGGGAAGAGAGCGCCTGCTACACCCTGACGCTGGCCACCGCCTACCGCATGCTTTTCGGCCACAAGCCGCATGAGCTGAAGCCCGGCCAGAACGTGCTGGTCTGGGGCTCCTCGGGGGGCCTGGGCGTGTTCGCCGTGCAGCTGGCCGCCGTGGCCGGGGCCAACGCCATCGGCGTGGTCAGTTCGGACGACAAGATCGACTTCGTGCTCAGCCAGGGCGCCAAGGCGGTGCTGAACCGCAAGGAATTCAACTGCTGGGGCCAGCTGCCGACGGTCAACGGCCCCGAGTTCAACGACTACATGAAGGAGACCCGCAAGTTCGGGAAGGCCGTGTGGCAGATCACCGGCAACAAGGACGTCGACCTGGTGTTCGAACACCCGGGCGAGTCCACCTTCCCGGTCTCGGTGTTCCTGGTGAAGCGCGGCGGCATGGTGGCCATCTGCGCCGGCACCAGCGGCTACAACCTGACCATGGACGCCCGCTTCCTGTGGATGCGCCAGAAGCGCGTCCAGGGCAGCCACTTCGCCAACCTGATGCAGGCCAGCGCGGCCAACCAGCTGGTGATCAACCGCCAGGTCGATCCCTGCCTCTCCGAAGTGTTCCGCTGGGAAGACATCCCCGCCGCCCACGAGAAGATGCTCGATAACCAGCACCTGCCCGGCAACATGGGCGTACTGGTCTGCGCCCAGCGCCCGGGCCTGCGGACGTTCGAGGAGGTTCAGGAGATTTCGGCGGAGATGGGGGTCTAGGGCTCAGGGACAGACACAAGGGTGTCTGTCCCGATTCAACCGCCAACTCTCATCCCGCCTCTCGCGCCCATTTCCCGCCGCTACCGTGGTAGGTTTCTGCAGAAAGCGAGAATAGTTGACCGCAGCTCCTACAGCGAAAGCGATGCGAGACGATATCGTCCCATGGGCCCTCCGCGCTGACTTCGCTGAATGGTCCGGAGCGCCAGACGCCCTCCGTAGCATCTTCCTCAATACGTCCGTCCTCAACCGCGCCTTTGGCCATCGAAATGGCCCGAGCAAGGTCTGCGGGTAGCCGGATTTGTAGCGTCGTGCCGATTGCCCGGCATCTGTCGCAAGCCAATGGTCAATCTCCGGCGCGCTGAATAGGAATGGTCGATAATGCGCGGCTCGGGTGATCGCGCAACGGTCGGTTTCGACCCCTCGCCGCGCCCCAAACAGTCAGCTTCATCCCCAAAGCACCCCCCGCCCTTCTGCCTTGGCGGAGCATTGCGCGAGCGGGCGTCTTGCTCAAGGACCGGCTTCGCCGGCCGCGACGCGGCGGCCCGCAGGGCCGTCCTTGACCAAGGCGACCGCTCGCGCTCCCATTCCATCAAGGCTTTGGGGCGAGTGTCATCAGGCCTCTCCCAAATTCCGCTCATCCTCGCGGAAGCGAGGACCCAGGTTTGCGGCCGGTGCACTCACGGTCGGGGATGTGTTCGCTTACCCCATGATGAGCCGCTGCATCGAAAACCCTGGGTCCTCCCTTCCGCGAGAATGAGCGGGGTGTTTGGGTGGTTCAGCAAATCTCCGGGTACAGGTCCCGCCATCCGGGATTGGTCTTCTCGATCAGTTCGATCTTCCGGGCCCGCCTCCAGACCTTCATCTGCCGCTCCCGGCGGAAGGCGTCTTCGCGGGTGTCGAAGGCCTCGAACCAAACCAGCATCTTCACGCCGTATCGGCTGGTGAATCCCGGCGTGAGCCCTTCGCGGTGCTCGCCGGCCCGGCGCACGACGCTGTCGGTCGACCCGATGTAGAGCGTCCCGTTCCGCTGGCTCGCGAGGATGTAGCGTAGAAGGCCATGTGCACTTCAGCGAGAGCTGTTCGATGAATGCTCTTTCGTCGTGTGTTTCTGGATCTATCAATCCGTAGCGGCAGCCTGATCGGAGCCAGACATCCCTTAAAGTGAGTGCACCGGCCGTAAACCTGGGTCCTCGCTTCCGAGAGGATGAGCGGAGTTGGGGATAGCCCTTCCATGCCCCCGTTCCTGCTCAGGTAATCTCCACCCTCTTTCCCACCACCGTCAGCGCCATCGCCGCGACCCCGGCCAACAACACGATCGGCACGGTCGACATGACCACCTGCTGGGTGGTCGCCCCGCCGCCGAGCAGCTGGCCGGCCAGCACCGGACCCATCGCCGAGCCGAAGCGGCCCGCCGCGATCGCCGCGCCGACGCCGGTTCCGCGCACCGCCGGGGCGTAGTAGCCCGGCCCCACGCCGTAGAGGCCGAACTGGGTGGCCATGACCAGGAAGCCAAGGGCGAAGGCCAGGGCGGCGGTGACCGGCAGACCCGTCGCCGGCGCGGCCAGGGCGAACAGCACCGCCACCAGCCCGACGACGGACGCCGCCAGCGGCCAGCGGGCGCCCATCCTGTCGATGGTCAGGCCGACGATGACCCCGCCCGCCGCGCCGCCGAGATTGAACAGGGTCGAGATGCCGGCCGCCGCCTTGCCCTCCACACCCCGGGCGACCAGCAGGCTGGGCAGCCAGTTGAGGAACAGGTGCAGCACCAGGGCGATGGCGGCGTAGGACACCCACAGGCTCAGCGTGGTCCCCAGCCGCCCCCTGCCGAACAGGGCGGCCAGGCCCGCGCCCTTCGCCGGCGCCTGGGCGCGGACGCCGGTCTCCGGCAACCAGGCCCACAGGGCCAGGGCCAGCACCAGCGGCGCGCCCCCCCCGACCAGGAAGATCACGCGCCAGTCAGCGGCGGCCAGGTCGGTCCGGGCCAGCAACCCGACCAGCGCCCCGCCCATCGGCAGGCCGGCCGTGACGCCTGACACCACGGCTGTCCGGCGGCCAGGGCTGGCCAGTTCCGAGGCCATGGCGATCAGCATCGGCATGGCGCCGCCCAGCCCCAGCCCGGTCAGGAACCGCACGGCCAGCAGCGGCGCGTAGGCGTGTATCATCGCGGTGCCGAGAGAAAACAGGCCGAACACCGTCATCGCCGTCAGCAGCACCGGCTTGCGGCCCACCCGGTCCGACAGCGGCCCGGCGCAGGCAGCCCCGAAAAACAGGCCGATCAGGCTGGCGCTGAACGCCCAGCCGGCCTGCGGCCGGGTCAGCCCCAGATCCGGCATCATCTTCGGCGCCGCCACGCCCATCGAGGCGATGTCGAACCCCTCCAGCATGGCCGCCAGCAGGCACAGGCCAATGGCGATCAGGACCGTGCGGCCGGCGGGCTGGGTCGTGGCGGTCATGGGCTCCCCCCGAAGCGGACGACTCGGAGCCTAGACTGGCCTCGGGCCGGTGCGAAGCGCCGCTGGAGGGGGTTGGATGGAGGGGACACGCACTGAAGTGCATGTCCCCGCGCCCGGGCGGGATGACAGGCCCGGCCCCGACCCCCTACAATCCGCCTCAACAAATAAATCGGGGAGGATCGCATGAAAGTCTGGACCAGGGTCGCGCTCGGCGCGGTCGCGGTGGTCGTGTTGCTGGCGGGGGTGGTCACCGTCCGCACCCTGACCTTCAAGCCCGGGGCGCAGGCCGATCTGTCGGCGATCAGGCTGGAACCCGCCACGCCGGTGGACCAGGCGAAGGCCGCGCAGCACCTGTCCGAGGCGATCCGGATTCTGACCATCAGCCACCAGGACAAGGCCGAGAATCAGTGGGCCGAGTGGGACAGGTTGCACGCCTGGCTGGCCGCCACCTATCCCGCCGCCCACGCGGCCATGACCCGCGAGATCCTGCCCAACAAGGCGCTGGTTTACACCTGGAAGGGCTCTGACCCGTCCCTCGCCCCGGTGGTGTTGATGGCGCACCAGGACGTGGTGCCGGTCACGTCCGGGACCGAGCAGGACTGGAAGCACCCGCCGTTCGCCGGCGTGATCGCCGAGGGCGCGGTCTGGGGCCGTGGGTCGATCGACGACAAGGGCTCGCTGGTGACCATCTTCGAGGCCGCCGAGGCCCTCGCCGCCAAGGGCTTCAAGCCCCGCCGCACGGTGATGATCGTCAGCGGCCAGGACGAGGAGGCCGGCGGCACGGGCGCCAGGGCCATCGCCGCCCTGATGACGGCGCGCGGTGTCAAGGCGCAGTTCGTGCTCGACGAGGGCATGGCGGTGGTCAGCGACTTCCCCGGCGCCGGCCGTCCGGTGGCCGCCATCGGCCTGGGCGAGAAGGGCTACGCCACGCTCAAGATCATCGCCCGCGCGCCCGGCGGCCACTCCTCCGCCCCGCCGGCGGAGACCGGGGTCGAGACCCTGGCCAGGGCCGTCCTGGCGATCACTGGCAAGCCGTTCCCGATGCGCTTCCAGGGTCCCGGCGCGGACATGATCCGCTCGATCGCCCCCTACAGCGGCCTGATGACCCGCGTGGTGGTGGCCAACAGCTGGCTGTTCGAACCGGTCCTGATGGCCCAGCTGGGCAAGAGCCCGGCCAGTGCCTCGGCCTTCCACACCACCATCGCCCCGACCATGCTCAAGGGCAGCCCCAAGGAAAACGTCCTGCCGCAGGACGCCACCGCCTGGATCAACTATCGCATCGCGCCCGGCCAGACCCGCGAGGACGTGATGGCTCGCGCCCGCGAGGCGACCAAAGGGTTGAACGTTGAACTATCCTGGCAGGGCGAGGCCAGCGACCCGTCGCCGGTATCCTCGACCACCTCGGAAAGCTGGAAGCTGCTGTCGGCCCTGGCCTCGGACGGCGGCAAGATCCCGGTCGCCCCGGCCCTCGTTACCGCCGGCACCGACAGCCGCCATCTGACGGGCGTCGCGCAGGACGTCTACCGCTTCGCCCCGATGTTCGCCTCGGTGAGCGAGTTCGGCATGATCCACGGCACCAACGAGAAGATGTCGCTGGAGAACTTGCAGCGAATGACCGACTTCTACACCCGCCTGATCGCCACGGCGGCGAGGTAGGTGCGTGGTTTGCTCCCCGATCAGGTTCAGGGACCTTCGGCGCTGCTCACCATGACCTGCATCATTGCCTGTCATCCTGGGCAGGCCGCATAGCGGCCGTGTCGAAGGACGCACTTCGCGCTCTGACCGACAGCCGGTATGTAGGACTTCATGCCCGACGACGCCTCAAAACCCGCCGCCAAGGCCAAGACCGCCCCGATGAAGTTCGGCGAGGGCTGGCTGCGCGACTGCTGGTACTTCGCCTGCCAGGCCCACGAGCTCAAACCCGGCAAGCTGCAGCGGTATGAGCTGCTGGGCGAGCCGGTGCTGCTGGGCCGGCGGCGGGACGGCGGGGTCTACGCCATCCGCGACATCTGCCCCCATCGCGCCGCGCCGCTGTCGGCGGGCAAGCTGGTTCCAGAAGCGGGCGGCGGCGAGAGCATCGAATGCCCCTATCATGGCTGGCGGTTCGGCACGGACGGCGCCTGCAAGGCCATTCCCTTCCTGCCCGACGACCAGGAGATGGACATCGCCCGCATCCGGGTGAAGCGCTATCCGGTCGCCGAAAGCCAGGGGATGGTGTTCGTCTGGTTCGCCGCCGAGGCCCGCGCCGGCCTGGGAGCCGAGGCCGAGCCGGACCTGCCGCCGCCGGTCTTCCCCGGCGCGGTCGGCCGGCCGGCGATCGTCGATCACATGGATTTCGACACCCACATGGACCACGCCATCGTGGGCCTGATGGATCCGACGCACGCGCCCTATGTGCACGCCGCCTGGTGGGCCCGCTCGTCGCGGCGGATGAAGCCCAAGGCCAAGGTGTTCGAGCCCTCGGCCGAGGGCTTCGTCATGACCCGCCACGCGACCAGCAAGGCCAACCGGATCTACGCCATCCTCGGCGGCCAGCCGCAGACCGAGATCACCTTCCGCCTGCCCGGCTACCGCTGGGAGCATATCCAGGTCGGCCGCTTCCAGGTGCTGGCCCTGACCTGCCTGACGCCGGTCACCGAGACGAAGACCCGCCTGACCCAGCTGATGTGGTCAGACCACCCGGCCATGTCTCTGCGCTGGCTGATCGCCCCCTTCATGCGCGCCTTCATTCACCAGGACGGCGACATGGTGAACCTGCAGAACATGGGCCTGAGGTACGACCCGTCGCTGTTGTGGATCGATGACGCCGACACCCAGGCCAAGTGGTACCAGCAGCTCAAGCGCGAATGGGCCGCCAGCCGCGCCGAGGGCCGGCCGTTCGTCAATCCGGTGAAGCCGGTGACCCTGCGATGGATCAGCTGACCGACGCCCTTGAAGCCAGCCTGGAACTGGTCGCCGAGCGGTGCGGCGACCCGACGGAACGGGTCTATGACCGGCTGTTCGCCCGGCAGCCGGAGATGGAGGCGCTGTTCCTGGGCGACCAAAGCCGGCAGGCCCGCGGCCACATGCTGCAGATGGTCCTGGACACCCTGACCGGCATGGCCGACGGCGCTGCCTGGCCGGCCAACATGATCCGCGCCGAGAAGATCAACCACGACCAGATCGGCGTGCCGTTCGACGTCTTCGCCACCTTCTTCGGCGTGATCCACGAGACCTTCCGCGAAGCCGGCGGCGAAGACTGGACGGCCGAAATGGAGACCGCCTGGACCGACCTGCTCGCCCGGGCGGCGGCGGTTTGACCTTGCCGCCTTCGCCCCTCGATTGCGCCCCGGTGACAGGGGCCCTCGCTTGTCGTTAGATCGCGCCATGCACAGGCGCGTCTTCGCCATCGCCATGTTCAGCGTGTTCGCGCTGCCCTCGGCCGCCCAGGAACGGGCGCCGCCGGAGCGTCAGACCCTGCTCGACCTGGCCTACACCCTGGGGGAAAGCCACGCCCTGCGTCAGGCCTGCTCCGGTGAGGACGACCAGTACTGGCGCGACCGGATGGTGAGGATGACCGACACCGAGGCCGCCGACGCCGCCTTCGACGGCCGGCTGAAGCAGGCGTTCAACAGCGGTTTCGCCACCCGGCAGACCGAGTTTCCCACCTGCGGCCCGGCCAGCAAGCGGGCTGAACAGGCGGTCGCGCGCAAGGGCCAGGCCCTGGCGACCCGCATGAGCAGCATCACCCGGGTGGTGCGCGACCTGGGCTCCGACGCCCCGAAGGAAGATTCGGATGACAGCGTTCCGGATTCCGTGGCTAGGGAGCCCGCGCCGCGCTAGATTCCCCTCCAGGTAGTTTGGGAGGGGACAGATGTCCTTCGGAATCTTCACCGTCGTCCTGCTGGTCCTGGCGCTGTTCCTGCTGTTCAGCGTCATCAAGATCGTGCCGCAGGGCCGTGAGTTCACGGTCCAGCGGTTCGGCCGCTACACCCGCACGCTCAAGCCGGGCATCTCGCTGCTGACGCCGTTCATCGAAACCGTCGGACACCGGGTGAACATGATGGAGCAGGTGCTGGACGTCCCGCAGCAGGAAGTCATCACCAAGGACAACGTGTCGGTGAAGGTCGATGGCATCGTCTTCATCCAGGTGATGGACGCCGCCTCGGCCGCCTATCGCGTGGACAACCTGACCTACGCCATCAGCCAGCTGTGCATGACCAACCTGCGGACGGTGGTCGGCTCCATGGAGCTGGACGAGGTGCTCAGCCAGCGCGACCAGATCAACACCCGCCTGCTGCACACCATCGACCAGGCCACCAACCCCTGGGGCGTGAAGGCCACGCGGATCGAGATCAAGGACCTGACCCCGCCGCCCGACATCACCAACGCCATGGCCCGCCAGATGAAGGCCGAGCGGGAACGCCGGGCGGTGATCACCGAGGCCGACGGCGAGAAGCAGGCCGCCATCGCCAAGGCGGAGGGCTCCAAACAGGCCGCCATCCTGCAGGCCGAGGGTCGCCGCGAGGCCGCCTTCCGCGACGCCGAGGCCCGCGAACGCGAAGCCGAGGCCGAGGCCAAGGCGACCGCCTTCGTGTCGGAAGCCATCGCCCGCGGCGACATCAACGCCATCAACTACTTCGTGGCGCAGAAGTACGTCGAGGCCTTCGGCGCCCTGGCCGCGAGCCCCAATTCCAAGATGATCATCGTGCCGGCGGACTTCGCCGGCATCACCGGCACCGTGGCCGGCATCGGCGAACTGGTGAAGTCGCTGGCCGATGGCCGACCCTCGGGCGGCGGCGGCGGCGGCGGAACGGCGGCGCCGAGAACAAAGGCCTAGGGGGAGACCTTCGATGACCTGGCTGACCGAACTCTATTCGACCCATCCGTTCTGGATCTGGCTGGCCGTCGGGGCGGTGATCCTGGCGGCGGAAGTGGCGACGGGAACCGGCTGGCTGCTCTGGCCGGCCGCCTGCGCCGCCATCGTGGCGGTGCTGACCTTCATCCTGCCCAATGATCCCGTCGTCGAGCTGGCGGTGTTCGCGGTGCTGACCATCGCCTCGACGGTGCTGGCGCGGCGCTACCTGCCCGGCAACGCCTCGGGCGACGGTCCCGATATCAACGACAATATCGGCCGCCTGGTGGGCAAGTCCGGACGAGCGGCCTCGGCCTTCGAGAACGGCCAGGGCCGGGTGTTCATCGACGGCAAGGAGTGGGCCGCCGTGGCCGACGGCGATGGCCCGGCGCTCGACCAGCCCGTCGAGGTCGTGGCCGCCGACGGCGCGATCCTGACGGTGAAGGCGGCGTAGAACTCTCCTCTCCCGCGAGGGAGAGGGGGACCATCCGCAGGATGGTGGAGAGGGAACCGCCGGCGTCGGCCGGATCGAGAGCGGCGCCTCCACGCCAACCTCACGGCAAACCCGCCCTGATGTCTTGAAGGCCAGCTTTGCTCCGGCGGACGACCTGCTCAAGGACCGCTTCGCGGCCGCGCGGCGGCGACCCCGCAGGGGTCGTCCTTGACCAGGACGACCCGCCGGAGCGCATCATTCCATCAAGGCCAAAGGGCAGGTGTCATCAGGGCAGCGGAGTGCTTTGGCGGTCTATCCGCAGACCGCGGCGTTTCCCTCTCCACCATGCAAGCATGGTCCCCCTCTCCCTCGCGGGAGAGGTTAGTCCTTACCTGTTCTCGTCCAGCCAGACCCTCAGCGCCTGAAGGAACGGCAGGGCGGCCTTGAACTCTTCTTCGGTGAAGGCGGCGCGCATGGCTTCGAGGTGGGGCCGCATGACGCCGATGCCGGTCTCGAACGCCCGCGCCCCCTCCGCCGTCAGGGTGACCACCTTGCGCCGGCCGTCGGCCTGGTCGCCGACGATCCTGACGAACCCCTGCGCCTCCAGCCGCTGCAGGGTGTTGGTCATGGCCCCCTTGGTGACTTGAAAGGCCTTGGCCAGCCGGGCCGGGCTTTCCGCCCCGCCCCGCCGCATGAAGTGCGTCAGGACGCCGAACTGCGCGGCGCTGAGGCCGTCGGGCAGGGTGCGGTCGAGCCGGGCGTTCGACAGCTGGGCGATGATGCCGATCTCGGTCAGCACCCGGACGTCGGGACGGTCCTTTGCTTCGGAGGCCATCAAACCTTCCTCAGCTGCGCCGCCAGCCCCCGGCGGGGCGCGGGCGGAATCTCCGCCTTCGGATAGCCGATCCGGGCCAGCATCTGGATGCGGCCGCCGCCCGGGGCCAGATCCTTGTGCAGGGCGTCATAAACCGGTTTCTGGGTGGCGTATTCCTGCAGGCCCTGGCTCCAGGGGTGCATGGCCAGGCCGAACTTCGTCGCGGCCAGGTTCGCCAGCAGATAGGCCCGGCCGGCGGTGATCTGCTCGGCACGGGTGTCGGCCGCCGTGGTGATCCAGAGAAAGCCCTGACTGGTGTCGGCCGCCGTCTTCAGGAATTTCAGCGACTCCTTGAAGGCGGTCGTGCCGGGCGTCGCCATCTTCGATTTGGTCAGAATTCCGGCCGCGTTCATCGCCGTCATCACCGGCTGGTCGAGCGAGACGCCCCAGGGATGCAGCGCCACGTCCCGGGCGCCGATGAACGTCCGCTCGACGCTTTCATGATGGGCCGGCGGGGTGTGCGCCTCAATGTGGGCCCCGCGATAAACGAGTTCGCGCAGACGGGCGATGCGATCGGGCGCCGTCGTGACATTGCAGGCCACGCCCTCAAGGGATTTGAAGGCGCCAAGGAGATTGCTGGCTGCGGCCTGGTCCACCTCCCGATTGGTGAACGGTCCGCGGTTGGTCCGGCGTTGAAGCACGTTTCCGAACAGCGGCGCGGGGGTCGCGCCCTGCGGATGGGTTGAAACCCTGAACAGCGGCCGGTCGTCGAGCACGGGATGTGCCTCCCCCTCGGGGAACAGCTCCACGGTGCTCGCAAGGCCGCCACGTTCGGACAGCGCCATGATCAGGAGCTCGAGGAAACCGCCGCAGCCGATGGTGATCTGCCGGTTGAACGGGTCGGTGACCGGCAGCAACCGGGTCCTGTCGATATAGAGCGTGATCTGGTCGGGAACCGACAGGTCGACGATCCACGGCTGCATGTTGTGCGGGTTGGGGGCGAGGATCGCCCAGGACAGGGCCTTGCGACGGACGTCCGTCTCGCCGGCGCCCGGATCGACCCAGGCCGCCCGGGGGTCGACCCCCGCCGGCGCGCAGCCCGTGGCGGCGAAGATCGCTCCACCTCCGAGAACCCGGATGAAGTCACGACGTTGCATGGCGGGCGCCTTTCGTTCGATGTTGAACCAGATAAGCTAGTTCAATGATAAACGAGTCAAGCCTCAAACCTCGCCGAGCATCTCCCGCATGCCCCTGTTGGCCAGACCATCGGCCCGCTCGTTCAACTCATGGCCGGCGTGGCCCTTGACCCAGCGCCAGTCGACCTCGTGCCGCGCGCGGGCCTGGTCGATGCGTTTCCACAGGTCCTCGTTCTTGACCGGGCTCCTGTCGGCGGTCTTCCAGCCGCGCGCCTTCCAGCCGTGGATCCACTGGGTGACGCCATTCTTCACATAGGTGCTGTCGGTGTGCAGCTCGACCTTGCAGGGCTTGTTCAGGGCCTCCAGCGCCCGGATGGCCGCCATCAGCTCCATGCGGTTGTTGGTGGTCGCCGGCTCGCCGCCGCACAGCTCCTTCTCCCGGCCGCCCGCGATCAGGATCGCGCCCCAGCCGCCCGGTCCCGGATTCCCGCGGCAGGCGCCGTCGGTGTAAATCAGCACCTTTGGCGTCATGCGTGGTCGCCCAGCAGGGCCAGCCCCGCGCGATGGACGGCCAGCTTGCGCTCGTACTCCATCGGGTCCTTGGGCCGCACCAGGGCGCCGGCCGGCGTCGCCCCCCAGTCGTTCAGCCGGGTGAGGAAGAAGCGCATGGCCGCGCCGTGGGCGAGAATCGGCAGCGCGGCGCGCTCCTCGGTCGTCAGGGGCCGGTGCGCCTGATAGCCGGCCAGCATCGAACGGCCGGCCGTCAGGTTGAACGAGCCGTCGGCTTCGAAGCACCAGGCGTTCAGGGCAATGGCCAGGTCGTAGGCGTAGGCGTCGTCACAGGCGAAGTAGAAGTCGAACGCCGCCGCGAACCTGCCGTCCCGGAAGAAGACGTTGTCGGGGAAGAAGTCGGCGTGGATCACTCCGGTCGGCAGGCCGCGCGGCCAGTCGCGGCCCAGGTAGTCGAGGTCGGCGCGAATGGTGTCGGCCAGCCCCGGCTTGAGCGCCTCAGCCGAGTCCCACAGCCGGGCGAACATCGGCCCCCAGGCGTCCTGGCCCAGGTCGTTCTCCCGCCGCCCGGGGTAGCCCTGGCCCGCCAGGTGCAGCCGCGCCAGGCCGGCGCCGGCCTCGCGGCAGTGGGCGGCGGTCGGCCGCCGGGCGGAGATGCCGATGAGAAACTCGACGATGGCCGCCGGCTTGCCACGCACGGTCTTGAGCGTCTCGCCGGACCGGTCCGGCACCGGCCGGGCGCTGGGGAAGCCGTGGTCGGCCAACCAGGTCAGCAGGTTGAGGAAATAGGGTAGATCATCGGCCCGCACCCGCCGCTCGTAGAGGGTCAGGATGTAGCGGCCGGCCTCGGTCTCCAGCAGGAAGTTGGAGTTCTCCACCCCCTCGGCGATGCCCTTGAAGGCGATGGCCTGACCGATGTCGAAATCGGCGAGCAGCGTCGCCAGTTCCTCGTCGGTGATGTCGGTATAGACGGCCATGGAGCGGGGATGGGGTAGGCGGCGCTGGCGGTCAAGCCGGGATCATGGTATTACATCCATACTAACGCTGGAGGTGACCATGTTCGCGCTGAAAATGACCAAGATTGGCAACTCGGTGGGCGCGGTCTTTCCCAAGGAAGCACTGGCCGAGCTGGGCGTGGACAAGGGTGACGTCGTCTACCTGACAACGTCCCCCGACGGGGCCATGCGCATCTCACGCTACAATGACGAAGTGGCCGAAGAGATCGCGACGGGCAAGAAGTTCATGGCCCGCTATCGCGATACCCTTCGGGCGCTCGCCAAATGACGACCGAGGCCGAGCCAAGATGGATCACCAAGCTCGGCGTCATCGTTCTCCACGACATGTCCATCGCAACGGACGGCGGCGCACCGGGGATACGTGACGAGGGGCTGCTGGAGTCAGCCCTGGATCGCCCGAAGAACAGATTCTACTATGAAGGGGTGACCGATCTGCCCGCGCTGGCGGCGACCTATGCCGTTGGTTTGGCGAAAAACCTTGCCTTTGCTGACGGAAACAAACGCGCCGCCCTCATCGCGGCGGGGCTGTTTCTGGAGAAGAACGGCCTCTCTTTGACAGCGACCCAGGCGGACGCGGCACTGACCATGCTCGCCGTCGCCGCAGGCGAGATAGAAATCGACCTACTCGCTGACTGGATCCGCCGCAGCGTTCAGCCAACCTAGCTCGTCAGCACCCGCGGCAGTTTGAAGGTCACCGTTTCGCGGGTCGGGGCGACCTCTTCAATGGTCAGGTCGTAGCGGGTCGCCAGCCTGTCGATCACGCCCTGGACCAGCAGCTCGGGAGCCGAGGCGCCGGCGGTGACGCCCACGACCTTCGCGCCCTCCAGCCAGGCCCAGTCGAGACCCGAGGCGTCGTCCAGCAGCCGGGCGTTGTCGGCGCCGCCCCGCAGCCCGACCTCGACCAGCCGCACGGAGTTGGACGAGTTGCGCGACCCCACCACCAGCAGCAGGTCGCAGGCCTGCGCCAGGTGTTTCACCGCCTCCTGGCGATTGGTGGTGGCGTAGCAGATGTCGTCCTTGTGTGGGGCCGAGATGCCCGGAAAACGCCGCTGCAGCACCGCGACAATCTCGGCGGTGTCGTCTACCGAAAGAGTCGTCTGGGTGACAAAGGCCACGTTGGCGGGATCGACCGGCTGGAACACTTCCGCGTCGGCGGCGTGCTCGATCAGCCGCACCGCCCCTTCGGGCAACTGGCCCATGGTGCCGACCACCTCGGGGTGACCCTCGTGGCCGATCAGCACGATCTCCCGGCCGGCGTCGAAGTGCCGCTGGGCCTCCACATGCACCTTGGAGACCAGCGGGCAGGTGGCGTCGAGGAACAGCATCCGCCGCGCCCTGGCCTCCGCCGGAACCGACTTCGGGACCCCGTGGGCGGAGAAGACCACCGGCCGGTCGACGGGCGCTTCGTCCAGCTCCTCGACGAACACGGCGCCCAGCGCCCTGAGCCGGTCCACCACATGCTTGTTGTGAACGATCTCGTGCCGGACATAGACCGGCGCGCCGTATTTCTCGATGGCCCGCTCGACGATCTGGATGGCCCGGTCGACCCCGGCGCAAAAGCCCCGCGGACTGGCCAACAGGACCTTCAGGGGCGGCTTGTTCGGGGCGGCGTCATCCATCGCCGCAACCTAGGGCCTGCGTTCCCTTCTCGCTAGGGATGAACCCGCGTTGCGAGGCCACGCATATGCCTTTATCAGACTGCATCAGCTCTTCGGCCGGCCCGCCCGCGCCGGTCCCCTTGTTTCCGGACGTGACATGCGCCGCTCTTTGAATATCGGACTTATTGCCCTGTTCGCCGCCAGCTCGCTGGCCGCCGCGAGCCCCGCCATGGCCCAGGGCCGACCCAGCGGCGGCGACGCTGATCGGCGCGCGGAGGAGGAGGCCGCGAAGAAGAAGAAGCGCGACCAGGAGTGGAACCAGCCCACCGCCCCGCTGCCGCAGCTGCGCAACGCCGGCCCCTGCCCCTATGTGAAGGTGCTCTACGACGCGGGCCGCTTCATCGAGTTCAAGGACGGCAAGGAAAGCGCCGCGACCGTCGGCTGGACCGGCGAGATCCAGGGCGTGTCGGCCGGATGCGAATACAAGGACGCCGAGCCGATCAAGGTGCAGGTCGAGTTGCTGTTCGCCATGGGCCGCGGCCCGGCCGCCCTCGGCCAGGGCAAGACCTACCGCTACTGGGTCGCCGTGACCTCACGCAACCAGTCGGTCATCGCCAAGGAATACTTCGACCTGCCGGTGACCTTCGCCGCGGGCGAGGACCGCGTGTTCGTGCGCGACACCATCGCCAACATCACCATCCCGCGCGCGACCCTGGACACCAGCGGCGCCAACTTCGAGGTCCTGATCGGCTTCGACGTGACCCCGCAGATGGCGGCCTTCAACCGTGACGGCAAGCGCTTCCGGGTCAACGCCGGGGCTGCCCCGACGGCCCCCGCCGGGGCGCCCACCACCCCATGAGCGACCTGAAGCGGTCCCTCGGTGAAGCGGTCGCGGCCGCCTTCGCCGCCCAGGGACTTCCTGCTGAACTGGGCCGGGTGACCGCATCCGATCGCCCGGATCTGGCCGATTTCCAGTGCAACGGCGCCCTCCCCGCGGCCAAGGTCGCGGGCAAGCCCCCGCGCGAGATCGCCGCCGCGGTTGTCGAGGCGCTGACCGGCCATGCCCTGCTGCAGTCGGTGGAGATCGCCGGCCTGGGGTTCATCAATCTACGGGTCAGCGCCAAAGCGCTGTCCGACCGCGCCCGGGAGATCGCCGCCGATCCCCGGATGGGCGCCGGCGAGGTCGCCGACCTGCGCCGCATCATGGTCGACTACGGCGGCCCCAACGTGGCCAAGCCGATGCATGTGGGGCACCTGCGCGCCTCGATCATTGGCGAGTCCGTCAAGCGCATCTACCGCTTCCGCGGCGACGATGTGCTGGGCGACGCACACTTTGGCGACTGGGGCTTCCAGATGGGGCTGCTGATCGTCGCCGTCTGCGACGAGGACCCCTTCGTCCGCGCCCTGATGGAGCGGCTGGGCGACACCCCCCGCGATGTCAGCGCGGCCGACGAGAAGCAGGTCATGGACGCCCTGTCCGACCACGTCGACCTGCCCATGCTCGACCGGCTGTATCCGGAGGCGGCGGGCCGGGCCAAAACCGACACCGACTACCGCGACCGCGCCCGCCGGGCGACCGCCGAGCTGCAGGGCGGCCGCTTCAGCTACCGCCTGCTGTGGAAGCATTTTGTCAAGGTCAGCCGGGTGGCGCTGGAGCGCGAGTTCCACGCCCTGGGCATCGACTTCGACCTGTGGAAGGGCGAGAGCGACGTCGACGCCCTGATCGAGCCGATGGTTCGGGAACTGGACGCCAAGGGCCTGCTGGCCGACGACCAGGGCGCGCGGGTGATCCATCTCGCCCGCCCTGGCGAGACCAAGAAGAAGAAGGCTCCTGACGGGACCGTCTACGAGGCGCCGAGCCCCGACCCCCTGCTGGTGGTCTCCTCGGAAGGCTCGGCGATGTACGGCACCACCGACCTGGCCACAGTGCTGGACCGGCGTCGGTCGTTCGATCCGCACCTGATCCTCTACTGCGTGGACCAGCGCCAGGCCGACCATTTCGAGCAGGTGTTCCGCGCCAGCTACCTGGCCGGCTATGCCGAGCCCGGCGCGCTGGAGCATATCGGCTTTGGCACCATGAACGGCCCAGACGGCAAGCCGTTCAAGACCCGCGAGGGCGGGGTGCTCAAACTGCACGACCTGATCGAGATGACCCGCGCCAAGGCCCGCGAGCGGCTGACCGAGGCGGGCCTCGGCGGCGAGCTGGACCCGGCCGAGTTCGAGGACACGGCGCACAAGGTTGCCGTGGCGGCCCTGAAGTTCGCCGACCTCTGCAACTACCGCGGCACCAGCTACATCTTCGACCTCGACCGTTTCTCCAGCTTCGAGGGCAAGACGGGTCCCTATCTGCTGTACCAGGCGGTGCGCATCAAATCCCTGCTGCGGCGCGCCGAGAGCGAGCGCCTCGAACCAGGGCGGATCACCATCGCCGAGCCCGCCGAGCGTGAGCTGGCCATGTTGCTGGACGCCTTCGATACGGCCATGGTCGAGGCCTACGACAAGAAGGCCCCCAACTTCGTCGCCGAACACGCCTTCAAGCTGGCCCAGAGCTTCTCGCGCTTCTACGCGGCCTGCCCGATCCTGCAGGCCGGCGACGACGCCAAGGCCGCCTCGCGCCTGGCGCTGGCGGTGACGACGCTCAAGCAGCTGGAACTGGCGCTGGACCTGCTGGGCATCGAGACGCCGGAGCGGATGTAAGTCCGCTTCCCGTTTTGGTCGTGAGAGCGCATTATCTGCGCATGACCGAACACTTTCACGTTCAGGCTCGGTGGGATCCAGAGGCGAATGTCTGGATTTCGTCGAGCAACATTCCGGGGCTCGTCGTGGAAGCCGATACGCTCGCCGAGTTCATAGAGCTCGTCGAGGCCCTGGCCCCGGAGATGCTCGCCGACAATCTCGGGATCAAAGGTCCGGTCCCCGTCGAGGTGCGTGCGAATCGCACCCTTGAATTGATGGTCGCATAGCGCGCCAAGTATCATTCAGTGCGCTATGGTTGATCAATCATGCCGCACGACTTCTACCCCGACATTGTCCGAGTCCTGGCGGAAGCTGGCTGGGAACGCGTTCCCGGCGGCAAGGGAAGTCACGAGAAATGGCGCGAGGTTGGGGGCGACCGGACTGTGCTCGTCGCGCGAACGAAGAGCCGCCACACGGCCAATGAAGTCCTGAAACAAGCAGGGCTGCCCAAGGGTTTTTGATCCCGCATTGACTCCCCGCCCCCCGTCCCGCACTTAACCTCCGTCTCGCGGGAGACATCGGGATTCGTCCCGAGGCCGAAGGCGCAACCGCCCCGGAAACGCTCAGGCAAACGGACCGCGCGACATCGAAACGCTGGAAAGGCCGCATCCGTGGCCGCCGAAGGAGCAAGGGCCGGACCTCCTTTCTTGAAGGGGGCGTCCCGAAATCTCTCAGGCTCCAAGACAGCGGGGGCGAGTCGACCGGTCATGGACCGGCCGAGACGCATCGACCCCGCCGGAGCCCAGCGTGCCTCAAGACGATCTGAAAAAGACCCCGCTCTATGACGCGCACGTCGCCGCCGGCGCGCGCATGGTTCCGTTCGCGGGCTACTCGATGCCCGTCCAGTACAGGGACGGCGTGCTCAAGGAGCACCTCTGGACCCGCGAGAGCGCGGGGCTGTTCGACGTGTCGCACATGGGCCAGGCCCGGCTGCGGGGCGTCTCGCCCCTGTCGGCCTTCGAGGACATCGTTCCGGGCGACTTCATCAGCCTGCCCGCCGGGCGGCAGAAGTATTCGGTGCTGCTGAACCGCAAGGGCGGGATCATCGACGACCTGATGGCCTCGCGGCCCGACGACGACGGCCTGTTCGTCATCGTCAACGGCGCCTGCAAGGACGGCGACTACGCCCTCATGGCCGACGAACTGGCGCCGCAGGTGACCATTGACCGCCTGGAGGACCGTGCGCTGCTGGCGCTGCAGGGGCCCAAGGCTGTCGAGGTGCTGAAGGCCCATATCCCCGAGTGCGCGGGCAAGGTGTTCATGGACAGCTGGGCGACGACCGGTTTCGGCGTCGACGTGTTGATCTCCCGCTCAGGCTACACCGGCGAGGACGGCTACGAGATCTCCGTGCCGGCCGCCGCCGCGACACGCATCTGGAACACCCTGTTGGCCGACGAGCGGGTCCGGCCCATCGGCCTGGGCGCCCGCGACTCCCTGCGGCTCGAGGCCGGCCTGCCGCTCTATGGCCACGACGTTGACGAGACCGTCAGCCCGGTCGAAGCGGCCCTGACCTTCGCCGTGTCGAAGAAGCGCCGTGAGGCCCAGGACTTCCCCGGCGCCGCCCGCATCGTCAAGGAACTGGCCGAGGGTCCGAGCCGCGTTCGCGTCGGCCTGAGGGTGCTCAGCGGCCCGCCGGCTCGCGAGGGCGCGGAGATCGCCGACCCGAACGGCAAGGTCGTCGGCGTGGTCACCAGCGGCGGCTTCGCCCCTTCGCTGGGCTGTCCCATCGCCATGGGTTTCGTCCCGCCGGCCCTGTCGGCGGTCGGCACGAAACTGAACGTCATCGTCCGGGGCCGGGCGGGGGCCGCCGAGGTCGTCGCCATGCCCTTCGTCCCCAACCGCTACGTCCGCAAAGTCTGAAAAGGGTCCAGCCATGCGTTTCACCAAGGATCATGAATGGGTCGAGCTGGCGGGCGACATCGCCACCGTCGGCATCACCGCCTACGCCGCCGAACAGCTGGGCGACGTGGTGTTCGTCGAGGTCCCCGACGTCGGCAAGACCCTGACCCAGGGCGACGGCATGGCCGTGGTCGAAAGCGTCAAGGCCGCCTCCGACGTCTACGCTCCGGTGTCGGGCGAGGTGGTCGAGGCCAACGCCGCCCTCGGCGACGCCCCCGAGACCGTCAACGCCGCGCCCGAAGCCGGCGGCTGGTTCGCGAAGATCAAGGTCAGCGACCCTTCGCAGGTCGAGGCGCTGATGGATCGCGCGGCCTACGAAGCGTTCCTGAGCACCCTGTAGAACCCCTCCCCCTCGATGGGGGAGGGGCAGGGGTGGAGGTGTGGCCGCTGAATCTGGGCGAAAGGCGCATTTGGCGCCGAGCCCGTTGAGCCCCACCCGAACCACCCAGCCCCCACCTCCATCCCCGACCCTTCCCCCATCGAGGGGGAAGGGAGATGAAAGTGGAAGCCGCCGAATGCGCTACCTCCCCCTGACCCCCGACGACCGCGTCCAGATGCTGGGCGATATCGGGGTGGACTCCATCGACGCTCTTTTCGTCGACGTGCCCGCCAGCGCCCGCCGCGAGGGCTTCGTCGATCTGCCGCATTTCGCCGGCGAGCTGGAGGTCGAGCGGGAGCTGGCCGCCCTGGCGGCGACCAACGTGGCGGCCGGGTCGGTCCCCTTCTTCTGCGGCGCGGGGGCCTATCGCCATCATGTGCCGGCCAGCGTCGATCACCTGATCCAGCGGTCGGAGTTCCTGACCAGCTACACGCCCTACCAGCCCGAGATCGCCCAGGGCACGCTGCAGGTGCTGTTCGAGTTCCAGACCCAAGTCGCGGCCCTGATGGGCATGGAGGTGGCCAACGCCTCCCTCTATGACGGCTCCACCGCCTGCGCCGAGGCGGTGATGATGACCAAGCGGGTCACCCGGCGGAACCGGGCCGTGCTGTCGGGCGGGGTGCATCCGCACTACGTCCGCACGACCCAGACCCTGGCCCATGCCGAGGGCATGGAGGTGGTTGCCCTGGCCGCCGCCGTCGACGCCGAGGACGCGGTGATCGCCGCCATCGACGCCGGGACCGCCTGCGTCGTGGTCCAGACCCCCAACGTGTTCGGCACGGCCACCGACGTGACCAGGATCGCCGAGGCCGCCCACGCCGCCGGCGCCCTGTTGATCGCGGTGACCACCGAGGCGGTCTCATACGGCCTGCTCAAGTCGCCCGGCGAGATGGGCGCCGACATCGCCGTGGCCGAGGGCCAGTCGATCGGCAACGCCCTGAACTTCGGCGGGCCCTACGTCGGCCTTTTCGCCTGCCGCGAAAGGCTGATCCGCCAGGCGCCGGGCCGCCTCTGCGGCGAGACCGTCGACGCCGACGGCCGGCGCGGCTTCGTCCTGACGCTATCGACCCGCGAGCAGCACATCCGCCGCGACAAGGCGACGAGCAACATCTGCACCAACAGCGGCCTCTGCGCCCTGGCCTTCTCGATCCACATGAGCCTGCTGGGCGAGGTCGGCCTGCGGAAGCTGGCGGCGCTGAACCATCAGCAGGCCCGCGCGCTGAAGACCGCGCTGGAGGGGGTGAAGGGGGTCGAGGTCCTGACCCCCCGCTTCTTCAACGAGTTCGCCGTGAAGCTCGGCAAACCGGCGGCCGCAGTCGTCGAAGCGCTGGCGGCAAAAGACGTGCTGGGCGGCGTGCCGTTCTCGCGGCTCGATCCCGACGCCGGCCTGGATGACGTCCTGCTGGTCGCCGCCACCGAAACCGTGACCGAAGGCGACATCGCCGCCTTCAAGACCGCCCTGACCGAGGTGATGGCATGAGCTCGACGAATTCCGTGGGCCGCCCCACCGCGCCTGGCCAGACCAACGACTACGTCCACCCGACCCTGACCGGCGCCCGCGGGTTGTTGCAGGACGAGGCCCTGATCTTCGAGCTGGGCGGCTGGGACAAGACCGGGGTCGATATCCCGGACGCCGACCGGCCGGCCGACGATCTGGACGGCCTGCTGCGCACCGATCCGATCGGCCTGCCGGGCCTCAGCGAGCCGGAGGCCGTGCGCCATTACGTGCGGCTGAGCCAGAAGAACCACGCCATCGACCTGGCCCTCTATCCGCTGGGCAGCTGCACGATGAAGCACAACCCGCGCCTGAACGAGAAGATGGCGCGGCTGGACGGGTTCGCCGACATCCACCCGCTGCAGCCGGTCTCGACCGTGCAGGGGGCGCTGGCGCTGATCGACCGGCTGGCCCACTGGCTGAAGACCCTGACCGGCATGCCGGCCGTGGCCATGACTCCCAAGGCCGGGGCCCACGGCGAGCTGTGCGGCCTGCTGACCATCCGCGCGGCGCACGAGGCCAATGGCCAGGGCCACCGCAAGACCGTGCTGGTGCCCACCAGCGCCCACGGCACCAACCCGGCCACGGCGGCCTTCGTCGGCTACAGCGTAGTCGAGATCGCCCAGACCGAAGACGGCCGGGTGAACCTGGCCGACCTGGAGGCCAAGCTCGGCGATCATGTCGCGGCCATCATGGTCACCAACCCCAACACCTGCGGCCTGTTCGAGCGGGATGTGGTCGAGATCGCCCGCCTGACCCACGCGGTCGGGGCCTACTTCTACTGCGACGGCGCCAACTTCAACGCCATCGTCGGCCGGGTGCGGCCGGGCGACCTGGGCGTCGATGCCATGCACATCAACCTGCACAAGACCTTCTCCACGCCCCACGGCGGCGGCGGTCCGGGCGCGGGGCCGGTGGTGCTGAGCGCGGCGCTCGCGCCGTTCGCCCCGGCCCCCTGGGTGGTCAGCGGCGCGGACGGCTTCCGGCTGGTCGAGGACCAGACCGGCGCGGCCGCCGCGGCCTTCGGCCGGATGAGCGCCTTCCACGGCCAGATGGGCATGTTCGTGCGGGCCTACGCCTACATGCGAAGCCACGGCGCCGACGGCCTGCGCCAGGTGGCCGAGGACGCGGTGCTCAACGCCAACTACATCAAGGCCCGCCTCGGCGACGTGATGAGCCCGGCCTTCCCGGACGGCCCCTGCATGCACGAGGCCCTGTTCGACGACCACTGGCTGGAGGGCACCGGCGTGACCACCCTGGACTTCGCCAAGGCGATGATCGACGAGGGCTTCCACCCGATGACCATGTATTTCCCGCTGGTCGTCCACGGGGCCATGCTGATCGAGCCGACGGAGACGGAGTCGAAACAGGAGCTGGACCGCTTCATCGGCGCCCTGCGCGCCATGGCCGGCGCCGCCAAAGCCGGCGACGTCGACCGGTTCAAAGGCGCCCCGTTCCACGCCCCCCTGCGCCGGCTCGACGAGACCCTGGCCGCCCGCAAGCCGAAGTTGCGCTGGCGACCTGAGACAATTCCGCCACTGGCGGCGCAATAGCCGTGCAGGACGCGTGAAGACTTTGTCATAACGGAACCGGGCGCCTTTACGCCTCGTTGTCGGCTGCACATATCCAATAGTGCAGCGAGGCAGACCTCCGGGGACGCAGCGCTCTTCGCCCCGCGTTCACGTGAATCATGTCCCTCGTCCTGACGATGCCCCGCGCCTTCACGCCTGCCGATGACGCTGCCCGCGAGCTGCTGTCGCGCGCGAGCCGCTGGCTGCTGTTCGGGCTGGGCGTGGCCATCGTCGCGGCGGGCGTGCTGATCGCGCCGCTACCGGGTCCCGGCGGCATTCCGGTGATCGTGGTCGGGCTGATGATCGCCCTGCGCAACAGCTTCTGGGCCAAGCGCCAGTTCATCCGCTTCCAGCGGGCCCACCCGAAAATGGTCTTCCCGATCCGCCGGCTGCTGCGCCGCGAGCCGGAGGTCATGCCGGTGTTCTGGCAGGGCGTCCTGCGCATGGAGCGGGTGGTGCTGCCGCGCAACCGCCGCTTCGTGAAGAAGGTCCGCAAGCACTTCCGCCGGCGGTAGGGCGGGGAGCTCGGGGACATGTACCGAAGGTACGTGTCCCCTGCGGGCTATTGCAGACGCGCGGCCATGCTCTTGATCGCTTCGTCGACCTGCGGGTCGGTCGTAGCCACCGCGATGCGGGCGGCGAGGATCTGTTCGGCGGCCTGGGCAGCCAGGTCGGCGGCCGCGGCCTTCACGTCGGCGGCGGCCTGGGCCTCGGCCGACGCGATCTTGCGCTCGGCCAGGGCCGCGCGGCGGGTGATCTGCTCTTCCAGCTTGGCCTTGGCCTCGACCGCCAGACGGGCGGCGTCCGCCTCGGCGGCCTTGAGCATCTCGGCGGCCTGACGCTCGGCGGCGTCACGCTGGGCGCGGATGTCGGCCAGCATGGCTTCGGCCTCGGCTCGCAGGCGGGCGGCTTCGTCGAGGTTGGCCTGGATGGTCGCCGCCTTGGCGTCGAGCATGCCGGCGACCATCTTGGGCGCGCCGGCCCGAATGACGACGGCGATGAACAGCAGCAGGCCGACGCCGACCCACAGTTCCGGGTTGGAGAAGTTCCAGAACTCGGCGCTGAAAAACGCGGGCATCAGGCAGCTCCTCTGGCGGCGAGCGCGGCCTTGACGTCGGCGGCGGACGGGGCCTTGCCCGTCAGCTTCTCGACGATGGCGGAGGTGGTTTCGCCGGCGATGGCGCCGACGTGAACCATGGCCGCGTCCCGCATGGCCGCGATCCGGGCTTCCGCTTTGGCGACATGGTCGGCGACCTTGGCCTCCTCGGCCGCGGAGCGTTCCGCGGTCTCGGCGGCGGCCTTGGCGCGAGCGTCGGAGGCCAGCCGTTGCGACCGGGTGCGAGCCTCGGCCACCTCGGCGGCGGCCGCCTTGGCCTGTTCGGCCGCTTCGGTCTGCACCTGACGGGCCGTCTCAAGCGCACCGGCGATGGTCTGGGCGCGCTGGTCAATCACCGCCCGCATGCGCGGCGTGAAGACGCGCGCGATCAGCACGTAGAGGATCACGAACAGGACCAGCAGCCAGGCGATCTGGCCGCCCCAGTGCTGGAACTGGAACTGCGGCAGTCCGCCCGAGCCGTGTTCGGCTTCGGTCGTCGCGGTGTGAGCCGCGTCGGGGCCGTGGCTTTGGGGGGTGTCAGCAGCCATCACGTATCCGTCGGAAAGAAGAGGCAGCGGCGCTCAGGCGCCGCTGCTGGTCGTGTGCGGTATCAGCCGAAGTAGATCAGCACGCCGAGCACGAAGGCGAGAATGCCCAAGGCTTCGGCGAGGGCGGCGCCCACGAACAGGTTGCCGATCTGGCTGGCCGCGGCCGACGGATTGCGCAGGGCGCCCGCCAGAAACTGGCCGAAGATGGTGCCGACGCCGATGCCGGCGCCGATCATGCCGAGGGTCGCGAGGCCCGCGCCGATGGCCTTAGCCGCTTCAACTTCCATGGTATCAGATCCTAGTGTTGGTCAGGGTTGGTGGGGATGAGGGCTGGCCGGTTAGTGGCCGTGGCCCAGATTGACCACATCGTTCAGGTAGATGCAGGTCAGAACGGCGAAAACGAAGGCCTGAAGGAAGGCCACGAGGAACTCCAGCGCGGTCAGGCCGACGACCATGGTCATCGACAAGGCCGCGCCCGGGATGCCCAGCAGGCCCAGCCCGCCGCCTGCCGCCATCGCCCCGAGGGTGACGACGAAGCCGGCGAACACCTTCAGGGCCACGTGGCCACCGAGCATGTTGCCGAACAGACGAAGGGCCAGGGTGACCGGCCGTAGCATGAAGGAGAAGAATTCGATCAGCCCGACGACCGGCCGCATCACCAGCGGCGCGCCCGTGGGCCAGAACAGCAGGAAGAAGCCAAGGCCGTTCCTGGCGAAGCCGATGGCCAGCACCAGGGCGAAGGTGACGACGGCGAAGGTCGCCGTGATCGCCAGCTGCGAGGTGGCGGTGAAGGCCAGGGCCATGCCCAGCAGGTTCATCGCCAGGATCAGCACGAACACCGTGAACACATACGGGAAATACTTGCGGCCATCGTGGCCGATGATCGAATCGGTCAGGTTGTCGATCAGGCCGAACAGGCCCTCGCCGACGGTCTGTAACCGGCCGGGAACGATCTGCGGCCTGGCAGTCACCAGGGTCAGGAACAGCACGACCGCCGCGAAGGCGATGGTCATGGCGATGTGCGAATTGGTGATCGCCAGATCTACCAGCCCGACAAGCGGAAGGGTGACGTCTGGGAGGTCGACGACCTTGACGATCTGGAACTGATGAATCGGATCGGCCATCGGGCCTATCGCTCCCTAGTCTTCCTTGGCGTCCAGGGCCGCGATACGCGCCGCCTCTTCCGCCTTCGCCTGCGCCATCAGCCTGTTGGCCGTCCGGCGCGCCATGAATACCGACAGGGCGAAGCCCAGAAGGACCCCGCCGATCAAACCCCAGGGGGCCGTCCCCGCGAACCGGTCCACGATAGCCCCGGCCGCGATCCCGACCAGCACGCCCCCCAGCAACTCGGCCAGGATCTTGTAGGCCTGGCTGGACGCATTCAGCTCGCCCACGGGCGAAACGGCGCGGTCCGTGCGCGCCTTGAGTGCGTTAGCCCGTTCGTCGAGGCTTCTGAGCGCCTCTTCGCGCGGGTCCAGGGCCTTGGGCATGGGGGCGGTCAGGTCCGAGATCGGTCCGAAGGGAAGCCCCCCGGACCCGGCTTGATCGCGGCGGAACCTATAGATCACGCTGCAGTGCGTCAAGGTTGCCCGACTTGCGCTCAAGCCTTTGATTCTATGAGATTTCCACAGGCAAAGGCCCCGGTGTTTCCACCGGGGCCCCGCTTTGGCTTAAGCTTTACGCCGAGATCGTGGATCAGAAGTTGATCTGGATCGTCGAACGGCGGTTCAGCGGTTCCTTGACACCATCGCCGGTGGCGACGGCCAGTTCGGACTCGCCCTTCCAGTCGACCGCCAGGGTCGAGGCCGGAACAC
>JAUXTQ010000052.1 GCA_030678995.1 Caulobacter sp.
CGTGGTGCTCAAAGCCGGCGCGACGGCGACCCCCGACGAGATCATCGCCCACGCCCGCACCCAAATCGCCGGGTTCAAGGCCCCCAAGTCCATCGACTTCATCGACGCCCTGCCGAGAAACCCCTCCGGCAAGGTGCTGCGGCGGGAATTGCGCAAGCCGTACTGGGAAGGGCGCGAGAGGCTGGTGGGGTAGCCTCAACCCGGCGAGCGAGCGCTGTGGCGGACTTCGAGGACCGTCACCTCATCACCGTCTATCCGATATCGGATCAGGTATGGGGTGACGACGACGATTTCGCGCCGTTCGGCGCTGATCGGTCGTCCTCGCTACGGATACAGATCAAGCCTTCCAGCCGCGTCCATCAGGCGCTCGGCCATCCGCAGAGCTGCGCGTGGATTGTCAGCCGATATCCAGCTCATGATATTCGCGATGTCAGCGATCGCGCCGTCTGTCCAAACTACTTTCGCCACGAGAACGGCGGCGGCTCGGGTTTGCCGTCAATGATCGACTGAAGCCAGGTCATTACGCTTTCGTTCGGGACCAGCCTGCCAGCCGCGACGTCCGCGTCGGCGGCGGCCGAGCGCTCGTCGTAGTCCGCATCGAACGCGGCGGGCGCTTCTTCGAAGCCGGGAGGCTTTTCATCGCTCATGGTGGAAGCCTATCACGCGGCGAGAAATAGACAAGAGCATTGCGACAAAATACCCGCTAAGGTGGCAAACTTATGATCGTCCATTGACCCTTGCCTGCCCCGACGTCGTCCGTGATGGTTTCGGGACAAACGGGGAAACGCCATGACCAACTTCGTCTCCATCCCGACCAACGGGATCAAGCTGCGCGCGGTGGTCGAGGGCGCCGGGCCGCTGGTGGTCATGGTCCATGGCTTTCCGGAGAGCTGGTACAGCTGGCGTCATCAGATCGCGCCGATCGCCGCGGCCGGCTTCACCGCCTGCGCCATCGACGTGCGCGGCTACGGCGGCTCGGACAAGCCGGGCGAGGTCGCCGACTACAGCCTGGAACAGATCACCGCCGACGTGGCCGGGGTGATCGAGCACCTGTCGCCGAACGACAAGGCCGTGCTGATCGGCCATGACTGGGGCGCGCCGATCGTCTGGAACACCGCCCTGACGCGGCCGGACTGGGTGCGGGCGGTGGCCGGATTGTCGGTGCCCTACACCGGCGTGCCGGCCGTGCAGTTCATGGACGTGATCAAGGCCATGTTCACCGACAAGGGCCGGTTCTTCTACCAGGTCTATTTCCAGGACGTCGGCCCGGCCGAGGCGGAGCTGGGCAGCGACCCGCGCGCGGCGATCCGCAAGTTCTACTACGCCATCAGCGGCGACGCGCCGGACGGGACCTGGCCGGCGGACAAGCCGCACGGGGAGCGCCTGCTCGACCGGCTGCCCGATCCGGGGGTGTTTCCGGTCTGGCTAAGCAAGGCGGACGAGGACTATTTCACCGCCGAATTCCACCGCTCGGGCTTCTTTGGGCCACTGAGCCGGTACCGCAATCACCAGCGGGACTTCGACTGGCTGCAGCAGTTCAAGGACCGCAAGATCGAGCAGCCGGCCTTGTTCATCGGCGGCGAGCGCGACCTGGTGCTGAAGATGATCCCGGGGGTCAACCCGCTGGATTTCATGAAGCCGCATCTGCCGAACCTGCAGGGCGCCCATGTCCTGCCCGGCGTCGGCCACTGGACGCAGCAGGAGGCGCCAGAGGCGGTGACCGAGCTGTTGGTGGGGTGGTTGAAGGGGCTGTAGTGGCGGGCCGCGGGGACATGCACTTCAGTGCGTGTCCCCTCTGGCAGGCAAGGGACACGCACTGAAGTGCATGTCCCCGCGCGAACACCTGTTTGACTCCCCTAGGGGCAGCGATAGTCTCAACAGAACAACGATAACAAACGCTCCAGGAAACGCTCATGACCCCCGCTGACGGCGTGGCTTCGGCCGCCGCGACGAAGCCGGCCTTCAAGCCCTTGCCCCAGAAAGGCCCGGACGTTTCGGTCGAGCGGCGGCCCGACGGCTCGGTGCTGATCTGGTCCAACCATGCGCCCGGCGAGGGACCGCGCTCGATCGCCCACCTGTTGAAGGACAAGGCAAAGGCCCACCCCGACCGGCCGTGGATGAAGCAGCGCGAGCCTGGCCACGGCCCCTGGCGGCAAGTGACCTACGGCGAGGCGCTGGCGGCGGCGGAGGGCATCGCCCAGTGGCTGCTCAATCAGGGCCTGACCGGCGCCGACAGCGTCATGGTCCTGTCGTCCAACTCCATCGAGCACGCCCTGGTCATGCTCGGCTGCTACACCGCCGGCGTGCCGGTGGCCCCGATCAGCCCGGCCTACAGCCTGATCTCCAGCGATCACGGCAAGCTCAAGCACTGCGCCGCCGTGGTGAAGCCCCGGGTGGTCTTCGCCCAGTCGGGCGTCATGTTCCAGAACGCCTTCAACACCCTCAGCGCGATCAACCCGAACCTGATCTTCGTCACCGCCGACGGGACCGGGGAGGGGGCCATCCCGCTGTCCGACCTGACCGGGACCCGGCCGACCGCCGCGGTCGAGGCCGCGCGGGAGGCCCTGGGTCACGCCACCGTGGCCAAGTACCTGTTCACCTCCGGCTCCACCGGCATGCCCAAGGGCGTGCCGCAGACCTTCGGCATGATGGCCGCGACCATCGCCGGCGGCGAGGGCCTGCGTGGCGAGGAGGTCGACCCGGACATCATTCCCCAGAGCCTGGAATGGATGCCCTGGAGCCACATCAGCGCCGGCAACATCGGCTTCAACGCCGTGCTGTGGGGCGGCGGAACTGTGCACCTGGACGAGGGCAAACCGATCCCCGGCATGTTCGAGACGACGATCAAGAACCTCTATGAGGTCTCGCCGATCGTGTTCGGTTCGGCGCCGATCGCCTTTGGCATGCTGGCCGAGGCCATGGAGCGCGACCCGATCCTGCGCGCGTCCTTCTTCAAGAACCTGCGCTACATGGGCTATGGCGGCGCGACCCTGTCGAACGACGTCAACGACCGGCTGCAGGCCTTGGCGGTCGCCGAGACCGGCCACCGCATTCCGCTGACCACCATGTACGGCGCCACCGAAACCCAGGGCGTCACCGTCACCCACTGGGCGACCGAGACCGTTGGCCTGGTCGGTCTGCCGGTGCCGGGGGTGACCATCAAGCTGGTGCCCAACGGGACCAAGATGGAGGTGCGGGTCAAGGGCCCGACCGTCACCACCGGCTATCACGGGGATCCGGAAAAGACCGCCGCCGCCTTCGACGAGGAGGGCTTCTACAAGCTCGGCGACGCTGCCAGGTTCGTCGATGAGAACGACCCGTCCAAGGGCATGATCTTCGACGGCCGGGTGACCGAGGACTTCAAGCTCGACAGCGGCACCTGGGTCAGCACCGGCACCCTGCGGCCCGACCTGGTCGCCGCCTGCAGCCCCTATGTGATGGACGCGGTGATCGCCGGCCAGGACAAGCCGTTCATCGGCGCGCTGTTCTGGCCCTCGATGGCCGGGATGCAGGCGCTGGCCGCCGACCCGGGACCGGGCTCGCCGATCGACAAGCTGGCGGCGATCCTCAAGGACAAGCTGGGCGCCTTCAACGCCACGGCCGGCGGCTCCTCGCGGCGGATCGGGCGGTTCGTGATCATGACCGAACCCCCGTCCATCGACGCGGGCGAAATCACCGACAAGGGCTACGTCAACCAGCGCGCCACGCTCGAGCGTCGCGACGCGCTCGTGCAGGCCATCTACGCCACGCCGGCCGGCGAGGGCGTCATCTCCGTTCAGGATTGATCCCATGCTAGACAAAGCTTTCCGCGCCATGCTCGACGCCGCCGCGGCCATCGAGATGCCACCCCTGGCGACCTTGCCGGCCGAGATGGTCCGCGCGGGCTATACGGCCCAGCGATCGGGCCATGACGCCGGCGCCCCGAAGGATCTCGAGGTGCGTGACCTCGAGGTGGCCGGCGCCGCCGGACCCCTCAAGGCGCGGCTTTATGCGCCGAAGGGCGCGCCGGCGACGACGCCGGGGCTGGTCTATTTCCATGGCGGCGGCTTCGTCATCGGAAACCTCGATACCCACGACGACTTCCTCCGCCGGCTGTGCAAGGCGTCGGGCGTGCGGGTGCTGTCGGTGGACTACCGCCTGGCGCCCGAGCACCCGTTCCCGGCGGCCCATGACGACGCCCTGGCGGCGACCCGCTGGGCTTTCGACCATGCCGCCGAGATCGGCTTCGATGCGGCCCGCATCGCGGTCGGCGGCGATTCCGCCGGCGGCAACCTGTCGGCCTGCATGGCGCTGGAAATGCGCGGCGATCCGGCGCGCAAGCTGGCCTTCCAGCTGCTGCTCTATCCGGCCACGGCGATGATCCAGGACACCCCGTCGCGGCGGGCGCTGGCCACCGGCTATGTGCTGACGGCCGAGGTGATGGACTGGTTCGGCGAGCACTACGGCGCGGGGACCCATCCGGACGCGAAGCGGGCGGAGCCGGTGCACGCGGCCAGCCTCTCGGGCCTGCCGCCGGCCCTGGTGGTCACCGCCGGCTTCGACCCGCTGAAGGACGAGGGCAAGGCCTACGCCGCGGCGCTCAACAAGGCGGGCGTGAAGGCCGGGCATATCGAATACCCGGCCTTCGTCCACGACTTCTACACCCTCTCGGCCATCAGCCCGGCCGTGGGCCCGGCGATCGAGGAGACGGCGGCGGCGCTGAAGGCGGGGCTCGCCTAGGGACAGACACCGCAGGTGTCTGTCCCTGTGGGGACATGAAAAAAGGGCGGCCCGGATTGCTCCGGACCACCCTAGGTTTTTCAGCCGTGGCCGCGTGGCTAGAACTTGCCGCGCAGGGTCAGGCCCACCGTCCGGGGCGCGCCCAGGAAGGTGTCGTAGGTCGAGATGTTGGCGTCGGCCGTGGCGCTGTACGGGTTGGACGTGTCCACCTGGAACGGACCGTTGAAGGCCACCTGCAGGTAGTCCTGGTCGAACAGGTTGTTCGACCACAGCTCCACCGACCAGCGCTCGTCAGCCGAGCCGATGCCGATGCGGGCGTTCACCAGGGTGAAGGACGACTGGTCCTTGACCGGATGCAGGTCCGAGCCGGTGTTGTAGCGCGAGGTGAACTTGGCCGAGACGTTGGTCCGCAGGACCAGGGAGTCGGTCAGGTCGCGCTCGTAGGTGCCGGCGACGGAGGCCGACCAGCGCGGCGCGAACGACACCTGCGTACCCGGCAGGCGGAACACGCCGTTGAAGCGGCTCGGGTCGCTGAGGTCAGCGGCGGTGAACTCGCCGAACTGGGTCTCGGCGTAGGTCACGCCGCCCTGCAGGGCCAGGCCGTCCACCGGGGTGAACCAGACGAAGTCGGCGTCGACGCCCTTGGAGATCACTTCCGGGATCGACTCGACGATGAAGGCCGTGCCGACGAAGGTGTTCAGCTGGAAGTCGGCGTATTCCTGGTAGAAGACCGTCGCGTTGAGCAGCAGCGAGTTGTTGAGCCACTTGCTCTTCACGCCGACTTCATACGAGTCCGCGAACTCGGAGGCGAAGCTGGTGTCGCTGAGCACCTGGAAGTCCAGGCAGCCCGTGGCCACGGCGCAGTTGGCCGCCGGGTTGAAGGGCAGGGGCGAACCGAGCGGGGTGATCCGCGCGCGGCTCGACCGGTCCAGGTTGAAGCCGCCCGACTTGTAGCCCCGCGCGTAGGACGCGTAGGTCATGATGTCTTCGGTCGGCTTCCAGGTCAGCTTCAGCGTCCCGGTGAGCTCTTCCTCGCCCATGTTCTGCTTGAAGGCGCCCAGACCGTCGAAGTCATTGTTCTGGCCATTGAGGCACAGGCCGCCGACGATCGCACGGGCGGTGGGAACGCCGGCCAGGCCGGCCAGGGCCCCATAGGCGCCCTCCGCCTGGTCGCAGGACGCGCCGGTGGTGCTGTAGTCGGTGGTCAGGGACTTCTCGCTGCTGGTGAATCGCAGGCCGGCCGTCACCTTGAAGGTGTCGGTGATCGACCAGGTGTTGTCGGTGAACAGGGCGAAGGTCGCGTCCTCCTGCGCATAGCGGTCGTCCGACCCGGTTCCGGGCTGGTGGATGGCCGCCGACGTCAGGCCGAGCAGAGCCGGGACGTTGCCCAGAACGCGTTGGTCGAAATAGGCGTAGAAGTCCGAGCCGTAGTTCAGGACCGAACGGGCATCGAGGTCTTCACTGGCGTAGAAGACGCCGACCAGCCAGTCGAGCGGACCGGTCGCGCCGGCGATGCGGACCTCCTGCGACTGCTGGCCGAACTCGGTGAAGTTGTCGCCGTTGTCAGGACGGTAGGCGATGTCGGCGGCGGTGAAGTCGCTGTCCTGGCCGGTCTCGGCCCGCCAGTTCCGCCAGGCGGTGATCGAGGTCAGGGTGACGTCGTCGTTGATCTCCCAGTCGGCCTGGACCGACCAGCCGGTGTCGACGATGTACTGGCCCGTGCTGCGGTTGGCGTAGGCGGTGCGGTCGAACGGCGCTTCCGACGTGTCGATCGAGCCGGGACGGACCTGGTTGACCAGGGCGGCGCGGGAGTTGGCGGCATTGCCGACCACCAGCTGGGTGGCCAGGCAGCAGGACTCGTCCCGCTGGGTGTAGTCGCCGATGACGCGGATGGTCAGGCTCTCGTTGGGAACCACCAGCATCTGGCCGCGGAGGGTCCAGAAGTCCTGGGTGACGTCTTCGTTTTGACGCTGGCCGGCCGTGCCGGTCTCGACGTCGAGGTAGCCGTCGCGCTTGCGGGTGGCGAAGAACAGGCGGCCGGCGACGGTGTCGTCCGCCGTCAGCGGGCCGGTCACCGAGCCGGAGACGCCGCGAGCGCCGTAGTCGCCGACGGTGACTTCGCCCTGGGCGCCGAAGTTGAACGACGGGGCCACTGACAGGATGTTGATCACGCCGGCGGAGGTGTTCTTGCCGAACAGGGTGCCCTGCGGGCCTTTCAGCACTTCAACGCGCTGCAGCTCGCCCAGGTCGCCGAACGAGACGCCGTTGCGGGGCCGGTAGACGCCGTCGATCACCACGCCGACCGAAGACTCGAGGCCGGGGTTGTCGCCAACCGTGCCGACGCCGCGGATGCGGGCGGTGGTGACGGTCTCGTTCGAGGTCGAGGTGACGGTCAGGCCGGGGGTCAGGATCGTCAGATCCTTGATGTCCTTCACGCCGGCGTCCTGCATCAGCTGGCCGCTGACGGCGGTGACCACCACGGGCACGTCCTGCAGGCTCTGCTCACGCTTGGTGGCGGTGATGATGATGTCCTCGACCGAGGTCTCGGAGCCCGTGTCCTGGGCATAGGCGGCGCCGGCGACGAGCGCCGACAGCACGGCGGCCGAAGCCGACGCGCGAAGCAACTGGGAGAAGCGCATTTCCTGTCCTGAAGTTTTTGGCGCGGGTCGGGGAGAACCACGCGGTTACAGACACTTGAGAGCCTGACGGCCCCGTCAAAGTTGACGGCGATCACCTAGGTTGCGCCGGGAAACCTGCGCAAGCGTCAATCCCTTGTGCACAAGGGGAAAAACACGGTTCGTGACCGATATGTAACAGCATGGGTGTCAAAAATCGCCGTTCGCCCGAATCGGGACCGCAGCGCCGATTTCGCTTGGGCCGAGGGGCGGGGTTTGGCACAACCAGCGGCCCCGCCACCGCCCCGAAAAGGACCTGTCGATGCCCGGCATTCCGCTTGAGTTCGTGTTCTTTGGCCTGGTGCTGATCGGCGTCGCGCTGCTGCACAAGCGGCCGCTCGCGGTGGCCCTCACGGGCCTGGTGTTGATCACGGGCTACAAGCTGATGGCGGCCGATTTCGGCGGCGTCGCGGGGCTTGCCGGTCTTGGCGCCCACCTGACCCACGAGTGGGTCGTGCTGGCCAACCTGATGCTGTTGCTGGTCGGCTTCGCGGTCCTGTCCAACCAGTTCGAGCGCAGCAACATCCCGGACAAGGTCCCGTCGCTGATGCCGGACAACTGGACCGGCGGCCTGGCTCTGTTGGCGATCGTCTTCCTGCTCTCCGCCCTGCTCGACAACATCGCCTCGGCGGTGATCGGCGGGGTCATGGCCCGCCACCTGTTCAAGGGCCAGGTCGGCATCGGCTTTCTGGTGGCCATCGTCGCCTCGGCCAACGCCGGGGGCGCGGGCAGCGTTCTGGGCGACACCACCACCACCATGATGTGGATCAGCGGGGTCTCGCCGGTGAAGCTGCTGTGGGCCTTCGTGGCGTCGGCTGTGGCTTTCCTCGTGTTCGCCCCGCTGGCCGCCTGGAAGCAGCAGAAGGTCGGGCCGGTGATTCCGCACAGCGCGGAGGGCGTGGTCATCGACTGGATCCGGGCATCGACCGTGCTGGTCATGCTGGTGACGATCGTCACCGCCAACGTCATCGCCAACAGCCAGTTCGAGGGGCTGGAGGACGTCGCCCCGGTGCTGGGTCTGGCCTTGTGGGCCGCCATCCTTGCGACCGCCCTGATCCGCCGCCCAGAGTGGAAGGTCACGGGCGAGGCCCTTCACGGCGCCCTGTTCCTTGTCGCCCTGGTCGGTTGCGCCTCGCTGATGCCGGTCGAGAAACTGCCAGATCCCAACTGGGCGTCGGTGCTGGGCCTGGGCTTCCTCTCGGCGGTATTCGACAACATCCCGCTGACCGCCCTGGCCCTGCAGCAGGGCGGCTACGACTGGGCCCTGCTGGCCTACGCGGTCGGCTTTGGTGGCTCGATGGTCTGGTTCGGGTCTTCCGCCGGGGTGGCGCTCAGCAACCTCTATCCGGAGGCTCGCTCCGTCGTGGCCTGGGTCAAGGAGGGCTGGATGGTCGCCGTGGCCTACCTGGTCGGCTTTGGGGTGATGCTGGCGCTCGTGGGCTGGAGTCCCTGATCGCCGAATTCGGTTGGGCGAGGTGAACCATCCGCCCCCGTCCGCCGACTATATCGGTGAGGTGGGGTGATGGACCGCGAAGCCGAAGCCGTTCTTGACGAATTTCTGGTGCTCGCCGCCCAGGCTGGATCGACCGACGCGTTCCGGCGTCTGGTTGTCCGCTGGACGCCGCGCCTTCGCCGCCACGCCGCCCGTGTCCTGCTGGACGCCGACGCGGCCAGCGACGCGGTTCAGGACGCCTGGCTGGCGATCGCCAAAGGACTGCGGCGTCTTGAAGACCCGTCACGGTTTCCGGGCTGGGCCTTCGCCATCGCCACGCGCAAATGCGTCGATGAAGTGCGCCGTCGTCAGCGCCGGCGCGCCGTCGCCCGCGTGGCGATCGACGAGCTGTCTCTGGCGATGGATCCGTCCAAACAGGTCGATCCAGAGCAATCCCTCGACCTGGCTGAGGCCGTGGCGGCGTTGCCGGCTGACCAGCGTCTGATCGTCAGCCTGTTCTACGGCGAGGGCCTGTCAGTCGAGGAGGTCTCCGCCGCCTTCAAAATTCCCGTGGGGACGGTCAAGTCGCGCCTCCACGCCGTTCGCCTGTCCCTGAAGTTGAAGTTGGAAGGAGAAGACCATGTCACAGCTTGACCAAGCCCTTCGCCGCGCCCTGTCGCCGGAGGATCTGCGCCTGCTCGACGAGCTGAGCCGTGAGGAGCCACTGTTCATCCAGGCCATCAAGGCGTTCCAGGACCAGCACCGGCTGATCGGATATATCGGCTGGATGGGTGGGTTCGGCCTGTTCGGCCTCGCCTGCTATTTCGCCTACCGGTTCATCGACGCACCTGATCTGAGGACCATGATCCTCTGGGGTGCGGCGACCGGCTTAACGGTCGTCGCCTTCAGCATGATCAAGCTGTGGTTCTTCATGGAGATGCAGAAGAACAACATCCTGCGTGAGGTGAAGCGGCTTGAGCTGCAGATCGCCAGCCTGCGGGTGATCGGCGCCGGCGCCGATTAGAGCGGAGGGGGAGCCGGACGCTCCCAAGGCCTCCGGTTTTCGCCGACACCGCCGAGAATCCTGTAGCATCGCCTCGAACTGGAGGCGGGTGCATGACTCTCTGGCTGAGCATTCTGGCGGGCCTTGCGATGCTCGCGGTCGGCGGCGATCTGCTGGTGCGCGGGGCGTCCAGCGCGGCCAGGCGACTGGGTGTGAGCCCGCTGCTGATCGGCCTGACCCTGGTGGGCTTCGGCACCTCCACCCCCGAACTGGTGACCAGCCTGCAGGCCGCCTTCGCCGGATCGCCGGGCATCGCCATCGGCAACGTGGTCGGCTCCAACATCTCCAACAGCCTGCTGATTCTGGGCCTGACCGCCCTGATCGCGCCTTTGGCGGTCAATCGCAGGGCGTTCCGGCGGGACGCCATCGCTCTGGTCCTGGCCACGGGCGCGCTGGCCTGGGCGATCCTGCAGGGCCGGCTGACCCGCGAGATGGGCTACGCCGGCATCGGCGCGCTGGCAGCCTACATCTTCGTGGTCTGGCTGATGGAGCGGAAGAAGCCCGATGCCGAGGCCGAACGGATCGAGGACCAGGCGTCCGAACCCTCCAAGGGAGCGCCGAACCTCTGGATCGCCCTGCCCCTGGCCGCCGCCGGTATCGCCATCACGATCTACGGCGCCAACCTGCTGGTCGGCGGGGCCATCGTGCTGGCGCGGGACCTTGGCGTCTCAGACACCCTGGTGGGCCTGACCATCGTCGCCATCGGGACGTCTCTGCCCGAACTGGTGACCAGCGGCATGGCGGCGGCGCGCAAGCAGGGTGATGTGGCCCTGGGCAACGTGATCGGCTCCAACCTCTACAACATCCTCGGAATCCTGGGGATCACCGCCGCGATCAAGCCGGTCGATGTCCCGCCCGAGATTGCCCGGCTGGATATCTGGGTGCTGGTGGCGGCCACCCTGCTGATGGTCCTGTTCGCCAGGCGACTGGGCAAGATCACCCGCGCCGAGGGATTCCTGATGGCGACAGCCTATGTCGCCTATGTCGGTTGGCTTGCCTGGAGCTCGGGCCTCTCGCCCGGATAGTCGGGGCCTCGGTCTTGCGCCGCGGGCGCTGACCGGTCATCTGCGATCCATGCCCGTCTCGCCTGCCTATCGCCCCGATCCGCGCTTCATGACGCTGGGCCCGGAGTTTTCCGATCCGGTGACGGCGGCGGACTTCCCCGAGACGATCCTGCGCCACCGCAACCAGCGGGCGGCGGGGACGGTGGGGCTGGAGACCCTGACCGACGCGGAATGGATTCGCCACTTCGGCCGGTTCGAGCCCTTGCCCGACAACCAGGCCGGGCCGCTGGCCATGCGCTATCACGGCCACCAGTTCCGCACCTACAACCCCGGCCTCGGAGATGGCCGCGGCTTCCTGTTCGCCCAGCTGCGGGAGGCGGGCGCGGACCGGCTGCTGGATCTCGCCACCAAGGGCTCTGGCCAGACACCCTGGTCGCGGCGCGGCGACGGGCGGCTGACCCTCAAGGGCGGCCTGCGCGAGGTGCTGGCGGCGGCCATGCTGGAGGCCCTGGGCGTGCCCACCAGCCGCGCCTTCTCCCTGATCGAGACCGGCGAGGCGCTGGAGCGCAACGACGAGCCCAGCCCGACCCGCTCGGCGGTGCTTGTCCGCCTGTCGCACAGCCACATCCGCTTCGGCACGTTCCAGCGGCAAGCGTATTTCGAGCGGGGCGACAATGTCGGCAAGCTCGTCGACCACTGCATTGACGCCTGGTTCCCGGAATTGACGGCGGCGCCAGATCGCCCCGTCGCCCTGCTGGAGACGGTGGTCGCCCGCACCGCCCGGCTGGCTGCCCGCTGGATGAGCGCGGGCTTCGTCCATGGCGTGCTCAACACCGACAACATGGTGGTGACGGGCGAGAGCTTCGACTACGGCCCCTGGCGGTTCCTGCCGCACAACGATCCCAACTTCACCGCCGCCTATTTCGACGAGACCGGCCTCTACAGCTTCGGCCGCCAGCCGGAGGCGGCCTTCTGGAACCTGCAGCAGCTGGCCGGCTGCCTGACGCTGGCGGCGGAGTCCGACGCCCTGGTCGCGGCCCTGAACGGGTTCGCCCCCGCCTATCGCGATGAACTGCGCGCGGCGATGCTCGCGCGGCTCGGCCTGAAGGCCCGGGGCGGCGAGGCCGACATCGAGCTGGTCAACGCCGCCTTCCGCGCTCTGGCGGCCGGCGGCGAGGCGCTGCGCTGGGAGCCGTTCTTCTTCGACTGGTTCTGCGGGTCGTCGGACCGCGCGCTGGCCGGCCCGCGAGCCGCGCTCTACGCCGACGACGGCTTCACCGACTTCCGCGCGCGGCTGGCCGGTTACGAGGCCGACCGCCCCGAGCGGCTCGACCATCCGTATTTCGCCGCGCCCGGACCGGAGGAGATGCTGGTCGACGAGGTCGAGGCCCTCTGGTCCGCCATCGCCGGGCGGGACGACTGGACGCCGCTGGCGGCCAAGCTTGAGCGAATCGAGGCAGCCCGGGTGGCCTGGGGACTTGGATAGGGACAGACACCCAAAGGTGTCTGTCCCGAGTCAGCGACTCATCGTCGGCAGCCGGTCGAACCATGGCCGGGCCTTCTCCAGCTGGCCGGCGAGGCGGAAGAGCAGGCCTTCGTCGGCCATGGCGGCGGCGAACTGGATGCCGATCGGCAGGCCCGCCTGGCTCCAGGCCAGCGGCACGGTCATGGCCGGCTGGCCGGTGACGTTGAACAGCTGGGTGTTGGGCATGAAGGCGAACAGGCGGGGGCCGTAGCCGGCCAGGTCCAGCGGTTCGCCGCGCAGCGAGCCCTTGGGGATCGGCGGCGAGCCCAGCGTCGAGCTGAGCAGCACGTCGAACCGGTCATAGACCTTCGCCACCGCCCGTCCGGCCGCGTGCAGGGTCTGCATGCCCAGCACATAGGCCGCGCCTGTGACCCGCCCGCCGCGGCTGGCCATGGCCCGGGTCACCAGGTCGATCTCGTCGTCCCCGATCGGTCGGCCGCGCTGGGCGGTCACGAAATCGAGGGTCGCGGCCACGCTGGCGGCGATCACCGAGCCCGCCGCGTCCCGCACGCCCGCGAAGTCCAGGTCGAGCGCGACTTCGTCCACCGAATGGCCCAGCGACTCGCAGAGCCGCGCCACGTCGGCGACGGCGGCGGCGCACTCCGGATCGATGGACCCGCCGTCCAGCGCGCCGGGGATCACGCCGATGCGCAGCTTGCCGGGGTCGCGCCTGACCTCCTCGGCGAAGGGCGTGGCGGGCGGGGAGAGGTAGTAGGGGTCGCCCGCCACCGGCTGGCAGATGGCGTCCAGCAGCAGGGCGCTGTCGCGCACCGAGCGGGTCACGGCGTGCTGCACCGAGGCGCCGCCCCAGCCTTCGCCGGCGGGGGAAGAGGAGACCCGGCCGCGCGAGGGCTTCATGCCAAACAGGCCGCAGCAGGCGGCGGGCGTGCGGATCGAGCCGCCGCCATCGCTGGCGTGGGCCGCCGGGACGATCCCGCCGGCCACCGCCGCGCTTGCCCCGCCAGACGAGCCACCCGGCGTGCGGGTCAGGTCCCACGGATTGAGGGTGGGACCAAAGAACTCCGGCTCGGTGACCGGCTCCAGGCCGAACTCGGGGGTGTTGGTCTTGCCGAAGATCACCAGCCCGGCCTTGCGATAGGCGGTGACGATGGCGCTGTCGGCCGGGGCGACGGCGTCCTTCATCAGCCGCGAGCCGCTGGTGGTCGGGGTCCCTTCCACCAGGGCGCCGATATCCTTGATCAGCCAGGGCACGCCGCCGAGCGGGCCGCCCGGCGTTCCCCGGGCGAGCTGCGCCTTCGCCTGGTCGGACAGATCGAGGATCACCGCGTTGAGCGTCGGATTGACCGCCGCCATCCGCTCCAGCGCGGCGTCCAGCGCCTCGGACGCGCTGATCTCCTTCGCCGCGATCAGGGCGGCGAGGCCCGTGGCGTCCTGCGCCTGATAATCCGCCTGGTTCATGCCCGCTCCCGCTTTTCGTTGTTGCGGCGATCCGATCACAGTCAGCGGGGCAGGCCAACGGCGGATTGGCCCCAATTTGAGTGAACGCTGATAACTTCTCGCAAGACATACGATCGTTTGAGCGGCACACTGACGGTGCGGGAACCAGACGAAAGTCAGATCGGGACAGGCGCGGGCATGGCGAGCGAACACTTCGACGTGGTGATTGTCGGCGCGGGAATCTCCGGCGTGGGCGCCGGCTATCACCTGCAGGACAAGTCGCCGGACCGGACCTATGTGATCCTGGAAGGCCGCGAGAGCATGGGCGGCACCTGGGACCTGTTCCGCTATCCCGGCATCCGCTCCGATTCGGACATGTACACGCTCGGCTATTCGTTCCGCCCGTGGACCGAGGCCAAGGCTATCGCCGACGGACCGGCGATCCTGAAGTACGTCAAGGACACAGCGGCCCACTACGGCATCGACAAGCACATCCGCTATGGTTCGATGGTCCGGCGGGCCAGCTGGTCCACCGCGGACGCGGCCTGGACCGTCGAGGTCGAGGCGGGCGGCGAGACCCTGACCTACACCTGCAACTTCCTGTTCCTGTGCGGCGGCTACTACAGCTACGTCGAGGGCTACACCCCCGACTGGGCCGGCATGGATGCCTACAAAGGCGCCATCGTCCATCCGCAGAAATGGCCGGAAAACCTCGACTACACCGGCAAGAAGGTGGTGGTGATCGGCAGCGGCGCCACGGCGGTGACCCTGGTCCCGGAGATGGCCAGGACCGCCGGCCACGTGACCATGCTGCAGCGCTCGCCGACCTATGTGGTCTCGCGCCCGGCCGAGGACTCCATCGCCAACTGGCTGCGCAGCAAGCTGCCGCCGATGGTCGCCTACGGGATCACGCGGTGGAAGAACGTGCTGCTGAACATGGTTTTCTACCGCCTGGCGCGGAAGAACCCCGAAAAGACCAAGGAGCGCCTGCTGGCCATGGTCCGCGAGCAGCTGGGGCCGGATTACGATGTCGCGACCCACTTCACGCCGACCTACAATCCCTGGGACCAACGCCTCTGCCTGGTGCCGGACGCGGATCTGTTCGAGTCGCTCAAGGCCGGGACCTCCTCGGTGGTCACCGATCACATCGAGCGCTTCACCGCCAAGGGCCTGAAGCTGAAGTCCGGCGTCACGCTGGAGGCCGACGTCATCGTCACCGCCACCGGCCTGAACCTGGAGGTGTTCAACGGGCTGGAGCTGGTCGTCGACGGCAAGGTCGTCCAGCCGTCACAGACCATGAGCTACAAGGGCATGATGTACAGCGATGTGCCCAACATGGCCTCGTCGTTCGGCTACACCAACGCGTCCTGGACGCTGAAGTGCGACCTGACCTGCGAATACGTCACCCGCCTGCTCAACCACATGAGCCGCACCGGCCTGCGCCAGGCGACGCCCCGCCGCACCGACCCGTCGGTCCAGGAAGAGCCGTGGCTCGACTTCTCGTCCGGCTACGTCCAGCGGACCATCGGACGGTTCCCCAGGCAGGGGTCGAAGACGCCGTGGAAGCTGCACCAGAACTACGCCCGCGATCTGATGGCGCTGAAGTTCGGCTCGGTGACCGACGGGGCGATGGAGTTCTCCAATCCCGCGCCGAAGACGGCCCTGAAAGCGGCCGCCTGACGACGGCGCCGGCTTTCGCGGCGATGTCGATCCTGTCACAAGCCTGAGCGCGGTTCATGCTAGCGAACCGTCTCCAGCCGTGACTCTCGTGATCCCATGACCGACGCTCCCCGCAGGCCGATCCTCAGCCTGAAGTTCCCCCCGGCCCCCAAGGCGCCGCCCGCTCCCGCGCCGAAGGAGTCCAGGTGGAAGTGCAAGCCTTGCGGCGCGACCGTGGTGCTGGTCGGAAACGAGCCCGAGGACCAGGAGATCCGCTGCCCGGCCTGCAACGCCAAGCTCGGCCTGGCCGGCCAGTTCCTCAGCGACCCGCCCAGCCCGAAAATTCGCGCCCGGCGCTAGGGGGCGGGGTCCGGGGGTTCCGGTGTGTCCGCCTGTTCCTCGGGATCGGCGGGCTTGGCCACGGGCGCCTTCCGCTTCCGCCACCACCAGTATCCCCCGCCGCCCGCCGCGATCAGCAGGGCCGCGCCGATCGCCAGCAGCCACGGCGTCCGCGCGGGCGCTTTCGCCGGCTCGGCCAGGGCTTCGGTCAGGGCGCTGCTGATCGTGTCGGCGTCCTCGGCTGACAGGGTCCTGGCGCCGGCGGCCTGAGCCGCGAGGTTCAGCTGGTTGACGGTCTCGTCCTGGTCCGCGAGGCCCACCGTCACCAGGGCGCCGTCCTGTCCCCCAGGCTTGGCGTAGCGGCTGATGGTCAGGCGCGAGACGAAGCGCGGACCGGATTCCGGGCCTTCGATGATGATGTACATGCGCCTGCCGCGGGCGGCGACATAGGTGATCCCTTCGGCCACATAGCCGTCCTCGGCGGTCTCCTGGATCACCGCGCCTCGCTCGTCGAGGAAGCGCAGCCGGCCGTTCGACGGGGGATTGAGGCCCACACCCACCACGCCGTCGGCCGGGGCGTCGATGCGGAACCAGTCCTGGTCTCCAGGACCCATCTCGATCCAGCCGCTGAAGGGTACGGTGGCCGGCCGGGCCCGATCCTTGCTGTCGTTGGGTTCGAAGCCGTCCACCGAGGGATCGGCGCGGACGCGGATCTGGATCGTCGCGGCGCCCGGATTGGCGGCCTTGATGCGCACCGTCACCGGACCGGGACCGGCGGCGAGGCCGGATGGCAAGGGGTGGCCCGCCTTGTCCAGCACCTCCAGGGTGATGTCTCCGGCGGCGTCCGGCGCCGCGAACACGTCGGCCTCGAGCACGGCCCGGCGGCCCGGCTTGACCGTCACCACCACCTCCCCGGCCGCGTTCAGCGACAGGCTGCGCACCTCGCCGACGGGGAAGGCCGGCGGCGCGGCCCTGGCTGGACCGGCGACCAGCAGGGCGACGGCGAGGAGGGCGGCGAGGCGCATCATCCCAGACCCCGCCAGGTGATGGTCCATGGTCCCCCGCGCGGCCGCAGGACCCGGTCCTCGAACGCCAGGAAGGGACCGCGAGCCGGTCCGCCGGCGTCCGCCAGACGATCCAGCGCGTCGCCGACGGCCTTGGCGATGGCCTTGCGCGCTGTGGCCAGATCGCTTCCTTTGCCGCGGAGACCCTCGGCCAGGCCCCGGACCCGCCTCACGCCGGCGGCGCCGTTCTGCGACGAGGCGAACTCGATCTTAGCCTTGCCGGGCCGGCTGTTGACGCCCCACTTCCGTCTGGCCCCGGACGATCCGTAGAACACCCCGTACTCGGTGCTGGCCAGCCGGACCAGGCAACGGCCGTCGGCCAGCTGGCGCTCATAGTACCAGTGCTCGACCAGGCGGATGCCGGGCAGGATGCGGGCGTCCTGGACGCGGGCCTCCCAGGCGCGCCAGGACTGCGGACGGCAGTCGACCGGCTCCTCCTCGCGTTTGACCGGCGGCTCGGGCGCTGCGGCCCGCAGGGTCCCGCGATGGTCATCGATCACCCCCTGCAGCCGCCGCAGGGCCGCCGCCGCGTCGCCGCCGCAGTTCTCCAGGCCGTCGGTGAAGGTGACATAGCGCCAGCGTCGGGCGGCCGGGCTGGCGCTGCTGGCGAACAGGTCGGCGGCAACTTCGTGGGCGCGGGCGATGGCGGTGCTGCCGCCGGGCCGGGCCGCCAGCAGGAAGGCTTTCACCGCGGCCAGGTCGCGGGTGAAGGGCGTGACGTTCGGCTCGCCGCAGCCGTCGAAGACAACCGCCGCCATCTCGATCCGGCGGCCGGGCGGCAGGCCGGCGAAGGCCTTGATCACGCCGGTCCGCGCGTTGTCGATGCGGCCGCTGTCGGACATGCTGCCCGACTTGTCGAGGATCACCACCAGCGACAGTTCCGGCGGATCGCCCAGCTTGTGACGGCGGTCGGGGCCGCCCTTCTCGCTGGTCGACTGGCCCAGCGCCGCCTCGTTGGTGGTCCACCAGAGGCCGCTGGAGCCGACGCGGCCATAGGGCACGACCAGGGTCGGGCTGCGCGGGTCGGCGTCAAAGTCACGCTCGAACCGGTCGGTGATCGAGATCTCGATGGGGATGTCCGGCCCGTCCATCCTGGTGCGGGCGGCGGCGAAGTCGAAGGTCCCTGTCCAGGCCTTGCCGGCGCCGGTCATCGCCGCGGTCGCGCCGCCGACCTTCACCACCGGCGGGGTCACGGTTTCGGCCGACAGGTCGATGCGGATCTGGCCCTGACCGGAGGCGGGCGGCGCCTTGGCCACGGCCAGGGTCAGCCGCCGATCCAGCGCCTTCCAGATGCCGACCACCCAGTTAATCGCCTTGTCGTAGTCGGGACCATCCGACCAGCGGGCGTCATAGATCGGCTGGCCGCCGCCTCTCACCCGCACCCGCTCGACCCAGGTCGGAGGCAGGTCGAACAGCAGGCTGTGGCCGGTTGCCGGCTGGATGCCCGCGGCGTTCGGGTCGCCGTCGTACCAGCCGCCCCTGCTTGCCTTGGCGGAAACGGAGACGCCACGATAGCCGCGCCAGTCCGTGCGATAGGGGGCGTCCGCAGGCACGGCCGCCTTGCCCTTCCAGGTTCGGGCGCCGGTCCAGGACCCGATGAGCGCGGCCCCCCCGACCTTGAACGCCTGGTCTTTGGCCCTGCGGTCCATGTCGCGGTCGAAGGTGATGGTCACCTCCAGTTCGCGGCCCGGGCCGATGGCGCGGAAGGTTCCGGGCGGCGGCGGGCTCCAGCCCGGCGGCGGGTCCTCGCCGGGCGGGATGTCGCTGATCGGCGTCGGGGGCGGGGGCTTGTCGCTGTAGACCTCCTCGCCGCCCGCCCGCACGGTGATGCCGGTGATGGCCGGGCTGGGCATGGACTTGCGGATGACGAACCGGCCGACGCTGGTCGCGGCCTCCGGAATGCCGCCTCTCCGCGACGGCGCGCGGCGGAGGAAGACATAGGCCTCGTCATCCCGATTGAAGGTCAGCTCGTCCAGCTGACGGCCGAGCCTCAGGCGGATCTCGCCGTTGCGCCAGCCCCGGATGTCGCTGACGACCACCGAGCGGGTCCAGCTCTCGCCGATGCGGATTTCACCGTCATCGTCGCCGAGGTTGTAGCCCTTGAGAACGATGAGCTCGTTCTCGTCCGTGATCTCCGCCACCACGTCGCGGTTGCGCAGGGCCTCGTCGGCGACGGTGTCGAGCACCGGCCGCATGTCGCACCATGCGCCGACCAGGGCGGTCGAATAGCCGGACGTCCTGTCCGGCGCATAACCCCGGGGCTCGCCGACGTCGTGATCGAAGGTCACGTAGCCGGGATGGATGTAGTGCGGCACCGCCTCGTCGAAGGCCTCGCCGGTGACCCGCTCCGCCGCCACGGGCTGTAGCGAGCACAGCGGCGCGATGGTGGCGCTGTCCTGGCCGTCGACGCGCCGGACCACCGCTTGGCCGCCGGCGTAGTCGGTCGGGGTGCCGGCGAACAGGCGGTCGGCGAGGTAGCGGCAGGCGGCCCGGCGCTCCGGCTCCGGCTGCCCGCGCAGGTCGCCGAACAGGGTCTTGTCCCTGGCCATGCGGCAGTAGTGGCCGGCCTTGGCGCGGTTGAAGAAGCCGAAGACGGTCTGCTTGTCGCGGCCGTCTTCGGAGCGGTCCGGCAGGGTGTCGAGATCGGCCGGCTCGAAATAGGAGGCGAGGGGATAGGCCTCGGAGGTCCTGGCGTCCCCCCAGTCCGGCAGCGCGCCTTCGGCCAGATCCGTGCCGTCGGGGTCGAAGCGGGCCGTGATGGCCATGTAGTTGGTGATCCGCATCAACGAGGCGCGGTCGAGGATCGATTCCGGCAGATCTCCGACGCGCACCTCCTGGGCGAAGAAGGCCGCCAGCAGCAGGCGCCCGATGACGGCGAAATTCATGTCCAGACCGGCCAGCGGGTCGGCGGCGTTCTCCACATGGGCGCGGAAGCCCCAGCCGTCGCGCATCGAGCGGTTGGTGGCGTAGGGCTTGAAGCACAGCTCCGACAGACCATTGGCGCCAAGGTCTGTCAGGGTCAGGCCCTGCAGCCCGTAGCCGCCGGCCGCGGTGTTGGGGCCCAGGGCGGTGATCACCTCCCGCCAGCCGGCGGCGGAACAGCTGATCAGCCAGCCGCGCTGCTGGCGGACGTTGAGCGGCCAGTCCGTGTCGCGGAACGCGTACCATCCCGCGCCGAACTGCTCGTCGAACAGGTCGTCCATTCGGTAGTCGCCAAGGCCGCCGGACTTGACCCCCTTGGGAAAGGCCCACTCCATCTCGTTGATCGAGCCGACGCTCACGCCTCCAGGAAAGGTGTAGCCGCCCAAACCGCCACCGCCCGAGACGGGCGCCAGAATCGACAGGGTCGGGGCCGGCGAGGACATGGCGTCCGGCGAGCCGACGATCGCCTCGGCGCCGTGCAGGATGCCGACGAACCCGCCGACGAGGGCCGCCTGGGATTTCTTGTCCCAGTAGGGGTAGCCACGGTGGTCCGGCCCGCCCCAGCGGTTCCACATGTGGCCCATGGCCCAGCGGTCCTGCAGGAAGTGCTGCGCGTAGCCCTCGTAGGCCATGGCCAGCAGCTCGGCCTCGCGGATCACGTCGCGATAGGCCTCCGCTTCCGCCGGGCCGGCGCTCTCGATCATCCGCCTCAGGGCGGCGGCGCGCCGGGCCTCGGTCACCGCCAGCAAATGAAGGCGCCGGTAGCCCAGCTCGTCCTGCTTCGCCCAGTGCGACGAGTTGAAGATGCCGCCGTGATAGAGCTTGTAGACGTGGCAATCAGGGTCGTTCTGCCGGTTCAACGGCAGGGGTGGGCAGAAGGCGTTCTTGTTGATCCAGTCGAAGATTGAATAGCTGAAGTCCGGCACCCCGGCCCAATGCGGCGGGTCAGCCAGGCTGCGGATCTCGAGCGGCCCGTTGGCGCCCGCGCCCGCCGGCCAGGTCCCGCGGGCCCGCAGTTCGGGCCGGTACAGGCTGGCGTTCAGGTCCACGACCCGCAGGTCTGTCGAGCCGCCGATGAACCACTCGGAGTCGCCGCCGATCAGCCGCTCGAGCACCAGATTGGCCAGCCGCTCATGTTCGTTGTGCGAACAGTCGGTCTCCGGGTAGCGCGCCAGCCCGCCGAGGCAGGCGTACATCGAGACCCACTTGCCCTTGTGATCGCCGCCGAGCCCCGCCTCCTTGGTGTCCCAGGCGAGGGCGCGCGGCGCCAGCAGGGCGGCCGCGGCCGTGACCGCCGCAACGGCGGCCAGCAGACCCAACAGGGGCGTGCGCTTCCCCCTCATGTTCGCCGCGGCGTGCAATAGCCGTCCTCGCCGGAGAACATCTCGAGATAGGCGTCGACGACGGGGCGGCCCTTGAGGCCGGCGGTCCGCGACGCGAATTTCTCCTTGCAGGCCACAGGGCAGGCGGACTGCCGCACACAGACCGGCAGCACGACCTCGGGCTCTCCGGCCCGGCTGTAGGCGCAGTTGGAGACGCTCTGCAGACAGTCGCCCCACTGGGCGATGCGGTCGTTGATCTTCGGGTCGTAGGCGAGCACCGCTACAGGCTCAGACCCGGGCGGCCCGTCGGGCGCGCCGATAGGGCCCATCTTCACGCAGCTGGACCCGCACGCGAGGCGATAGGGCGTGTCGCCCGGAGTCCAGTGATCAGGCCGCCCCAGGTCGAGCCAGCTCCAGGAAAACAGCCCGCCCGCGGCCAGAAGCAACAGCAGGGACAGCAGGCCCGTCGCCAGCAACCACCGGGGCCAGCGGCGCTTCTTCGGGGACTCTGGGGCTACAAACTCGGGTTCGTCCGTCATACGACCACCCCGCGTTTCGCGAGGGGTCAGTCAAAAGCCGAATCCGCGACGGCGCAAGAGCGAACACTGTTCGTCCAGGGGAGCGCCGTCCGAAGGGTCAAGCCGCCTGGCTGGCGGCCTTGCGGGCCAGGACCTGGTTGATCGCCGCCGTCAGGCTGACGAAGGTGAACGGCTTCTCGAGATGGAGGTCGGCGCCCGCCGAACGGCTGGCCAGAACATGCTCGGGCAGGGCGTTGGCCGTGAGCATGATGATGGGGATCCGGTCGCCGCCATCCGGAAGGCGCCGGATTTCCCGGACCGCCGTCAGCCCGTCCATCACAGGCATCTGCATGTCCATCAGGATCACGTCGAACTGGCCCGTCCTGAAGGCCTCGACGGCTTCGGCGCCGTTGACCACGCTGACCACGTCGGCCTGATTCTCGAGCATCAACTGAACGATCTTGCGGTTGGTCGGATGATCATCGGCCAGAAGGACTCGCGGCACACGGTCTGGGTCCATGGCGGCGTTGGCCGCGGGCGCGGCCTCAACAACGATATCGACCGCCTCGAGCGGGGCCTCGAACCAGAAGGTCGATCCCACGCCCGGAGTGCTGTCACAGTCCAGCAAGCCACCCATTAGTTCGGCGAGGTCTCGCGAGATCGCCAGGCCGAGCCCGGTGCCGCCGAATTTGCGGGTGATGGAGTCGTCCGCCTGCTGGAACCGCCCGAAGATGCGATCCTTCATGTCCGGGTCGAAGCCAACGCCGGTGTCCTTGACGGACAGACGCGCCATACCGGTGGCGGTCCGGACACCCGTGATCAGGACCTTTCCGGTCGAGGTGAACTTGACGGCGTTGCTCAGCAGGTTGGTCACGATCTGCCGCACCCGGACAATGTCGCCGCTGACCGTTCGGTCGATGTCTGGCGACAGGGAAACTTCGATCGGCACGCCGCGCTCATCACCCCGCAACCGGCACAGGGCCACCGTCGACCGCACCATATCGCCAAGATGGAACGGCGCGCTCTCGATCTTGATCTGGCCGGATTCCACTCTTGCAAGGTCGAGAATGTCCGACAGGAGGCGGCCGAGCGTGTCGCCGGACGACCGGATGATCTCGACCAGTTCCCGTTCGCGGGCGCCAAGGTCGGCGGTCGAGAGAATGTCCGCCACGGCCACGATGCCGTTCAGCGGCGTGCGAATTTCGTGGCTCATGTTGGCCAGGAAGACGCCCTTCGAGCGGTTGGCCTGCTCGGCAGCGGCGAGCGCGTCGCGCAGGGCCTGCGCCGCTTCACGGCGCTCCGTAACGTCTTCACCGACCGTGACCACATAGCGGGGCTCCCCGGCGCTGTAGGTCGCGACCTTCCGGGTGACGAAATAGCGCTCGCCGCGGGCGCGGGTGGTCACCAGTTCCTCCTGCTCGACCTTCATCTCGCCGGAGCTGATGACCGTGCGGTCCTCCTGGGCGAACTTTTCCGCCTGGTCTGGCGGGAAGAGATCGAAGACCGTCTTTCCGATGACGTCTCCGGCGGCCATGCCCATGGCATCCTCGGCCGTCCGGTTGAGCAGAAGGTAGCGCCCGTCGTGGGCGTCCTTCACCAGCAGCAAGGCCGGCAGCATCTGAATGATGGTGTCGAAGAATTCCTGTTTCTCGATCGCCTCGTCGCGCGCCGCGGTCAGGCGGGCGGTCAGCTCCCGCGCCTCCATGGTCATGGCGCGTTGCATCTCGGTCGCCATGACCAGCTCCGCCGACCCGTCGGTCGGCGAGAGGCTGCTGAAATCGATGCCCAGTTCGACGGCTGTGGCTCCGTCGGAGAGGATCGGACTGAGCAGGAACAGAAGAGTGTTGTCCGCCTGGGGCGCGATCACGCCCCTCAGGCGCAATCGCGGGTCGCGTCGGGCCGTGAGCACGATCAGGGTTTGCTTCAGATGGGCCAGGTCCTCGATCGACGCCGGAATGAAAGACCGTTCGAAGGTGAAGATATCTGTCAGCCGTGCGCCGGAACAGGCTTCGCCCAGGATGTGCACCAGCCGCGGGCCGGGCGCGCGGATCACCAGCTCGGCCGCCACCTGGAAGTGGCAGGGGAACATGAACTCGAGCGTGGCGGGATCAAGCCGCCAGCTGGTTGAGGATGAGCCGCCGGGTTCGGACATCGGGGTCAGGCCGCCGCCGCCGCCGCCGTGAGGTACCGGATTTCAAACACCAGCCCCTCGCGGTCGTCCGCTTCGCGGCGGACATCGGCCGGGACGCCAAACATCCCGCACAGACCCTTGAGAAGCCCAAGCACGAAGGTGTCCAGACCGGACCGGTCCGAGACATAGCGAAGCTTCAGATGATCAGGCGAATTGCCAAGGAGCTGAAAGGTGGGCATTCGCGAGCCGGGCATGGCCATGGCGAGACCACCGTGCATCCGGTTCAGGTTGCCCAGAAAGGTCGGCAGGTCCGCGCCGCCCATGGCCATCATGCTGGCGTAGGGACCCTGCCGCGCATAGTCGATCCAGTAGACGCCTAAGGCTTCCAGCAATTCGGGTTGATCGATCCCCGAGGCGTCCGAGAGACCTGCCACCAGGCCGAAGGTCATCTCGTCCGAGTAGCTTTCCGCGGTGATGAAGGCCGCGTCCGTCAGGCCCCGCCGCTGGGCGAACTTCGTCCAGAACGGTTCACCCAGCTTCGCGATGGCGAAGGACCGGGCCGCCCGGTGGATCATTCCATACACGACCAGCTCCCATTCCGTTGCTGACGCTAAACGCTGGGAATGAGTAGACTCCTCGCGCTAACAAAGGTTGAAGCCCGGGTGCGACGCCTTGGTCAGGCGGCGTGCTCGACCATCAGGCCCTCGCGCAGTTCGCGCTTGAGGAACTTGCCGCTGGCGTTGCGTGGCAGGGCCTCGTTGAGCAACCAGATGTAGCGGGGCGCCTTGTGGCGGGCGACCAGGCTGACGCAGTGCTCGCGGATGGCGTCCGCAGACAGGGTCTCGCCCGGCCGCAGCACGATGGCGGCGCCGACCTCCTCGCCCAGCCGGGGGTCCGGCACGCCGAATACGCAGCACTCGGCGATGGCCGGATGTTGGTGGATCGTCGCCTCGACCTCGGCGCAGTAGATGTTCTCGCCGCCGCGCAGGACCATGTCCTTCTTGCGGTCGACCAGGAAGATGAAGCCCTCGTCGTCGATGCGGGCCACGTCACCGGTGTGCAACCAGCCATCGGTGATCGACTCGGCGGTGGCGTCGGGCCGGTTGATGTAGCCCTTGATTACCGAGGCGCCGCGCACCCACAGCTCGCCGGGCTCGCCCGGTGGGAGGGTCCGGCCCTCGTCATCGACCACCCGGGTCTCGAAGGTCGGCATGGCGCGGCCGCAGCTGGCCGGCTTGTCGATGAAGAAGTCGCCGGCGATCGAGGTGATGATCCCGCAGGTCTCGGTCATGCCGTAGCCGGTGTTCGGCCGCGCCGTGGCCACCGCATGGTCGATCTTGGCCACCAGGTCGGGCTGCAGCTGCGCGCCGCCGCCGCCCAGGGTCAGCAGGCTGGAGGTGTCGTATTTGTTGAAGTCGGGGTGGGTGATCAGCTCGCGGGACATGACCGGCACGCCGCTCATGGCGCTGACCTTCTCACGCTCGATCAACCGCAGCGCCGTCTCGGCGTCCCAGCGGTACATCAGCACCATCTTGCCGCCCCCGGCGGTGATGGCGAAGGCGCCGCAGTTGTTGGCCGTGACGTGGAACAGCGGCGTGGTGATCAGGCCGACGGGGATGGGCAGGGGCGCCTCGGGATCGACCACCAGGCCGGTGGCGCGCTGTGTGGCCAGGCCGCTGGCCTGACCGGCGAACAGCATGTTGAAGAGGTTGTTGACGCAGCCCCGGTGGGTCAGCTGCGCGCCCTTGGGAAAGCCGGTCGTGCCCGAGGTGTAGAAGATGCAGGCGTCGGCGTCGGGATCGACCTGGATGTCCGGCAGGGTTCCGCCCGTGGCGATGACGTCCGACCAGAGCACCGCGCCGGGGGGCGGGGCGTCGGTGCGCACGGCCACCAGGGTCGCGCCGCCCAGCATGTCGGGCTGCTCGCCGATGCGGGCGATGCGCTCGGCGTCGGCGAACACCACCTTCGGCCCGGAATCCTTGAAGCCGTAGGCCATTTCCGGCGCGGTCCACCAGGCATTCATGCCCACGACCGCCACGCCGATGCAGCAGCCGGCCCAGTAGACCAGCATCCATTCGGGATAGTTGCGCATGGCGATGGCGATGCGGTCGCCGGGCTTCACCCCGTTGGCCAACATCCAGTTGGCGATAGCCGCCACCTGCTGGTGCGCCTCGCCGTAGGTGATGCGCTCGTCCTCGTAGACCAGATAGTCCCGCTCGGCGAAGGGCAGGGTTGACAGCCAGACCTCGCGGACGCTCGGCGGGGCGTTCCTGAACCCGCGGATGGCGACGCCGCCGACCTCGACTTCGGCGATTTCAAAGGGCGCGCCGGGGGCGATCAGTTCAGCCCAGGCCTGGTCCAGTTCCGCGTAGTGCATTCGGTCTCCATCCCGTTGTCGCGCGGGCTCTTGGCGGCCAGCGTCGAATTAATCTCTTAGCGCTAGTGTGCTGGATTTGAAGTTCGCTTGTGGTCGGGTCGAACTCTGAGCGAACTTCAAATCCAAAAAGCACACTAGAAGCCTATACTGGCTAGTGTCCCCATCGATTCTGAAGTTCGTCGGAGCCTGCCATGAGGCGCTTGCGAACTTCGGAATCGGGACACTAGCGCCGCGTCCGCGGCGAGGGGTCTCGTCAGGTGGCCGCCTTCGCCGCGGCCTCGACCCGGTCGCGAGGGGCCAGCTGGATGGTCGAGCTGGCCTTGGCCAGCACCTTGCCGACCGGATCCAGCAGCCGTCCCTCGAAGAAGCTGATCGACCGGCCGCGCCGCTCGACCCAGGCCTCGGCGATCACCCTGCCCGGGCGGGTGGGGGCGAAGAAACTGACCTTCAGCTCCAGCGACATCGGCACGATGTCCGTCCCGGCCATGGCGATGGCAGCGTGCGCCATGGCCGCGTCGATCCAGCCGGTGATGAAGCCGCCCTGCACCACGCCGCCCGAATGGCACATGTGCAGCCCCGCCTCGTACTCGATGACCGCCCGCCCTTCGGGGTTCATCTCGATACGCCGGACCAGGCCCAGGGTGCGGTTCAGATCTTCGACGCCGGTCGGCTTGCTGGTGCTCATGGGGAATCCCTGGATCAGACTGACCCGCAGGATAACGGCATGCCCCTACGGCGCCTCAATGGGGAAGGTGAAATCTTCCGCGATTGCCGGTCAGGCGGCCATGTCCGCCGCGAAGACGGCGCCGACCTTCGGGCAAAGCGGCAACAAGCCGGCGGCCAGCACGCCTTGGCGGCCCAGAAGGCGGTGGAGCTCTCGGCCGACCGGCCCCACATGACGGCGGGAACCTATGAAAGCGGGCAGGGTGCGGCGGCTGGTCGCGCCCCCGCTTGACTGCCGCAGGGTTCACCCGCGCCTGATGCCCTCACGTTGAGCCGGAACAGGCCGCAAGACCGGTCCGGACATCCAGGGAGCAGACGCATGATCCTCGATTCCTCCATCTCCGCGGTGATCACCGGCGGCGCCTCGGGCCTGGGCGCGGCGACCGCCCGACGCCTGGCCGCCGATGGGGTCAAGGTCGCGATCTTCGACCTCAACGAGGAGGCCGGCGAGGCTCTGGCGAAGGAACTGGGCGGCGTCTTCTGCAAGGTCAACGTGGCGTCGAGCGAGGAGGTCGACGCCGGCTTCGCCAAGGCCCGCGCGGCGATCGGCCAGGAGCGCATCCTGGTCAACTGCGCCGGCGTCGGCGGCGGGGCCAAGACGGTCTCGCGCGACAAACAGACTGGCGAGATCAAGGAATACCCGTTGGATAATTTCGAGCGGATCATCCAGATCAACCTGATCGGCACCTTCCGCTGCATCACCAAGTCGGCGGCCGGCATGCTGACCCTCGACCCGCTGCCGGACGGCGACCGCGGCGCCATCGTCAACCCGGCCTCGGTCGCGGCCGAGGACGGCCAGATCGGCCAGGTGGCCTACACCGCCTCCAAGGCCGGCATCGTCGGCATGACCCTGACCATCGCCCGCGACCTCAGCAATGAGGGCATCCGGGTCAACACCATCCTGCCGGGGATCTTCGACACCCCGCTGCTGGGTCGCGCGCCGGAGCATGTGAAGGCTGGTCTGGCCGCCCAGGTGCCGTTCCCCCGTCGCCTCGGCGTGCCGGAGGAGTATGCTCACGTCGCCCACACCATGATCACCTGCGGCTATTTCAACGGCGAGGACGTCCGTCTGGACGGCGCCATCCGCATGACCCCCCGCTAAGCACCGCCCCGAATTTCAGACCCCGACCCTCCGAAGGAACACAGACCATGAGCGAAGCCTGGATCATCGACGCCGTCCGCACGCCCCGCGGCATCGGCAAATACGGCAAGGGCGCCCTGTCCGAGATGCACCCCCAGCAGCTGGGCGCGACCGTGCTCAAGGCGCTGGCCGAGCGGAACAAGATCAACACCGCCGAGGTGGACGACGTGATCTGGGGCTGCAGCAGCCAGCGCGGTCCGGCCGCGGGCGACCTGGGCCGCATGTCGGCCCTGGACGCGGGTTATGACGTCCGCAGCAGCGGCGTGACCCTGGACCGGTTCTGCGGCTCGGGCATCACCTCGGTGAACTTCGCCGCCTCGACCATCATGTCCGGCATGTCCGACATGGTCGTGGCCGGCGGCTGCGAGATGATGTCCATGCCCAACCGTCGCTCGCCGGAAGACGGCCCGCCGACCATGGACCAGGGCAACCTGCGCCTGCGCGCCAAACACCCGCAGTCGCACCAGGGCATCTGCGCCGACACCATCGCCACCATGGAAGGCATCAGCCGTGAAGCCCTCGACGCCCTGGCCCTCGTCAGCCAGCAGCGCGCCGCCGTCGCCATCGCCGAGAACCGCTTCGCCAAGAGCCTGATCCCGGTCTTCAAGGAAGACGGAACCCTGGCCCTGGACCACGAGGAGTTCCCCCGTCCGCAGACCACCGCCGAGGGCCTGGCGGCCCTGAAGCCGTCGTTCGAGGCCGTCGCCGATGTGCCGCTCGACGCCAATGGCACGACCTTCCGCAAGCTGATCAACGCGGTCCACCCGGACGTCGACATCAAGTTCGTTCACCACGCCGGCAACAGCTCGGGCGTCGTGGACGGTTCGGGCGCCCTGCTGCTGACCTCGCCGGCTTACGCCAAGGCCAATGGCTTCAAGCCGCGCGCGCGCATCGTGGCCATGGCCAACATGGGTGACAGCCCCACGCTGATGCTCAACGCCCCGGTGCCCGCCGCCCGCAAGGTCCTGGCCAAGGCCGGCCTGACGGTCGACGACATCGACCTGTGGGAAATCAACGAGGCCTTCGCCGTCGTCACCGAGAAGTTCATCCGCGACCTGGGTCTCGACCGCTCCAAGGTCAACGTGAACGGCGGCGCCATGGCCCTGGGCCACCCGATCGGCGCCACCGGATCGATGCTCATCGGCACCGTGGTCGACGAACTGGAGCGGACCGGCAAGCGCTACGGCCTGGTCACCATGTGCGCCGCCGGCGGCATGGCTCCGGCGATCATCGTCGAGCGCATGTAACCGTCGCGGGAGGGGTTCCGGCATCGCCGGGACCCCGACTCGCGGGCGCTCGACATCCGCGCCCAAACAGCCTTGGATGGTCCTTCAACGAAACCCAGGGGACTTCCATGGCGCAGGCGCAGGCCAACGGGCTGACCATCGAATACGACATCACCGGCCCGGCCGACGGCGAGACGGTGCTGCTGATCATGGGCCTGGGCGCCCAGATGACCCGCTGGCCGCAGGGCTTTCTCGATGAATTGGCCGGGCGCGGCCTGCGGGTGATCCGCTTCGACAACCGCGACGTGGGCCTGACCTCGAAGATCGACGACGCCGGTCCGCCCGACGTGGCGGCGATCCTGACGGCGTTGTCCGAGGGCCGCGCGCCGCCGGTGGCCTACACCCTGTCGGACATGGCCGCCGACGCCGTCGCCCTGCTCGACGCCCTGGATATCGACCGGGCCCACATCGTCGGGGCCTCGCTGGGCGGCATGGTCGCCCAGCTGGTGGCGGCTGACCACCCGCACCGGACCCTGTCGCTGACCTCGATCATGTCCACCACCGGCAACCGGTCGCTGCCGCCGCCGACGGCCGAGGCCATCGCCGTGCTCAACAACCGCGGCCCTGATCCCCGCGAGGACCTCGAAGGCTATCTGGACCATGCGGCGAAGGGCGCGGCAGTCGTCGGCTCGCCCGGCTATCCGCAGGACCAGGACGACCTGCGTCGCCGCCTGCGGAGCGACGTCGCGCGCAGCTACCACCCCGTCGGCTTCCAGCGGCAGTACGCCGCCGCCATGGCCTCGCCGGACCGCCGGCCGAAGCTGGGGACCATCACCGCGCCCACCGTGGTGATCCACGGCGCCCAGGATCCGCTGGTGCCGCTGGCCGGCGGCAAGGACACCGCCGAGAACATCCCCGGGGCCGAGCTGCTGGTGATCGAGGGCATGGGCCACGACGTGCCGCCGGGCCTGTTCGCCGCCATCGCCGACGGCATCCACAAGGCGGTCGAGCGGGCCAGGGCGATGTCGGCCTGATCCGCACCCGATGACCGTCGAACTGGGCATCATCGAGGGCTACTACGGCCGGCCCTGGTCCTGGGACGAGCGCGCCGCCCAGGTCGATTTCCTGAAGCCGCACGGCTACGGCTTTTTCACCTACGCGCCCAAGGCCGATCAGTTCCTGCGCCGCCGCTGGCAGGAGGAACATCCGCGCGACGAAGCGGAAGCCCTGGCGCGTTTCTCGGCCCATTGTCGCGGCGCGGCCGTGCGGTTCGGCGTTGGCCTCAGTCCCTTCGAGATCTATCGCGACTTCGGACGCGAGACGCGGGGCGCCCTGGTCCGCAAGCTGGCGGCGCTCGACGCCATCGGCGTCGACGACCTGGGCATCCTGTTCGACGACATGCGCGGCGACCTGCCAGAGCTGGCTCGCAGCCAGGCGGACATCCTGCATTTCGTCGCCGACAACAGCCGGGCGACGCGGATCATTGCGTGCCCGACCTACTACACCGACGACCCCGTCCTGGACCGGGTGTTCGGCCAGCGGCCGGCGGCCTATCTCGAGGACCTCGGTGGGATGCTCGATCCGGCCATCGGCGTCTACTGGACGGGCGAGGAGGTCTGCTCCAGGGAGTTCAGCCCCGGCCACCTGGCGCGGGTCGCCGGGCAGCTGGGCCGCAAGCCGACGCTGTGGGACAACTACCCGGTCAACGACGGGCCGCGCATGTCGCCGTTCCTGCACCTGCGGGCCTTCACCGGCCGGCCGGCGTCGATCAGCGAGCAGATCGCCGGGCACGCCGTAAATCCGGCGCTGCAGCCGACTCTGACCCGCATCCCCGCCCTGACCCTGGCCGCCAGCTACCGCCTGGGCGAAGCCTATGAGTACGGCCGGGCCTTCGACGAGGCGGCGGCGATGGTCCTGGGACCGGAGCTGGCGCGGCATGTCCGGGGGCATCTGATCCTGTTGCAGGATACTGGGCTGCACCGGATGGGTGAGGCGGCGGACCGCCTGCGCGCCCGCTATGCGCCCATCGACCACCCGGCCGCCCGGGAGATCGTCGCCTTCCTGGACGGCGCCTGGGTCTGCACCCCGGAAATGATGGAAGGCGCCTGACCGTGTCAGTCCTGCGGCTTGAGCCAATCGTGCTCGAGCGCCCGCAGGCGGGCCGTGACCGCCACGAGGAAGGCGGTCGACCAGGCGATCAGGATCACGCCGTTGGCGGCCTCGATGGCGCTGACCAGCCGCCAGGCCTGACCCAGCACGATGTCGCCATAGCCCAGGGCGACAAAGGTCACGGTGGAGAAATAGACCGCCGCCTCCAGCGAAGGGAGCGCGGCCAGCTTGAGATAGACGATCGCATAGAGCCAGATCTCGATGGTGTGCAGACCGATCAGGCCGAACACCACGATCACCAGCAGCGCCGCCTGGCCCATGGCGTTGTCATGCGCGCGCAGGCGGCGGCCGGTATGGCCCATCAGGCGCAACAGGACGATCAGGCCCCAGAAGTGAATCATCACCGTCGCCGCCACCATCGCGGTGGCCAGGCCAAGGTTCTGCAGCAGGCTCAGGGTACCGGGGTTCATGATCGGGGTTCAGCCTTCGCGGCCTCGCGGGCCCGGGCGCCGGCGCGGATGGCCTGGATCTGGCCGCGTTCCTCGATTTCCAGCGCCGCCTCGAAGCCGGGGGTTTCCAGCGTCGCGTCGAAGGTCCGCTTGGAGATGCGCAGGGCGTCGGGCGCCGCCTTCAGCAGGTCCTCGACCAAGGCCGCGCCATAGGCGGCCAGGTCGGCGTCCGGGGTTACATTGGCGACCAGTCCGGTGCGTAGGGCTTCGGCGGCGGTCATCGGCCGGCCGCTGAGCAGCATCTCGCGGGCCCTGGATACGCCGATGGTCCGCTGCAGCCGCCAGCTGACGCCCAGCTCGCTGCCCGACAGGCCGATCTTGATGAAGGCCGGGTGGAAGGCCGCGCTCTCGCCGGCGACGATGACGTCCGAAGCCAGGGCGATGGCCAGCCCGCCGCCCGCCGCCGCGCCGTGCACCAGGCAGATGATCGGTTGCGGGCATGCGCGCATGGCCTTGAGCAGGTCGCGCAGCGTCCAGTCGCCGTTGGGCCCGTCCCGCAGCCGGTCGGGCTGGTCGCCGGCCTTCAGGTCGGCCCCCGAGCAGAAGCCCCGCCCGCTGCCGCGAAGGACAATGACCCGGGTCGCCGTGTCGCGCCGCTTGCCCTCGAAATAGGCCAGCAGGGCGTCGGTGAGCGGCTGGTTCAGCGCGTTGAGCCGGTCGGGCCGGTTCAGGCTGACCCAGTCTACCGCGCCGTCGGTCTCGATCCTGAGGATGTCCTCGCCGCTCATCAGGTCAGTTCCTCGGAGGAGTAGCCGAGAATCTCGCGGGCGATGATCAGCCGCTGGATCTGGCCGGTGCCCTCGTAGATGTCGCTGATCCGGCCGTCGCGGAGGTATTTCTCCACCAGGTGGTCGTGGCTGACCGACATGCCGCCCAGCAGCTCCATGGCCGCCTGCGGGATGGTGCGGCAGACCTCTCCGCCCTTGGCCTTGCAGATCGAGCTCTCGAGGTTGTTGGGCTTGCGCACGTCATTCAGCCAGGCGGCATGCAGCACCGACAGGGTGGCGGCCTCGGTGTCGGCCTCCATCTCGATCAGCTTCTGCTCCACGGCGCTGCGCTGGTTGAAGCTCTTGCTCCAGTCGACCGCGACGCCTTCCTTGGCCAACTCCGCCGTGGCGAAATCCAGGGCCCCCTTGGCCTTGGCGACGCCGCCTGAGGCGACCGCCGGGCGGGTCATGTTGAAGGTCTTCATCACCCCCTTGTAGGCGGCCGACCCACCGCCCTTGGGGACGGTCTCATCGTCGCCCAGCATGTGGTCGCGGGGGATGCGGCAGTCGCGGAAGCTGTAGGCGGCGGTGTCCGACGCGCGGATGCCGAGCTTCTTCTCCTTGCGCACCAGCTCGAAGCCGGGCGCGTCCCTGAGCACCAGGAACGACTTGATCCCGGCCCGGCCGGCGGACTTGTCGATGGTCGCCCAGACGATGGCGCCGTCGCAACGCACGCCGTCGGTGACGAAGATCTTGTCGCCGTTGATCACCCATTCCTCGCCATCGAGGCGGGCGGTGGTCGAGATCGCCTTGGTGTCGGACCCGGCGCCAGGCTCGGTGATCGACATGGCCAGGAACAGGTTGCCCCATTTGGCCTTCTGTTCAGCGGTGCCGGCGGACTGCAGGGCCGCGTTGCCCAGACCGCTGGCCCGGCCCTGCGGCATCGCCAGGCCCAGGCCCCGCACCACGCCGTTGGTCGAGCCGCGGGCGATGCTGACCGCCATCATGAAGGTCATCATCGGCGTGTCGTCCGGCTTGCGCTGGCCGAACAGGGGGAAGACCTCCTCAAAGCCACGCTCGCCCTCAAGGCGCGCGGGCGGGAACTCGTGCTCGTGGTCCTCGTAATAGCGGGTGTGGGCGGTGGTCGAGTTGCCGACCTCGACCACCTTGTCGAGGATCTGCTGGTCGATGTCGGAGAGACGGAAGTCAGCCATGATCGTTCTCCCTAGACCGAGACCGGACCGTCGAGGACGGTCAGGGTGCGGGCGTTGCGCAGCCACATCTCCAGCGGCAGGTCGCGGATGAAGCCGTGGCCGCCGAAGATCTGCAGGGCGTCGTCGGCGACCTTGATCGCCTTGCGGCGCACATAGTCCTGGGCCAGCACGCTGGCCTTCAGGGCGCCCGGGTCGTTGTGCTCCAGCAGGCTGGCGGCCTTCCAGACCATCCAGCGCATGGTCTCACACTCGATGTGCATGTCGGCCAGCATGAAGGCGATCGACTGCTTCTTGCCGATGGGTTCGCCGAAGGCGACCCGCTCCTTGGCGTAGGGGATGGCGAAGTCGGTGGCTTGGCGGCACAGGCCCACCGCCACGGCGGCCGCGCCGATCCGCGCCTGGCTGACCAGCCGCGCCGCGTCGATGCCGGTGTCCCCACCGAGGCGGGCCGAGCCGGGCAGTTCGACGGCGTTCAGGGCGATCTTCGCCTGCGGCACGGGCTTGAGGCCCTGGCTGCCGCTCTCGGCGGAGACGGTCAGTCCGGCCGCGTCGCGCGGGACGATGAAGGCGCCGACCGCGGGAAGGCCGTCACCGCCGTCCTCGCGGGCCAGAACCAGGAAGTGGCCGGCGCGGTCGCCCAGCGGGATCAGACGCTTCTCGCCGTTCAGCACCCAGCCGTTGCCCTTGCGGGTGGCCGTGGTGCGCTGGGCCTCGGCGGCGAAGCCGAACTGGCTCTCCTGAATCGCCACGGCGTCGGCGACCGGCGCGGACCCGGCGTAGCGGGGCAGGTGCTCGGCCTTCTGCTCTTCCGTGCCGAAGTCGATCAGGGCGTTCACGAACTGGCCCGGCGCCATGATGGCCACGGCCTGGCTGGCGCAGCCGCCGCCGAGCGCTTCCAGCGCTACCGCGTTGGTGATGCAGGAGCGCTCACCGCCCCCGCCGCCGTATTCCTCGGGGATCGAGGCTGCGATCAGGCCGAAATCCCAACCCTGCTTGATGACGCCCTCGGGCATCTCGCCGGCCTCGTCGATGGCCCGGGCGCCCGGCGCCAGCACCTCCGCCGCGAACGCCTGCAGGCTGTCGCGGATCATGGTCTGCTCTTCGCTGAGCTCGAATGTGATCATGAGCGTCTCCCTGCAACGAGGGATGGCAGGCCGACGGCGGGGAAGGCAAGATGCTGTATGCACTTGAGTGTGGGTGGCGCGCCGTGACCGCTAGCGACCCATTGCTGAACCAAACTCCCCCTTCTCCCCGCTCATCCTCGCGGAAGCGAGGACCCAGGTTTACGGCCGGTGCACTCACGGTCAGGGATGTCTGGCGCTAAGAAAATGTCCGGATACAGGTCTCGCCATCCGGGATTGGCCATCTCGATCCGTTCGATTTTCCAGGTCCGCCGCCAGACCTTCATCTGTCGCTCGCGGCGGAAGGCGTCTTCGCGAGTCTCGAAAGTGTTCACGTGAAACGCATTTCCGAGCACTGCCTCCGGGGCGCCAGACATCCCTTGAAGTGAGTGCACCGGCCGTAAACCTGGGTCCTCGCTTCCGCGAGGATGAGCGGGAGAAAAGGGGGGGCTGGTCCTCGCGATGGCGGCGGAGCAGGCGGGCGGGTTCTAGGTGGCGTTTGATATCCGCAACCGACCCACGGGCGACGTTGGGAAGGTCTGCTTGTGGGCGCATCCACCAAGGGTGATTTTCTGCGAGTAGTGGCGGAGGGTGTCTTGCGAGAAGGGCGTATTCAATTGAGCGATGAAGTGGTCGCGACCCCAAGCCTGACCGAAGCGGCGCTCCTGGATGCGATGGGCGACCGCGCAAAGCCCTCGGTGGCCAACCGCCCGCACCGTTCATACGTCCTTCCGTCCCTGACATTGATGGGGCGCCCCTACACGCCGTCCGTCTATTTCACCGGTGGCTTGATCACTTTGATCGACTTGACGTGGGCTGACCCCGCACGCGTTCTCGGAAGCGATCCTTGGGCAAATTGGTCTGCAGAACGCGAACGAGTCATCGCTAGGGATGACGCTCAATGGCTGTCGATGGCGTTGGATGGAGCAGGATCGACGACGCAGACCTACTCGTTTGATTGGGGAACCGTTTGGTCGGGTTTTGACGAGCGCAGCGGCTACTCCTCAGTCGGCATCCGCTACAATCGCCGGTAGCCCCCACCCAACCTGAAAACAGCCAGGCAAGAGCCCTCTGCGGCTATTGTCTTACGTTGTAAACCCAGCGAGGTTGCGCCCCTCACATGCGGGAGCGGTCGCCATGAACCCCAAGGCTGAATTCGACATCATCGTCTATGGCGCCACCGGTTTCACCGGCCGTCTGGTCGCTGAATACCTCGCGGCGAAATACGGCGTGGGAGGCTCGGTAAAATGGGCCATGGCCGGGCGCAGCGCCGCCAAGCTGGCGCAGGTGCGTGACCTGATCGGCGCGCCCGCGGACACGGCGCTGATCGTCGCCGACGCCTCCGACCCGGCCTCGCTGAAGGCCATGGTCGCGCGGGGCAAGGCGATCCTGACCACCGTCGGGCCTTACCAGCTCTACGGCTCGGACCTTGTGGCGGCCTGCGCGGCGGCGGGGACCGACTACCTCGACCTGTCGGGCGAGCCCAACTGGATGGCCGAGATGATCGAGGCGCATGAGGCGGCGGCCAAGGCGTCCGGCGCGCGCATCCTGTTCTCCTGCGGCTTCGACTCGATCCCGTTCGAGCTTGGCGTGTTCTACACCCAGGCCCTGGCCAACAAGCGGCTGGGCCATCCGGTCAGCCGCATCAAGGGCCGGGTCCGCTCCATGCGCGGCGGCCTGTCGGGCGGCACGGCGGCCAGCGGCGCGGCGACCATGGCGGCGATCCTGAAGAACCCGGCGCTGGGCATGCTGATGTTCAACCCGTTCGCCCTGACCCCCGGTTTCACCGGACCCGCCCAGCCCACGGGCATGGACACGCACGTCGATCCGGACCTGGGCCAGGAGGTCGGGCCGTTCATGATGGCGACGATCAACACCAAGAACGTCCACCGCTCCAACCTGCTGCAGGGGCATCCCTGGGGGACGGACTTCGTCTACGACGAGATGAGCGTGGTCGTGCCCGGCGCGGATGCGTCGTTCACCAGCCTGGGCGGCGCGGGTGCGCCCAAGCCGGGGGAGGGACCCAGCAAGGAAGAGCGCGAGGCGGGGTTCTACGACCTGCTGTTCATCGGCATCGACGGCGAGGGCAGGCAGGTGCGCGGCTCGGTCTACGGCGACAAGGACCCCGGCTACGGCTCGACCTCCAAGCTCATCGCCGAGACCGCCATCTGTCTGGTCAAGGACCGTCCCGACGTCGCCGGCGGCGTCTGGGTCCCCGGCGCGGCGCTCGGCCAGGCCCTGGTCGATCGCCTGCACGCCAACGCCGGCCTGACCTTCAAGGACGAAACAGCCTGAGACCAACCGACATTCGGGCGCTGTTGCGGTTTGCGCGGCCCTGGTTGCTCCCCCCCGGGGGAGCTGTCAGCCCGCAGGGCTGACTGAGGGGGGCGACAACGGTGCGGTGAGACCCCCTCCGTCTCCACTTCGTGGAGCCACCTCCCCCAGGGGGGAGGACCTTGTTCCGGCGACCGCTCAGGGGTCTGAATGTCGAGTAGACATAGCCGCCGGCCCGCATTGGGGCATTGCCCAGCCCGGCCCAATGGCGTTTTCTTGCCCTGGGAAACGGCCGGATATGACGCGGCCAATCCAGGGGCAGGGAGGAACGGGCCATGGCTGACGGGGGCATGCGGCTGAAGGACGACGCGCGGGCTAAGGCCTGGGCGACCCCGCTGGAAGACCTGCATCCGGGCGATCCGGACCTGTTCCTGACCGACACCCACTGGCCCTACTTCGAGCGCCTGCGCGCGGAGGCGCCGGTCCACTGGTGCCGGGACAGCGAGTTCGGCCCCTACTGGTCGGTGACCCGCTACAAGGACATCATGGACGTGGACACCAACCACCAGGTGTTCTCGTCCGACGCGGCCCTGGGCGGCATTACCATCCGCGACGCCCGGCCGGACCTTCGGCGGCCCAGTTTCATCGCCATGGACCCGCCCCGCCACGACGTGCAGCGCAAAACGGTCAGTCCGATCGTCTCGCCGGCCAATCTGCAGACGATGGAGCCGATCATTCGCGAGCGCATCGCGAAGATCTTCGACGCGCTGCCGATCGGCGAGATCTTCGACTGGGTCGACCGGGTGTCGATCGAGCTGACCACCCAGATGCTGGCGACACTGTTCGACTTCCCGTTCGAGGACCGCCGCAAGCTGACCCGCTGGTCGGACGTGGCCACCAGCCTGCCGATGCCCGGCGGGATCGTCGAAACGGAGGAGGCGCGGCAGGCGGAGCTGATGGAGTGCCTGGCCTACTTCACCCGGCTATGGAACGAGCGGGTCAATGCGCCGCCGCGCGGCGACCTGGTCTCGATGATGGCCCACGGCGAGGCCACGCGGGACATGACCCCGGACGAGTATCTGGGCAACATCATCCTGCTGATCGTCGGCGGCAACGACACCACCCGCAACTCGATCAGCGGCGGCGTGCTGGCTCTCAACCAGAATCCGGCGGAGTACGCCAAGCTGCGCGCAGACCCCGGCCTGATCGCCAGCATGATCCCCGAGATCATCCGTTGGCAGACGCCGCTGGCCCACATGCGGCGCACCGCGGTGCAGGACATCGAACTGGCCGGCCAGACCATCCGCAAGGGCGACAAGGTGGTCATGTGGTACGTCTCGGGCAACCGCGACGCCGAGGCGATCGAGAACCCCGACGCCTTCATCATCGACCGCGAGCGGCCTCGCCAGCACCTCTCCTTCGGCTTCGGCATCCACCGCTGCGTCGGCAACCGCCTGGCCGAACTCCAGCTGCGAATCGTCTGGGAAGAGATCATCAAGCGCTGGTCGTTCGTCGAGGTGATGGGCGAACCCAAACGGGTCCGCTCCAGCTTCGTGAAGGGCTACGAGACCCTGCCGGTGCGGATCACGGTCTAGACGCGCGCCGGCTGATGGCGTCGTCGACCGGCATGTTGATGCCGGTGGTGACGCTGGAGCGAGGGGTGGTTGGAAACAGGGGGCCGCCCTCAGAAATCCTGCGCTCGACTCGCCAAACCAGATTGTGCCACCCAGATGGAGACAGGACCGGCGCGCGCGACGCGCCCGCAAAGCCTCCGGGAGCCACCACCGATGACCGACGCCGCCGAGTATGTCCCGCCCAAGGTCTGGACCTGGAACAAGGAAAGCGGCGGCCGGTTCGCCGCCATCAACAGGCCCATCGCCGGACCGACGCACGACAAGGACCTGCCGATCGGCAAGCATCCGCTGCAGCTCCATTCCCTGGGCACGCCCAACGGGGTGAAGGTCACGGTGATGCTGGAGGAGCTGCTGGCCCTTGGCCACACCGGCGCGGAGTACGACGCCTGGCTGATCAACATCAGCGCCGGCGATCAGTTCAGCAGCGGCTTTGTTTCGGCCAATCCCAACTCCAAGATTCCGGCCATGATGGACCGCAGCGATCCCGCCAACCCGATCCGCATCTTCGAGTCCGGCGCCATCCTGATCCATCTGGCCGAGAAGTTCGGCGAATTCCTGCCGACCGAGCCGGCGGCCCGGGCCGAGACCCTGTCCTGGCTGATGTGGCAGATGGGCAGCGCGCCCTACCTCGGCGGCGGCTTTGGCCACTTCTACGCCTACGCCCCGAGCAAGATGGAATACCCGATCGACCGGTTCGCCATGGAGGTGAAGCGCCAGCTGGACGTGCTCGACCGCCGCCTGGCCGAGAGCGAGTACCTGGCCGGCGCCGACTACACCGTCGCCGACATCGCGGTGTGGCCCTGGTACGGCGCTCTGGCCAAGGGTCTGGCTTACGAGGCCGGCGAGTTCCTGTCGGTGCAGGACTACAGACACGTCCAGCGCTGGACCGACCAGATCGCCCAGCGCCCCGCGGTGAAGCGTGGGCGGATGGTCAACCGGGTCCAGGGTGATCCCGCCAACTGTCTGCCGGAGCGGCACGACGCCAGCGACTTCGACCTGAAGACCATGGACAAGCTGGCCGCGGCCTCCTGACGGACCCAGCGGCTTCCCTCGGGGAAAGGCGAAATCCAAGCCCTGCAAGGTGGAATCGGCCGCGCGGTCATTGCCAACGGCGCGCCGGACGCTACGGTTTCGCGAGCGAGTGACGCTTCGGGGGACGGCTATTGTCGATCGTGGAAGGCGCGGCCGGTCGGGCCGCAACCCTGATCGGCCCCAAGCCCCCGGTGCTTGTAAAGTTAGCCTACAGCCTCGGCCAGTCGGCCCAGAGCGGCGGGTTCGACGCCGCCATCGCCTTCGTCTTCTTCTACTACGCCGCCGTGCTGGGTCTGTCGGGCGCGTTGGTCGGGGCGGCGCTCGCGGTCAGCCTCGCCTTTGACGCCGTGGTCGACCCGGTGATCGGCTCCTGGTCCGACAACATCAAGTCGCGGTTCGGCCGCCGGCTGCCGCTGATGATGCTGGCCGCGCCGTTGATCACGGTCGCGGTCGGCCTGCTGTTCTCGCCGCCCAAAGGGCTGGGCCAGACCGGCCTGTTCGCCTGGCTGACAGTGATGTCGATCGCCGCGCGCAGCTTCATTTCGCTGTTCAACGTGCCCTACATCGCCCTGGGGGCCGAGATGGCCAGCGACTATGCCGAGCGCACCAGTGTGGTGGTCTACCGGGCGATGGCGGGGATCTTCTCGGCCGTGGCGATCAACGCGGTCGGCTTTTCGGTGTTCTTCGCCAACGGCGGCCTGCAGCGGCCAGACGGCTACCCCGGCTTCGGCTGGACGGTCGCGGCGCTGCTGCTGGTCTGCATGACCCTGTGCTGCCTGGGCGTGCGCCGCTACGCCGCCGCCCTGCCGCAACCGGAGCAGGTCGCCGGCGCCATGTGGAAGCGCCTGCCGGGGGAGATGGTGGAAATCTTCGCCAACCGCTCGTTCCGGACGCTGTTTATCTCGGCGGTGGTGGTCTTCGTGGCCATCGGCGTGAACGCCAGCCTCAACAACCACGCTCACATCTTCATCTGGCAGCTGAAGAGCGAGCAGCTGCAGTTCATCGGCTACGCCTACCTGTTCGGCATCCTGCTGGGGGTGATGGGCGCGCCGGCGCTCCAGAACCTGATGGAAAAGAAGAACATCGTCCTGATCGGCTTCGCCCTGCTGATCGGCAACTGGCTGGTGCTGCAGGTTCTGAGACTGATGGGACTCTATGCGCCGGTCGGCGACGAGGCCCTGATGCCGCTGGCGATCAACGCCTTCATCGCCGGCATCGGCGTGGGCTTCGTCTCGGTCGCCTATCCCTCGATGATGGCCGACGCCGCCGACGAGCACGAGCACCTGTTCGGCCGCCGACGCGAGGGTCTCTATTTCGCGGGCCTGGGGTTCGCCGGCAAGGCGGCGACCGGCCTTGGCGTGATGGTGGCGGGCATCGCCCTGGACCTGATCCAGTTTCCCAAGGACCTGGGACGGATCGTCGGCGCCGACCTGCCGGCCGACGTGCAGTTCCGCCTGGTCCTGATCTGGGGGCCGGCAGCGGCGCTGCTCTCGATCGTCGCGATGCTGATCTTCACCGCCTACAACATCACCCGCGCCCGCCACGACGAGATCACCCTGGCCCTGCGCCTGAAACAGGGCGGGCCGCCGGCGCTCTGAGCGGCGCGTGCCTCGCCGTCATACCCCCTTGCGGCTTCCGGTAGGGCAGGGCTCATGGTGGCCGTCCAGACGCAGGAGCGCCCATGGAATCCTCTTCGCCGCCGGTGCGCGAGGTCACGCCCGCCCACTATTTCGACCCCGCGCCGCTTGAGGCCTGGCTGCGCCGGGCGGTGGAGGATTTCGGCGACGAGATGGTCGTGCAGCAGTTCCAGGGCGGGGCCTCCAACCCGACCTTCCTGCTGACGACGCGGACCGCCGGCGGCCCGCGCCGCTATGTCCTGCGCAAGAAGCCGCCGGGCGTGCTGCTGGCCAGCGCCCACCAGGTCGACCGCGAATACAGGGTGATGAAGGCGCTCGACGGCCTCGTGCCGGTTCCGAAGATGCGCGCCCTGTGCACCGACGACGCGGTCATCGGCACGGCCTTCTATGTCATGGACTATCTCGAGGGCCGGATCTTCCGCGACGCGACCCTGCCGGGCCTCGCGCCGTCCGAGCGGGCGGCAATCTACGACGATCTCAACGCCACCCTGGCGAAGCTGCACCAGGTGGACTTCGTCGCCGCCGGTCTCGGCGACTACGGCAAGGCCGGCGGCTACTTCGAGCGCCAGGTGTCCCGCTGGACCAAACAGTACCGCGGCGCCGAGAGCGAGCTGATCCCCGAGATGGAGGCGCTGATCGCCCAGCTGCCCGGCCGCATCCCGCTGAAGGACGAGATCTCCATCGCCCACGGCGACTACCGGCTCGAGAACGTCATGTTCCACCCGACCGAGCCGAAGCTGATCGCGGTGCTCGACTGGGAGCTGTCGACCATCGGCCATCCGCTGGCCGACATCGCCTACAACGCCTTCCTCTGGCGGTCGCATTCGCCGTCCTGGGGCAGCCTCGACGGCGTCGACTTCGCCGCGACCGGCATTCCGACCGAGGCGGCCTATGTCGACGCCTACTGCAAACGCACCGGTCGTGGACCGATCGAGGACTGGCCCTTCTACATGGCCTTCTCGATCTTCCGCCTCGCCTCGATCTCGCAGGGCGTCTACCGCCGGGTCCTGGCCGGCAACGCCGCCAGCGACCGCCCCGCCGAGAACGGCACGCCCTTCCTCGCCAGGCAGGCCCTTGAAATCCTTGAAGGTCGCGACTGACCCCATTCCGCTGAAAGACAGCCCATGACCTTTCCCATTCCCAACGCCTCCACCGACCTGACCGGCCATGTCGCCCTGGTCACCGGCGCTTCGTCGGGCCTCGGCGTGCGCTTCGCCAGGACCCTGGCGAAATGCGGCGCCAAGGTCGCGCTGACCGCCCGCCGTCTGGACCGGCTGGAGGCCCTGGCCGCCGAGATCCGCGCCGACGGCGGCGAGGCGATCGCCCTGGAACTGGACGTGACCGACGCCGACCAGCTGCTGGCGGTGGTCGGCAAGGCGGAAGAGGCCCTGGGGCCCGTGACCATCCTGGTCAACAACGCCGGCATTCCCGACGCCCAGCGGGCGGTGAAGATGTCGGTCGACCTGATCGACCGGGTCATCGGCGTCAACCTGCGGGCGCCCTACATCCTGTCGTGCGAGGTGGCGCGACGCTTGATCGCCGCCAAACGGCCTGGCCGGATCGTCAACATCGCCTCGGTGGCGGCCTTCCAGTACAGCGGCAACGGCGCGGCGCTCTATGCGATCACCAAGTCCGCCGTGGTGCGCATGACCGAGGCCCTCGCGGTCGAATGGGCCAGCGCCAACATCAACGTCAACGCCATCGCGCCGGGGGCCTTCGCCTCGGAGATGATGGACGGCATGCTGTCGCGGGTCGGCGACATCTCGCAGCACTTCCCGCGCAAGCGGCTCGGCGATCCCGCGCAGCTGGACAGCACCCTGCTGTTCCTCGTCTCGCCGGCGTCGGACTTCGTCACCGGGTCCTGCATCCGCGTCGATGACGGCCAGAGCGGGCGGTAGGCCGGCCCGGCTCAGCGATTGACGTCGACGACGGTCCGACCGCGCACCTTGCCCTCGAGGATGGCGAGGCCGACCGCGGGGACCTCGGCCAGGCCGACCTCGGTGACCGTGGTCGCCAGCTTGGTCAGGTCCAGGTCCCTGGCCAACCGGTCCCAGGCCCGGGCGCGGACCTCGAACGGCGCATTGACCGAGTCGATGCCGGCGAGGGTCACGTTGCGCAGGATGAACGGGAACACTGATCCGGGCAGATCGACCCCCTGGGCGAGGCCGCAGGCGGCCACGGCGCCGCGATAGTCGGTCTGGGCCAGCACATTGGCCAGGGTCTGGCTGCCGACCGAGTCGACGGCCCCGATCCACTTCGGCGCGGCGATTGGCGGGCCGGGTTCGGACAGCGCCTTGCGGTCGATGATCTCGGCGGCGCCCAGCGCGGTCAGATAGGCGCTCTCCTCCGGACGGCCGGTCGAGGCGATCACGCGGTAGCCCAGCCGCGAGAGGACCAGGATGGCCACCGATCCGACGCCGCCATTGGCGCCGGTGACCAGCACCGGCCCGCGGTCGGGCGTGATCCCGTTGTGCTCCAGGGCCAGGATGGCCAGCATGGCGGTGTAGCCGGCGGTGCCGATGGCCATGGCGTCGCGGGTGCTGATGCTGCCTGGCAGCTTGACCAGCCAGTCGCCGTTGACCCGCGCCTTTTGCGCGTAACCGCCGTGATGGGTCTGGCTCAGGCCCCAGCCGTTCAGCACCACCCTGTCGCCGGCGGCATAGCCCGCGTGCGACGACTGGGTCACCGTCCCGGCCAGGTCGATCCCCGGCACCAGCGGCCAGGTCTGGATCACCCCCGGCCGCCCGGCCAGCGCCAGCCCGTCCTTGTAGTTCACCGTCGAGTAGTCGACGTCGATGCTGACGTCGCCGGCCATCAGCTGGTCGTCGGTCATGTCGATCAGATCGACGGAAACGGTGCGGTCGATCCGGGTCGCGAGGAGCGCCTTGAAGGTCATGGGCTGGTCCGCTGTGAGAAAGGTCGCCCAATGATATGAGACAGAATGCTGGCCGGCGCCATCACCCGCTTGCGTGACCCTGCGGCGCCGGCGCTCAAGTGCCGGAAAGTCTGTCGGGTCGCCGCGCAACGGCGGCGGCCTGAAACAGGACAGCAGGGAGTAACGCCATGAAGCTCGACAGTTCAGTCTCCGCGGTGGTCACCGGCGGCGCGTCCGGCCTCGGCGCTGCCACCGTCAAGGCGCTGCGCGACCTGGGCGTGAAGGTCGCCATCTTTGACCTCAATCCCGAGACCGGCGTGAAAAAGGCGCTGGAGCTCGGCGCCCTCTACTGCGAGGTCAATGTGATGGACGAGGCGTCGGTCGACGCCGGGTTCGCCAAGGCTCGCGCGGCGCATGGCCAGGAGCGCGTGCTGGTCAACTGCGCCGGCGGCGGCCGCGGCGGCAAGACCATCGCCCGCGACAGGCAGACCGGCGAGATCAAGCAGTTCAACGCCGCCGACTTCGAATGGGTGCTGGGCCTCAACACCGTCGGCACCTTCCGCTGCATCGTCAAAAGCGCCGCCGGCATGGCCACCCTGGAGCCCGACGAGGACGGCGGGCGCGGCGCCATCGTCAACACCGGTTCGGTGGCGGCCGAGGACGGCCAGGTCGGCCAGGTGGCCTATGCGGCGTCCAAAGCGGCGATCAAGGGCATGACCCTGGTGATCGCCCGCGACCTCGCCAACGAAGGCATCCGCATCAACACCATCCTGCCGGGCATCATGGCCACGCCGCCGATGCTGGGGGTCAAGACCCGCGCGCCGGCGATCTTCGACAGCCTGTCGGCCTCGGTGCCGTTCCCGCGCCGGCTGGGTCACCCGCATGAGTATGCCGACCTGGCGGTGACCATGCTGCGCAACGGCTACTTCAACGGCGAGACCGTCCGCCTCGACGGCGCCATCCGCATGCCGCCGCGCTAACGCGACGATCGGCGGCACTTTGAAAGGAACACATATGCGGGACGTCAGCGGCAAGACCGCCTTCATCACCGGCGGCGCCAGCGGCATCGGCCTGGCCATGGCCGAGGCCTTCGGCGCGGCCGGCATGTCGGTGATGCTGGCCGATATCGAGGAAACGGCCCTCGCGGCGGCGGTGGCGGGGCTCGAGCAGCGACAGATCCGCGCCGCCGGCGTGCTGTGCGATGTCGCCCACCGCGCCGCCCTGCAGGCCGCCGCCGAGAAGACCCTCGAGACCTTCGGCAAGGTCCATGTGGTCTGCAACAACGCCGGCGTCGGGGCCGGCGGTCCGATCGGCGAGGTTGCGGCCGCCGACTGGGACTGGGTGATGGAGGTCAATCTGATGGGTGTGGTCTACGGCATGGAGACCTTCCTGCCGCACCTGCGCGCTCATGGCGAAGGCGGCTATGTGGTCAACACCGCCTCGATGGCCGGCCTGATCTCGCCGCCGGGCATGGAGCCCTACTGCGCCAGCAAATACGCCGTGGTCGCCCTGTCCGAAGGCTGGGCGGCCCAGTTGGCGCCGGAGAACATCGGCGTGGGCGTCCTCTGTCCCGGCTTCGTCAAAACCAACATCGACCGCTCGCGCCGCAACCGGCCGGACCGTTTCGGCGGCCCCGATTCGCCGGAAAACCTGGTGGCGTCCGAGTTCGTCCAGGGCGGCATCGACCCGACGCGGGTCGGGCGCCGGGTGCTGGAGGCCATCCAGAATGACGAGCGCTACATCTTCACCCATCCGGGCATGCGCGTCGCCGTCCAGGACCGCTTTTCCCGCATCATGACCGGCTTCGACCAGGCCGACGCCAGCCCGGCGCTGCAGGGCCTCGACGAACCGGCATTCCCGGTCGGAGGCATGTCCCCAGGCTGATCAGTGCCGGCTGAGCTCGGCCCGACCGACGACCATGTGGTGCACCTCGTCGGGGCCGTCGGCGAAGCGCAGATGGCGCACGTCGGTGTAGAGCTCGGCCAGCGGGGTCCATTCCGACAGCCCGGTGGCGCCGTGGATCTGGATCGCCTGGTCGATGATCTCGCAGACCTTCTCCGGCACCATGGCCTTGACCATGCTGACCCAGACCCGGGCCTCGCGGTTGCCGAGCACGTCCATGGCCTTGGCCGCCTTGAGCACCATCAGCCGCATGGCCTCGATCTCGATGCGGGCGCGGGAGACCAGTTCCAGGTTCTTGCCCAGCTGGATCAGTGGCTTGCCGAAGGCGACGCGGGTGCTCGCCCGCTTGACCATCAGGTCGAGCGCCCGCTCCGCCTTGCCGATCGAGCGCATGCAGTGGTGGATGCGGCCCGGGCCGAGGCGGACCTGGCTGATCTCGAAGCCGCGGCCTTCGCCCAGCAGGATGTTCTCCTTGGGCACCCGCACGTTGTCGAGCCGCAAGTGCATGTGGCCGCGCGGCGCGTGGTCGTGGCCGAACACGTGCATCGGGCCCAGGATCTGCACCCCCGGCGTGTCCATCGGCACCAGGATCTGTGACTGCTGGAACTGGGACGCGGCGTCCGGGCTGGTCTTGACCATGCAGATCATGATCTTGCAGCGCGGATCGCCGGCCCCGGAGATGTAGTATTTCTCGCCGTTGATCACCCATTCGTCGCCGATCAGTTCGGCGCGGGTGGCGATGTTCTTGGCGTCCGACGAGGCGACGCCCGGCTCGGTCATGGCGTAGCAGGAGCGGATCTCGCCGTTGAGCAGCGGCTTGAGCCAACGCTCCTTCTGCTCGGGCGTGCCGACCCGCTCCAGCACCTCCATGTTGCCGGTGTCGGGGGCCGAGCAGTTGAGGCTTTCCGACGCCAGCGGGCTCTTGCCCAGCTCCACGGCGATATAGGCGTAGTCGAGGTTGGTCAGCCCCCGGCCGATCTCGCTCTCGGGCAGGAAGAAGTTCCAAAGGCCCGAGGCCTTGGCCTTGTCCTTGGCGGTCTGCAGCAGTTCCAACTGGCCGGGCGCCCAGCTCCAGCGGTCGGCGCGCCCCTCGCCGAGCCGGTAGAACTCCTCGGTGATCGGCTCGACATTCTCGGCGATGTGGCGCTTGACCGCCTCCATCAGCGGCTGGGCGGACTTCGACATAGCCAGGTTGTTCAGCTCGTCCGCGGCGTCGGGGCGGATATCGACGATGTTGCTCATGGCGGGGCTCCAGGGATCGGTCGGCGAAACACCGGATGGCGTCGTGGCCGAACTTGCGTCAAACAACTGTTTGACTGACACTCTCGGCCAATCGGGCGCCGTCGGGTCAACGCAATTCTCGCGTTGCCGCCGCTCTGGTCGTCACCCGGAGGCCGATCTAGGCTGACGGCCGAACTCCAGACGCCCGCGCCTCCGAACAAGGATGACTACCCATGACCGACCACCTGATCGAGACCTTCGAGGACGGGATCGCCACCCTCACAATGAACCGCCCGCAGGCCCGCAACGCCCTGTCTGGCGAAATGCTGGCCGCGCTGTCGGCCGCCGCGCCGAGGCTGGCGATGGACCCCAATGTCCGGCTTGTGGTGGTGACCGGCGCGGGCGGGGCCTTCTGCGCGGGCGGCGACGTAAAGGGCTTCGTGGCCGACAAGGGCTCGGCGGACGAGGGGCCGACGTTTGATCAGCGGGTCAATGGCCTGCGCAACGGCATGGACTTCAGCCGCTGGCTGCACGAGATGCCCAAGCCGACTCTGGCGGTCATTCCCGGCGCGGCGGCCGGCGCGGGCCTGTCGATAGCCCTGGCCTGCGACTTCAGGATCGCGTCCGAGGACGCCAAGATGACCACGGCCTTCTCGAAGATTGGCGCCTCGGGCGACTACGGCGGCAGCTACTTCCTCTCCAAACTGGTGGGGTCGGCGAAGGCGCGGGAGCTCTACTTCACCGCCGACGTCATCACCGGCGCCGAGGCGGCGCGGCTGGGTGTGGTCAATCGCGCGGTCCCCGCCGCCGACCTTGCCGGGGAAGCCGCTGCCCTGGCCCGCCGTCTCGCCGACCTGCCCACGGTCGCGATCGGCTACATGAAGAAGAACCTCGCCATCGCCGAGCACGGCTCGCTGTCGCAGGTCATGGACGCCGAGGCGATCCACATGGTGCGCACGATGATGACCGAAGACCACAAGGCCGCATCGCTGGCCTTCGTCGAGAAACGCGCCCCGGTCTTCCGCGGCCTCTGAGGAGAAAGCGCCATGAACCTGAAGGATCGAATCGTCGTCGTGACCGGCGCCGCCAGCGGCATCGGCCGCGCCATGGCCCGGCGCTTCGCCGCCGAGGGCGCGAGGCTGGTGGTCTGCGCCGACCGCGACCTGGAGGGCGCCGCCGCGACGGCGGCCGGGATCGCCGCGGTCGCCATCAGGGTCGATGTGGCCCGGGAAGACGACATCAAGGCCCTGATCGAGACGGTGGAAGCCGACCACGGTCCGATCGACCTGTTCTGCTCCAACGCCGGCATCGGCGTCGCGGGGGGGGCGGAAGCGTCCAACGACGACTGGCAGCGGATCTGGGACATCAATGTCATGGCCCATGTCTGGGCCGCGCGGCATCTGGTCCCGCTGATGGCTGCGCGCGGCGGCGGCTATCTGCTGAACACCGCCTCGGCGGCGGGCCTGCTGACCCAGATTGGCTCGGCGCCCTACGCGGTGACCAAGCACGCCGCGGTGGGGCTCGCCGAATGGCTGGCGATCACCCATGGCGACCAGGGAATCAAGGTCTCGGTCCTCTGTCCCCAGGCCGTGCGCACCGCCATGACGGCCGGCAACCCCGACGGCGTGGCCAGCATCGATGGCATGATGGAGCCTGACGAGCTGGCCGGGATGGTCGTGCGGTCGATCGAGGCGGAGGAGTTCCTCATCCTGCCCCACCCCCAGGTGCTGGACTACATGCGCCACAAGACCGCCGACTACGGCCGCTGGATCGGCGGCATGCGCAAGCTGAACCGGCGCTTCGAGGGATGATCCGTCTCGGCCCCTGGCTGTCCCTGGGCCTCGCCCTCGTCCTGACCGTGGGTCTCACAGGAGCGAAACCGGCGATGTGGCGTGACCTCGACCGGGACTATGTCGCCTTCATCCACCTGCAGGACCCGATCCGGGCCGGCGCGCGGGGCGACCGGGAGGCCCTGACCCGCTGGCCGGACAACTCGCCCGCGGCCCTGGCGGCCCAGGCCGTCGCCCTGAAGGGGTTCCGGGCGCGGCTGGCGGCGATTCCCGACAGCGATCTGGGCGAGGATGACAGGCTCAGCCGGGCTATCATGGCGCGGCAGATCGACGTGGCCCTCGAGGGCATGGCGCTGGACGAGCAGCGTCTGGCCTTCCGCAACGGGGAGGGCTTCTACACCACCCCCGACGGCACGGCCCAGGTGACCCGGCTGGCCAGCGACGCCGACGCCCGCGCCTGGCTCGCCCGCATGGCGGCGATCCCCGCCTTTTTCGAGCGCGAGACGGTCAACCTGCAGCGCGGGATCGACACCGGGTTCACCCAGCCGGAGCTGGTCACCCGACGAGCCATCGAGGTGGTCGAGACGGCCGCCGCCCTGCCGGCGGACCAGAGCCCGCTGATGCTGCCCTTCGACACCCTGCCGGCAACGCTGGACGAGGCGACGCGGGCCGGACTGGGAGCCGAGGGCCTGCGGATCATCGAGGGCCAGGTGAAACCGGCGCAGCGCCGCCTGGCCGGCTTCCTGCGCGACCGCTACCTGCCCGCGTCCCGGCCGGCGCTGGGGGTTTCAACCTTGCCCGGCGGGGCGGCCTACTATGCCTACGTCGTGCGCCAGCAGACCACGACGGACATGACCCCGGCCGCCATCCACCAGCTGGGCCTGACCGAGGTGGCCCGCATCCGCAAGGCCATGCAGGTGGTGATGGACGAGGCCGGCTTCACCGGTGATCCGCGGGCTTATTCCGACCATCTGCGGGCCGACCCCGCCTCCTATGCGCCGACAGCCCAGGTCTATGCCGAGAAGGCCGGCGAGATCGCCAAGCGCATCGACTACCTGCTGCCGCGCTATTTCGGCCTGCTGCCGCGCCTGACCTATGGCGTGCGGGCCAAGCCGGCGGCGCTGGAAAGCACCTCGGACGGCTATCTCGCGGGCAGTCCGGAGAGCGGTCAGGCCGGGATCGTCGTCTACAGCGCCACGGCCGCGCCGCACGAGCCGCTCTACAACCTGCCCGCCTGGCTGCTGCACGAGGGCGTCCCCGGCCACCATCTGCAGATCGCCCTGGCCCAGGAGAACACCGGCCTGCCGGAGTATCGCCGCGACGACAACATCACCGCCTATGTCGAGGGCTGGGCGCTCTATGCCGAGCGCCTGGGCGAGGAAATGGGCGTCTACCGCACGCCGCAGGAGCAGTTCGGGCGCCTCTCCATGGAGATGTGGCGCGCCTGCCGGCTGGTGATGGACACCGGCCTGCACGCCATGGGCTGGAGCCGCGACCAGGCCGCCGCCTGCCTGAAGGACAACACCGCCATGACGCAGGCGGCGATCTATGGCGAGGTTGACCGCTACATCGGCTGGCCCGCCCAGGCGCTGGGCTACAAGATCGGCGAACTTCGCATCACCACCATGCGCCGGCAGGCGGAGACGGCGCTGGGCCCGAAGTTCGACCTCCGCGCCTTCCACGACCTGGTCCTGGGCGCCGGCGCCCTGCCGATGGACCTGCTGCAGGGGAGGGTGGACGGATGGGTCGCGGCCACCCCCTGACGGCCTCGGCGACGTCGCGCCGGCCGGCCTGACCGCCAGGGGCGATAGCCCGGGACTATTTCCCGCGAACGGCCAAGCCCAGGGCGCGCGCTCCGCCGTTCACCGCGGTGGGTGACACCGCGCCGCTCGCCGTCTCCCGGAAGAGCAGCTCCTGAGCCCGTCGGACTTCCTCCCGGATCATGGGATCGCGTCGCCGCGCGAGCGGGAACTTGGCGTTTAGCGCGTTCAACGATGCGCCCATCCCGTCGGACGCGAACGGCGTACGTTTGGCGCGCTGCACCAGGAACGCCGATCCGCCGACGCGCTCGATGTAGTCGGTGCTCGGGTTCACCATGAGCGACCCGGCGGTGAAGCAAATGCCGCCCTCCAGCGTATTGGCGACCTGATTACAGGAGGCGTCCCATATGAACCAGCATTGCCCGCCCCAACACCATGTACAGGCTGCCGACGCGGATAGGGGGAAGAACACCGTGGCCAGGAAAGCCGCCACCGCATAACTTCTGATTTTCATCGTTTGTCCGATCCGAGACTGCGGCGTGGTCCGGGCCGACGCCGCTGCGAAGAAGATTTGCTGGTTTTTCTCCAGTGGGTCCGGCCCAAGATCCTGAACCCTACCCGAAGCGCTCGCGCGCGCCCAGCCCGAGATCGTGGGGTGGGCGCGGCTTCAGGCGGACGATCTTCGCATTGGCAAAGCGCTGTTCTATCCTGCCAGACTACCGGGCCGCACGCTGAGGGTCATGGCCTGGGGGCGGCTTTGGCCGCCCGGCCCTGAAGGGAGCCACCCCGATGCCCGGCGACAGCTTCTATCACGAGGGCGCCCGCGCTCTGCAGGACCAGTTCGAGAGCCGGCGCATCGCCGACAAGCTCGAGGATCTGAAGCGCACTGTTTTCACCGAGGACGACAAGGCCTTCATCGAGAGCGCGATCTACTTCTTCCTGGCTACCGCCGACGGCGACGGGCGCCCGGACTGCTCGTTCAAGGGCGGCCCGACCGGCTTCGTGCGCGTCACCGGCCCGGCGGAACTGGCCTTTCCGGACTATGACGGCAACGGCATGTTCCGAAGCCTGGGCAACCTCGGCGTCAATCCGAGCGTGGGGTTACTGTTCATCGCCCTGCACGGCGCCCCGCGGCGGTTGCGGGTGAACGGCGTTGCCAGCATCGACCGCGACGACCCGTTGATGGGCAGTACCGTCGGCGCCCAGATGATGGTCCGCGTCGAGGCGCGGGCGATCTTTCCCAACTGCCCCCGCTACATCCCCACGATGGAACTCGCCGAGGCCTCGCCCTACACGCCCCGGCCGGGCAGCGATCCGGTCGAGCCAGCCTGGAAGGGCTTCGACGTCTTCAAGGACGACGTCCACCCGCGTCAGCCGACCTGGAAGGGGTAGCTGAAACTGGCCGCCCGCTCAGGACGCTGACGCCAGCCCGCCGGTCTGCCGAAGCGCCTCGAACAGACCAATGCCGGCGCTGACCGAGAGGTTCAACGAACGGGCGTCCGGCATCAGCGGAATGACCACCCGCGCCACCGCCGCGGCATGCACCGCCTCCGGCGCCCCGGCCGTCTCGCTGCCGAACAGCAGGACGTCGTCGGGCTGAAAGGCGAAGGCATCGAGCGGCGTCGCCCCCCTGGTCGTGAAGAGCACCAGCCGGCCCGGTTCGCGGTCGCGCTGGAAGGCGTCCCAGTCGGCATGCCGGATCATGTGGCCCAAAGGCCCGTAGTCCAGCGCCGCTCGCTTCATGGCGCTGTCGTCGAACCTGAACCCGACCGGCTCGATCACATGCAGCTCGACCCCGAAACAGGCCGAAAGGCGGATACAGGCCCCGACATTCTGCGGAATGACCGGCTGGAAGAGGGCGAGGCGCGGCCGAGTGGGCGGCATGAAGGCGAACTCACGGTGGCGGCGATGGCTGCGAGGCTATAGCGGCCCGCCTTCGCTGCCGCTACGGCGCCGCTCGCCAAAGACCCCGCGCATGCTAGCTTCTGACGAACAGCAGATGGGCGCCCCGATGCAGGCGGCCCCTCGAGGGAGGACGCATGAAGGGACCGGCCATTTTCCTGGCGCAGTTCGCGGGGGACGAGCCGCCGTTCAACAGCCTGGCGGCCATCGCGCGCTGGGCCGGCGATCTCGGCTTCAAGGGCGTGCAGATCCCGACCTGGGACCGGCGGCTGTTCGACCTGAAACTGGCCGCGGAAAGCGACGTCTATTGCGACGAGGTGAAGGGCGTCCTGGCGGCGGCCGGGCTGGAGGTCTCCGAGCTGTCGACCCACACCCAGGGCCAGATGGTGGCGGTGCATCCGGCCTATGACGAGATGTTCGACGGCGCGGCGCCGGCCAGGGTGCGCGGCAATCCGGCGGCGCGGCAGGCCTGGGCCGTGGAGCAGGTCCTGCTGGGGGCCAAGGCCTCGCGGCGGCTGGGACTGGACGCCCATGCCACCTTCTCGGGCTCTCTGGCCTGGCCCTATCTCTATCCCTATCCGCAGCGGCCGGCCGGGCTGATCGAGGAGGCGTTCGACGAGCTGGCCCGGCGCTGGCGGCCGATCCTCGACGCCTTCGACGAGGCCGGCGTCGATCTCTGCTACGAGATCCATCCGAGCGAGGATCTGTTCGACGGGACCACCGTGGAGATGTTCTGGGACCGCGTGGATCACCATCCCCGCGCCTGCCTGCTCTACGATCCGAGCCACTTCCTGCTGCAGCAGCTCGACTATCTCGAGTACATCGACCTCTACCACGAACGCATCCGGATGTTTCACGTCAAGGACGCGGAGTTCCGGCCTACCGGGCGGCAGGGGGTCTACAGCGGCTACGCGCCCTGGAAGGAGCGGGCCGGGCGGTTCCGCTCGCTGGGCGACGGGCAGATCGACTTCAAGGCCATCTTCTCCAAGTTCGCCCAGTACGGCTATCGCGGCTGGGCGGTGCTGGAATGGGAGTGCGCGCTGAAGGACCCCGTTCAGGGCGCCCGCGAAGGCGCGCCGTTCATCCGCGACCACATCATCAACGTGACGGGCAAGAGCTTCGACGACTTCCTGGCCACCGATGTGGATGCGCCGGCCAATCGGCGGCTGCTCGGTCTGGATCGCTGATGCGCCTGTCGCTGGGCATGATCGGAGGCGGTGAGGGCGCCTTCATCGGCGGCGTGCATCGCATGGCCGCGCGGCTGGACGACCGCTGGACGCTGGTCGCCGGGGCGTTCAGCGCCGACGCGGGACGCTCGCGGGCGTTCGGGCGGACGCTCGGCCTTGACGAGGATCGCTGCTACGGCGACTGGCGGGCGATGGCGCAGGCCGAAGCGGCGCGGCCCGACCGGATCGACGCGGTGGCCATCGTCACGCCCAACCACCTGCACCATGGGCCGGCGCGGGCCTTCCTGGACGCCGGGATCGCGGTGATCTGCGACAAGCCGTTGACCACCGGTCTGGCCGACGCGCTCGATCTGGCGGAGGCGGTGGCGCGGACCGGGGCGCCGTTCGTGCTGACCCACAACTACAGCGGCTATGCGATGGTCCGGCAGATGCGGGCCATGGTGGCGGCGGGCGTGCTCGGCGCGATCCGGGTGGTCCAGGCCGAGTATGCCCAGGACTGGCTGGCCACCGCGCTGCCCGGCAACAAACAGGCGGACTGGCGGGGCAATCCGGAACAGGCGGGACCCGGCGGAGCGCTGGGCGACATCGCCACCCACGCCTATCACCTGGCGACCTTCGTCCTCGGGGCGGCGGCGGACCAGGTCAGCGCCGAGACCTCGCGGTTCGTGGCGGGGCGCCGGCTCGACGACGACGTACAGCTTCGCCTGCGCTGGACCGGCGGGGCGCGTGGGCAGCTCTGGGCCAGCCAGGTGGCGGTTGGGGCGGCCAACGGCCTGCGGCTTCGGCTCTATGGCGAGACCGGCGGGCTGGAATGGTCGCAGGAGGATCCCGATATCCTGCGGTTCACGCCGCTCGGCGAGCCCCCGCGGCTCCTGCGGCGCGGCGGGCCCGGCCTGTCGGCGGCGGCCCGGGCGGCGACGCGCATCCCGGCGGGACATCCCGAGGGCTATCTGGAAGGGTTCGCCCAGATCTACGCCGACGCGGCGGACCTGATTTCGGCCCACAAGGCCGGGCGGGCGCCGCCCGACACGACGCTGGACCTGCCCGGCGTCAGCGCCGGGGTCGAGGGGGTGCGGTTCATCGAGGCGGCGGTCCGCAGCGCCGCGGCGGACGGCCGCTGGACAGCTCTGTGCGAGGAGGTCGCGTGATCCGGCAGAGCTTTGCCTGGTGGTCTTTCACCGCCGGCCGGGAGGTCGACCCCGCCACCCTGCTGCGCGAGGCGGCGGCGGCCGGCGCGCAGGGGGTAGAGATGCTGCCCGAGCCGCTCTGGCCCGTCGCCCGGGACGCGGGGCTGTCGCTGGTCACCCTGACCGGCCACACGCTGGAACGCGGGTTCAATGATCCCGGCCGGCACGCGGCGCTGGCCGACGAGGTCCGCCGCAACATCGACACGGCCGCCGCAGGCGGCTGCGAGGCGGTGATCGTCTTCTCGGGCAACCGCATCGGCGACGGCGCCGACGGGCTGGCGATACAGGCCTGCATCGAAGGTCTGGCCCCCGTCGTGGCCCATGCAGAGGCGGCGGGGGTGCGGCTGCTCCTGGAGCTGCTCAACAGCAAGGTCGATCATCCGGGCCACCAGTGCGACCGCACGGTCTTCGGGGCGGAAGTGGTCCGGGGCGTCAATTCACCGGCGCTCCGCCTGCTTTACGACGGCTATCACATGCAGCTGATGGAGGGCGATCTGATGCGGACGATCCGCGCCAACATCGACCTTATCGGCCACATCCACACCGGCGGCGCGCCCGGCCGGCGCGACCTGGACGACCGGCAGGAAATCAACTGGCCGGCCATCGCCGGGCTGCTGCGGCATCTGGGGTACAAGCAGTGGGTCGGGCATGAGTTCGTCCCCCGCGGCGAGCCCGTCCCGGCGCTGCGGGCGGCGCTCGCGCAGTTTGAGTTGAAGGGAGCGGCGTGATGTTCGACGCCATCGTTGTCGGCTCCGGGATCACCGGCGGCTGGGCGGCCAAGGAGCTGTGCGAGCGGGGCCTGAAGGTCCTGATGCTCGAGCGCGGCCCCGACGTCCCGCATGGGACTGGCTACAGCTACGATGAGGCCCTCAAACTCCGCCGCCGGGACGACCAGGTTCCGCAGGACGAGCGGGACCTGCACTACCCTTATCACGTCGGGGTCTCCTACGCCCTGTTCAACTCCAATAAAGCCTTCTGGGCCAGCGATCACGACCATCCGTATGAGACCGTCCCCGGCAAACCCTATCGCTGGATTCGGGGGTACCAGCTGGGCGGACGGTCGCTGACCTGGGGGCGGCAGTCATACCGCTGGTCGCCGCAGGATTTCCTGTCCAACCTCCAGGACGGCCACGGCGTCGACTGGCCGATCCGCTATGAGGACCTGGAGCCCTGGTACGACCACGTCGAGGCCTTCGCCGGGATAAGCGGCGACTACGACGGCCTGGAACAGCTGCCGGACGGCGATTTCCTGCCGCCGTTTCCGTTCAACGACGTCGAGCTGGCCGCCAAGGCCAGGATCGAGGCGGACTGGCCCACCCGCCGGATGATCATGGGGCGGACGGCCAACCTCAGCCGCGTCGCCAAGCCCCAGATGGATCTGGGACGCAAGCGCTGCGAACAGCATGTGAAGTGCCACCACGGTTGCCCGCTGGGCAGCTATTTCTCGACCCAGGCGGCCACGCTGCCGGCGGCGCTTAACACCGGCAACCTGACGGTGCTGACCGACCGCGTCGTCGACAGCGTGATCCATGACCCGGCGACCGGCCGCGTGACCGGTGTGCGTACGGTGGGCCGGCTGGACAAGGGGGGCGAGACCTTCGAGGCGCGGATGGTCTTCCTCAACGCCTCGGCGATCAACACCGCCGCCCTTCTGCTGAACTCGAAGTCCGAAGCGTTTCCGCGCGGCCTGGCCAACGGCAGCGACCAGGTCGGCCGCAACCTGATGGACCACGTCAGCACCAGGCCGATTGTCGGCAAGATGCCGGGGTTTGGCGACGTGCCCTTCCAGAACGACCGGCCCACAGGCATCTACATTCCGCGCTACGGCAACATCACCGAGACGGACAAACCTTACCTGCGGGGCTTCGGCATGCAGGGCGGTGCGGTCCGCGCGCGGAATACCGAAGGGGCGGTCCAGGGCGTCGGCGTCGGCGACGAGGAGGTCGGGCACAGGGGCTGGCGCTTCTCGCTGCTGCCCTTCGGCGAGGTGCTCCCCAATCCCGACAACCGGGTCACACTGTCGACTGTTCGCACGGACAGCTGGGGCGTCCCCGTGCCGATCATCGAGGCCGTCAACGGACCCAACGAGTACGCCATGATGCTGGCGGCGGCGCGCGACGCGGCGGAGATGCTGCGGGCCGTCGGCTGCGAGGACATCACCGACTGGCAGGAGGCCGGCGAACAGCTGACGCCGCCGGGCGACCGCATCCATGAGATGGGCACGGCGCGCATGGGCCGCGATCCGGCGACCTCGGTGTTCAATGGCTGGGGCCAGGCGCATGAGGCGCCGAACCTGTTCTGCTCCGACGGGGCGGTGATGGCCTCCAGCGCCTCGATGAACCCGTCGCTGACCTATATGGCGCTGACCGCGCGGGCGGCCAACCACGCGGCGGATCTGCTTGAACAGGGAGGCTTGTGAACCCATGCGACCGATCGGCCTTCAGCTCTACACCCTGCGCAAGCCGTTCGCGGCCGACCCGCTGGGCACGCTCTCGCGCATTGCCGAGATCGGTTACGACGCGGTGGAGTTCGCAGCCCCGCTCGGCTCTGATTTCGCCGGCTTCGCGGCGCGCATGCGGGACATCGGGCTCGACTGCCCCTCGGCCCATGCGGGCCTGGCCGATATGGCGCAGCGGCCGGACGAGGTGCTGGCGATGGCCGGGGCGCTCGGCTGCCGCTATCTGGTGATGCCCTATGTGATGCCGGACCAGCGCGACTGGCCGACGGTCATCTCGACGCTCGGCGCTTTCGCCCGGCGGGCCCGGGAGGAGGGGCTGCGGGTCGCCTACCACCACCACGACTTCGAGTTCGAGCGGGTCGATGGCGTCCGCCCGTTCGACCGGCTGGTCGGCGAGACCGATCCGGCGTTCGTCGATTTCGAGCTCGACGTCTATTGGCTGAAGAAGGGCGGCGAAGACCCCAAAGCGGTCATCGAGCGGATGGCCGGACGGGTGAAGCTGGTCCACCTCAAGGACATGGCGCCCGACGGCGGGATGGCCGATGTCGGCGCGGGGACCTTCGATTTCGCGGCCCTGATCCAGGCCGCGGACGCCGCCGGCGCGGAACACTATTTCGTCGAACACGACTTCCCGCCAGCCCCGTACTGGCCGAGCGTGGAAGCCAGCCTGGGGCATCTGCGGACGCTGGGTTGAGGTCAGCTGCGGCTGTCTGGCCCGCCTTCGCCAAGGCTACGGCGTGGCATTCCGTTTCGAATGATGGAGCAGGCTTGTCACGTCGAAGCCCGCAGGGCGAAGACGGAATGGCGGTGAGGGCAGTTCAGAACCAGCTTGTCTCCAGGCCTGGCGCCGTCCGCCAGCAGGTACCCGTGAGGAGGTCGATAGGTTGTCGCCGCCGCCGGACAAGCCGCGTCGGGCATGCAGACCATGCGCTTTGAGCATTTAACGCCGGGTCTTCGGGCGGCCATTCTGGTTCGCAACAGTTCGCCGACGATGGATCCGGTGATGACCGCACACGACATGGAGTTCCGCCAATGCAATTGCTCGCCGCCGACACCACCGGCATGTCCACCGCCCCCGCCCGGCCGCTAGACGGCAAGACAGCTCTCATCACCGGCTCGACCAGCGGCATCGGCCTGGGCGTGGCGAACGCTCTGGCGGCGCGCGGGGCTAACATCGTGCTCAACGGTTTCGGCGATCCGACCTCGGTGGAAATGACCCGCCAGGGCATGGCGACGGAGCATCGGGTCCAGGTCACCTATTCACCGGCGGACCTCTCCGATCCCGCGGCGATCACCGAGATGCTGGAGTTCACCTGGGACGTCCTGGGGCCGGTCGACATCCTGGTCAACAACGCCGGAATCCAGCACGTCGCGCCGATTGAGCAGTTCCCGGTCTCCAAGTGGGACGCCATCCTCGCGATCAATCTGTCGTCGGCTTTTCACACCATCCGCGCGGTCCTTCCCGAGATGGTCGAGCGCGGCTGGGGCAGGATCGTCAATATCGCCTCGGCCCACGGCCTGGTCGCCTCGCCTTTCAAGTCCGCCTACGTGGCCGCCAAGCATGGGGTGATCGGCCTGACCAGGACGGTTGCGCTGGAAACCGCCCAGGCGGGAGTCACCTGCAACGCCATCTGCCCGGGCTACGTCTGGACTCCACTGGTCGAGAAGCAGATCGCCGAGCAGGCCCGCGCCCACGGCATCCCCCCGGGCAAGGTGGTTTCCGACATCCTCCTCAAGTCGCAGCCGAACAAGCAATTCGCCTCGGTTGAGGAAATCGGCGGCCTGACCGCCTTCCTCTGCAGCGAACTGGGCGCGTCCATGACCGGCGCCGCCCTGGCCGTCGACGGCGGCTGGACAGCCCAGTAGCCGGACCACGCGGGAGATCGTCGATGTCATCCCCCTCCAGCATCACGATGCCGGCGATCCCCCGCCGCGCACCCCGCGTGGTCATCGTAGGCGCCGGATTTGGCGGACTGTCGGCGGCCATGGGTCTGGCCGACACACCGGCCGAGGTGACCTTGATCGATCGGCGCAACCATCATCTGTTCCAGCCTCTGCTCTATCAGGTGGCGACGGCCGGTCTGTCGCCGACCCAGATCGCCAGCCCGATCCGCACCATCCTGCGCCGACAGTCCAACACCCGGGTGCTTCTCGCCGAGGTCACCGGGGTCAGTCTGGAGGATCAGGCCGTGCAGCTCGACGACCGTCGCCTCCCGTTCGATTTTCTGGTCCTGGCGACCGGCGCGACGCACGCGTATTTCGGCCGTGACGACTGGCGCGTGGTGGCCCCGGGGCTCAAGTCGCTCGAGGACGCCACGGACCTGCGTCGCAGGGTCCTGCTGGCCTTCGAGAAGGCCGAGCTCGAGGCCGACCCCGACGAACGGGCGAGGCTGTTGACGTTCGTCATCATCGGTGCGGGCCCGACCGGCGTGGAGCTGGCCGGCGCTATCGCTGAACTGGCTCGCCGGGCCCTGACATGCGACTTCCGCGCCATCCGCGGCGCCATGGCCCAGGTTGTTCTGGTGGAAGGCGGGCAGCGCGTCCTGCCGCAGTTCTCGCCGCGCCTGTCGACCTACGCCCGCCGAGCGCTTCTCGGCCTGGGGGTGGACGTCCGTCTCGGCGCCTCGGTCACGGAGTGCGATGACCGTGGCGTTCTGATCGGCGCGCAGCGGATCGAGTCCCGGACGGTGATCTGGGCCGCGGGGGTGCAGTCGTCACCGGCCGCCCGCTGGGTCGCCGCCACCGGAGACCGCGCTGGCCGGGCGATCGTCAACGGCGACCAGTCCATCCCGAACCACCCCAATGTGTTCGTGGTCGGTGACGCGTCCAGCGCCGCGGGTCCGGACGGCCGGCCGTTGCCCGGCGTGGCCCCGGTGGCGAAACAGCAGGGCGAACATGTCGCCAGGCTGATCGCCGCTCACGTTCGCGGCCGGCCTGTCCGTCGCGCCGGATTCCGCTATCGGGATTCCGGATCCATGGCCACGATTGGCCGCAAGGCCGCCGTGGCTGCTCTGGGTCCGGTCGAACTGAAGGGCGCCTTGGCCTGGCTGGTCTGGTGTTTGGCGCACGTCTGGTTTCTGATCGGTTTCCGCAACCGCATCGCCGTGGTGATGGACTGGATGTGGGCGTACGTCACTTTTGAGCGCGGGGCCCGCCTGATCACCGGTGGTCCGGAGGCAAGGCCTTCGCCCGCCATCCTGCCGCCGGCGGCGGTGCTCGGCCTCCCGCTGAGGTCGGCGATTCAGTCAGTATCCAAAAGCTAGGCTTCATCAGTTCGGTCAGGGGGTGGCCGCCATGGAAATGCAGCAGGTCCGTTACTTTCTGGCGCTGTCCAGAACGCTGAACTTCACCCGCGCGGCGGAGCAATCCAACGTCACCCAGCCGGCCCTGACCAGGGCCATCCAGCAACTCGAGGCAGAGCTCGGCGGCCCCCTGTTCCATCGCGAACGGCAGAATACCCATCTCTCCGAGCTGGGACGGATGATGCTGCCCTACCTGGAAGGGATCCAGGCCCAGAGCGATGCCGCCCGGTCCCAGGCCAGGTCGCTGAAAACCCTCGAGAAGGCGACGCTGCATATCGGCGCCATGTGCACGGTGGGGCCGGCGATTATCTCCGATCTGATCATCGCCTTCCGCGCCGCCAACCCCAGCGTCGAGCTGAGAGTCAGCGACATGAGCGCCGGCGCCCTGATGGACCGGCTCGGCAGCGGCGACCTGGATCTGGGCCTGGTCGGCCTGCCCGATCCTCTCGACATGCGTTTCCATTCCCTGCCGCTGTTTCAGGAGCGGTTCGTGGTCGCTGTATCGCGCGACCACCGGTTCGCCACCCAGAACGTGGTGCAGGCGCAGGAACTGCATGACGAGGCCTATATCAACCGCGCCAGCTGCGAGTATTTCGACCACGCCCGCGACCAGTTCCACGAACGCGGGGTGTTCATGCGGCAAGTCTTTTCGAGCGAACGGGACGACTGGGTGCAGGGCATGATCAAGGCCGGCCTGGGTCTCGGGTTCATCCCGGAGTTCAGTGTCAGCGATCCCGATCTGGTGGTGCGCCGTTTGATCGATCCGGGGTTCGAGCGGACGATCATGCTGGTGACCGTGCGAGGTCGGCCCCATTCGCCCGCGGTTGGGGCCTTCGTCCGCCAGGCGAGGGCGTTCAAATGGCCCACGCCGCGGGATCTGGCCGCCGACACCGAACTCTGACTCGCGATCTAGACGGCCTTTGGGGCCACGCCGGCGGTGGCAGGCCGCAGCAGGGCCGCCAGGCCGGCCGCCAGCGCCAGGGCGACGCCCACGCCGACCACCGCTGCGGGCCAGCCCAGTCGGTCGAAAGCCTGGCCCAGCACCGCCGCGCCGGCCAGTCCGCCCAGATAATAGCAGCTCAGGTACATGCCGCTGGCGGCGGCGCGGTCGGACTTCGCCGCCCGTCCGACAAATCCGGTGGCGGTGGCCTGGGCGAAGAAGGTCCCTACGCCCAGCAGCATCAGGCCGACAATGACCGGCAGGATGCTGGGCAGCAGCAACAGCGGCAGCCCGACCGCGGCCAGACCGAGCGAGGCCCAGAAGGTCGGGCGCGCGCCCCAGCGGCTGGCGACCCTGCCGGCCAGCGGCGTGGTCACCATGGAGGGCAGGAAAACGAAATAGACCAGGCCCAGGGCCATGGGCGACAGGGCGATCGGGCTGCCGGCCAACACGAAGTTGACGTAGGTGAAGGCGCCGATGAAGGCGAACAGGACACAGAAGCCGATGCCGAAACTGGCCAGCAGACAGGTGTTGCGCAGGTGGTTCGCGACGCGGGCGAAAGCCGTCGCCGTTATGGCGCTGGCCGCCACCGGCGCTGTGCGGGGAAGGCTGACGAGAACCAGCGCCGCGCCGGCGAGGTTCAGGGCGGCGAAGACATAGAAGTTGATACTCAGGCCGAAGGACGTCGCCACGGCGCCGGCGATCAGCCGCCCGACCAGATTGCTGGCCACGCCGCCGGTGACATAAGCCGCCAGGGCGCCGGCGGCCTCCTCGGCCGTGCAGTGTTCCGCCAGCCAGGCCATGGTCAGGGTGAAGGCCGCGGACATGAACAGGCCCTGGACGATACGCAGGGCGGTGAAGGTCTGCAGATCCGGTGCGAAGGCGAGCAGGGTCGTGGGGATGGCCAGCAGGGCGAGGCTGACCCAGATGCCCTGCCGCCGGTTGATGTGATGGCTTGCAAAGGCGACCAGCAATCCGGCGGCGGCCATGCCGATCGTGCTGGCGTTGACCGCCAGGCCGATGGCGGCGGGTGACGCTTCGTAGGTCTTCGCCAGGGTCGGCAGGATGGCCTGGGCGGCGAACAGATCGACCAGGGTCAGAAACCCGATCAGGCCGATGGTCAGGGTACGGATGCGAGGCTGCGCTGCGGCGGGCGTCATGGCGGCATTTCCGGCTGGGTTCTGAAAATGGAAAAGGCGTGCGGCGTCGCGGAGGGAGGCGACACCGCACGCCCTGGGCCTGAAGCCGGGGGCTTGGGCTTCAGGGACGCGGACCCTGGGGGTGAGGGTCCGCGCCGTTCCCATTCGCTACATGGCGTCGTCGGACGCCGGGCCATCGTTCTTGATGTCGGCGCTGATCAACACGGCCGGGACCGTGCCGTTGTTGCGCCACCAGTGGGAAATGCCGCCCGATTCCCGCGCCACATCGCCGGCCGGGTGCTCAATCGGGACGCCGCAGTCGCTGCGGTATTCCGTGATCGATCCTTCAAGGGTCATGATCAGGGCCGGGCGGTCGCCGTGGCTGTGCCAGGGCACCACGCCGCCGGGCTGCACCACCAGACGGCGGATGCGCAGGCGGCGACCGTCGAGGCCGTCGATTTCCTTGGCCAGGTCGACGAACGCCAGCTCCATGTCCGTGACGTCCTTGGGCGCCATCTCACCCGTGGTGCGGGCGCCGGCCATCGTCTGGGCGGCCGGACAGGTGGCGGCGGAAGCGGCGCTGCCGAACAGGGCGCCGACCCCGAGGATGGTGGCGGCGAAGGCCATGCGCACGGGCATGTTGGAGGTGGTCTTGGTCATGGGATGTTCCTTTCGGGTATGGGCCGGCCTCGCCCGGTTCCGATGTCGGAACGCGGGCGGAGGAGCCGGTCGCTGTTTGATGAAGACAGTCTAGAAACGAGGCCGGAGCGCCGATATTCGCTTTCGGTTATGGGTCCGATGCGTTCCGGGGATGGTCGTCAGCGGCTGGTGGTGCTGCCGGCGATCGAGGCGGACACCGTGGCGGCCATGGCGAAGGCGGCGTCGCGATCAGTGATGTCGTAGCGTTTCGCCATCCAGCCGAAGTCGGTCCAGGCGACCCAGACCTTCCCGTCCGGGTCCTGGACCACCAGCATCCGAACCGGCCAGTCGAGGCCGGCGTAGGGGTTGGCGGTCAGGAACTGCACGCCCAGCGGCGGATTGCCGAACAGCAGCAGCTTTGACGGCCGCAGACTGATGTCGGCGCCGGCGGCCAGCTGGCTCTGGTCGATCTCGTCGAAGAACCGGATGCCCTTGGCGGCCACGTCGGCCTTGATGCGGGCGACCGTCTCGTCAAAGCCATAGGCGCTCTGAACGCGGATCACCCCCTGGGCCACGGCGGGAACCGGCACCGGGGCGGCGCTGACCGGAGGGGCAACGCCGGCGTGGATCAGGGCGGCCAGGGCGACCCCCATGAGAGTGGTTTGGATACGCATGTCAGTCTCCTTGTCGCTGATGTCTGTCGATCAGGCGGCCGGCGACCGCCTCGTGGAGGATGAAGCCCTCCGTTACGTCGATGTCCTGGGTCCACGGCCGGTTGGCGAGCATGCGCGCGGTGTCGGCGTAGCCGGTGTCCCAGCGGGTGCGGATCCCCTCGGGGCTGAAGTCGATGTCCTTCGAATGGTCGTCGCCGGTCAGGGCCGGGGCGAGCAGCCGCACCACATGCATGCGGCTCACGCAGCCGTGGGCGGCGAGCGCCAAAAGCTCGGGGTTGTCGCGTCCCGCCTCGGGAAACCGTTCGACCAGCTGGGTGATGATGTGGCGCAGATTGTGGATCTGCTTCTGACGGGCGATGTGGCTGGCGGCCCTGCTTGCGTACTGCAAATCCTTCTGCCTGCTCATCACCCTGGCGATGCTGTCGGGCTCGGGACCGCTTGGGCTCCAGACGTGCACCGCGAAGATCAGGGCGTTCTGTCGGGGCTCGTCGTCAAACACCGCCTCGACCGGGGTGTTGGAGAGAATGCCGCCGTCCCAGTAAAGCTCGCCGTCGATCCGCACCGCCGGGAAGGCGGGGGGCAGGGCGCCGGACGCCATCACATGGCGCACGGACAGCGGGCCGTCCTTGCTGTCGAAGTAGCGCATCTCGCCGGTCTGGACGGCGGCGGCGCCGACCGTCAGCCGCATTTCACCCGCCTCGAGAACATCCGGATCAGTCAGTTCGGACAGGGTCTGTTCCAGCGGCGCGGTGCTGTAGTAGCCGGCCGATTCCGGACCGAGCGGCGTCTGGGTCCCCAGGAATGCCCACGGATTGGGCTCGAAGAACCCCTTCACGCCCGAGGTGATGGTCATGGCGTTGGCCGCGAGCATGCCGAACGGCGTCGCACCGGCCAGCTGCATCAGGCTGCTGTGTTTCATTCGCCGCCAGAACTCGCGCAGCCGTGGCAGGCGACTCTCCGGCGCATTGCCGGCGATCAGGGCGGCGTTGATCGCGCCGATCGAGGTGCCGACCACCCAGTCCGGTTCGATGCCGGCTTCATGCAGCGCCTGGTAGACCCCGGCCTGGTAAGCGCCCAACGCGCCTCCACCCTGGAACACCAGCACGATCCGGCCGACCGACGCCCGGTCGAGTCTTTCAGCGGCGGCCGCGTGCGCGGTCTGGTCCGTGCGCCGTTCGAGAGTTTGAACGCCCATGTCGCTCCTCCAGCCCGTTCCGATCGTGGGCTCTGTCCTGGCGACTAGGTCTCATTCGGCGTGGTCTGACGGAAATGCGGCTTGGCTAATCTGTCCATGCGCTCAGCGCATGACGGGAAGGCGCAGGCCGCAGGAGCTGCCGTCTTGCGGCCAAGAACGCCGCAACCGCCGGCACCGTAGGCGGTTCAGGGAGCGGGCCGCGCAGGGAGACAGGCTGCCCTGACTGTCTGGCGGTGGGGGCAGTCGGAGGTCGACTACCCTCCGGCCTTGTCCTGCGGCAGAAAGCGCATTGCCGGGTCGTCGCGACAGTCGCCTGATCTGCGTGCGGGGGACGCCTGGCCTGAGCAGGGAAAGCTGACGGCGCCCGGACCCGGCTATTCCGCCCTGGCGAAGTAAGGAAGGTCGCGCGGCGCCAGGGTCTTGATGGCGGGGCTTTCGGCGGCCTTGTCGAAGGCGGCCAGGATGCGGCGGAAGCGGGCTTCGACCGGCGCCCTGTATTCCGGATGGGTGAAAATGTAGAGCTCGCCATCCTTGACGGCTTCGACGACCCGTTCACCCACGGCCAGGGCGGGGATTCCCTCCTGAACCATCGACAAGGTTTTGGCCGGACGCGGCCCTGGCGTCGGCGCCGCGCCGTACTCAGGCGGTCGGCGCCCATAGCCCTCGTCTATGCGTGACTGGACAACGCCTGGACAAAGAACCGAGACGCCAATCGATCTGGCGGCCAGCTGGACGGACCAGCCCTCGCTCATCGCAACCACCGCTGACTTGGTCGCGCAGTAGGGCTCCATCGTTGGGGGGCTCATCATCCCGGCCATCGACGAGGTGTTCACGATCCACCCACCCTCGCCATGGGCCTCGATGAGCGGAACGAAGGTCTCCACCCCGTGGACGACCCCCAGCAGGTTCACATCGAGGACCCAGGTCCAGTCACCGCTCGGCACCTTTCCAAACGGACCGCCGACGGGAACACCGGCGTTGTTGCAGACCAGGTGCACCTTGCCGAAGCGCGCGAGCGTCCGTTGCGCCGCCGCCTCGACGTCAGCGCGACGGGCGACGTTGCAGATCACGCCGTCCGCGGAGATGCCCCTCTGGCGCAGGTGGGCGAGGGCGGCGGCCAGCGCGGTCTCGTCGATGTCGGCGATCATCACCGACATGCCCTGCCCGCCGAAGGCTTCGGCGAGACCCAGGCCGATACCGCTGGCGCCTCCTGTGACGAACGCGACCTTTCCTGTCAGCTTCTGCATTGGCGAGCAGGTTCCTCAATTTTCGTGGCTGATGTGCGCTTGGGACGCGATTGGGTTCGGCTGCGCCTCGTCCCGGAGAAAGTCGGCGATTTCGGCAAGCGCCAGTCGCGCCTCGGGGAGCAGCTCGAGAAAGGCCTGCCAGACGTGGGGCATGCCGGGCCAGAGGCTGAGGACCACCCGCGTGTCCGCCTGGGCCAGTCGTCTGGCGAACATCTGCGAGTCCCAGAGGAGGTACTCCGAACCGCTCGCCTGCAGCAGGCAGGGCGGAAATCCTCTCAGCACCTCATCGGGCGCGTTCAGCGGCGAGACGCGGGGGTCTTCGACGGGCGTTCCGTCCCGCAGGTACAGACTCACGACCGATTCCAGCCCCGCCCCATCAGCCCCGATGTGGGCTTCCTCTCCCCGCTCCGAATTCGCGGTTCCATCCAGCACGGGGGACAGCAGCACCAGCCGGTCGGGAACCCGGTCCCCGCTCAGGATCGCGCGGTGGCAGACCGCCGCCGCGAGATTGCCGCCGGCCGAGTCGCCCGCGAGATGCAGGCGTGATGCCGGCGCCGGACCGCCGGGACCGGACCGCGCGGCCCAGGCCAGCGCCCGGGCGCAATCGTCCAGACCCGCGGGGAACGGGTGCTCGGGGGCAAGGCGATAGTCCACGAGCAGGACCGCGGCGCCGGTCATGATGGCCAGGGCCGCGACCACCGGCCTGTGGCTGTGAAGGCTCCCCGCCACCCAGCCGCCGCCGTGCAGGTAGACGATGCGGGCATCGTCGGTGACCCGCTCCGGAATGATCCACTCCCCCGGAACGCCGTCAGCCTGGACGGGACGCACCACCACGCCCGCGAGCGGGGGACGGGGACCGACGTCGCCGTAGCCGTCGACGAAACGCCGCATGGTGGAGATCGGGTCGCTCAACGGCCCGCCCGGTTCGCCGCCGCCCGCCGCGATGTGGGCGAAGGCCCGGGCCAGGTCTGGTCGCGTCGCCGGATTGCCTGGGGTGTGTACGGTCATTGGCGAGCCTTCCGATTGGGCGCCACCGTTGCGATACTGGCCGGGGCGATAGTGTACGCTGTACGCTATGGTACAATTCACCGCTTGTCCACCGGAATGCGTACGGCGTACACTTGCCCGATCTTCCGAGGAACGAGCGCGATCGCAACGCGCCATCGGACGACCAACAGGAAGCGGCCGCGGCGGAGCGCTTACGCCCCCGTCACAGCCCATTGAGGGAGGCGAAGATGTCACGCACAGGTGTCGAGCCGTTTGCGCCGGGGATGAGCCTGGCGGACCTCCGCATCTATCTGGCCGCCGGCGGAAAGCCGCGAGAGCAGATCGACAGGCTGCTACAGGCCCACGGTATCCAGGACCCGGGCGACCAGGCGCACGCCCTGGTTCCGGTTGATGTCTGCTGGCGGATTTTCACCGAACATGCCGCCCTGATCGATGACGAGATGCACTGCGTCTTCGGCACGCGCCTGAGACCGGGCGGCACCAACCTGATCATCGCCAGGATGCTCCTGGCGCCGACGATCCACGACGCCCTGTGCGCCTACGCCGAGGCCTCGGCGATTTTCGTCGAGGAGCTGCAGGTCACGGTGACCCGTCGCAAGGAGGGGCTGTCGCTGCGGTGGCGCTCACGGGAGCCGGACAACCCGCTCCACCACATCGTCCTGGAGGGGGTCGCCGCCGTCTACTATTCCATCTTCTGCTGGATGGCCGGGACGGCGCTGCCGGTCCTGAGGGTTCGCGCGCCCGCCGCCAGACGGGACGCGGCATCGACCCTGCTCCATCTGATGGGGGCTCCTGTCGTCCACGCCGGCGGCGACCTGGAAATCATCTTCGCCCCGGAAGCTGCCCAGGTTCCGGTCAGCCAGGTCGAGATCAGCGCCTGGCGGGATGGGGCCTACAAGGTGCTTTCGGCGCTGGCGGCGCGGTCCCGCCCGATGGCCCTGGGCGGCGCGTTCTCTGAACTGGTGCGGTCGGCGTTGCAAGACGGCGTCGACCAGGGGTCGGTGGCGCGGCGTTGGGGAGTCTCGACCAAGACGGTCGCGCGGCGGCTTGAACAGGAAGGGTGCTCCTTCCGCCGGATTCGCGACGAGGTCCGGATGCAGAATTCCACCTGCCTGATCCACGCGGGCCTGACCGTGGAGCAGATCGGCGAGATGCTGGGCTACGAGGACTCCCGCAGTTTCCGCAGAGCCTTCCGCCGCTGGTTCGGGCTCAGTCCGTCCGCCTATCGCAGCCAGCACGCGCCCGCCTGATCGACCCAAGCCCGTCCGAAAATGTCCGGCGCCGGTGGGGAGGTTGGCCCCTGTTCACCGGTTGAGGCCTCGCCCAGGCTCCGTGATCAAGAAGGGACGACCAGCTGCGGTGCAGTCGGGAACGTCCCGGTCGTCCGCGGACGTCGCGGAAATGGGGAGCGAAATACAATGGGCCACCAGAACATGCGCACCGCGTCGTCGCGTCCGGTCCCCAGAAGGGCCGATGGACGGACCCGGGTTGCCGGACCTTTTCTGGGTCTGATGTTGGCGGGGGCCTCGATCTCCGCCGTCTCGGCAGGGTCGGCCTGGGCCCAGACCAGCGATACAACCGGCGACGGCGTCACGGTTCAGGAAATCGTGGTGACGGCGAACAAGCGTGAGGAATCGGCCAACACGGTGCCGATGTCGATCACCGCCGCGACGGGGGAAGTGCTCGAGCGTCAGGGCATCGACCAGCCCCGCGACCTGGTGAAGATCACGCCGTCGTTCACCTACGCCGACTCCTATGTGGGTTCGCCGATCTACACCCTGCGGGGGGTCGGCTTCAGCGACATCAGCCTGGGCGGTCGGCCCACCGTGAGCATCTACATCGACGAGGCGCCGCTGCCGTTCTCCATCGTCACCCGGGGGGCCAGCCTGGACCTCGAACGGGTGGAGGTGCTGAAGGGTCCGCAAGGCACCCTGTTCGGCCAGAACGCCACGGGCGGCGCGATCAACTATATCGCCGCCAAGCCCACCGCGACCTTCGAAGCGGCCGCGAAGGCCACCTTCGGCAATTTCAACACCATGGACGCCGGCGGCTACCTCAGCGGCCCGCTGAGCGACACAGTTGCCGTCCGTTTCGCTGTCGACCACACCGGAAACGACGGCTGGCAGAAGAGCTACACGACCGGCCGGACCAACGGCGCCGAGGACTTCACCAGCGGGCGGATGATCCTGGCCTGGACGCCTTCCGACGCGTTCGAGGTCCAGCTGAGCTTCAACGGCTTCCAGGACAACTCCGACGTCCAGGCCGGACAGCTGATCGCCATTTCTCCGGGCATTCCAGCCGCCGCGGGGTTTGTCCCCGGCCTGTTGACCTACCCCCTGGCGCCGGCCAATGCCCGCGCGGCCGACTGGAACCCGGGCGCAGACTATGCGCGCGACAACAGCTTCGTTCAGGGCAACCTGCGCATCGACTACGAGCTGTCGGACCGCCTGACGCTGACGTCGCTGACCTCGGTCAGCCGTTATGATCACCGCGAATTGCAGGACATCGACGGCACGACCCTGCTGAACCTCAGCCAGCTGACCACCGGCGACATCTCCTCGGCCTCGCAGGAGCTGCGGCTGGCGGGTGACATCGGCGATGCGGGTCATTTCGTGATGGGCCTCGCCTATGCGCGCGACGAGGTCGACCAGGTCGGTCTCGTCCGGATCGACCAGAGCACGACCGCCTTCACCTTCGTGCCCTTCGGCTTGCCCCTGTTCACCAGTTTCAGCGACAGCAACAGCCAGGACGCGACGACGACCGCGATCTTCGCCAGCGCGGACTACCAGGTCACTGATGCGGTGAAGATCTACGGAGGCATTCGCTACACAGAATCGGCGAACGAGTTTCAGGGCTGCACCGCCGATTCCGGCGACGGGGTCGCGGCGCTGGACTTCGGCGTGCTGCAGAATGTCTTCCGGGCCGGGGCCGGCCTGCCACCCAATGCCCCCATCCCGGCCGGCGGATGCGTCACCTCGGACGCCGCCTTCGTCCCCGGTCTGGTGCGTGACACCCTCGACGAAGACAACGTCGCCTGGCGCGCAGGGGTCGAGTGGACGCCGATGCCCCGTGTCCTGCTCTATGCCAACGTCAGCCGTGGCTACAAGGCTGGCGGATTTCCCGATCTCGCGGCGACCCTCGACACGCAGTTCCTGCCGGCGACCCAGGAGTCGCTGGTGGCCTACGAGGCCGGCTTCAAAGGCACCTTGCTGGAGCGCAGGCTCCAGCTGAACGGGGCCGTGTTCTACTACGACTACACGGACAAGCAGATCCTCGGAAAGGTCCTCGACCCGGTCTTCGGCCCCCTGCTGAGGATGATCAATGTCCCTCAGTCCCAGATTACCGGCGCCGAGATCCAGGCGACCTGGACCCCTGTTCGGGGCCTGACGGTCAACGCGGGTGGCTCCTACATCGACTCCGAGGTGCTCGACCACTTCACCAACTACGACGCCACCGGAGCGCTCGTCGATTTCGACGGCGAAGCCTTTCCCAACACGCCGAGATGGCAGTTTGTCGCCGACGTCGACTACCGTTGGGATGCGTCGGATGGACTGGTTGGCTTCGTGGGCGGCGGCGTCACCTACCAGGGCTCGACCAATAGCCAGCTTGGGGAGCTGCCGGCGCTCGCCATCGACAGCTATGCGCTGGTGGACCTTCGCGCCGGCCTGGAGTCCGCCGATGGCGCCTGGCGGCTCTCCGCCTGGGGTCGCAATGTCGGCGATGTCTACTACTGGACCGCGGCCAACCGGAATCTCGACACCACCGTCCGCTTTGCCGGCCGGCCAGCAACCTACGGCGTAACCCTCTCCCTCAAGTTCAACTGACCCCCCGGCGTGGGCGGTCGTCGCGTAGACGTCCGCCCACGCCGCCCTTTTCCTTCCCTTCTTCGCATCGGCATTCCATGCATGAGCTCCTGATCGGCGGCGAGTCCGACGCCGCGTTCGCCGCGGTCGCCGACGCCTTCGCGGACAACTTCCGCCACGAGGGCGACATCGGCGCCTCCGTCTGCGTCTTCCAGGCCGGCCGAAAGGTCGTCGACCTGTGGGGAGGCCACGCCGACGCCGCGCGAACCCGGCCCTGGGAGCCGGACACCCTGGTCAACGTCTGGTCCACGACCAAAGGCGTGATGGCCCTCTGCGTGGCGCGTCTGGTGGATCAAGGCCTCCTGGCCAACGATCGCCCGGTCGCCGACTACTGGCCGGCGTTCGCGGCCAACGGCAAGGGCACGGTGACCGTCGCCCAGCTGTTCTCGCACCAGGCTGGTCTCTGCGGGCCGAGCCGGAAATTGACCGAGGCCGAGCTGCTCGACACCGACCTGGTGGCCGACCTGCTGGCCGGAGAGGCGCCACACTGGGCGGTGGGGTCGCGGTCGGGATATCACGCCCTGACCATCGGGCCGCTCGGCGACGGACTGTTCAAGCGGGTCGTCGGCAAGACGGTGGGCGAGTATTTTCGCGACGAGATCGCCGGGCCCCTGGGCATCGACTTCCACATCGGCCTGCCGGCCGATCAGGACGTTCGCGTGGCGGAGATCGTCCATGACGGCAACCCCGAGTCCGGCGGACCAGAGAGCTTCAATCCTTATCAGCAACTCGCCCAGGTGAACGTCCCCGTCCGGTCTGGCCTCGCCAATCTCCGCGCCTGGCGCGCGCAGGGCACGCCGTCGGCCGCCGGAACGGGCAACGCCCGAAGCGTCGCCAGGATATATTCGGCGCTGGCCACCGATCGCCGCGTCGATGGGGTGGAACTCGTCAGCGAGCGGGCCCTGCAGGCGGCGACCTCAGTCCAGATCGAGAATGAAGATCTCGTTTTGCGCTTTCCCATGAGCTGGGGGGTCGGTTTCGCCCTGAACAAGGCCATGGGTGTCTATGGCCCCAGTCCCCGGGCGTTTGGCCACCACGGCTGGGGCGGCTCGTTCGGGTTCGCCGACCCGGACAATGGCCTGGCGGTCGCCTACGCCATGAATTTCATGCGCGAGCCCCAGGGCGGGCTGGATCCAAGGTTCGCCGCGCTGGTCGGGGCGGTTTACGCGTCCGTCTGACCAGCGGCGGCGCGCAGCTGGGCGATCCGGTCCTCGATGCCCTTGATCAGACAGTCCAGACCAAACAGGAACTGGCGATCATCCAGCGGGCGGGCCAACACGACGGCTGCGTCACGCGACACGGTCGGATCCAGCCCCTCGACGCCATCGAGCATCGCCGTGAGCTTCCGCACCCGGTCGGTCTCGGCGCCCGGACCCTGCGAATTGCGCCGGCGCCGGTGGGACTGCGCCTCCAGGAGGGCGTAGCCGTTCGTGTAGCTGGAAATCGCCCAGTAGGTGTCCGGCAACAGCGTCCGTGGCACGCCGGCTTCGCGAAGGCGCTCGATGATCGCGGCGTTGACCCGAAGGGAGATCGGTGACCTGCGGAACTCACGACCGATTTGATCGGCCAGTTCCGGGTGGGCCAGCATCGCGGCCCGTACGCGAAGGCTGAGCGTCCGGGCCTGTGTCTGCCAGGGGCCCTCCATCTCGGGAGGCGCGAAGCCTTCGACGACGTGGTCGACCACCGCGTCCAGCAGCTCCGCCTTGTTCCGGAAATGGCGGTAGACGCTCATCGTCGACGCGCCGAGCGCGCGTCCGAGGTCACGCATATTGAGCGTGTTCAGTCCGCCGGCATCGATCAGATCGAGGGCGGCATTGAGAATCCGCTCGCGGGACAGCTCCGCCCGCGCGCTGCGGGCTGGATCGCCGGCCGGCTTTTTCCGGGTGGCTACTTTGGGCAGGGTGGGCATGCCGAAATCCAATTGAGCGTCGCTACCGTCATCGAGGCAAGGCTGCAAGTTCGGCCAGGATCTCCGCGGTATCCTGGCCGATCCGGGGCGGGTCGAGGCGGATGCTCGCTGGCGTCTTCGAGAACCGCAGGCCTGGTTTCATCGCACGATAGGTTCCTTCGCCCTCCAGCTCGCGCTCCTCGAACAGGGTCTGGCGGAGCTGTTCATCCTCGAAGATCATCATCGGGGTATTGGCCCGCATAACCGGGATCGAATTGGCCGCGCCAAGCGCCATCCATTCCTCTGTGGTGTGACTGGCCGCCGCTTCGGCCATCATGGCGTAGTACTCGGCGACCTTCTCCTTGCCGCTGGCCTTCGAGGTGAAGCGCTCGCTCTCATAGGCGCCTGGAAGTCCGCCCAATTCCATGAACCGGGCCGACTGTTGCGCGCTCGCCGGCATGGCCGTCAGATAGCCGTCGCGAGTCTTGAACGGCCGGCGATGGGGAGTGATGGCGGTGGTGAAGCCAAAGCTGCCGGTCGGCGGGATAAACGTCTCGCCATAGAGATGCTCGGCCATCAGGAAGCCGGTGAAGGTTTCCAGCATGGGCACCGCCACATACTGGCCTTCGCCTGTCCTCTCCTTGTGACGCAGGGCCGCCAGGGTGGCGATGACCGCGAACAGGCCGCAGGTCTTGTCGGCCAGAAACGAGGGCAGGGGGCGAAGCTCCACGTCCGGATCAACCAGCTGTCCCAGTCCACAGGCGCCGCTGGCCGACTGGATCAGGTCATCGAAGGCCTGCAGCCCCGCGTAAGGACCAGCGTCGTCGTAGCCCATGGCTTCGACATAGACGATGTCGGGCTTGATGGCCGACACCTGCTTGTACGAGAAACCCAGCCGCGCCACGGCGGCGGGGCGCATGTTGTGAATGAACACATCTCCCGTCTCGACCAGCTGGCGCAGTGTCGCCCGGCCCTCCTCGGTCTTCAGATCCAGGCTGATTGATCGCTTGTTGCGATTGAAGGCGACATAGCCGGAACCCATTTCCCGGGACTTGGGCGCCTTGCCGGAATTGCGCTGACGATCGCCTGAGGGCTCCTCGACCTTGATCACTTCAGCGCCGAGGTCGCCGAGCGTCTGGGTGGCGTAGGGACCCAGGATGAACTGGCTCAGATCGATGATCCTGACCTCCGAAAGGGGGCCGGGGCGGACGGCTTGGGGTTCAGTTTCGGCAGCTGGGGTCAAGCTTCATCGCCTCTAGGAATTGGCAGGACCGCGCCCTGGACTCGGAATGCTACCTCACCGGGGGCGCGAGGGCTCCCGTCCCGGTGAACCGATTCCGGCAGCCCGCGCCGTCAGGGGCAGCGAAGCGAGCGTACATCGTACGCAGTCGGATGGACAAGCCGCGATCCGCACCTTAGCGTACGGCGTACGCAATTAGCGAGCCAGCGCCGCGAATCCCGGCGCGCAAAAGGGAGAATGCGCCGGTGGAGAACCAGAAAACGCGGGACCGTGGTCGCTTCGTCGATCGGGTCGTTGTGATCACCGGCGCGGCCAGTGGCATCGGGCGGGCCTGCGCGATCCGCCTGGCCGGGGAGGGGGCCGATATCGTGGGCGTCGACCTCTCGTCCGAGGGGCTGGCGACACTTGTCAGCGAGGTCGCGGCGATCGGCGGACGGTGCGAGGCGGTCGCCGGTAGCGTCGCCGACCTCGGCGTGATCGATGCCGCGATCAGCCTTGCCGTGGAGACATTCGGCGGCCTGGACGGCCTGGTGAACAACGCCGGCATCGGCGGTCCGATGAAGCGGCTGGACGCTGTCGAGTCCGACGAGTTCGACGCCATCGTCGCGGTCAACCTGAAGTCGGTATGGTACGGCATGAAGGCCGCCTATGCACCGATGCGCGCCCGAGGCGGCGGCGCCGTGGTCAATGTCTCGTCCATGGCGGGCATCAGGCCCAATCGGAACCACTCGCCCTACGGCATGACCAAGGCCGGCGTGATCAGCCTGACCCAGTATGCCGCCATGGACTTCGCGTCAGCCGGGATACGGGTGAATTGCCTGTGCCCCGGTCCGGTCGAGACGCCGATCTTCCAGCAGATGGAACGCAATCTGGACGTGGCGGCCTACCAGGTCGCGCGGCAGCGGGTTCAACAACGCACGGTCATGAATCGCTTCGGTACGCCGGAGGAGCAGGCCGCGGCCGTCGCCTTCCTGCTCAGTGACGAGGCGGCGTTCGTGACCGGGATCGCCATGCCCGTCGATGGAGGATGGTCCGTCTCAGACGGCCTTGCCCGCTGATCGCGTCGCGAGGCGAGGGCGCATGCCCGCCGCGCGATAGACCGCGTCAATACCATCCCTTTGCGTGACCAGAAATGTCCGCTCGTTGTCGGCCGCTCCGACCCTTCCGGGCCTGATCGGCGCGGCTAGAGTTCCAGGTCAGCGAGCGCGCTCTCCAACCTCCCAATCGCGGCGGCCTATTCGTATGCCTTCACTCTTTGACCCCGTTCGGCTCGGCGCAATTCACGCCCCCAACCGCATCCTGATGGCGCCCCTGACCCGGACGCGCGGGACGCGGGAGCATGCGCCGACGGAGGTCATGGCGCGGTACTACGCCCAGCGCGCCGGCGCCGGCCTGATCGTCGCCGAGGCGATCGGCATCAGCCGTCAGGGTCTGGGCTGGCCGCACGCCACGGGCCTCTGGCGCGAGGATCAGGTCTCGGGTTGGCGGCGGGTCACGCAGGCGGTCCATGACGCCGGCGGCCAGATCATTGCCCAACTTTGGCATATGGGCCGCATGGTGCACCCCAGCTTCGTGGATGGCGCCTCGCCCGTGTCCGCCTCGGCGACCCAGGCGCCCGGCCGCGCCCATACCTATTACGGACGCGAGCCCTATGCCGTCGCCAAGCCTCTGGCGCGCGAGGAGATCCCCGGTCTGGTGGACGACTACCGCCGGGCGGCCGAAAGGGCGCTGGAGGCCGGGTTCGACGGTGTTCAGGTTCACGCCGCCAATGGCTACATCATCGATCAGTTCCTGCGAGACAACGCAAACCTCCGGCGCGATGAATATGGCGGCTCGATTGAGAACCGCATTCGGCTGCTTTGCGAGGTGACACAGAGCGTGGCCGATGCGGTCGGCGCGCCGAGGACCTCGGTTCGACTATCGCCCAATGGCGACAGCCAGGGTGTCAACGACAGCAATCCGGAGCCCCTGTTTCGGGCCGCCGGCGCCGCGCTTTCGGATATCGGCATCGGATTTCTTGAGTTGCGTGAACCGCCGCGGGACGGAAGTCTTGGCCAGGGCGACCGCGATCCCCTGGCGCCGGCGATCCGCCAGGCTTTTGCTGGGCCGCTGGTGCTCAATTCCGACTATGACCAGGCCAGAGCCCAGGCGGCTCTGGACGCGGGTGTGGCGGACGCCATCAGCTTTGGCCGGCTGTTCATCGCCAACCCCGACCTGCCACGCCGGTTCGCCGAGGGCGGTCCGCTGACCAGGGATGACAAGCTCACCTGGTACAGCCAGGGGCCCGAGGGCTACGTCGACTACCCCGCCATGACCGAAAGTGTCCGCCTGTAGCCGGGGTGTCCGGACCTGTTTGGCATGCGCTCTCGTCCCTACGGTGGGCGCCACTTACCGAGCAAGGGAAGGCGTGAAGCCATGATTTTTGGGTCCCGGCAGGGCGCTCCACTGGGGCGGATCACAGGATCGGCACGGTGAGCGGAGGTCGTCTCGCGGGCAGGACCGCTGTGATCACCGGTGGGGCCAGCGGCATCGGCTTCGAGGTCGCGCGCCGGTTCCTGTCGGAAGGCGCGCGGGTGGTGATCGGCGACTACAACGCCGACGCCGGCGCGGCGTCCCTGGATCGCCTGGCAGCCGAGGGTTTCGCCGGCCGGGTCGAATTCGTCCGGACAGACGTCTCACGGGAAGAGGACGTCGAAGCCCTGATGGCCCGCGCGGTCGCCGTCTTCGGCGGCCTGGATATCGCCTTCAACAACGCGGGGATCGCCGGCGCCGTCGGGCCGATCGTCGAGACCAACGTCGAGCACTGGGACGCGACCTTCGCCGTGATGACGCGGGGCGTTTTCCTGGGCGTCAAACATGCCGCCCGGATCATGATCCAGCGCGGCGGCGGATCGATCATCAACACCGCCTCGATCGCCGCCCTCTCGAGCGGTGTGGTGCCGACCGCCTATTCGGCCAGCAAGGCCGCCGTCGTCAGCTTCACCCGCAACGCCGCGACCGAGTTGGCGGAGCACCGCATCCGGGTGAACGCCGTCTGTCCCGGGATTATCTTCACCCCGCTGATGCACAACGGACGCGAGGAACTCGCCGAGGCCGTCGTGCGCGAAATCCAGCCCTGGCCGGATCGGGGGGAGCCGCACCATGTGGCCAGCGCAGTTCTCTACCTGGCTGGCGATGAAAGCGCCTTCGTGACCGGAGAGGCGCACGCGGTGGACGGCGGCTACCTCGCCAACGGACTTCTGCGCGTGCACCCGCTGCCCGGCGCGAAGAAGAAGCCGGACTATGCCGGCATCACCTACGGCATGACGGGACAGCCCCGGGATATCCGCAGACTTGGCTGACCGGGATCACCGCGTGTTCCCGGGTGGCGGCTGACGCGCCCGACCCGGCGAACGGCGGTTGTGACGACATTGAACAGGAAAGATTTCATGCCTGCAAAAGGCCACCCCACCGCCGAGTATTTTGACGTCGTGATCATCGGCGCAGGGATCACCGGCATCGATGGCGCCTACCACCTTTCGACCCAGTGCCCCGACAAGACCTTTGTGGTGCTTGAAGGGCTGGAGAGCTTTGGCGGCACCTGGCTGACTCACAAGTACCCGGGCATCCGCTCTGACAGCGATCTCTACACGTTCGGCTACCGCTTTAAGCCGTGGGTCGGTCCGCCAATAGCGACGGCGGCTGAGATCCGAAAATACCTGGGCGAGGTTATCGCTGAAAACGGTCTCAGCGACCGAATCCGCTACAACCATCAGATCACTTCGGCGAGCTGGTCCAGCGAAACCAACACCTGGACGATCGACGGGCTGCGCAAGGATACGGGCGAGGCCGTCCGGTTCACCTGCAACTTCCTCTGGATGTGCCAGGGCTACTACCGCCATTCCGAAGGCTACACGCCTGACTGGCCAGACATGGACCGGTATCGCGGCAGGATCGTTCACCCCCAAACCTGGCCTGCGGACCTCGACTATGCCGGCAAACGGATGATCGTCATCGGTTCAGGCGCGACGGCGGCGACGGTCGTGCCTGCCGTGGCGACGGACTGTAAGCACGTCACCCTGCTTCAACGCTCCCCGACCTACTTCTTCCCGGACCGCAACCAGAACCGCCTGGCGGACACGCTGCGGGAGGTCGGGATCGAGGAAGAGCTGATCCACGACATCGTGCGGCGAAAGATTGTCTACGACCAGTATCGCTTTGTCAGTCGCGCGCTGGACGATCCCGAGGGGGTTACTCAGCTGCTCCTGGCCGGGGTCGCCGCTCATCTTCCGCAAGACATCGTCGATGAGCATTTCACGCCGACCTACAAGCCGTGGCGCCAGCGTATCGCCGTCGTGCCGGACGGTGATCTCTTTGAGGGGATTCGTTCGGGCAAGGCGTCCGTGGTGACCGACCATATCGATCGCTTCACGCAGAAGGGCATCCTGCTGAAGTCCGGCCAGGAACTGGAGGCCGACATCATCGTCACGGCGACGGGGTTCAACCTCAATGTGCTGGGTGACATCGCCTTCACCGTTGACGGCGCCCCCCTCAACTTCGCCGACACGGTGACCTACCGGGGGATGATGTTCACCGGCGTGCCGAACATGCTCTGGGTGCTCGGGTATTTCCGCGGCGCCAGCTGGACGCTGAAGGCCGACCTGGTGGCCGACTTCGTCTGCCGCCTCCTCAACCACATGACCCGGACCCACGCGACCCGGGTTTCGGTGGCATTGCGACCCGAGGACCAGGACATGGCGCTGCTACCCTGGATCGATCCGGACACCTTCAATCCGGGCTACCTGATGCGCGGCGTACACCTGCTCCCCAAGCGGGGCGACAGGGTCGAGTGGGCGCACAGCCAGGACTACTGGCGCGAAAAGGCTGAACTCCCGCGGGTCGATCTGGAGGATGCCGCGTTCGTTTACGAGCGCGAGCGCGCTGCCGTACTGACGATGAAGGCGACATGACCCCATCACGTCCGATCCGGATGACGGTCGCCCTGATCCGGTTGCCAACGCTAAGTCGCGGGGAGTTCCAGGACTATTGGCTGGGGCAACATGGCCCGCTTGTCCGGAGCCTCGCCGGCACCCTCGGGATCGTGAAATACGTACAGCTGCACTCTGACCTTGAGGGCATGTCCCTAGAAGATCCGTCGGCTCGAACATGGTCAGCGCCCTACGACGGTCTGGCCCAGATCTGGTACGAGAGTCGTGAGGCCTTCGACGCCCGAATGTCTGACTCAGCGGCGCAGGATGCAGCCCGGCTGCTCCGCAACGACGAGCGCCGCTTCATGGATCGCGACAGGTCACGGCGCTGGTGGGGCTTCGAACACCCGATCATCTAGGCGCTCGCGGCTCGAGTCCCTCGAAAACAGCCGGGTGGATTTCGGAACGCGCCTGTTAGGCGCCGCGAAGAGACAGGTTGCCCTGACGGTCTGGCGGCCGGAAAGAGACTCGAACCCCCGACCTTCGGTTTGATGCACTCGCAACCCCCCGAAATGTCGACACTATTTCAGGGAAACCGTCACGCGGAGACTCGGACTTCCGAAAAATGCGACTTGGGCGACGCCGCCGGAAATGCCGTGACGGAATCGAAGGTCGGGGGTTCGAGTCTCCCCCGCTGTCATCAAAAAGCTGAGAGATATCAAGGCGACTGTCTGGCGGCCCGGGAGGGACTCGAACCCCCGACCTTCGCTTTAGGAAGACGGAGGGCGGCGGGCCGCGCGGCGTTGTGGGGCAACGGAAAACGCGGCGGCGGCGGCGGCGGGTTCGGGACTATTCCGGGACTTCGAGTCCGCCACCCGCGCCGGGGTGGTGGCGGACTCGGCCGGATCCAGCGCCGCGCGCAGGTCGGCCTCGAGCGCGCTGGCATAGATCAGGGTCGACTTGATGTCGGCGTGGCCGAGCAGCTGCTGGGTCAGCCGCAGGTTGCCGGTCTGGCGCAGGATGGTCATGCCCACATGGTGGCGGGCCCCGTGCAGCAGCCGCGCGACATCAATTCCGGCGCGGCCGGCGGCGCTGCGCAGGCGGGCCTGAAGGCCGTAGTAAGTCACCGGGTGAAGCCGGCCCGCCCGGTCGGCCTCGAACCAGATCGACGGCAGGCGAGCGGCGCTCGCCCGGCCGGCCCTGGCGGCGATCTGGCGAGCATGGTCTCGGCGCAACGGCACCAGGTGGACGACGTCCTTCTTGCGGCTGGCCCCGGCGATCAGCAGGCGCGGCCCGTCCGGATCGAACGCCGCCGGCGGGAAGAACAGCTCGCCGAACCGCAGGCCATAGGTCAGCAGCAGGTCCAGGGCAAAGGCCGCCGTCGGGTCGCACTGGGCCCGCCAGGCGGCGCGCTGGGCCGCCGTATAGGTGCGGGGCTGGGGCCGGGGCTCGGTGAGGCGCAGGCTGTTCCAGTCGATCGCCGGCAGGCCCGGGATCTGCCAGACCTTGCGGGCGCGGGTCAGGATGCGGCGCAGGTGGGTGACGAACTCGGCGTTGACCGTGGCGTTGGCCAGGGCGTGGCGCGGGGCGGGGTCGCCCTTGCGGTCGGCGCGTTTGGTGAAGGCCTCGCCCCGCCGCCGCTCGATCGCGCGGGCGATGACGCCGGTGGAAATCTCGGCCAGGGGCGTGGCCTTGCCGAGAAGCCGGATCAGGGTTTCGGTGCGGCGCTCTGCGTCACCGGCGGTCTTGAGATGGCGGCCGACCTCGGCCCACCAGCGGCCGGCGGCCTCGTCCAGGGTCGCGCCCGCGCCGTCGCCCAGCTGGCCCAGGGCCGCGAGTGATCGGAAGCGGCGCTCTACCGCTTCCGCGGCGCGGCGGGTTTCGACGCCCGTCGAGCCGTGAAAGCGACGACCTTTGAACTGGAAGTCGAAGTGGAAGTACCGGCTCTTGACCGGCTTGTAGACCGACATGGTGCGTCCGGTCCCTCGCTGAGAAACAGGCGGATATCCGCCTCGGTGTAGGCGCGCGAGCCCCCCGCGCCCCGGCGGACCGCGCGGATCGCGCCCGCGTCAGTCAGGGCGCCCAGCGTCTTGACGTCAACCCCCAACAGCCGGGCCCCCGCCTTGGCCGTGATCAGGCAGGCGTCAGCGAAGGCGGCCAGCAGCCGCGCCTCGGTGGCCGGGCCGAGGGTCTGGGGCGTGGGAGCGGCGGCGAGGGTCATGGTCGCGCTACCTTGATTTGGCGGGTGGTGGCGGGGGCGGGGGTAGCGGCGCGGGGCGGATCGGTCGCCATGGCTCGCGATAGCTGGTGTCAGCGATCGGCCGGCCGGCAGCGTGCCATGCCCTGACGTCGGCCAGATTCAGCATGATCCGGTAGTCGGACCCCTCGACCCTGCGCATCGGGCCGTAGGCCTGGGGCGCACCGCCCAGCACTGCTGCGTCGCACAGGACCCGTGCGTCGATGTCGATCTCGGCGGCGGCGGTTTCGACCGTGCAGAAAAAGCCTCCGGGTTTGGCCATGGTCAGCGTCCCCCCGGCATGCCGTCATGCTGGACGCCGTCCAGCAGGCGGCCGGCGGCTTTCTTGCCGACGCGGGTCAGGATCGTGCGGCCTTGGCCATTCGGGTTCTCGACGGCGGCGGTTTGGAAGCGGGGGTGGGCGACGGAGCCGTCCTGACCGATGAGCATGTCCCTGTTGTGCGGGCCCGTGGCTGACCACGCCCCCCATTGCTTGAAGAAGAACGCCACCCCGGCGGCGGCGCAGTCGTCGCGGATCTGGCGGGCCCAGTCGGGGTGCATGGGACGAGCGCCGGGGCCGGACTCGCCGCCGACGATGACCCAGTTGAGCGTTCCGATGTTCAGCCGCTCGTGCCCTTCGCAGCAGCCCGCGCAATAGACGGTTCCGTCGAGCGCGTTGAGGGTGGGATCACTATCCGGGCAGTCGCATGACTTGGCCCATCGGATTTCGGTCAGGTCGATCGCATTTAGCAGGGGCTCCGCCGACAGAAAGTGGACGGCCGCCGGGGTGGCCAGCAGGGCGGGGATGCGTTCGTCGGCGCGGGCCTGGTCCTCGGCGCTGACGCCCAGCCAGACGTTGGGAAGGGGCCATTGCCAGTCGCGAGGCAGGGCCTTCATGCGCAGGGCGGCGTCGATGATCCGGGCTGGTGTGTCGGGATCGGTAACATAGGCCCGCATCCTCTCGGCCCGCTTCGTCAGCACCTGAAACGTGTGCTGGGGGCTGAGCGCCGCAACGGCGAACACCTGGTCGATCCAGGCGTCGGGCACGCTCGCGTGGAAGAGGTCGCCGTGGGCGCAGACGAAGATCTTGCGCGGGCGGCGGCAGGACAGCGGCTTGACCAGCTCGGCGGCGTTGAACCTTAGTTGGCCGTTCCATACCGGGCCGGCCTTGCTGGGCGTGGTCAGGCCCTGGCGGCTGGCTGTGTGCTTCAGGCGCCCGCCCGCCAGCCGCATGGCGTAACAGTTGGTGCAGCCGGGGGAGACCACGCTGCAGCCCGTGATCGGGTTCCAGGTGGCGTCGGTCCATTCGATGTGGGTGTTGTCGGCCATGGGTCAGCCTCCGAATTCTGGAAAACCGCACTCGCGGCAGCTTTCCGGGGCGACGTAGTCATCGTCGATGTTCCACGGGGCCGCGATGTGATGGCCGCAGGCCGGGCACCACAGGCCATGTTCGTTGGCCGCCCAGGGCGTGTCCTCGGCGGCGTCGAGGATGGCGCTGATGTCGGCCATCACGCCCACCCGATCCGCTGGCAGGCCGCGATGTGGCCGATCACCGGGCCCAGCAGGGCTTCCAGGTCCTCGGGCGGGGTCCAGTTGAACAGGCCCTGGCGGCCAGTGAGCGGCATGGGCGCTTTCAGGCGGCGGTCATCTTCGATGCGCCAGGCGTAGCGGCCGGGGGCGAAATTACCGGCGGCCATGTCGGCGCGGGTCAGGTGGTCGGCGACGGTCTCGGCGCGGCGGCACTGGGTCAGGTTGCCGATGGACAAGACCGCGCCGCGTGGCAGCTCGTCCATCCAGAACCGGCCCCAGAGGGCCTGACACAGCTCGTCGGGCGCGCCGGCCAGGTCCAGCCGCTTGGAGGCATGGATGGCGATCGGGCCGCGGTAGGTGGTGGCCCAGTGGCGGGTCTCGTGCAGCTTGACCCCGGCGGCCTTCAGCGAGGCCCAGGGCTGCCACAGGGACAAGACCTTGATGGGGGTGGCGGGCGTGGCGCCCAGCAGATCGTTCAACCGAACCTCCGTTGCAGAATGAAAAGCTGATCAGGGGCCGCCCGGCGGATGCGAGTCCGTAGGACGGAGTCCGCAGGACACGAGCCCGCCGGGCGGCCCCTGGGCTTCAGCCGTACCCGGACCCGTCCCCGGACCCGTCCCCGTACCCGGACCCGTCCCCGTACCCGGACCCGTCCCCGTACCCGGACCCGTCCCCGTACCCGTACCCGGACCCGGACCCGTCCCCGTACCCGGACCCGTCCCCGGACCCGTCCCCGTACCCGTACCCGGACCCGTCCCCGTACCCGTCCCCGGACCCGTCCCCGGACCCGGTGGCCGTGCCGCCGGCGCTACTCATGGCAGGCATCGAAGGTGGCGCGGGCGGCGATGCTGGTGGGGATCAGCTCGGTCGCCTCGGTCAGCACGATAATCGGCACGGGCTCGGCGATGCGGGACTTGTTCGAGCCCTTATTGCTGATGCCTGTCAGGGCGACCTCGTTGAGGGTGAAGGCCCCGAACCAGCGCCACAGGCGGCGGGCGTCCTTGAGGGTCACCTGTTTGCCGTCCTGGGCGATGACTTCGCCCAGATGGACGCCGGCGGAATGGGTCCGCACGACGCAGTGCTCTCCGACCAGGCTGGCGGGGTAGGCTTTGGTGGTGGTGTCGGTGTCAGTACGCTCTTGGGTGTCCATGGATTCCTCCTGTTGGGACGGTGGGCAAAGGGGTGGTGAGGGCCTCGGCGCGCGGGCGCGTCAGCCCTCCGGGTCAGTGCTGGGGGTCCAGCGGCCGCAGCGGGTGCAGATGTCGAAGGCGGCGCCCGTGTCGTCGTGGTGGAAGTCGTCGTCGATGTGGCCCTGCAGGGCGCACCAGGGCCGTTTCCACCCCGCCCGGGGGAAGTGGGGCAGGACGAGGAAGTCGGCGGCCACCAGCAGGGCCCACAGCGCCGCCCCGGCCAGCACGATCCAGAAGGCCGGGATGCCGATGGCGAAGATCAGGTCCGTCAGCGGGGCCGGCAGGAGGCCTGGGACGTCGGGTGCGAGGGGCGGGTGCGGGGCGAGGATCGGCAACACCGGCTCACACCTCGCCGCTGGCGGAGAGGTAGAGGTCGATCAGGGCTTCCTCTTCCTGCCGTTTGGCGCGGTCCATCTTGCGGATGCGGACCACCTTGCGGATGATCTTGACGTCGAAGCCGTTGCCCTTGGCCTCGGCATAGACCTCTTTCAGGTCGGCCATGACGGCGGCGCGGTCTTCCTCGAGCCGCTCGATGCGCTCGATCAGCGACTTGAGCTGGCCGTTGGCGGTGGGAGACAGGCGATCGGCGGCGGCCCGCATGGCCCCCACGGTCGTGTCGACAGACGGCCCGCCGGGCGTGGAAATGCGGACGTGGGTCTCGTCACTCATGGTCGTCGGTCTCCAGCCCCGCCTTCGCCGCGGCCGGGACGTATTCGGCGGCGGTGAACAGGGCGCGTTGCAGGGCGGCGGCGGGGTCCGCCAGGGCGAGGGTGGCGGCGGCGGTCGCGTCCTCGTCGTCGGCGGCGAGGACGGCGTTGATGGCGTCGAACGCCGCGCCGGCGGTCAGCCACAGGCCGGTGAGGGCCTCGCGCATCAGGCGGACGGGGTTGAGATCGGCGGGGGCCGTCGCTGGCGGGGCCGGTGCTGATTCGGGTTCGGGTTCGGGCGGCGCGCCGGCGCCGTTGGGCCCGTCCTCCGAAGCCCGATCTTCGGGCGAGGGAGGATTCAGCCAGGCGGTGGCGTAGCTGGAGCCCGCGTCGGTGACGCCGGCGTGGGCCTGGGCGTCGAACACGTCGCCGATGTCGACGCCGTCCGGATGGGTGGCCGCCAGCCGTTCGCAGGCCGCCGTGGTCAGGGTGACCAGAAAGCCCACGCCGGTCTGGCGTTGGGCGAAGCTGATCCATCCGGGCATCAGGCTGCTGGCGACCGGATCGGTGTTGAAGCCGTCGGCCGTGGCCCCGCGGATCGCCCCGCCGCGCGTCGTCTCGCCCGCCGTGCTGATCTTGTGGGCCACCTCGACCAGGATCAGGTGCTGGCGGGGGGTGAGGGTTTGGGGCGCGGGTTCGCGCGCGGGTTCGGGGGCCGGCGCCGCCGGGGCCGAAACACCGGCCAGCCGCAGCAGGTGATCGGGCAGGGGGTCGCTGTCGTCATCGTCCGCCAGGTCCCCCCCGGAAGCCGGCGAGGGGCCGGCCTCCGGGAGGGTTTCGCCGCCCTGCGTCGGGGGAGGCGGCGGCGGCGAAGGGTGGGCCGAACCGGGTTCGGGTTCAGGTGCGGAGGGCTCGCCCTCCGAAGCCCCCGAAGGGGGCGCAGGAGGGTTGAGGAAGTCCGTCGCGGCCATGCCCTGGGGCAGACTGGCCGCGCCCATCGGGCCCAGGGCGTCGATCCGCGCGGCGTCGAGGATGCCCTGGGCCGGATCGGGGCCGTCCTCGACATCGGGATACCAGCCCTGGGCGATCAGCCAGTCGATGGCCCGGGGGCGCAGGCGGGCGGCCGGTGCGCGGCCGGGCTTGAAGTCCCCGCGTTCGATCAGGTCCAGCTCGTGGGCGATATCCAGCACCCCGCCGGGCGGGTGGAAGGCGATGGGAACCCAGCTGTCCGTCTCGCCATCAACCTCGGCGATGAACGCCATTTCCAGCAGCAGCAGCCGCAGACGGGGGGTCTTCTCCAGCGCCGTGACATGGCGGGGGGTCTTCACGCTGTCGCGCAGCTGGGTCCAGGTGAAGGCGTCCGGGTCTGTGCGCACGGTCGAGCCGCGCTCAGCGATGCGGCGCTGGCTCTCCACATAGCGGGCCTTGTCGGCGGGGTCGGCCTCGAGGGCGACCTTGATCCGTTCCTGCACCCAGCGTTCGCCGCTGGGGCCGGTCTTGCCGATCTCGCCCGCCACCTGGGTGGGGGTCAGGTTCTCCGCCTCGGCGATGGCCAGCAGATCCTCGGCCGCCTCCAGATCGTCCAGGTCCGCGCGCTGGATGTTCTCCACCAGGGCCGCCTTGCGGGCGGCGATGTCGTCGCCGTCGAACACCAGGCAGGGGAAGGCATGGTCCGCGTCGATCCAGCCGCGCTCCGCCGCCAGCCGCCAGCCCGCGTGGCGGCGGTGGCCGATCAGCAGCCGCCATGGCCCGCCGTCCGCCAGCGGCGGGCGCACCGTGACCGGCTGCAGGATGCCCTGGCCGCCGCCGTCCAGAGAGGCGCGGATCGAGGCGGCCATCTCTTCGATGTCCAGATCCAGCAGGCCCGATCGGGTGCGGGGGTTGGCCGGGTTCGGCTGGATGTCGACCCAGCGCAGGGTGACGCCGCCGGGCGGCGGGTTCGACAGGACCGGGCCGGCGGCCGGGCGCCCCGCCGCGCGGTCCAGGGCGGCCAGCGCCGCCGCTCCGGCGGGGGTCAGTACGGGGCGGTGGGTGGGCGCACCGTCGGCCCAGGTGATCAGGCCCTCGCCCTGAAGGCTCTCCAGCGCCTTGTTGATGTTGCGCACGTCCCGCCCGGCGGCCTCGGCCAGGGCGGTCAGGGTGTCGTGCGGTTCGGCGGCGGCGGCGAGGATGGCCCGCAGAACCGGCTCGGCGGTGACCGCCAGGGCGGTCAGGACGGGGGCGGGCGGGGTTGGCGTGTGGGCGTTCATGGTCAGCCTTGATCGGAGTGAGGAACGAAGCGGGCGGCGCGCCACATGCCGTCCTTGCCGCGCAGGATGACCCGGCCGGGAAAGGCGGTGGCGACGGTGACGATCTCGCCATCGGTGAACGGCGGGCGTTTGGCCTTGCCGGCGAGGGAATAGCCGGCGGCGTCGACCACGCGCAGGGCCTGGCCGGGGCGATAGGCGGCGGCGGTCATCCGTAGCGGGCCTTCCACCAGACGGCGAACACCAGCATGGCGACGATCCATGCGCCCGCCGCCCATCCGGCCAGGCGGCGGGCCGACTGGTGACGGGCGTCGGCGGCCAGCCGGGCCGCGTGGGGCGCCGCGTCGAAACCCGGCAGGGACAGCAGGTCGATGTCGCCCTGGCGCAGGGACAGCTGGCGGCCCCGGCGCCGATCGTCGAGACGGCGGCGGACGGCCAAACCGCGGCCGGTCATCGGCCCGCCCCCATGGTCTGCTGTCGCCGCAGCTGGTCCAGCGCCGCGCGGCAATCGGCGGCGGTCAGGCCGTCGACCACGATGGCCTCCGGCGCGGTCGGATCGGAAAGGTAGAGCCGCACTTCGCCCGCGTCCGTATCGTCACGGGCCGACAGGTCCCAGGGGCGGCGGCCCGTGCGCTCCAGCACATGGCGCATGGCCTGGACCGGGGTGGCCCCATAGAGGGTCGCCCAGCGGCAGGGATCGCCCAGCCGGGCCGTGGCCGGGATGCCCGGGGTGAACAGCGTCCAGTGGATCGAGACGTCGCGGCGGGTGGTCAGGTCTGGCTGGACCGCCGGGGCCGGCGCCGGGGTGAGCGGAGGATTGTGGGCGGCAGTGGGGCGGCGCGCCTCGTTCGGATCGGGGGCCAGCGGCAGGTCCCGGCTTCCGCCGGGATGAGCGGAAAACTGAAGCATGGGGAACGGTCCCATCCCGCGTCGGGTCTTTGGGGGGGTGTCTGCAAACACGGCCGTGGGGGCCGTCTCGACGCCTGATCCACCTCCACGACAACCGGCCCATCCGGCTGTCGCCCCGACGCGGGATGAGGGGGAATGAAGGGCTGTTCTTTAACCGTGTCAATAGCACATGACACGATAACGTGGAAACTGGCTTGCGCTTGCGGGTTCGTCCTGACCGCCCGATACTGCCGACCGGAGGTGGCGCATGGAGATATTGCTGCTGGCGCTGGTGCTGGGGGTCATCCCCGCGGCGATCGCCAATTCAAAGGGCCACGAGTTCTTCGCCTGGTACGTCTATGGTGTGCCGCTGTTCATCGTCGCCCTGATCCACAGCCTGGTACTTAAGCCGGACCGGGAGCATCTCGACCGGGAGGCCCTGGCTGGCGGCGCGATGAAGAAGTGCGGGGCCTGCGCCGAGCTGATCCGCGGCGAGGCTGTGATCTGCCGCTACTGCGGGACCGCCCAGGCGGGGCCCGCGGTAGAGCCCGCGGCGACGGCGGCGCGGGCGGCGCCTGAGGCAGACGGCCTGACGTCGGCGCTCGACCGGCTGACGGCCATTGTGGAGGCGCGTCCGATTGCCTTTGCGATCCTCACGCTAGTCTTGCTCGTGTTGGCGGTCGCCTGGGCGGCCCCCTAGTTCGCCGCCCGGCTGCGGGCGGTCTGGATGAACATGCTCAGGTACCGTTCCAGCTCGTCGATCGCCTCGACCGGCATACGGGTCGGATAGACCAGCACGGCGTCGCCGGTCTGCAGCGGGAAGACCGCCTGGCGCTGATCCTCCAGTTCATAAACCTTGCCGGCGCGCTCGCGCATGCCCGCGGCGGCGCGGGCGGCGATCCGCACCGAGCCGCCATGCTCGGCCACCTTCTGGCGGGCCATGCGCAGGGCCTCGGGCGTGGCCCCAAGTGCGCTGAGCAGGCGGCGCTGAACGTCCGGTTCGAGGATTCCCTTCACCCGCCCGGCCTCGTGAGCGTGCCATGCCTGTCGTGAAAACGGCGGGCGGCACCGCTCGCCGGCTTCCTCTTGGGTCAGCTTGGCTTCCTCGCGGAGGACGGCCAGGGCCTGTCCCAGCAGGCGCATTTCGGTGTGGGTGTCGGTGACGTCGTTCACCGGAGAAGGATGCCTAAACGGCATTCGAGTGGCGAGCGACAGGTTCACGGACGGCCATATGCTACGATCTGATTGACAAGGTCAACCGACGCACCTTAGCCCAATGCGTCCATGACACTGTCAAATCCGGTTCCGCCCGCCGCTGCCCGCTCCGCCGTCCGCCCCGCCGCCGGCGCGCACCGCCCCGCCTTCTGGCGGTGGGCGCAGCTGGAAGAGCGGAAGCTGCGCGCCATCGCCGAGGGGCTGACCGAACTGCTGCCCGAGGGGCAGACGGTCAGCTATGGCACCGTGTTCAACTGGATGCTGCCGTGGAACGACCCGCGACGGCTCGACCCGTCTGATCCCCAGAAAGCCGCCATCGAGACCCTGACCGCCGGCGCGGTCACCGCCGCCGACGGCTGGCTGGCCCCGGCGCAGCAGGACGGGTGGGCGGGATGAGCGGGATGACGCGCCGGCAGGTGAGGCGACTGGTCGCTCGGGAGCTGGCGCGGCGCGTGCTCAGCGGCGGGCGGATGATTGGCCGCCTGACCGGCGGCGCCGAGATCAGGTCGGCCCATCCCCTTCTGCGAGCGGCGCGCGCCGTGGCCGGGCGGAAGCCGCCCGATGCAGCAGCGCCAGCATATGCCGAGCCGTCTCCGGATCATCCTCCGGGGTCAGGGGGCCGGTCAGCGCCGCTTCCGCCGCGAGGAAATCCTCATGGCTCATAATCCTGGACAGGGCGTAGGCGAGTGTCGCCTCGATGGCCGCCAGCCGGTGCGAGGATGCGGGATCGTTCATGGCCCGCGACCCTGCCGTGAGTCCGCGCCTCAATCCACCACCCCCCGCACATGCCGCGCATGCTCGCCGACCGCGCGCAGTTCGATCGCGGCGCTGTCGAGCTGGGCCAGCAGGCCCCAGACGGCGGTGCGCAGGGCGGTGGCTCTGGCCGCCTCGGCGGCGGCGGCCTCGGCGCGCAGGCGTTCCACCACGCGGCGCGCGACCGCGTCGATCTGTTCGGGCGTCATGGGTCATCCCCCCCAGGATGTGATGTTGCCGGTCAGTCTTCGTCGCCGCGATCCAAGCCGTCCCTCGCGGCGGAGTCGAGTGGGTGCGCAAGGTCGCGCGTGCGGTTCCGGCGCGTGTGTTGCCCGGGCGACTCAACCTGAAATGAGCCGCCGGCCTGCGTTCGGGGGCCGGCCATGACCCGGTACGGCCCTGGCGGTCACGTTCGCAAGTATCGCCCGCCCGTGGGCGGCGGGGCGCCCGGTCTGAAGGCCGAACCGCGCTGCGTGCCAGAGCATGAGGCGCGGCGGCTGTGGCGGGCGGTGTGCGCCGCCGCCATGGCCGACGCCGGTGATCCGGACGCGCCGCCGCAGCGGCTGACCCAGGCATTGAGCGCGCTGGGCAAGGCCGGCTTTCCCCTGGCCGGGGCCGACATGCGGCTGGATTTTGTGCGCGGGGTCGAGGGGCAGATGCGCGCCTTTGCCCGGGCCGGCAGTTACGAGACCCGCCGGGCCGTGGCCGGCCTGGTGATCGCCGGGGCCGGATACCTGGAGCGGTTGCTGCTGGACCAGGGCGCGGACATCGCCGCCGTCGCCCGCGCGCGGATGGGGCAGCGGGACGACTGATGAAAACCGGGGCGGGCGTTCATATCCAGCAGACCGGCGACAGCGGTTTCGGCGCCGGCATGGCCCCGGCCCGGCGCGAGGGCCCCGGTATCGAGGACATCCGCAAGGCCATGGCGTTCCGCGAGCGGTTCGGCGGCGGCTGGCTGGCCGCCGCGCGGGTGGTCGGTTGCACCGAGCACGCCCTGAGGCTGGCCTGTGATCCCGCCTATCGGCCCGTGCATGCCCCGGCCCGGGCGGTGGGCGGCTATCGGCCGGCGCCCTCGGCAACGAAGGCCGGGGCGGCGGAGCGGGTCGGCGGGACGCGGGTGCTGAAGGAGCGTGGGCCGCGCGAGCGGGGGCCGGGGTCCCTGCCCGCCGGGGTGCTGGTCGCCCTGGCCGACAGCCCGATGGGCAGCACGGCCCTGGGTATGCGGCTGGGCCGCGACAAGACCGCCATCAACGGGGCGCTGAAGCCGCTGAAAGCCGAGGGCCTGGCCGTCGACACGCTGATGGGCGACGGCCGCGCGCTGCGCTGGAGCCTGACGCGGGCCGGCGTGGCCGAGGCTGAACGGCTGAGGGATTTGATCGAGCAGAGCGAGGACTGTGCCGAATGAGCGCCGACGGGGGGGTTCCGATCATCGTTCCGGGGGCGGGTGACGCCCCGGCGCGGGGCCGCAGGATCAACTGGTTCGCCGGGGGCGGGCTGACCAGCCGGGCCATGCGGGCGGTGTTTGGCGAGGATCCGGACGCGGCCCTGAACCACTGGCCCACGGCGGTCTATTCGCACATGCGCCACCACCCGGGGACGCAGCATTTCATCAGCGACGTGTGGGAGGTGGACCCCCGGTCGGTGTTCCCGGGGGAGCCGATCGGCTTTGGCTGGTTTTCGCCCGACTGCACCGATTTTTCCAAGGCCAAGGGCAAGGCTCTGCGGTCCGAGCGGCGGCGCGGTCTGGCCTGGGTGATCTGTGACTGGGCCGCCCTGCGCTGCATCGACGTGATCCTGATGGAGAACGTCGCCGAATGGCTGGGCTGGGGCCCGCTGTATCCGGAGGGGCACGAACAGGCCGGGGAACGGATTCCCGGGCGCGAAGGGGAGACGTTTCGCGAGTGGCGCGGGGTCATGGAATGGCTGGGCTACGTCCTGGAGTTTCGCACCCTGGTCAGCGCCGACTATGGCGACCCGACCACGCGCGAGCGGCTGTACGGCGTGATGCGGCGGGACGGGCGGCCGATCGCCTGGCCCGCCCGGACCCATGCCCCGCGCAAGGACGCCGCCAGGCTGGGGCTGAAGCCCTGGCGCGGGGTGTGCGAGGTGCTGGATTTTTCCCTGCCGTGCCCGTCGATCTTCATGAGCCGGGCGGAGGCTAAGGCCGAGCATGGCCTGAGGGTCAACCGGCCGCTTAAGGCCGCCACCCTGCGCCGGGTGGCGCGGGGGATCGACCGGTTCGTGATCCGGTCCGGCAACCCGTTCATCGTGCCGATCACCCAGCGCAGCTGGGGCGGCGACCGGGCCCATGACGCCGCCGAACCGCTGAAGACCGCGACTTCGTCCAAGGGCGGTGACTTTGCCCTGGGCCAGCCGTTCCTGGCCCCCGTGACGCACCCGGGCGACGCACGGGTGGGCGATGCCGGCGAGCCGCTGAGCACCGTGACCGCCGCCAACCGGGGGGAGATCAGCCTGGTGGCGCCGGTGATCGCGCATCTGGCCCACGGCGACCACACAAAGGGACCGGGCGATCGGGTGAGGGACGCTCGCGATCCGCTGAACGCCATCAAGGCCGGCGGAGGGGATCAGGCGGTCGCCGCCGCCCACCTGACCAAGTTCCGCGGGGGCTCGGCCGGGGCGGATCTTGACGAGCCGTGCCCGACCGTGACCGCCAACAGCTATGTGAAGCGCCCGGGCGGCGCCGCGCCGCTGGGGGTGGTGGCCGCCAGCATCCAGCGGCAGTTCGGGACCGCGATCGGCAGCGATGCCGGCGAGCCCCTGGGGGCCGTGCTGGCGGGCGCGGGGGGCGGGAAATCCGCCGTGGCGGCGGCGTTCATGACCACCTTCCAGCAGAACATCATCGGCAGCCCGCCCGACGAACCGCTGGGCACCGTGATGGCCGGGGCCCCGCGCCACGGGCTGAGCATGGCCAATCTGGTCAGCTATTACGGGCAGGACGCGGTCCTCGGCTCTGACGCCGGCGAGCCCATGCGCACGGCCACCGGCAAGGATCGCCACGGGCTTTCCACCGCCTTTGTGCACCAGGCCAACACCGGGCTGGTCGGGCGGGAATGCACCGACCCGGCCAGCACGATCGTGCTGAAGGGCTGCACCCAGCAGCTGGTCGAGGCGCGGCTGGCGCTGGAGGGCGGCGAGGTGGGCCGGCGCGGCCAGGTGCTGGCCTTCCTGTGGGAGCATTTCGGGGAGCCGGACGAGGGCCAGTGGGCCGATCCGGCGGGGACCGTGGAGGCGCGGCTGAAGTTCGGGCTGGTGATCCTGCCCTCGGAAGATGGGGCCGGCCAGGTCTGGATGATCGTCGACATCGGCCTGCGCATGCTGACCCCGCGCGAGCTGATGGGGGCCATGGGCCATGAGGGCCCTGACGGCGACCTTTCCACCGACGCCTTCGGCAAGCCGATCACCCGCACCGACCAGACCCACATGATCGGCAACGGCACCAGCCGCCACACCGTCGAGGCCCTGATCCGGGCCAACTGCATGCCGCCGGAAGCGGCGGCCGAACCCGAACTGGAGGCCGCATGACCGGCGTTGTGGATGAGCGCCGCAGGGCGCTGGCGCGGGTGACGGCCGGCGCGGGGCTGGCCGCGAAGCGCGCGGCCTTTCGCGACCGATGGATCGCGGCGGGCGTTGATCCGGTCGCCGCCGTGGAGCCGGATCTGGACCTGCTGGCCCGGCTGCTGGGCGAGCGGATCGGCGAGGCCGTGGGCGATGTGGAGGACGGGCGCGACGATCTGCTGGCCGCCGCCCTGGGCGAGGCGCTGGCCCTGATCGACGAGATGGACGACCGGCTGGGCCACACCGAGGTGTGGGTGCGTCAGCTGGCCCTGCGCCAGGGCGTGGATGTGCTGGCCGCGCGGGACGCGGCGAAGGCGCGGCGGGGGACGGGAGGCGGCGGATGAGCGCCATCGCCGCGAACCCGGTTCGGGGCCGCGCCCCGCGCATCGACGTGATCCGGGGCGACAGCCGCGAGGTGCTGTCGCGGATGGCGGACGGCTGTATCGACGCGATCGTCACCGATCCGCCCTATGCCCTGGTCAGCATCGGCAAGCGGCTGGGCGGGGAGGGGGCCAAGCCGATCCAGTCGAACGGCCCCAGCGGCGTCTATGCGCGCGCCGGGGCCGGCTTCATGGGTCAGCGATGGGACACCGGCGAGACCGCGTTCGACCCGGCGTTCTGGGCCGAGGCGCTGCGGGTGCTGAAACCCGGCGGGCATTTGATCGCCGCCAGCGGGACGCGGACCTATCACCGGCTGGCCTGCGCCGTCGAGGACGCCGGGTTTGAGATCAGGGACATGGTCAGCTGGCTGTATGGGTCGGGCTTTCCGAAGTCGCATGATGTGAGCAAGGGGATCGACAGGGCTCTGGGCGGCGAGCGGCGAGTGATCTCCGAAGGCAAGCCGGTCAAGCGGATGATCCCCGGCGCCGACCAGGCGAAGGACGGCTGGGACAAGACGAACGGTCGAACCTTCACCCCCGCCGCCACAGAGGCCGCCACAGAGGCCGCCAAGCGGTTCGCCGGATGGGGCACGGCCCTCAAGCCCGCCTGTGAGCCCTGGGTGCTCGCGCGCAAGCCGCTGGATGGGACCGTGGCCGCCAACGTGCTGGCCCATGGGGTGGGCGGGCTGAATATTGATGGGTGTCGGGTGGCGGGGGAGAAAACCCCCGCGCCCGTTGGCCAGTTTCGCGGCTCCAGGGTCGGGTCCACCGGCCTGCGCGGCGAGCGGGACGGATCGCAGGACCACCTGGGCCGCTGGCCCGCCAACGTCATCCACGACGGATCGGAAGAAGTGCTGGCGGCCTTCCCCGAGACCGGGGCCGGCGGCGGCTATCCGGCTGATCACGCCGGATTCGGCATGGGGGGGGGCGTCCGCCAACAGCGCGGCGCCGCCCTGAAACTGGAGACCGAGGGAGGCAGCGCCGCCCGGTTCTTCTACAGCGCCAAGGCCGACGCCATGGACAGGCTGGGGGCCGATCATCCGACGGTCAAGCCGGTGGATCTGATGGCCTGGCTGATCCGGCTGGTCACCCCGCCTGGCGGGCGGGTGCTGGACCCGTTCGCCGGCAGCGGCAGCACTGGCGTGGCCGCCCTGGGCCAGGGGTTCGAGGCCGTGCTGATCGAGCGCGAGGCGAAGTATGTGGCCACCATCCGCCGGCGGCTGGCCTGGGCTCGCGGCGAGGGGGCGCTGACCGATATCGAGATGGCGGGATTGGACACCCCCGGCAAGCGGCTGAAGGCCGCCGGTTGGGACTTGCCACTGTTCACCGACGAGGACACCCCCAGCCAGCCAGCCAGCCAGCCAGCCAGCCAGAGGCAAGGGACGACGGATTTACGGAGAGTTCGCGGACGAAGGCGGAGTGCGCCGTGATGACTGAAGGATCGCGCCCATGATCACCGCCCAATCCCTCGCCGCCCTGCTGGGCGAAGGCCGGTTCGATCTGTCGAGCGAGGCGGCGTGCCAGGCCGGGATCGAGACGTTCCTGGCCGCGCGGCTGCCCATGGGATGCGGGCTGGCGCGGGAGCATGTGCTGGGGCCGAACGAGCGGCCCGACTTCATGGTTGATGGGCGGTTGCTGGTCGAGGTCAAGGTCCACGGCGCGCCCCGCCGGGCCATTGAGCGCCAGCTGATGCGGTATGCCGACTATCGCGATGTCGAGGCGCTGATCCTGGCCACCAACGTCAGCATGCGGATGCACCGCGCGCCCGCGTTCCGCCTGATCGGGCCGGGCAAGCCGCTGTTCTACGTCCCCTTGGGGAGGGCGTGGATGTGAGGCTGGTCACCCGTCAGATGCTGGAAGCCGAGGTCGATGCGACCCGCCGCCATCTCGTTCGCCACAACACCCTCTGGAATCCGCTCGGTTTCGATGCGGTCGCGGGGATCATCGCCGCCGCGATCGCGGACGCTGAGACCGCGCTGGATATCGGAGGCCCCGCGATGTGGGAGCGGGCCATGTGGGGTCTGGGGGCCGAGGGCTTCCTTCCCGGCGACGTCGGCTATTTGCCGCCCGGAGGCGCGGGATGACGCGCACCTATGGCGACCTGGTGCGATCCGGCGACCGGTGGATCGTGTCGAATCTGGAGCCGCATGTGGCCATCCGGTTCAAGGCGCTGTTTAGCGCCGTGCCGAAGTCGGCGAAGGTGATGACCCTGGGCGGCGATCCGGCCGCCAGCGCGGACCTGGCGTGGTTCGCCGACCGGTATCCGTTGCGTGGTGAGCCGGCCGATCTGGCGGCGCTGGAGGATGCCCGAACCCGGTTCGGCGCCATGCGCGCCGAGGCGGGCAGGATCTCCGCCCCCGACTATGAGCCACCGTTGTTCGCAGGCCTGCGCGATGGCCAGGCGGCCCGACCCCATCAGGCGAAGGCCGCGCGGCTGGTCGAGCTGTTCGAAGGGCTGCTGGTCGGGGACCAGACCGGCAAGGGTAAGACCTATACCGCCGGTGCGGCGATGCTGTTGCCCGGCGCGTTGCCGGCCACCGTGGTTTGTCCGGCCGGGATCATGAAGCGGCAGTGGGCGCGCAAGATCGAAGAGTTCACCGGCCTGAAATGCCATGTGGTCGAGGGGACCACGCCATACGCCCTGCCGCCCTGCGACGTGCGCATTTTCAGCTACAGCATCATCGGCGGGTGGGCGGACTATCTGGAGGCGATGGGCACGGGGCTGGCCGTGTTCGACGAGGTTCATGAGTTGCGGCGGGGCGTGGGGACCGACCGCGATCCGGTGATCAAGGGGGTGGCGGCGATCAGGTTGGCGAGGGCCTCTCGCCTGAGGCTGGGGCTGACCGCCACGCCGATCTTCAACTACGGTTCCGAGATCTGGCAGGTGATGCAGTTCATCCGGCCGGAGGTGCTGGGCGAATGGCCCGACTTCGTGCGGGAGTGGTGCCATTCGGTCGGCGCCGGGAAGTGGGGGGTGCGCGATCCGGCGGGCCTGGGGGCCTATCTGCGGGAGCAGAGCGCGTTTGTTCGCGAGGTGAAGGACACGCCCAAGGTCAACGTCATCGTCCATGAGCTGGACGGGTTCGACGGCGAGGGGCTGGCCAGTATCGAGGATCTGGCGCGGCATCTGGCGCACCGGGCGACCACGGCGGGGTTCCACGAGCGGGGCGAGGCCGTGCGCGAGCTGGACATGCTGGTGCGGCATCAGACCGGCGTCGGCAAGGCGAGGGCCGTGGCGGCGTTCGCCAGGGCCGTGGTGGGGGGGGGCTCGCCCCTGGTGCTGTTCGGATGGCATCGGGATGTCTACGACATCTGGCTGCGCGAGACGGCGGACCTGTCGCCGGCGATGTTCACCGGCAGCGAGACGCCGGCGGCCAAGATGCGCGAGATCGGGCGGTTCCTGAACGGCGAGACGGACCTGCTGATCATGTCGCTGCGCAGCGGCATGGGGGTAGACGGCCTGCAGGCGCGGGCCAGCGTGGTGCTGTTCGGCGAGCTGGACTGGAGCCCGGCCATGCATGAGCAGTGCATCGGGCGGCTGGACCGTGATGGCCAGCCCGTGTGGGAGACGGGCGAGGGCGTGACCGCCGTCTACCTGACCGTGCCCGACGGCAGTGATCCGCCGATCATGGAGGTGCTGGGCCTGAAGGCCAGCGAGCAGGCCCATATCGTCGACCCCAGCCTGGGCGTCCAGGCGCGCAACAGCGACGAGGGCCGGTTCCGGACGCTGTTGAGGCGGTATCTGGACCAGGCGGTGGCGGCATGATCGGGGCCTCTGGAACATGGTTTCGCTGGACCGTCGGTGATCGGGCGGCGCGGTTGAGGGCGCTGTATGTCGATCTGGGGTTGGGGCCGGTGGCCGTGGCCGCCGCCATCGGCGAGGGGTGCACGGCCCAGAACGTGACCGACGGGGTGCGGATGCTGGGGCTGAAGCGGCCCCGGCGGCCGACGAAGGGCGCGTTTGAGTGGACGCCGGAGCGGGTCGACGCGCTGAGGCGGCTGTATGTCGGCCTGGGGCTGGCGCCGGAGATCGTGGCCGCGAGGATCGGCCAGGGCTGCACCCCGCTGAAGGTGCGGCGCAAGGTCCATGTGCTGGGCCTGATGGCCGCCAAGCTGGCCGCCGGGCATGCGGTGCGGCCGGGGGGGCGAGGGGCCGCCATGGCCCGCCCTGGGCCCCGGATGGCCAGCCGGGGCGTGAGGCGCGCCCGGGCCGTGCGGGTGGCCCGCTGTGGCCGCCTGGCGGGCCCCGCGAGCCCGGTGAAGCTGGCCTATGCCCTGCGCTTCGTGCGGGCCGGGTGGGCGGCGGATGAGGCCGCCTGGCTGTTCGACCTGGACGTGGCCGCGGTGGCGGCGACATGGGAGGGGGGGCGATGAGCGTTCCCGCCATGACCTGGGCGTTCAAGATCCCGCCCCACGAGATGCCCGACCGGCCCAAGGGCGCGCTGGTGGCGCTGGCCGACCATGCCAATGACCATTCGGGAGAGGACTGGACGTGCTTCCCCGGCTTTGACCGGCTGCTGCTGTTCACCTCGCAGAAGGAGCGCACCCTGGAGCGCAGCCTGCAGTGGCTGAGCGACGAGGGATGGATCACCCGCGACCAGCGGCGCAACGCCGATGGGGAGCTGACGGTGCGCCATTACACGCTGCATCGGGACGCCGAGACGCGGTCCCGGCTGAGGGCCGAAAGGGCCTCCGCGAAGGCTGATCCGGAGGGCTGTGCGCGCGAGATCGATCAGGCCTCACCACCCGCCACATTGGCGGGTGGTGAAATGGCCTCACCACCCGCCAAAAACCCCCCTCACCACCCGCCAAAACAGGGCTCACCACCCGCCAATTTGGCGGGTGGCTATATAGAGGAACCCCCAAGAGAACCCGAATTAACCCCCACAGAGCGTGCGGGCGAGGGCGCGCGCGACCCGTTCGGGGCGTTCATCGGGGCCTATCCGCTGGATGGGCTGGACAGCACCAGCCTGCCGGCCGCGCGGACCGCGTTCGAGGCGGCGGCGGCGGAGGCGGGAGACCCCTGGCTGATCGTCCAGGCGGCGGAGGACTGGGCCCGGGACCGGGAGCGCAAGCCGAAAACCTATGCCGCGCCGTCGGCCAACGTCTGGTTCGAGCGGCGGTCGTGGGAGCCCAGGGTGCGGCGGATGGCGGCAAAGGTCGAACCGCCGGCGGCGGCGATCCCGGCGTTCATCGGACCTCCAGAGGCGTTCGCTGCGGTGGCCGGCCTGCTGGGCGAGGACGGCGCGCGATCGTGGCTGGCCACGGCGGCCTGGGCGGAGGCCGGCCGGGTGCTGACCGTGGGCGGCCCGGCGTTCGATCGCCTGCGCACCGTCGGCGCCGCCCAGGCCCTGGCCGGGCTGAACATCACCCTGCAGCGGAGAGCGGCATGAAGCCCGACCTGGTCACCCTCGACGACGCCATCCGCGCCCACCACGCCGAAGGGCGCGGGCGGGGGACGCTGAGGGTCAAGGGCTTTTCGAAGGCGCAGGTCATCGAGCGGTGGAACGCGCTGGTCAAGGGTCTGCCCGGCCCCGAACCCAGGGTGGGCAAGCGCGATGCGGTGGCCGATGACGAGGATGGCCTGGTGCGCCTGGTGCGCAAGGGTCGCCTGTCACCGGACCAGAAGGCGCAGGCCGTGCGCTGGCGGCGTCTCAGCCGGCTGGCCCAGCTGTGTGCCGGGCCGGTGAAGATGGCCAACTATGACGGCGTGGGCGGGGGCCGTGACCATGACCTCAAGGCCGACGGCGCCCTGGCCGAGGCGCTGGCCGCCAAGCGCGAGCTGTTCGAGCTGCGCTGGATCGTGCTGCGCGGCGAGGATGAGATGCTGACCGTGCTCGACGGCGTGTGTGTCGGTGGCCATACGGTGCGGGCCCTGGCGGGCGGCGACGGGCCGCGCGCGATGGTGCTGGAGGCGGTGCTGAAGGTGGCCCTGAACCTGCTCCACAACGCCGCCAATCCTCCCGTGCAGAAGGCGGCTTGACACACGTTAACGAAACACGTCATCCAAAGCGCAGCACTCGAACTGCGACCCAAGCCCGCCCGGCCTCCAGCCCGGCGGGCTTGTTCGTCTCGGATCGGTGGCGTCCTCACCTTCCCTGACTTGGGTTGCGGCGGCCATCACCGCCGCAACCCCTTGTCACACAAGGGGTTGCGGTCGCCCGCTTGATAAACGCCTCTCGAATGGCCGCGGGTCCTTCCCCGCCCCCTGCGTATACGGCGCATTCAAAGGCATGTTCGTTTTCTAGTTTGGGCTTCGTGCAAAGGCGCACGGGTGCACACACGGCCAACACGTTAGGGCTCACATATGAGCGACCTGATCGGCCGGGTTTCGATCTCGAAGTGCGCGGAGCTGCTGACGGCGGCCGGCGACCGGATCGACCGCTCGGCCCTGTCCCGATATTGCGATGCCCATGGGCTCAAGCTGGCGAAGGAGGGCAAGTCCGTCCCCGTCGACTTCGAGGCCGTGCGCGCGCACCGGTCAGAAAACTTGCAGCGCGAGCTGATGTCGGGCCAGCCGGTGCCGGCGCCCGCGCCGCTGCAACTGGTCCAGGCGCAGGCCGCGCCGTCGGCCAACGCCGTCATCGCCTCGATGCCGGAGCACCGCGAACTGAAGGCCATCGCCGTCCGGCGCGAGCTGCGCGACGAGGCCAGGGAAGAGGGCCTGCTGACGGAGGTGGCGGAGGCCGAGGCCGGCGCCGCCGAGGCCATCGTCGAAATGCGAACCGCGTTCGCCGCCATCCGTGGCGGCACGGCGGAAACCATGGTCGCCCGGCTGGGCCTCAAGCCCGAACACGTCCGGCCGATCCGCGACATGCTCAAGCAATATGACCGGGCCGGTCAGGGCAGGTTCGCCCAGGCCATGGCCCGGCTGCTGACCGAGGGGAACGAGGAAACCGGCGATGCCGTCGAGCGCCTGACCGCTCTTGCGGCCGTGTCGATGCGGTTCCGCGCCCGCCGCAGCCGCGCTTTCGCCCGGGCCCTCGCCGGCGCCTGATATGGCCGCCCGCCAGTTCCCCGGCATGGCGCTCGGCTGGGCGGTCATGTTCTCCGCCCTGGCCGCACAGGCCGCGCCGCCGCCGGAGCAAACCGTCGACCAGTGGGCCGACCAGCACCGCCAGATCTCCGGAGAATCCGGCGCGCGGATCACCGGCCAGTGGAGCACCCGGACCACGCCCTATCTGCGCCGCCCCATGCGGGTGGCGGGCGTGGACCACCCCGCGCCGTCGGCCTGGATGCGGTCCTCGGCCAAGGTCGGCAAGACGCAGGTCTCGCTCAACGTCCTGGCCCACTGCATCGACACCGCGCCGCGCTCGGCGATGGTCGTGCTGCCCAAGTCCGACAAGGTCACCGACTTCAACAACAAGACCTGGGAGCCGGCCGTCGAGGCCACCCCGAAGATCGCCCACAAGCTGCTGGGCACCAAGTCGCGCAGCCGGGCCGGGTCGAACAAGCGCACCAAACGGTTCCGCGGCGGATATCTGGCCTTCGCCAACGCCCAGGTCGAGAGCGAGCTGCAGTCCGACGACATCGGTCTGCTGATCTTCGAGGAACCCAGCTCCTACCCGCAGGACACCGGCGGGCGCGGCCATCCGGTCGACCAGGCCCGCAGCCGCCAGGATGCCTGGGCCGACGACCTCAAGGAGTGGGGCTCGGGAACCCCGGCCTTTGTCGGCGCCTGCCGGGTGACGGACGAGGTCGAGGCCCGCACCCAGGAGAAGTACTATCTGCCGTGCCCCCACTGCGGCGCGCCGCAGCTGCTGGTCTGGGAGAACCGGACGGACTTCGAGGGGCGGCCCCACTTCACCTGCCAGTCAAACACCTGCGGCGCCCTGATCGGCCACGAGCACAAGCTGGCCATGCTCGACGCGGCGTGGCTGCTGGAGGAACAGGGCCTGGCCGGCTGGCTCGCCTGCTTCGAAAGCGAGGATCCGGAGAACCCCGCGCCGCCGCCCTGCATCGAACCGGAGGACTGGGCCGCCTGGTATGCCGTTCGCGGCCCCGACACCGGCTCGAAACTCGAACGCCGCCACCCCTCGTTCGACGGCATCTGGCAGGCCTATTCGCCGTTCACCACCTGGGCGCGGATCTGGGAAAAATTCGAGGCTGCTGACCGCTCCGGCGAACCGGAGGACAAGGTCACCTTCTGGCAACAGGTCCTCGGGCGGCCGTTCGAGGCCGCCTACAACCGGCCCTCCGACCAGCTGCTGTTCGAGAAGCGCGAGGAAACCGGACGTATTGCCCAGCTGACCCGGCGGTCGGTCCCGCCCTGGGCCTGGGCCGTGTTCGGCACGGTCGATCTGCAAGGCGACCGTGCGGAGTGCGCCACCTGGGTGATGGGCCGCGAGCGCCGCATGGCCCGCATAGACTTCGACGTCGTCCCGATCTCCCCCAACGATCCGCGCTGCTGGGACGAGATCCGCCGCTACCTCGACCGCACCTATGACGGTCCGCACCTCAAGACCCCGCTCGGCTTCGACCGTCGCGGCATCGACACCGGCGGCCACCACACCAGCCAGGCCTACGCCTTCTGTCTGCGCAACCCCGATGTCCTGGCCCTGAAGGGCAAACCCAACGACCGCGACGCCATGCCCTTCGACATGGGCACCAAGCGCCAGGTCCGCGTCGGCCGCCGGCTGCTGGGCATGGTCCAGCTCTACCTGGTCGGCACCCACATGGTGAAAAAGGCCATCTACTGGGGGCTGGGCCAGACGCTGGACAGCGTCGAGCGCGGTGAACTTCTCCCTGGCGTGGTCATGCTGGAGCCGGAGGCCACCGAGCGCGACTTCGCCCAGCTGTCCGGCGAGGTGCTCAAGCCCCGCGACCCGTCCAAGAAACGCAAGGAAGAGACCTGGGAGCCGGTCAAGGGCGTCCGCAACGAACAGCTGGACCTGGCGGTCTACGCCTACGCGCTGGGCACGTCGTTCTTCTATGACGGCATGACGGACAAGGCCTGGGACGAGTTCATCGCCAAGCGTCGAGGCCCGAAGAAACTGCCGTTGGAGGCCGTGTGGGAGAGGAGTTCCACACCGGCCTCCGGCGTGACGGACGCCGCCTCTCCGGCTCTCGCGTCCGCCACACCGGCCCCGCCGCCCGTGGATGGCGCGGCGGGGCCGGGTCCCGACTTCCCCGTTTCAGGGGGGCCGAACCCGGTTCGGCGGCGCTCGCTTGAAGACCACCCGCTGGTCGCGGCCGCCCGCAGGGCGAGGGGAGACACCGTATGAGCTGGCGCGACACCCTCAGCGAGGCCCAATCCCGCCTGACCGCCCTCGAGGCGGCGGAGCTGAAGGTGCTGATCGGCGACCAGGTGGCGGAGGTTTCCTATGACGGCGGCGCCACCAAATGGGCCAAGGGCGCGACCCTGTCGGAGATCCGCGCGGCGATCGCCGAAACCCGCATGATGATCCAGCGCCTGTCCGGCGCCACCCGCACGGGCGGCGTCATCGCCCCGATCTTCGGCGACTGACGCTCATGACCACGCCCCAGCTCCTTGGCCCCAACGGCGCGGTCCTGCCGGCCGGCATCGGCGCGGCGATCCGCGCCATGGCCTCGACCGACTTCTCCGCCGCCGCCGCCACGCGCGGCGGATCGGCCCGCGACCAGCACCTGGCCGGCTGGAACCCGCCCAACCTGTCGGCGGACTCCTCCTGGCTGTGGAGCAAGGACCAGGCGGTCGCCCGGGTGCACGACCTGCTGGAGCGCGAGCCCTGGGCGCAGGGCGGCGTGGACCGCAAGATGGACATGATCATCGGCGCCAGCTGGCGGCCGTCGATCAACCCCGATCACGAGGCCCTGGGCATCACCCTGGAACAGGCCGCCGACCTGGGCCGGGCCTATGAGCGGGCGTTCCGCGGCTGGTCGGAAGACCCCCTGTGGCGCGGCGATCTGGAAGAGGCCCAGAACTTCAGCTTCCAGCTGCACATGGTCACCATGGAGCAGCAGGTCGGCGGCGACGGCCTGGGCGTCCTGCGCTGGAAACCCGATCGCGGCTGGGCCTATGGCACGGCGTTGCAGATCATCGACGCGACCCGCCTCTCCACCCCCATGGGCCGTCCGGAATCGGACACCCTGCGCGGCGGGGTGGAGCTGAACAATGACGGCGCGGCCAGCGCCTATCACTTCCGCAACCGCCATCCGGGCGACCTTTTCCTGGGCACATCGGTCGGCGCCTATACCTGGGAGCGTGTCGAACGCCGCGAGCCCTGGGGTCGCCCGAAAGTCCTGCACCTCTACGCCAAGGACCGCCCGGGTCAGACGCGCGGCGTCTCCCGCCTGGTGGCGGCGCTGAGCCGGTTCAAGGGCCTTTCCCGCTACAGCGAGGCGGAACTGGGCAACGCGGTGATGAACGCCCTGTTCGCGGCGACGATCACCTCCAGCTTCGATCCGGCGGTCGCCGAACAGCACCTGACCGCCAACGCCACGGCCGGCTATCACGAGCTGCGCGAGACGGTCTATGACGCCAATCCGCCGATGATGGGCGGGGTGCGGATCCAGCACCTGTTCCCCGGCGATGATCTGAAATTCCTGACCACGGGCCGCGAGGCCGGCGGCTTCGCCCAGTTCACCATGACCTTCCTGCGCTCGATCGCGGCGGGCCTGGGCATCATGTACGAGCAGCTGACCGGCGACTGGTCCCAGGTCAACTACAGCGCCGCGCGCTTCGCCTTCATCGATATCTGGCGCGGGATCCAGAAGGACCGCGCGCGGGTGGCCATGATGTTCGCCACCCCGGTCCTGCTGGCGGTGCTGGAAGACGCGATCGACGCCGGCCTGGTCGATCTGCCCGCCGGCTGCCCGGGCCTGTACGAGGCGCCCGCCGCTCATCTGCGGGTCAAGTGGATCGGCCCGGCTCGTGGCTGGGTGGACCCGGTCAAGGAACCGGCCGGCGCGCTGCTGCAAATGGCGCTGGGCGCGACCACGGGCGAGGATATCGCCGCCGACCAGGGCAACGAGCTGGACCGCAACATCCCCATCCTGGCCGCCGAGGCCAAGCGGTGGAAGGAAGCCGGCCTGATGCCACCCTCGATGGCCGACATGATCGCCGCCGTCCAGGCGGTGGACACCCAACCCGAACCCGCCCGTCAGCCGGCGGCATAGGACCCACCCCATGCGCTTCACCTTTCTCACCTCGGCCGCCTCGGCCTTCGAGGGCCGCGCCCTGTGCGTCCGGCCGGACGCGATCCCGGGCATGGTCTCGCATCTGGCGCGGGTGGCGGGACTAATCGATGACGACCCCGCCCCTGCCGGGCTCGGCGGGTTGATCGCATCCCTCCGCGGCGGCGCCGCCCGGACGCGCCAGGCCCCGGCCGGGGCGCTGGCCATGGCGTCCGGAACGCCGGGCGCCATCCGCATGCCCTACGGCGAGCGGGTGGAGGGGGTGGCGGTGATCCGCATCGAGGGCTGTCTTTGGCAGGAAGCCTGGACGGTCAGCTGGGGTGGCGAAACCTTTCTGCTGGCCGATGGCTATGACCGCGTCGTGTCCGCCGTGACCGCCGCCGTGAACGACGGCGAGGCCCATGCGGTGCTGCTGGACGTGCGCTCGCCCGGCGGGGTGGTGGCCGGGATGTTCGAGGCCATGGACGCCATCGCCGCTCTCAGCCAGCGCCAGGGCGGGCCCAAGCCCATCGTCGCTCACGCCAATGACCTGGCCTGTTCGGCGGCCTACGGGCTGGTCAGCCAGTGCGACCGTATCGAGGCCGCCCAGTCCTCCCTGACGGGCAATGTCGGATCCTGCCGCTCGCACTACAGCTTCGCCGACTACCTGGCGAAGGAGGGCGTCAAGCCGACCCTGTTCAAATCCCACGCCCTGAAGGGCGGGGGCAGCCCGGACTTCGAACTCGATCCGGGTTCGGCGGCGCTGTTCGACGCCGAGGTCCGGCACGGGTCGGCCAACCTGGTCGCACGGGTGTGCGCCTCGCGCGGGCTGGAGCCCGATGCCGTCAACGCCCTCGAGGCGGGGTGGTTCATCCCGCCGGTCTCCCTCTCCCACGGCCTGATCGATGGCGTGTCGGCCTTCGCCGATTGCCTCGCCGGCCTGGCCGCCCAATCCACCCCCGCGGCTTCCGCCGCCCCCGCTTCGACCCAGGAGATGAACATGAAGCGCACCGAAGTGCTGGCGGCCCTCGCGGCGGCCAACCTGACCGCCGCCCAGATCGCGGCCGTCTCGGCCGAACTGCCGGCCGAGGACGAGGAAGACCAGCCCGCCGAAGAGGCCGCCGCCGAGGGCGAGGATGACGCCCCCGCCGAGGGTGAGGAAAACGAACCCGCCGCCGCCGAGGGCGAGGATCCCGCCGACGACGAGGAAGACAAGGTCGACGCCAAGACGGCCAAGGCCATCCTCGCCCTGCCGGAAGCCAAGGGCCGCGAAGCCCTGGCCCAGAAGCTGGCCTTCACCCCCGGCATGTCCACGGCCACGGCGAAGGAGCTGCTGGCCAGCGCCGCCCGCTCCGGCGGCCTGCGCGCCGACATGCAGGGCCGCGACCCGGCGCTGTCGGCTGGCGGGGCGGGTGGCCCGATTGATCTCGGCGCTATGCTGGTGGCCGACGCCAAGGACCGCGCCGCCGCCCGCAAGGCCGCTTGACCAACACCGGCCGGCGGCCGGTCCACCGCCGATCATCCCTCTAAACAGACAGGAGACGTCCGATGGATGTCGTGAAGATTATCGCCCCGAAGACCCTCGGCGCGCTGTTGCTCAAGGAATACGATCCCGACTTCTGCCGGGAAAGTGTGACCGTCCTGGCCGGCTCCGGCGCCGTGCGCCCGGTCCGCCAGTTCGCCGTGGTGGCCAAGGTCGATCTCGGGGCGGCCACGGTCACCGCCGGGGCCTGTGTCTCTGGCACGGGCGGCACGGCCGGCGACGGCGCGATCGGCACGGTCACCGCCGACGCCGGCGCCCAGGAGGGCGACTACGAGCAGGTGTTTATCGAGCCCACCGCCAACCTGGGCACGTTCGAGCTGTTTCGCCCGGACGGAACGCTTGATGGCACCGGCGTCGTCGGCACGGCCTACAACGGCATGCTGAACTTCACCCAGGCCGACGGCGCCAACGACTTCGTGGCCGGCGACCGCCGCACGATCAACGTCGATTACGCCGCCGGCTCCGGCAAGTATGTCGAGGTTGACCTGGCCGCCACCGACGGCAAGCAGACCACCGTCGGCATCAACCTGTTCGAGGCCGAGGCCCCGGACGGGACGGACACCGTGACGACCATCCTCAAGCGCGGCCCGGCGATCTACGACGCCAACGAGCTGGTCTATCCGGCGGGCGCGACCACCGACCAGAAGACGGCCATCCGCGCCGCCCTGGCGGCCCTCAACCCGCCGATCATCGCCCGCGTCACGGGCTGACCGGCGACCCATCTCCACGCCTAGGGGGCCGGCGGCGAGACCTTCGGGTGTCGCCGGCCCATCCGACCGGCCCCTCCCTGAAAGGCTGAGACCATGACCACCACCGTTATCACCGATACCCCCGAAATTGTGCTTCCGTTCACCGGCGTCCACTACACCAACGCCATCAACCAGCTGCCCTCGCAGTTCGGCCAGATGGCGGCCGAGGGGATGTTCCCCGTTGAGCCGATGGCCAGCGCCCTCGTCGAGGTCGACATCAGCGCCGGCGTGATCAGCGCCCTGCCGGTCACTGACCCGGAAGCCCCCTCGACCTTCTCGCGCAAGAACACCGAGGAGGCCCGGTATTTCCGCGTGCCGAACATCAGCCACCTGCATACCCTCAAGGCGGCCGACATTCGCGGCATCCTTGAAAAGGCGGCCCGCTCGGCCAACCCCAAGACGCTGATCGGCGAAACCAACAAGGAGCTGATCAAGCTGCGGCGCAAGGCCGACATCACCCTGGAACTGATGCGCACCTCGGCGCTCAAGGGCGTGGTGGTCGATGGCGCGGGGACGGAGATCTACAACTTCTTCACCGCCTTCGGTGTGACCAAGAAGGTGGTCTACTTCGATCTGGGCACGACCACCACCAAGGTGCTCGACAAGTGCCAGGAGGTCATCGGCCATATCGAGGACAACCTCTCGGACGAGACCATGACCAACGTGGCGGCCAAGGTCTCGACCCAGTTCTTCAACAAGCTGATCGGCCATGCCAAGGTCGAGCCCTACTGGCTGAACTGGCAGGCCGCTTCGGCCCTTGCCAATCCGGCGACCATCATGGACGGCCAGTATCGCCCCCGCATCTTCACCTTCGGCAACATCACCTTCGTCGAGAACTCGGCCAATGTGCCGATGTGGGGCGGATCTTCCTCGCGGATCATCACCGCGGGCCTGGGCCACGCCTATCCGGTCGGCACCGGCGACACCCACTACACCTATGCTGCGCCGCCGGTGGACATCCGGGCTCTCAATGCGCCGGGCTCGTCCGACACCGACCTGCTGCATGTGACCGACAAATACCTCGATCACGGCGCCGGCCTGGAGCTGAAGGGCCAAATGAACTGCCTGCCGCTGTGGCGGCGTCCGGCCCTGCTGGTCGAGCTAAGCGACGCGGCCTCGTAAGCCCGCGCTCGCGCCGCTCCGGCTCCCGCCCCCATGAACCCCGCCCACGCCGCCCTGGTCGCCGCCACGCTTCGCGAGAAGCGTTTCGTCGATGTGGAGGTGCGCGCCATGTCATCCGATGCCTGGCGCACGGTGCGGGGGGAAGAGGGGCGGGGGTCCGGCCGGCAAAGCTTCGAGGGGTTCGCCACCGGCTTCGTGGAAGACCAGGATGTGGTCACCCTGATGGTCGAGGACTTCCCCGACGGCCGGCCCGTCGAGGGCTGGCAGGTGCGCTTTCAGGACCTTGTCACGCTGGAATACCGCGTCCGGCCGATCTCGGGTTCGGTGGAAACCGGCGACAAGGCGGGCCTGTTGCTGCGCGCGCCGCTCGGCCCGGTTCTCTAGCTCGCGAGGCCCCGGCCATGACCGACCTGCGGCTGGGGTTCGCCATCCAGGGGGATTTGGAGCGGTGGTCGGCGCAGGTGCGGGAGACCACCCTGCGGGCGATCAAGGCCTCGGCCCTGGAGACCGGGGTGCGCGGCCAGGAGATCCTGCGCGGCGAGGTGCTGGGCGCCCGGCTGGGCCAGGGCCTGGCCAATGCCTGGCGGCTGGACGTCTATCCGCCCGGCCAGAAGCTGGCCTGGGAACCGACGGTGTTCCTGCACCACAACGCCGGCCACATTATCGAGGCCTTCACCAAAGGCGAGCCGATCAAGGGCGAGCGTGGCCTGCTGGCCGTGCCGATCCCCGGCAGCCCGGCCTATGACATGAAGGTTCCCCGCCGGGGCGGCAAGCGCGTGGCGGCGGTCGAGGCGCGGTTCGGGCCCTTGCGGCTGGTGGTGCTCAAGGGCGGTCTGAAGATGCTGGTGGCCTCGGGCCGCCAGAACAAGTCCGGCAATCTCGTGCCGCTGGCCAAGGTGCGGCACCGGGGATCGGGGGCCACCTTCACCCCCCTGAACCAGCCCCGGGCGGAGATCCCGATGTTCTGGCTGGTCCCCCAGGTGCGGCTGGAGCCGCGCCTGCACTGGCCCCGCCTGGCCCAGCAGATCGAGGCCGCCTACGGCCCGGCCATGGAGGCCAACCTGCGGCGCTTCTACGCGGCCATGGAGGCGGCGGCGGACAGCCGCCGGCAGGCGGCGTGATCGACCCCCGCCCGGCGCCGGGCGCGAAAGGCTTCCAGGCATGACCGACCGCACCACCGTTGACCTGGCCCATGACGCCCTGGTGGCGCTGTTCCAGGGCGCCTTGCCGGATATCACCCCGACCCGCGACCGCGCCATTCCGCGCCTTGACGAGGGCCAGTTCGGCTTCCTCAACGTGGTGCTGTCGGGCCAGCCGCCGCAGGTTCAGGCCGAGTGCATGGGCCTGGTGGAAGACGAGGTCGAGGTCGAGTTCGTCCAGACCTTCAACGTCGAATGGATCGTCCGCAACGTCGATGACGACGCCCGCGATGCGCTGTTCGGCCAGGGCCTGCGGGCCATCGAAACGGCGATCCGCGCCAACCTGACCCTTGGCGGCCAGGCCCTGGGCATGACCATCGGCCCGCCGGTCTATGAGACGGCGGTCACCGCGCAAAGCCCGGCCACCCGCGCCGCCCTTGTCCCCGTCCGCGTCGCCCTGCGCGGCGTGACGATGCTCAGCTAGGAGGCCGTCCATGGCCACTGCCCGCAAGGCCCCCGCCACTCCGGCGGCGGCTGAAGGTCCCCCGCCGTCCGAACCCGGTTCGGCGGTCATCACGCCCCCGGACCGCGACGGCGACGGCGCGCCCGGCGGCTCCGACGCGCTCCAGCCCTATGCCGTGCTGCTGACCGAGGTCGCCGGTCTGCCGCGCGGCGTCGTGGTCTATGGCCCGGCCCCGGCCATCGCCGCCCTGATCGACGATGGCCAGGCCCGCGCCGCGCTCGAACCCGACATCGCCCTCGCGGGCGTCCACGTCCACGCCCTTCCGGAGACCTGACCCATGGCCGACACCGTCATCCCCGCCTCGGAACGGGGCCGCGCCGTCCTCACCCGGATCGGCTTTGAAAGCGCGCCCGGCACGATCGCGGGCGCCTGGCAGCCGGTCCGGTTCTATGACCTGACCGCCGGCCAGGAGCGGCCTCTGGTCAAGGATGACCAGTTGGGCGTGGCCCTGGCCAACGAGCGCGACGCCACGGCCCGCCGTCAGGGCCTGCCCGGCGGCCAGCTGCGGCGGGTGGCGCCGTTGAACCTGTCGGAAATCGGCTGGTGGCTCAGCCTGGGCATGAGCCGCGCTGCGCCCACGGGGGCGCCCTCCGACTATGTCCATGTGTTCAGCTCCGGCGCCGGCCCGACGGACACCGCCACCCTGCTGCAGAAATTCGCCACCGACGACTATCAGTGGGATCTGGGCTGCGCCCTGGCCAGCTTCCGGCTCCAGGCGGCCAAGGCCGAGACGGTCGCCCGTCTGGACATGACCCTGATCGGGCTCAGCGACGCCTCCGATGACGCGGCCCCGGCCGGCACGGTGGCCAGCGCTTATGCCGCCACCGAATCCTTCAGCGACTGGCGCTGGCGGGTGCTGCTGAACGACGTGCTGGTGGGCGAGGCCCTGAACATCGACCTGAACGTCGACTTCGGCGTCGAGCGGGTCCAGGGGATGAGTGGCGACGAATGGCCGACCAAGCATCACTTCGGCGAGGTCATGGTCAACGGCAACCTGAACCTCTATGGCCGCGCCGCCGCGATCCGCGCCCTGGGCGACAGCGGCGCGGCGCAGAAGATCGAGTTGGTCGCCACCCATCCGGACGACGCGACCAACCGCCTGATCAGCTTCGTCTTGAACGCCGCCCAGTTCTCCAAGCCCCAGCGCCCGGTCAGCGGTCCCGGCCAGATGTCGGCCGGCTTCAGCTTCGAGGCCAGCCAGGGCGCCGCCCTGCCGGCGCTGGTGGTGACGCTGAAGAACGGCGTGAGCACCTATACTCCGGCGTAAGGACCCCTGATGGACCCCGACATTCTCGACCAGCTGGGGCTGGCGGCCGACACCGCCGCGCGGACCGTGGACCTGGCCCACGGCATCCGCCTGACGTTTCGCCCGCCGACCTCGCTGGACTTCACCCGCGCCGGCCAGCGGGCCGCCGCCAGCCTGGAGGCCGCCGCCGCGCTCAAGTCGGCGATCGACCGCTATGGCCTCAGCAAGTCAGACCTGGCCGACCTGGCCGATCCGGAGATCTGGGAGGGCGCGTCCGCCTTCATCACCTCGGTGGAGCTGGCCCTGCTGATCGTCACGGCGGTCGAGCGCCGCACCGGCGATGGCGAGTCCCTGCAGGTCTGGTCCGTCGCGCCCTCGGCCGAGGCCCTGAGCACCGTGCTACGCCACGAGGGCAGCCTGACCGCCTTCATGAAGGCCACCCAGGCCGCCGGCGAGGAGCTGATCCAGCCAAAAAAAGAATGCGCGCCCTCGCCCGGTGGCTTTGGGCCGGCGGCGGCGCGCACTGCCGGGCCTGCCGTCAACTAGGATCGCCCTGCGCCAGCGGCGCGGTGGTCGTGAGCGAGGACTTCGAGGGCCGCGTCACCCGCCGTCGCTGTCCCCAGATCGAACACAAACCCCTGACCCTGCCCGAGGTCGAGGCCTGGCGCATCGTCGCCGCCCGCGGGGCCTGGCGGGCCCGGCCCCATCCGCGCTGGAAAGACGCCGGGCGGTCGGTGCTCGACTGGCCGTCCTGCCGGGCGGCCCACGATCCCGCCGCCGCGCCCTGGTCCGACGTTCGGCCCCTGCTGTCGGCCCTCGAACGGGGCGCCGGCGAGGGCGAGGCGGACCTGCCGGAAGACACACCCGCCGACCCCGGCGACGGAGGCTGACCATGAGTGCTGACGTCGCCATCCGCCTGGGCCTCAAGGGCGGCACCGAAGTCGAACGCGGTCTCAAGGCCGTCGGCCGGGAAGGCAAGGCCGCCCTGCGGGACCTGCAGGCCCAGGCCAAGGGTTTGCCGCCGCACATGGTGGCGCTCAGCCGGGGCGTGGCGGGGGTGCGGGACGAGGTCTCGAACCTGGCCAGCCGGGCGCCGGGCGCCCTGGGCCAGATCGCGTCCTCCTTCGGCTTTCTGGGCACGGCCATCGCCGGGGTCACGGTGGGGGTCGGGCTGCTGGGGGCCGCGCTGGTGCGCGGCGCCGTGGCGGCGGCCCAGACGGGCGACGAAATCGAGGCCATGGCCAACAAGGTCGGCGTCTCCATCACCGCCCTGCAGCAGTTGCGCGACGCGGGGCTGGAGGCGGACGTCGAGATCGGCGACATGGACGCGGGGCTGCAGCGCCTCAACGCCTCTTTGGGGGCGATGAAAACCGGCGTCGGCGACGCCAAGCTGAAGGAGGCCTTCGCCGAACTGGGCTTCAACGCCGAACAGCTGCAGCGGTTCAAGGACGCCGGAGACTTCCTGCCGGTGATGGCCGACCGCCTGGCCGAGATTGGCGACAAGGCCGACCGGGTGCAGCTGGCCAAGAAGCTGGGCGTGGAGGAACTGCTTCCGTTACTGGAGCTGGGCTCCGTCCGGCTGCTGGAGCTGATGCAGGCCGCCAGCGATGCCGGGCGGGTGCTGGACCCGGGTCTAGTCGAGGACCTGGCCAACACCGACCGGCAGCTGGAGAAGGTCGACGCAAGACTGAAGGTCGCTTCGACGACCTTCTTTTCCCAGTTCACGCCGGCGGTCGTGTGGGCCAAGGAGGCCGTCGTCAACTTCCTGATGGGCAGTGTCCTTCTCCCCGACACCCTGGCCGCCGGCGCCCGCGCCGCCGCCGACAGTGTTCCGGGCTGGAAAAAGCTGGCGGATATCCTGATGCGGATCACCGGCCTTCAGACGGTGATCGCCGCCTTTCGTCCGCCGAACTCGGGCGGCCTCGCGCCGCTGGACCCGAATGCCGACTGGGGCGAGGAGGATCGGCGGCTGGAGGCCCAGTCCACGCCGGAGGCTATCGCCGCATGGCGGGCGGCTCATCCTCGCCCCGCCGCCGGCGGCGGTGGTGGCGGTGGCGGCGGCTCCGGTTCGGCCGCCGCCGCCCGCAAGCGCGCGGCGGACGAGGCGGCCCGCGCCGCCGCGCTGAAGCTCCAGAACGAGGAACGGCTGCGCGCGATCGACCTGGAAAACCGTCTGGCCATGGCCGAGGCCACGGCCAACGCCGATCTGGTCAAGAAGCTGAAGGAAGAGATCGCCCTCTATGCCCTGATCGCCCGCTATCAGGCCGCCGGCGTCGATGCCGACCAGGCCCGGCTGGCGGCGCAGATTCTGCTGCGCGAGCTGAGGCAGATGGAGGCGGAGACTCTCAAGGTCGACGCCAACCCCGAGGGCTTCGAATCCAGCGGCGACCGCATGGCGCGGGCCGGCGCCCCGGACGTCGCCGCCGCGACCGACTGGGACGCATGGCGTGAAGAGTTCAAGACCCGCTTTCGCGAGGGCGGCCTCGAGGCGCTGGAATCCGGCGACATCGGCCAGGCCCTGGCCAACCAGGTCGAGGGGGCGTTCGTCGATGGCGTGGCCCGCAGCCTGGACCGGCTGGCCGACATGCTGTTCGACCTGTTCGAACAGGCCATGCGCGAGGGCGCCCAAAGCGCCGGGCAGTCGGGCGGCGGATCGGGCGGGTTCGACCTGGGCTCAATTCTGTCGCAGGTGTTCGCGGCGGTCGTCGGCGGCCCGTCGGGGGGCGGCGCATCCACCGTGTCGGCCCATGCCGCCCAGATGGGCCGGGCCTCCGGCGGGCCGGTCTATCGCGGCTGGTCCGGGGCCATGCACGAGCGGGGCTATGAGCGGTTCACGGCGACGTCGGACGGCTATGTCCACGACGCGGCGACCACGGCGCGCCAGCTGACCGACGCCCGCGCGCGGTCCATGCCGTCCAGCGCCCGGAGCGGCGAGGGCGGGCCAATCGCGGTGACCCTGATCGACCGGTCCGCCGGCGGGATGCGGGCCACGGCGAGCGAACAGCGCCAGCCGGACGGATCGCGGGGTGTCAATATCGAACTGGTGGACGCCCTCGATCGCCGCATCGAAACCCGCGTCAAGGGCCTGACCCGGGGCGGGGCCGACAACGCCGATCTGGCCCGGGGCTTTGGCCTGCGGCCCGTGCTGTCGGGGGGCTGAGAACCATGCCCGCACCCGCCTGGCCGTCCACCGACGGCTTCACCTTCGCCCTGGCCGACGGCTTTGGCGAAACCTTTCCCGAACTGGCCAGCCGCACCGACAACGCCACCGGCCCGGCCAACCAGCGCCGCACCGCCACCAGCGGCCTGTACGAGATCGACGTCGCCTATATCCTGACCTCCGCCGAGCGCGAGGTGCTGCGCGAGTTCCACCGCACCGACGCCGCCGGCGGGGCGGTGTGGTTCGACTGGACCGACCCGGTCACCCAGACCACCGTCTCGGCCCGGTTCCTGGTCGGCAAGCCGCCGTCCTATGCCCCCTACAAGCCCGACTGGATCGCCCGCGTGACGCTGGAAGTCGTTCGCCCGATTCCGGAGCCGGCGTAACCGTGACCGCCCTGCGTGAAAGCCTCTATGCCCCCGGCTCGGCGGAGATCGTCGTCGAGCTGGCGACCCTGGACCATCCGTCCTGGGTCGACCCGATCCGGGTGGTCAACTATCCGGTCCACGGGTTTGAGCTGGTCAGCACCGTCGAGGCTGTCGCCCGCACCTTCATCGCCTATCCCTTCGCCCTGACCTGGCCGGCGCGGGATCCTGACCAGCCGTTCGCCGGGGCCCGGTTCGCCATCTCCAACGTCATCGCCCAGGACGGGTCCGACGATCCCCTGGTGCTGGCCGCCCTGCGCGGCCTGCCGGGCTGGGCGCGGGTCACTTTCGAGGCGGTGCAGGTCTCCGCCCCCGACACCATCCTGATCCGCACCACCCCCTTGCGGCTGACCGGTCTTTCCTATGACGAGTCCACCATCAGCGGGACCCTGACCATGCCCGACTTCACCACCCGCCGGGCCGGCTATCGCTTCACCCCCGACCGCTATCCGCACCTGAGGGCCGGATGATGGGCCTGGCCGCCGCCGAACCGCGTTCGGACCTGAGCTGGACGGTTCCCTATCTGCGGATCCCGTTCGTCGAGCGCGGCCGGTCGATGCGCGGGGTCGACTGCCGGGGGGTGGTGTTCCTGATCCTCGAGCGCGAGCGGGGCGCGGTGATCCCCGAGCCCTCGGCCCTCTATGCCGGGACGGACCTTAAGGACGCCGCCGGCCAGGCGGCGTTCGTGCGGGCGGAGCTGGGGCGCTGGTCGCCCTGCGCCGTCCAGCCGTTCGCGGCGCTGCTGTTCGAGGCGGCCGGCCTGCCGGTGCATGTCGGCCTGGCCCTGGGCGATGGGCTGTTTATCCATGCCCGCAAGGGCGCGGGGGTGACCATCGGCCATCTGGACGAAGCCGATCCGGGGGAGGCCCGCTGGGGCCGCCGCCTGCTGGGGGCGTATCGCCATGACGGCTGAGGTTATCGCCCGGCCGGGCCCTGATGCGGTGCTGGGCGGGGTGGTCCTGACCCCCCGCCCGTTCGCCCGGGAGGACGAGGTCACGATCCACGCCATGCCCGAGGGGGCCAGCGTGGCGCAAATGCTGGATGCGCTGGAGGCGTCCGGGTCGCTGGATCCCCGCCTGCGGCCCTGGGTGCGGGTCACGGCGGGGGACGAACCCCTGCCGGCGGCCCTGTGGCCCACGGCCCGTCCCAAGGCCGGGGTTACCCTGTTTGTCGAGGTCGCCCCGATGGGCGGCTCCAACGCCCTGCGCACCCTGATGCAGATCGCCATCATCGCCATCTCCACTTTCGTGGGCGGGCACGTGGGCGGGGCGCTTGGCTCGATCCTGGCGTTGTCGATCAATATCGCCGGCATGGCCCTGGTCAACGCGATCGCGCCGGTAAAGCAGCCGGACCCTGCCAAACGTGATCCGCGCTACAGCCTGGACGGCGCCAGCAACGCCGCCCGCCCGCACGAGCCGGTCCCGATCGTGCTGGGAACCCGCCGCATCTTCCCGTCGCGCTGCGCCAACTGGTACACGCGGGTTCAGGACAACGTCGTCTATCTGCGCCAGATGTTTCAGGCGTCGGTCAGCTGGGTCGATCGCGCCAGCCCGCGGCTGGGCCAGACGCCGCTGGACACGTTCGATGGCGTGACGATCCGCTGGAACACCCTGCCGACCGACGCCCTGGCGCTGGACATGTTCGACCGGGTGGTGGCCGAGGACAGCCTGGGTCTGACGATCAAGGCGGACGCCGGCTGGGTCACCCGCACCGCGCCGCTGGAAAGCGACAGCCTGAGCCTGGACGTCGCCTTCATGGCCGGCCTCTACAAGGCCAAGGAGTCCAGCGGCAATCCCGAAAGCCGTACGGTGGAGTACGAGTTCCGCTATGGTCCCGTCGGCGGCGATCCCGCGGCGGCCACGGCCATCCCGTTCGGGACCGCCGGGGTGATCACCTATACCGACCCTCCGGCCGGCACGCGCCGCTCGGAAGCCTGGCGGGTCGGCTATGAATGGACGGTGACCCACGGGCAGTATGACGTCCATGTGCGGCGGGTCACCGCCGACGCGGCCAGCGTCAAGATCAGCGACCTGCTGACCTGGGTCTGTCTGCGCAGCTTTATCGACGAGCCGGCCATCCGCCAGGCCGACGAGGTTCCGTGGATCGAACTGGAGCTGAAGGCCACCGACCAGCTGAACGGCATCCCCGACGACTTCAATTTTATCGCCACCAGCGTGGTCAAGGAGGCCACATCCACGGGGCCGGGCGCGACCTGGATCAGCAGCCGGCGGCCGGCGGACCTCTACCTGGCCGCCAGCTATCCGCCGTTCTCGGATCTGGAGCTGGACGCGGACGAGCGGGCGTTCGCCGCCCTGGCCGCATGGCGCACCGTGGGCGAGGCCCAGGGCTGGGCGGTGGATATCGCCGACAACCAGGAACAGTCGGTGGCCGACCTGCTGGCCCGGATCGCCGCTGGAGGACGGGCCCGGCCGGGGCTGGACTATGGCGCCCTAAGCGTGGTGGTCGATTGGGAAAAGGCCGCGCCCCGGCTGATGTTCAGCCCGCGCAACACGAAAAACTTTCGCGGCGAGATCCTTTACCCGTCCGAGGCGCATGCCCTGCGCCTGCGGTTTCCCAACGCCGAGAAGGACTATGCCGAGGACACCATCACGGTGTTCGCCCTGGACCCGCTCGACGTCCCCTATGACCTGGACACCGCCACCCTGTACGAAAGCGTCGAGCTGCGCGACCTGACCGACGCCGACCGGGTCGAGTGGGAGGGCTGGCGGTTGCTGGCCGAACGCGCCCTGCGGGCGGAAAGCTTCACCTTCGAACAGGACATGGAGCAGCTGACGGCGGTCGAGGGCGCGCGCGCCCTGCTGTCGCATCATGTTGCCCTGGTCGGCCAGGTCACGGGACGGGTGCGCGAGCGGATCGTCGATCCGCTGGACGCCCTGCGGATCGGGCTGGTGCTGGACGAGACGGTTGTCATGGTTTTGGGCCGGTCCTACGACATGGCCTGGCGGCCCGGCCCCGATGCGGTGGTGGTGGAATACGGTCTGGAGACCGTCGTCGGCACGGGCGAGATCGTCTGGTTCGAGGGCACGGCGCCGGCCGAAGCGGTCGGCCCCCAGGTCGGCGATCTGGTCACCGTGTTCGAGCATGCCCTGGGGCTGATGGACGTGGTGGTCCAGAGCATTGTCCCGCGCGAGGGGCTCAAGGCGGTCATCACCTGTGTGCCCTATGCCGCCGCCCTGCAGGCCGCCGCCGGGGTTATCCCCGCGCACCATACCGGCGCCGGCCGCCCGCCGACCCTGAACAGCGCCATCATCGCCCGGTCCAGCGGCGACCGCGACCGGGCGATGCTGGTCATCAATGCCGGCCTTGAGGCGGCGGGGCTGTCGATCGAGAGCGCCATTGGCGACGAGGTGCTGACCCCGGGCGAGAAGGTGGTCGTTGTGTCCCTGATCCAGGGTCAGATCGACGCCCGCGCCGACCTGACCGCCAGGGTCACGGCGCTGGGCCTCGGCGCTCACGCGACCTGGACCGCATGGGACGCGGCCAACGCCGCCCTGGACGCGGTGTTGGCGACCATGACCACCCCGGTCGCCTGGGATGACCGGTCAGATGTGACCAGCGGGTTCGACGCCGCCGCCCTGTCGGCCGCCTGGAAGGCGGTGGTCCAGACAGACCAGGACCTGCGCAGCCTGATCGCCGCCTATGTGCCGCCCGGATCGATCGGCGGCGACCAGGTCGACCCGTCCGGCCAGGTGCTGATCGGGTCTGGCGGGGTGGGGCTGCGGCTGGGCGGCGACGGCTTGCTGAACGTGGGGGTCGGGGCCGCCTCGGATTCGGGGCTGTCGGTGCTGGCGGACGGGTCGATCCGGCTGGACGATGCGGTGATCCGCGCCGGCGGCGTGGAGATGATCAACGCATCGGGCCTGACGGCGGCGGCTTTGCAACAGGTGCTGGCCGTTCAGCGGGCCGCGCCGCCGATGACCCGCGAGCGGGTCGGCCGGGTGGCCCATGCGGCGACCAGCGGGACCATCGCCGTGTGGCTGGAAGCCCGGCTGGCGGCCGACAGTGACGTGGCCGTATCGCTCAGCTTCCCCCTGCGCGGCGCGGCGGCGGCGGTCAGCGACTTTCCCGCCACCCTGGATCTGGAAATCTGGGAGGACTACAGCGACGACGACGGGGCCACCTGGGCCGGGTTCGCCGCCCTGACCGGCGGCGATGTCAGCCTGACCCGCATCGCCACCGGCACGCCGGTGGCCGGCGAGTATCTGGTCTCGGCGGGCAGCTATTCCACCTATGACGCGCCAGGCGAACCCCTGTTGGTGGTCGGCTATTATGGCCCCTCGGCCCCCGCCGTGGCGGAGATCGCCGTCGCGGCCACGGCCAAGCCTCGCGGCCTGTATCGTTACGCCGTGGTCGGCTCGACCGCCGCCGCCTGGGCCGACGCGGCCAGCGTGGTGACCCTGCTGGATACCGACGACAAGGCCAGCTTTATCGTCGGCGACGTGTCGGCCGGGGCCAGCACCAACTGGGCCAACCCGGTGGGCCACCACTCCCGGCTGGTGATCGAAAGCCCCGGCGCCGCAACCCTTTCGGTCACCGCCGACGCCATCGCCATGTCCACCGTGGACGGGGCGCACCGCAACCTGCGCCTGACCGCCGCCCTGACCCTGGACTGTTCCGGCACGGGGCTGGGCGGGCTGGATACGGGAACCCTGGCGGCGGACACCAGCTATGCCCTGTGGGTCGCCGGCAACGGGGTGGCGGGCGCCGACGATCTGATCGCCTCGCTGTCCGATACCGCCCCGGCGATTCCGTCGGGCTTCAGCTATGCCGCCCTGATCGGCCATTTCTGCACCGACGGGTCGGGGGATATCCGCCCGTTCCGCAAGGCCGGACGGGTGTTCGAATATATTCCCGACGCGACCAACGGCCATCCGGAGGTGGCCACCACGGCCAGCACCTCGCCGATCGGCGACGTCAACACCGGCGATCTGGACGCGGTCGCCTATGCCCCGTTGATCCCGGCCAGCGCGGTGCGCGCCCTGTTGCTGGCCCGGCGCGGCAACAACGTGCTGGTGGCCAGTAACCGCGACACCCACGGCGACTTCGCCGGGGCCAACCCGCCGCTGTATGTGTTCCAGGCCGGCGGCGCGGTGACCGCCCAGCCGGTCGAGTTCGCGGTGCTGGGCAGCAATTTCTACTGGGCCTGTTCGGCCGGCACCACCCTGGCCGGGCGTGGCTGGATCCGCGTCCAGGGATACGAGGACGGGGTCTAGGCCCCCAGTCTTTCCCAGCCTTTCCCAGCCTTTCCCGGTCTTTCCGAACCGCGTTCGGCGCTCTGTCTTTTTCCGCTTCACCTTTTGCTCCGGAGCCGCCCGCATGAGCGCCGCCCGTTCGCCTTTGCCGTTCGATCCCCTGTCGCTGGGGACCGACCTGGCCATGGACATCGAGTGCTTCGGGGCCTCGGAAGCCGCGCCGGAGGACCTGACCGGCTGCACCGTGCGGCTGGCCTATGCCCGCCGGCCCTCGCCGCCGCGGGCGCTAGTCGCGGGCGAGGTGTTCGACCTGACCATCGGCGACGGGATTACCATCGTCGACAACATGATCCAGGTGCGGGTCGTCGGCGCCACGACCGCCGACTGGATCGCCGGGGTGTACGAGGCCGCCCTGTGGATCACCCGCGCCGACGACAGCGTCGAGGATTCGCTGAGCTTCATCCAGCCGTTCGTGCGCGGCGCCGGGGCGCTGGCCGTGGGCGATGTCTCCACGCCGCCGCCGATGACCGCCGCCGCCGGGGCCAGCCTGCAGCTGTTCCGCGACACCGGCCGCTATCGCCTGGTGCGCGCCGGGACGGGGCTGCGGGGCCCCGGCGGCCCGGGCACGTCCGTCGGCGCCGGCGCGCCGGTCGATGCGGCCGGGGCGGACGGGGAGATGTATCTCGACGAGACCAACCTGCGCCTCTATGGCCCGCATGCGGACGGCGTCTGGGTCGCCGATGCCTGGCGCAACGCCGCGACGGGCGGCACGGCGCCGGACGAAAACGCCGTGGGAACGGCTGATGACAAGCTGATGAGCGTGGCGGTGCGGTTCCTCACCGAGGACGCCTCGGTCCTGCGGCTGGTCTATCCAAATTTCCAGATCACCAGCACGGGCGACTCCGCCGCCGGCTGTGGCGTCCTGACCCTCAGCGCCTCGATCAGCTACCCGACGCTGGCCGATGTGCTGGCGCCGTCCTGTCCTTGCGTGGTTCAGCCGGGCGGCGACGAGACGACGGTCGACATCCCCCTGGGCCAGACCCTGCCGGCGGGGTCCAAGATCTATGTCAACACGTTCGCCACCCCCGCCGCCGGAACCGGCGTGCCGGCTCAACGCCTGGCTGGCGGACAGGGGGCGGCGAACACCGCCCTCGGCGAAGCCTGTGTTCGCAGCGCGACGGCGAGCGATCTGACGCAGTCTCCGGAGACCCTGGTCGATACTGGCGCCGCGATGTATGGCCCCGCCGCCGTCATGGCGCTCGTTGATGGCAGCGTCCCGTCCGTAGCGATTTTGGGCGACAGTATCACGCGCGGGCATTCGTCGGGCGCGGATGCCTATAACAACGTGGGGTTCGTGGCTCGTGGCCTGGGCGTATCGGTGGCCAGCCTCAACCTTAGTCGCGGGTCGATGCAGGCTTCCGTGACGGCCACCAATGCCTCGATGCGCCAGGCGCTCGCCGTTGCGGCGGGCTGCACACACATGGTCTGCAACCTGGGGACCAATGACGCCAATGAGGGGCAGCTTTCGGCGGCGATCAAGGCCTCTCTCGATACGATCTGGACCGATTGGCGGGCTCTGGGCATGGATGTGCGCCAGTGCTCGATCCTTCCGCGCTCTGGCGGCGACTTCACGACCGTTGCTGGCCAGACCGCCAGCGCGATGATGTCGGAGATCACGCCGACCAACACCTATATCCGGCTGATCCCGGCTCCACTTTCGGCCTGTATCGAGACGGCTGACACGGTCTCTTACTATCGAGACAGTGGCACATGGAACCCCGATCTGACCACGGACGGTTCGCACCCTGTTGATGCGGGAACGCTGCTTTGCGCGGTTCCGGTCGCGGCGCTCGAATGGCCGTGTGGGTTTATTCCGTTGCGGGGCTACGGAGGTCCGCAGGGGCCGACCGGAACGACCGGAGCCACGGGTGCGACCGGGGCCACGGGTGCGACCGGGGCCACCGGGGCCACTGGTGCAACCGGCGCCACGGGCAGCACTGGCGCGACGGGCGCGACGGGCGCGACGGGTCAGGGCGTTCCGACCGGCGGAACAACGGACCAGGTTCTCTCCAAAGTCAGCGCGACCAACTACGACACGACATGGACCACGCCGACGACTGGCACGGTCACGAGCGTCGCCGCTCTGACGCTCGGCACGACCGGGACGGACCTGTCATCCAGTGTCGCTACCGGCACGACCACGCCGGTCATCACGCTCAACGTCCCTACGTCATCGGCTTCCAATCGCGGCGCCCTGTCGGCGGCGGACTGGACGACATTCAATTCCAAACAGGCTGGCGACGCCGATCTGACGGCCATCGCGGCGCTTGTATCGGCGGCGGACAAGGTTCCATACGCGACCGGCGCGGGAACGTGGGCGCTGGCGGACTTCACCGCCGCTGGCCGCGCGCTGGTTGATGACGCCACCGCCGCCGACCAGCGCACGACGCTCGGTCTTGTGATCGGAACGGACGTTCAGGCTTACCACGCGACCCTCGCCGCCGTTGCCGCCGGAACCTACGCCGGCGACGATAGCATCGTCACGGTCGGCACGATTGCGGCGGGCGTCTGGAACGGGACGGCTGTTGCCGCAGCCTACGGCGGGACCGGCCAGACCGTCTATGCGGTCGGCGACCTCCTCTATGCGTCCACCACCACGGCTCTGTCCAAACTCGCGGACGTGGCGATCGGCAATGCGCTGATTTCTGGCGGTGTCGGCGTAGCTCCGGCATGGGGCCAGGTCGGGCTGACTACCCACGTCACCGGTACTCTGCCGGTGGCCAACGGCGGCTCTGGACAGTCGTCTTTTATCAACGGCGAACTGCTTATTGGTAATACGACCGGTAACACGCTGACCAAGGCAACGCTTACGGCTGGGTCTGGCATCACGGTCACGAACGGCGCCGGCTCGATCACGATATCCTCCACTGCGGGTGGCGGCAGTGTCACTAGTGTGGATGTTTCTGGGGGCACTACCGGGCTAACGACCAGTGGCGGCCCCGTTACTTCCGCAGGCACTATCACGCTGGCTGGAACGCTGGCCGTCGCAAACGGCGGCACTGGCGTCACGACGTCTACCGGCACGGGCAGCACGGTCCTCTCCACGTCCCCTACTCTCGTCACCCCTGCGCTCGGCGAAGCTACCGCGACCAGTCTGACCGTCGCGGCGGGGGCGGAGGCCACGCCGTCCCTGGCTATCGGCGCAGGGGTTGGGATGTCGGTCGATGCGGCGGCATCCGCAGAGGTCGTGGACAGCGGCGACATCCTCTGCAACCGGGCCATCTCGTTCGTGCGCCGGGGCACGTCTATCCTCCGAATCAGGTGGTCGGCCGAGTCCACGGTCAACATGTCCATGACGACCTACGGCACGGCCGACGTGTTCAACATTCAGCGAAAAGCGCGGGGCACGATTGCGACCCCGACTGCCGTGCTGACAAACGACGCGCTAGGATCATGGCAGACCCGTGGCCATTCGGGCTCTTCGTTCGTCGGGTCAGGACGGATTACATTCCGCGCCGTGGCCACGACCCCGTCCACAACGGACATGGAAAGTTCGTTCGATCTTACCCTTTGCGCGCCCGCGACCGTTAGCGAAAGTACTATTTTCGCGCTTAGGTGGTCCACCGGCCTCACCGCGATGGGCGGGGTGGTCATCGACCAGAACCGCCTGCATGTGCTTCGCGCCTACACCGTCGCGACCTTACCCCCCGCGCCAACGAACCCCTGCTGGGCCCATGTCACCGACGCCACCGCGCCGACCTATAACGCCGCCCTGACCGGTGGCGGCGCGGTGAAGGTGCCGGTGTTCTGGGATGGCGCCGCATGGACCTCTCACTAGGGAATCAGAAATGACTAAACCGACCCTCGACCGCTTCGATTTTCAGGCCCAGCCAGACGGGAGTTATGACTGGTGTGTCACCCTGAGCTGGGCGGTATCGGACCCCCGCAAGCCGGGCGAGACGACCAAGGTGTACGAAGGCCCGATGCCGCCCGCGCGGGCCATGGCGGACTACGGCGTGGATCTGGCGGCGGTAGTGGCCGGGCTGAACGCCGCCGCCTTCGCCCAGATCGCCGCGCGTGATCAGGCGCTGACCCAGGCTCAAAGCGCGGCCGAGGAACTGGAGGCTCGCGTCGAGAGTCTGACCGGCGTCGAGACGGACCTGCGCCGGCAGCTGGCGGCCGAGACGGCGAACGTCGCCAGGCTGTGCGACGCGCTCGACGCGGCGACGGCGGAGGCGGCGGGGCTGAAGGGTGAGCTGGCGAGGTGCGCCGAGCGCGTGCTGGAGCTGGAGGCGGGCGTGGCGGCCAGCACCATCGAGACCGTCTAGGCGCCCCGCCCCGTATTCCCTGACCACCGACCCCGGAGCGTCCCCGCATGCCCGACCCGTCTCTGGCCGAGTCCGGCCGCCCCGCGCCGCGCCGCCGCAAGGCGGAGCCGCCGCCGTCGCATGCCGACATCCTGGCAGGCGTGGAGCGGGTGACCGCCCGACAGGATGAAGCGGAGCGGTTGCAGGACATGCACATCGTCACGGCCCAGCGGCTGGAGGTGGCCGTGGCCAACGGGTTCGCCGCCGCCCAGACGGAGATGGGCGCGATCCGCAAGAGCATCGGCGACGAGGGCGAGGATGCCTATGGCAAGCCGGTCGGCACCGGCGTCGTCGGCCGGTTGATGCGGCTGGAGCATCGGCTGAGCCGGTATGACGGCTGGGTCAAATCGGCCGGCGCGGCCGGCATCCCGCTGGCCATCGCCGGGGGGGTGGTCTGGTGGCTGATCCAGAATCGGCTGGAGTTTTTGCGATGAACCTGCTGACCATCGGCGGCGGGCTGATCGCCAAAGTCTCCAAGGACTGGTTCACGTCTCTGGACGGCGAAAGCTACGCCATCGGCAAGGCGCTGGCGGTGTTCATCACGGCGGTCGGCTCGCCGCTCCCGTGGGCGGTTCTGATCACCGGTAAGGACTTGAGCCTGACGGAAGCGGGCCTGTTCTATGGCGGCCTGGGTGGCGCGGTCATGGCGCTGATCTGGGGCACCAGCTCGACAGAGCCGACGCCTCCCGTCGTTGAGAAGACCGTGAATCTGTCGGCCGGCCCGGCGGGCACGACGGCTTCAAGCAGCACCACCCTGACCGGTCCCGCGCCACGCCCGGCCCCGGACGGCGAAGACGGCTGACCCCCCGTGCGAACGGCGTTCGCATTCCCCTGACAACTGACGATTCGGAGATCTCCATGACGCCCCTGTCGGCGCACTTCACGCTGGAAGAGATGACCCATTCCAACACCGCCGCCCGGCGGGGGCTGGACAACACGCCCACGGGCGAGGCGCTGGCCAACCTGCGGGTGACGGCCAGCCGCATGGAGGCGGTGCGCGAGGTGCTGGGCGGGCGGGTGATCACCGTCAACAGCGGCTATCGCGCCCCGGCGGTCAACGCCGCCGTGGGCGGCTCGGCGACCAGCGGCCACATGGACGGCTGGGCGGTGGACTTCAACTGCTGGTCGTTCGGCGATCCGCTGGCCGTGTGCCGGGCGATCGTCGCCGGCGGGATCAAGTTCGACCAGCTGCTGCAGGAAGGGACCTGGGTCCACATCAGCTTCGATCCCCGGATGCGCGGCCAGGTGAAGACCAAGGGCGCGGACGGCAAGCTGCGGCCGGGGCTGTAGGGCGATGGATCCGTTCAGCATGGCGCTCGCGGCGCGCAAGGCCGCCGGGTTCGTCGGCAAGCACTGGAAGCTGCTGGCCCTGGTCGGGGTCCTGGCCTTCGCCGGCGTCCAGACCCACCGCGTCGGCCGCCTGAAAGCCGACGTGGCCGCTGAGCGGGCGGCCCAGATCAACCCCGCCACGAAGAAGGCGTGGAAGGTTGAGGCGCAGCGGGACGCCCGGGATCTGACGACGTGCCGCGGGAACACCACGCGCCTGGAGGGCTCGCTGGCCGCCCAGACGGCCGCTGTGCGGACAGCCGAGGCCGAGGGCGACCGTATGGCCGCCGCCGCCGCCCGCGCCGCCCGTGACGCGCGCGCGGCCCGGGTCGTGGCCGAGAGCCGGTCGCGGGCGATCCTCGACACAACCATCGACGCGGCGACCTGCGAAGGCCGCGACGCGCAGCTGCTGGATCTGGCGGCGGAGGCGGTGGGGTGATGGGCGCCCTGTCCCCGATCCTGCGCAGCATCGAGGGCGGAAGGGTGATGTTCTTTTGCCCTGGCTGCAAAAGCGCCCACGCCATCCCGGTCGAGGGTGACCGGGCCTGGGGCTACAACGGCAACTCCGAGAAGCCGACCTTCACGCCGTCGATCCTGGTGACGCACCATCACGCGGTTCCCCCGGTGACGCCCGAGAATCTCGATCAGTTCAAGGCGGCGCCCTGGGCTCAAACCAGGGTCACCGACATCTGCCACTCCTTCGTCACCGACGGCCAGATCCAGTTCCTCGGCGACTGCACCCACGAGCTGGCCGGCCAGACCGTGCCGCTCCCCAACCTCGAAGGCTGAAAACATGCATCGCCTCGACTGGCTAATTCCGCTCGCCCTTTGCCTGCTGCTCGCCCTGGGTGGATGCGCCACCACCAGCGGCGGTGAGCCGGAGGTTCGCATCGTCGAGGTGGCGGTTCCGGTGGTGAAGCCCTGCCCGGACAAGCGCGCCCCCGCGGCGGCCTATCCGGACAGTGACGCGGCTGTCCGCGCGGCGATCGCGGCGAAGGACCTTCCCGGCCTGGTCAAGATCCTGCTGGCCGCCCGGCCCCTGCACTACCAGCGGCATGCCGAGGATGACGCCCAGATCGCCGCCTGCGTTCGGCCGCCGCCTGCGCCGATGCCGCCCTGACCTGATTCGAGCTTCGCGGTGGATTGTCCCCTCCGTCCAGCCCGCGGCGACTGGCCCCCACGGCTCCGGCCGTGGGGGCCTTTTGCGTTTCAGGGCGCCGCCAGCCGCGGGAACGCTGTGTGAACATGGGCCGGGACTATTCCGGGACTTTCAGTCCCGGACCCTCCCGAACCTTCCGTTTTGTTCCCGTTTCAGAGAGGCCGCCGTCGGACGCCGATGGTGCGCGATGCCTTGTGTGGCAAGGCCCGCATGGCGGCCCGGGAGGGACTCGAACCCCCGACCTTCGCTTTAGGAAAGCGCTGCTCTATCCTGCTGAGCTACCGGGCCACGCGGCGCCGGTCATAGCGTGCGGGGAGCGTCAGCGGAACCCCGTCGCGGGCTTGCCGGGGGGTGAATGCGGTATCTCAAGCTGCTCTATGTCCAGGTGCTGATCGGCATCGCCCTGGGCGTCGCCGTCGGGCTGGTCTGGCCCGCGGCGGGGGCGGACCTGAAGCCGCTGTCGGACGGCTTCATCAAGCTGATCAAGATGATCATCGCCCCGATCATCTTCGTCACCGTCGCCGGCGGCGTGGCGCGGATGAGCGACCTGAAGGCCTTCGGCCGGGTGGGGGCGCGGACGCTGATCTATTTCGAGGTGGTCTCGACCCTGGCGCTGCTCGTCGGCCTGGCGGTGGCCCTGGTGGTCCGGCCGGGCGCGGGGATCAACGCCGATCCCGCCAAGCTCGATCCGTCGGTGGCCGCCGGCTATCTGGAGAAGGCCGGCGAGCAGAAGCACCTGGTCGCCTGGCTGCTGGACATCATCCCGAACAGCTTCTTCAGCGCCTTCACCGAGGGCAACCTGCTGCAGGTGCTGCTGATCGCTATCCTGACCGGCTTCGCCTGCGCGCGGCTGGGCGAGTTCGGCGACAAGGTGGCCGACGTCCTGGACCAGATCGGCCAGGTGTTCTTCGCCATTATCCACATCATCGTGCGGCTGGCCCCGATCGGGGCGTTCGCGGCCATGGCCTACACCATCGGCGCGTTCGGGCCGAAGATCCTCGGCAACCTGCTGGTGCTGATCGGCGCCTTCTACGCCACCAGTCTGCTGTTCGTGCTGGTGGTGCTGGGGCTGGTGGCGCGGCTGGCCGGGTTCTCGATCCTCAAGTTCATCGCCTATATCCGCGAGGAGCTGCTGATCGTGCTGGGCACCAGCTCCTCGGAGACGGTGCTGCCGCAGATGATGGTCAAGCTGCAGCGGCTGGGGGCGTCGAAGTCGGTCACCGGCCTGGTCATCCCCACGGGCTACAGTTTCAACCTCGACGGCACCAACATCTACATGACCCTGGCGGTGCTGTTCCTCGCCCAGGCGACCAACACCGACCTCAGCTGGGCGCAGCTGGCGACCATCCTGGGGGTGGCCATGCTGACCTCCAAGGGGGCCAGCGGCGTGACGGGGGCCGGCTTCATCACCCTGATCGCCACCCTGGCGGTGGTGCCCCAGGTGCCGGTGGTGGCCGTGGCCCTGATCGTCGGCATCGACCGGTTCATGAGCGAGTGCCGCGCCCTGACCAACCTGGTCGGCAACGGGGTGGCGACCCTGGTCGTGGCCCGCTGGGAAGGCGAGCTCGATCGCGAGGCGCTGACGCGGGAGCTGGCGCGGGGCCCCGCGGTGGTGGAGGCGATGCCGCTGACCGAGGTGCTGGCCAGGGACGTCGAGGCCGATTGAGGCGTTTCAGCCTTCCCGTGATTAAATGGCACATATAGTGTCAATAGAGTCGCGGGAGAGAAGACCATGCGTATCCTGATGCGGGCCGTGATCGCCCTGGCCGGCCTGGCGGCGCTGCTTTTGGCCAGCCGGTTCTGGATTGATCCCGCGAAGATCGCCGGCGTGATGGACCTGACGGCCGGCGGGGCGGCGGGGCTGGGGACCCTGCGGGCGGACATGGCCGGCTACTTCGGCGCCGCCGGGGTGCTGTTCCTGGCGGCCGCCGTTCGCGCCGAGCGGGTCTGGCTCAAGCCGGTGCTGCTGATGCTGGCCATCGCCCTGGTCGGCCGGGTGATCAACCTGGTCCTCACCGGCGGCGGATCGGTGCTCTATCCGCCGATGGTTGTCGAGGCGGTGCTGCTCGCGATCACGGTGCTCGGGCTGCGGGTGCTGGGGCCGAAGGCGGGATAGGTCGCTCTTCCCCTGACCTCCCCAGCAGGGGGAGGGGGACCATGCGAAGCATGGTGGAGAGGGAGGCGCGGTGGCGGCCGATAGACCCCACATCATCCGCTCGGCGGACTTCGTCCTGATGTCTTGATGAGCATTTTTGCTCCGGCGGGACCTTCGTCAAGGACGGGCCCGAAGGGCCCGCCGCTGCGCGGCCGCGAAGCGGTCCTTGACCAAGGTCGCCGTCCGGAGCGAACCATTCCATCAAGGCCTTCAGGGCGTATCAGCATCAGGTAAGGCGGAGCGAGCGCTGGCCGGCTAGCACCGGCGCAACCCACTCCACCACCCTGCGGGTGGTCCCCCTCTCCCAAGTGGGAGAGGTAAGAGCTGGTGGGGAACGGGCCTAACCCACCAGCCCCGCTTCCACCGGGTCGCCGACCTCGCGTTCGATGAAGGCGCGCATCCTGGCCAGGGCGCCCTGTTCGATCTGGCGCACGCGCTCTTTGGAGACGCCTATCCGCGCGCCCAGCGCCTCGAGGGTCACCGGGTCGTCGGCCAGCCGCCGGGCCTCGATCACCAGGCGCTCGCGCGGCGTTAGCCGGTCCAGCGACCGGCCGATCACGCCGCGCCGGCGCTCGCCGTCGACGGCTCGCTGCGCCTCCACGTCGGGCCGGTCGCGCTCGTCGGGCAGCCGGCCCAGCCAGTCCCCCTCGCCATCGCCGGTGAGCGGGGCGTCCAGCGAGCGGTCCGGACCGCCCAGCCGCGCGGCCATGGCCTCGACCTCGGCCTCCTCGACGCCCAGGTCGGCGGCGATCGTCGCCCGGGCCTGCGCGGTCAGCCGGCCCTCCAGGTCGCCCAGCCGGGCGCGCAGGCCGCGCAGCTTGAAGAACAGGCTCTTGCCGGCGGCGGTCGTGCCGGTGCGCACGATCGACCAGTTGCGCAGGACATAGTCCTGCATCGCCGCCCGCACCCACCAGCCGGCGTAGGTGGAAAAGCGCACGCCCCGGTCCGGATCGAACCGGTCGGCGGCCTGCATCAGGCCCACCGCCCCCTCCTGCACCAGGTCGGCCATCGGCAGGCCGTAGCGGCGGAACTTCGCGGCCATGGCGATGACCAGCCGCATGTAGGCGCCGGTAAGCGCCTGCAGCGCCGCGTCGTCGGCGCTCTCGCGCCAGCGCCGGGCCAGCCGCTGCTCGTCGAGGGCGTCGAGCAGCGGCGCGCGCATCGCCTCGCGCATGAAGCGGCGCTCGACCGGTCCGGCGTCCGCGGCGATGGCCATGGGGCGACTCCTTTGGAAGGAATACGCGGGCGGGGAGGAGGTGGATCACGCAATGGGGACATGCACTTCAGTGCGTGTCCCCTGCCGCTTCCAGGCCGATGGGGACACGCACTGAAGTGCATGTCCCCGCACGGTTGATCCCGCCGTCGCAGACGGGCAGGCTTCGCCCATGAAACAGATCCGAACCGAAGCTGTCATTTCCGCGCCGCCGGCGAAGGTCTGGGCGGTGCTCACCGACTTCGCCCGCTATCACGAGTGGAACCCGCTCAACATCGCCGCCGAGGGCGAGGCGCGGGCGGGCGGGAAGATCCGCACCACCTTCCTCAATCCCGCCGGCAGGCCGGGGGCGACGATCACCCAGACGGTGACCCTGACCACCTTCGAGCCCTACACGGCCCTGGCCTGGACCGGGGTCGTGCCGCTGCTGTTCCATGGCACGCACCTGTTTCGGCTCGAGCCGGCGCCCGAGGGCACGCGGCTGATCCATGGCGAGGATCTGGGCGGGCTGATCGCCATGACCTTCTCCGAGGCGAAGCTGGAGCGCGACTTCCGACCCCACTACGTGGCGGTCAATCAGGCGCTGGCGAAGCGGGTGGCCGAGTTGGGTTAGGGGAGGGCGCGACGATCAGCAGCTGTTCCAGCGCGGCCCGCAGTTCCGGAACGATGGCCCCCGCGCCGGCCGCCGAGGCCTGGACCAGCACGGTGCTGCAGACGCCGACGCAGCGGTCGTTCTGGAACATGGTCTGGCCGATCTCCCAGGACGAGTTGCCGATCCGCAGGATGCCGGAGGCGACCTCGACATCGCCGGGGTGGAACACCTCACCCATGTAGCTGACGCGCACGTCGGCGGTGACGATGCGCACGCCGGTCAGGCCCTTGGTCAGCTCAAAGGTGCGCCGCATCAGCTGCGAGCGGGCCTCGTCGTAATAGGCGGCCACGGCGATGTTGTTGACGTGCCCCAGCCTGTCCTCGTCGTGATAGCGGGTCTGCACCCGGACGCTGTGCGGATAGAGGGCGCGGTCCTGGCGCCAGGCGGGCGGTTTCATGAGGGGGTCCGGTCAGTTGATCGACCAAACGTCTAGACAGGCGCCCTCGGGACAATCCACCCCAAATCTCCGCTCATCCCCGCGAAAGCGGGGACCCCGGCTTTTTCAGAGCTTCGGCTCACGGTGCAGACAAGGCATCGCTCAACCCGAAAGGTGAGCCGCCGTGTCAAAAACACCTGGGTCCCCGCTTTCGCGGGGATGAGCGGTATTGAAACACAATGATTTGGGGACACGTACCCTCGGTACATGTCCCCAACAAGCAAAACGCCCGGCGTTGCCACCGGGCGTTTCACGAAATCATGACGCCTGAAAAAGCCTAGGCGGCCTTCTGCAGGGACTTGGTCAGGATGCCGACCGCGGCGTCGCGGTCGATCTTTTCGATCGCGGCGACTTCGCGGGCCATGCGGTCGAGGGCCGATTCGTAGAGCTGGCGCTCCGAATAGGACTGTTCCGGCTGGTTCTCGGCGCGGTGCAGGTCGCGCACCACCTCGGCGATGGAGATCAGGTCGCCGGAGTTGATCTTGGCCTCGTACTCCTGGGCCCGGCGCGACCACATGGTCCGCTTGACCCGGGCGCGGCCCTTCAGCGTGGTCAGGGCCTTGGTCACGACCAGGCCTTCGGCCAGCGGACGCAGGCCGGAGGTGACCGCCTTCTTGGTGGGAACGCGCAGGGTCATCTTCTCGTGGTCGAAGGTGATGACATAGACCTCAAGCGACATGCCGGCGACTTCCTGGGTCTCGACCGCGCGGATCGTGCCCACCCCGTGGGCGGGGTAGACGACGTGGTCATCGACCGAAAACGCCAGACCAGACTTGCTCATATGTTCGTCCTTCTCTTGCACCCTGTCCGCGGGGGTCTTCCCCGCGGGCCGCAGCCTTGAGAATCGGCCAATCTGCAACGAAAACGTCCCCGCCCGCGAAATCACCGCGGCGGTCGACAACCAGATTGGATAGACCTCTAGGACACCCTCGCCTTCAATCAGGCGCGCCGTTCACGTGCGGCTGTTCTTGAACCAAGGCGCGACGGCGAACCCGTCACGTCAGACAAGACCGTATCACAAAATTGAGCCTAAAGAAAGGGTTGCGAATTCCCGCTGATCCTGTGGGGATTCCCCGGAGCGCCCGGTCAGCTGCCCTTGCCGGGCTTTTCGCTGAAGTATTTCTCGAACTTGCCGGTCTCGCGCTCGAAGGCTTCGGCGTCGGCCGGCGGCTCGCCCTTGAGGGTGATGTTGGGCCAGATCTTCGCGTACTCGGTGTTGACCTTCAGCCACCGGCCGTCGGGCTCGTCCTCGGTGTCGGGCTTGATGGCGTCGACCGGGCATTCCGGCTCGCAGACGCCGCAGTCGATGCACTCGTCCGGGCTGATGGCCAGGAAGTTCTCGCCCTCATAGAAACAGTCGACGGGGCAGACCTCGACGCAGTCCATGAACTTACATTTGATGCAGGCGTCGGTGACGATGTAGGTCATCGGTAATCTTGGCGGTCCAGACGGGTTTTGGGTGCGCGCCTTTTCAAAGGCAGGGGCCGGCTTGTCAATGCGGCGAGGTCTCTCAGCGACCGCAGTAAAACTCAAGAGCCCGGCGCGGACTTGATCTGGCCCCATCCGGGGGCAGGCCGATCATTCCAGAGTGTCGAGGGCCGCATAGAGGGCGCGGGCCTCGGCGGCCGAGCCACGGCGCTCGCCGAAGGCCTGGACGCGCACGGCGATCAGCCGGCCGCTCAGGGCGAAGACCAGGTCGTCGCCGAGCTTCAGCGCCCGTGAGGGCTTGTCGAGCCGGCCCTCGGTTCCGGACCGGGTGAAGCGCACGCGGCCTTCCTCGACGAATCGGGCGGCCATCGACCGGGTCCTGAAGAAGCGCGCGCGCCACAGCCAGACATCCGCGCGGCAGGACTCCTCACTCATGACGCGGCGGGCTTGCGGCGCTTGCCACGCCGGCGGCGGGCTGGCGGGGCGGCCTTGAACGCGGCCAGGGCGGCAAACGGCGAGTGGGCCGGCGGCGGCGCGGTCGGCGCCTCGGCCGATTTGTCGTTGCGGCGGCGCCAGACGGTCGGCTGGCCCCGGGTCACCGGGGTGAAACCCAGGGCGCGCAGGATCAGGTCGGCCTCCAGCGCGGTCCAGCCCAGATCCTCCCGCGCCTGGTCGGACAGGACCAGGCCGGCGCCGGGCTTGAACCCGGCCCGCAGCAGGTCGTCGAGCCGCTCCAGCTGAAGCGCCGGGACCGCCAGCGATCCGACGGCCCGCAGCCCCCGGGCGGCCAGGGCGCGAGGGCCGGGCGCGGGCGTCGGCAGCTTCGACAGGGCGTCGGCCGGCGGTCGCCAGGCGCCGCCGTCCACGGCCTGGGCGAAGGCCTGGGCCTCGGGGGCCAGCAGGCCGGGCATGTAGAGGCTGAAGGCGCCGATGCGCACGCCCAGCATGCGCAGGGACCGGCGCTCGGCCTGGCTGAGGGCCTTGAGGTCGGCCTCGACCTTGCGGCGGTCGATCAGCCCGCCGGCCTCGATCAGCCGGTGGCCCAGGCCCCGGGGCAGGCCCTTGACCCTGCCCTCGGCCATGGCGCGTTCCAGCCGGACCAGGGGCTCCAGCCGCCGTTCGCGTTCGGCGGAGACGAAGGCCTGCAGCCGCTGCCGCGCCCGTTCCCGCGCGGTCTCGGGGCCCAGCTCGCCCAACAGCCGCACCTTGCCGCCCTCGGTCAGCACGCCGGCCGCCTCGCCGCGCCACACCACCGCGCCGTCCGGCATGATGCCGAAGGCCTCGTCCGGTTCGCCGGCCAGCCGGCCGAGGCGCCGGGTGACCTCCGGGGCCACCGCCCGCTGGGCCGCGCCGCGCAGGGCCTTCTCCTCCAGCGAGGAGGCGGCCTTGGGCGCCTCGAAAGTCAGGCCGCGCAGGCGACCAACCACATGGCCCTCGACCGTGACCGTGCCGTCCTCGGCCACGCCCGCCAGCATCTCGCCGCGCTCGCCCAACTGACGCATCAGCACGCTGGTGCGGCGGTCGATGAAGCGGGCCATCAGCTTCTCGTGCAGGGCGTCGGACAGCCGGTCCTCCAGCCCGCGGGTCACCCCCTGCCAGTGGGCCGGATCGGCCAGCCAGTCGGGGCGGTTGGCGACATAGGCCAGGGTGCGCACCCCGGCCAGGCGCGTGGCCAGGGTGTCGATCTCGCCGTCGGTGCGGTCCAGGCCCTTGAACTGGCTGGTCATCCAGTCCTCCGGAATGCGCCGGCGGCCGGTGGTCAGGTCGTGGAACAGGCCGCGGATCAGTCGCATGTGCTCGTCGCTGGTCTGCTTGCGGAAGTCGGGGGTCTGGCAAACCTCCCACAGCCGCTCCAGCGCCACCCGGTCGCGCACCCGGTGGACGATGTCCTCGTCCTCGGCCATGCGCTTGAGGGCGGTCTCGTCGATGGCTTCGGCCGCCAGGTTCAGGCCCTCCCGCGTGGGCGGCGCGTCCAGCGAGCGGATCAGCGACGGCAGGTTCGCGAAGTCGAGCCTGTGGTTGCGCCATTCGGCCGAGGCGACCGGCTGGAAGGCGTGCTCCTCGACGGCGGCGACCAGATCCTCGTCCATCTCCTCGGCCTCGCCGGTGACGCCGAAGGTCCCGTCCTTGACGTGCCGCCCGGCCCGGCCGGCGATCTGGCCGATTTCCTGCGGGTGCAGGAAGCGGGTCTTCTTGCCGTCGAACTTGCGCAGGCCGGCGAAGGCCACATGATCGACGTCCATGTTCAGGCCCATGCCGATGGCGTCGGTGGCCACCAGGAAGTCGACCTCGCCGGACTGGTAGAGGGCCACCTGGGCGTTGCGGGTGCGGGGGCTCAAGCTGCCCATGACCACCGCCGCGCCACCCCGCTGGCGGCGGATCAGTTCGGCAATGGCGTAGACATTGTCGGCGCTGAAGGCGACCACGGCGCTGCGACGGGGCAGGCGGGTCAGCTTCTTCGGCCCCATGTAGCGCAGGTGGGAAAAGCGCTCCCGCTCGACGATCTCGGCGTGGGGCAGCAGCCGGCGGATCAGCGGCGCCATGGTCCCGGCGCCCAGCAGCATGGTCTCGGACTTGCCCCTGGCGTGCAGCAGCCGGTGGGTGAACACGTGCCCGCGCTCGGGATCGGCGCACAGCTGGATCTCGTCCACCGCCAGGAAGTCGACCTCCCGGCCGAGCGGCATGGCCTCGACGGTGCAGATGAAATACTGCGGCCTTGGCGGGACGATCTTCTCCTCGCCGGTGATCAGGGCGACCTCGCGCGGCCCCTTCAGGCGCACCACCCGGTCATAGATCTCACGCGCCAGCAGCCGCAGCGGCAGGCCGATCATGCCGCTGTGGTGGCCCAGCATCCGCTCGACGGCGAGGTGGGTCTTGCCGGTATTGGTGGGACCAAGAACCGCCACCAGCCGGTGGGGCGCCTGGCCCGTGCCGCGGTCGCTCATACGGGAAAGGTGGGGGAGTCGCGGTGACCGGGCAAGGTGTCGCCTGGCAAGCACTCGTCATGGCCCGGCTTGTCCGGGCCACCCAAGCGTGGTGAGGCAGCCGCGCCAGGCGCGCTTGGCTCCGTGTTCCTGGGTGGCCCGCACAAGGCGGACCATGACGGCGGAGATGGAAACTACCGTCCGTCGTGCACGATCCGGCCGGCCACCACGGTCAGCAGGGGTTTGACCTTGAGGATGTCGGCGTTGGGGATGGTCAGGATGTCGCCGGAGAAGACGGTGATGTCCGCCGGGCAGGACTGGACCAGCACCCCGCAGTCGCCGCCGCCGACCTTGTTGGGGGTGATGGTGAAGGCGGTCAGGGCGGCGTCGCGGGGAATGGCCTGCTCCAGATGCCAGTCAGGGCCGGAGCGGCCCAGCAGGTCCTTGCGGGTCACCGCCGCGTAGAACTCGATGCGCGGGTCGCCGACCTCCACCGGGGCGTCGGTGCCGAACACCACCGTGGCGACCCGGTCGATCAGGGACCGCCAGGCATAGGCGCCCTCCAGCCGGTTGGGACCCAGCCGCGAGGGGGCGAAGTAGAGGTCGCCGATGGCGTGGGACGGCTGCATCGAGGCGACGATGCCCAGGCTGGCGAAGCGGGGAATGTCGCAGACGTCGAGGATCTGGGCGTGCTCGACGCGCCAGTAGAGGCCGCGCGCGGCGTCGCGGTCATCGCCGATGGCTTCCTCGAACCAGTCCAGCACCAGCCGGTTGCCCCGGTCGCCGATGGCGTGGAAGGCGATCTGGGCCTTCACCTTCAGCGCCTGCCGCAGGATGGCCAGGGTCGGGCGGTGCTGGGCGATCAGCAGGCCGGAAGTGTCAGGCCGGTCGGTGTAGGGCTTGAGCAGCGCCGCGCCGCGCGAGCCAAGCGCGCCGTCCATATAGAGCTTCACGCCGCGCACCCGCACCCGGCCGGTGGGATCGGCATAGGGGCCCCGCTCCAGCACCTCGGCGGAGTCCTCCGGGATCATGAACACGTCGACCCGGATCGGCAGTTTGCCGTCGGCGGCCAGGGCGAACAGCGCCCGCAGGTCATCGGCGCTGGTGCTCATGTTGACCGCGGTGGTCCAGCCCCGGGCGGCGTAGAGCTCCACGGCCTTCCGCAGGGCCTCGGCGCGGGTTTCCATGGTGAGTTGCGGCAGGCGTTTCTCGATCAGCCCCGCGGCCGTGTCGATCAGCATGCCGGTGGGCTGTCCCTCCGCGTCCCGCTCGATGCGGCCGCCGATGGGGTCCAGGGTGCTGGCGTCGATGCCGGCCAGCTGCAGGGCGGCGGTGTTGAGCACCACGGCGTGGCCGTCGGCCCGCTCCAGCACCACCACCCGGCCGGGGACCACCGCGTCCAGGTCGGCGCGGGTGGGAAAGCGCCCCTCGGGCCAGTGGGTCTCGATCCAGCCGCGGCCGACGATCGGCCCCTCGCCCGGATGGGCGGCGTCCCAGGCGTGCAGGGCATGGGTCAGCTGGGCCAAAGACGTCACCTGGTCGAGGTTGAGGGTCATCTCCCGCAGACCGACCCCGGTCAGGTGGACGTGGGAATCAATGAATCCCGGATAGGCGACCGCGCCCTTCAGGTCGATCTCCGGCAGCCCTCTGGCCTTGGCCCGCGCCGCCGTCAGGGAGCCGGTGAAGACGATCTTCTCCCCGCGCACCACCAGCGCCTCGGGCCGGTTGGCCGCGCCGCCGACGGGGCTGACGTAGATGGTCCCGCCGAACATCAGGAATCCGCGCTCGTCGGCCCGCGCTGCCGGAATGACCGCGAGGGCGAACAGGGCGAGGACAAGAGAGAGGAGTCTGATCACGGTCGGCCTCGGGGTGGGGGTTAACGCCGCTGGACCATAACAGCGAACAAGGGCGAAACGAATCAGGACCGAATCAGCGACTTCGTCCGATTCGGCATTTGTTCACCGCAACATATTGTATCTTAAGAGCGATTAACCACAATTCGAAAGTGGCCCGGTTCCCTTCTCCCGGCGGGAGAAGGTGGCCTGCGGAGCAGGTCGGATGAGGGCTTACGGTGTCGGTCACTCCGGCGACGGCATCTGCGCGAACTCCGCCGTGACCGTAATCCCTCATCCGTCGGTCTCCGACCGACACCTTCTCCCGCCGGGAGAAGGGAAACCGGCGTCGACTCCAATCCTTGACGCCTTGGCCGCTCTTGCCTATACCGCCCGCTCCCGTGCGGAGGCCTCCTTCGCGCGTCCGTCTTTCTTTTGCGAAGGTCGCTTTCATGTCGCGCCGCTGCGAACTCACTGGTGTCGGTCCGATGGTCGGACACAACGTGAGCCACTCGAACATCAAGACCAAGCGCCGCTTCCTGCCGGCCCTGTCTCCCGCCACGCTCCAGTCGGAAGCGCTGGGCCAGTCGTTCAAGCTGCGGATCACCAACGCCGCCCTGCGCACGCTCGACTTCCGGGGCGGCCTGGACGTGTTCCTGGTCAAGGCCAAGGACGAGAATCTCTCGCCGCGCGCCCTGAAGATTAAGCGTCAGCTCAAGGCCAAGCTGGCCGAGCAGACCGCCGCCGCCTGAGGCGACAAGCTTCAAGACGACAGACGGCCCGCGGGGAAACCCGCGGGCCGTTTGCGTTGTGGCCGCTGTGCGCCGGCTATTTCAGCTGGCCGTCTTTCCAAGCGAGGAAGATCGGACCGCCGACGCCGATGATCAAGGTGCAGATGATGGAGAGAGCTGCCCACATCTTTCAGTCCTCCAAGCCCGCGGCGAATACCCGACCTACTTCTTGAGAAGGCCGTCTTTCCAGGCGAGCCAAATCGGAATGCCGATTCCGATGGCCAACACGCCAAGAATCGTCAGAGCAGCCAACAGCATTTCAATCCTCCAGCGTCGCGACGAACGCCCGGCCCACGAGATGAAATGTAAGCCCGGCCAAGCCGAAAACCAACGCCGCGACGACATCGCTGAAAGTGAGCGGGCGCTCCTGCCGGACCAGAGTCAAGGCGGGCTGCAGGACCCCCGCAATCAGAGACGCTGCGCAGAGATTGTTGGCCAGAGTCGCCAACAGCTTCCGGCTTTCATTGCGGCCAGCCTTGCTTCCCGCAGGTGGGGCAGGGGCCGGGTCGTCGTCCAGCGTAGCGTCCATGGCGGGATTGTAGCCGACCAGTCACAATCGGAAAGATTGTATTTCACGCTTACGCTCGCCTTTGTGTCTAGGCCAGCAGCTCCCGCCCGGCCTCCCGCACGTCCGTGCAGCCGGTCAGGGCCATGGCCATCAGCATCTCCTGGCGCATGATCTGCAGCACGTGCTCGACGCCGGCCTGGCCCCTGCCGGCCAGGGCCCAGGCCCAGGCGCGGCCGATGAAACAGCCCTTGGCGCCGCTGGCCAGGGCCTTGACCACGTCCAGGCCCGAGCGGACGCCGCCGTCCATCAGCACGGTCATGTCGCCGCCCACCGCGTCAGCGATGGCCGGCAGGGCGCGGATGCCGCTGAGCACCCCGTCCAGCTGGCGGCCGCCGTGGTTGGAGACGATCAGGCCGTCGGCGCCGCAGCGTTTGGCCTCCCGCGCGTCGTCGGCGTCGAGCACGCCCTTGATCACCAGCGGGCCCTTCCAGTGCTGGCGGATCCAGTCGAGGTCCTTCCAGGTCAGGGTCGGGTCGAAGTTTTTCGTCACCCAGGGCCAGAACTCCATCACCCCCTTGGCCTCGGGAATCGCCGGGGCCAGGTTGCCGAAGGTGTGCGGCCCGCCGCCGAGCATCACGTCAAACAGCCAGTCCGGATGGGTGATCCCGTCCCAGGCCCGCTGCAGCGGTACGAAGGGCGAGGTGTTGCCGAACAGGCCCGAGCGAACGTCGCGGTACCGCGCCCCCGGCACCGGCAGATCGACGGTGAAGGCCAGCACCGGGCAGCCCAGTTCGCCGACCTTCTCCAGCAGGGCCTTCATGTAGCCCCGGTCCTTGATGATGTAGAGCTGGAACCAGGGCGCCTGGCCGCCGTCCTTCGTCACCTCCTCGACATCGCAGATCGACAGGGACGAGAGGCACATGTTCAGGCCCGCCGCCTTCGCCGCCTTCATCGCCTGGACCTCGCCGCGACGGGCGTACATGCCGCCCATGCCGATCGGAGACAGGACCATGGGCATGGCCAGTTTCTGGCCGAACAGCTCGGTCTCCAGCGAGATCTTCGACACGTCCCGCATGACCCGCTGGCGCAGGGCCAGGGCCTCGAAATCCTCGACGTTGCGGCGCAGCGTCGCCTCGGCATAGGAGCCGCCGTCGAGATAGTCGAACAGCACGCGCGGCAGGCGGCGTTTGGCCAGCTCGCGATAGTCGGTGACGCAGGCGGGTCTCATTTGGGCGGTGTCCAGTCGAAGGCGATCAACAGGGTGCGCTGGCTGGCGCTGAAATTGTCATCGGAGAGCAGGTAAATCCGCCAGTCGCCGCCGGACCGCTGCTCGACCGCGATGCCCTCGAAGTTGTCGACGGTGGAGGAGGGGCTCATGGCGAAGCGGCCGATCACCCGGGGGGAAACCTTGGGATCCGCCACGATGGTGACCTGGATGCGCGAACCGGTTCCCGGTAAATAGCTGTGATGCAGCACCACCAGCTCGCCGCCGGGGCCGGTGGTCAGGCTGGAAAGCCGAAATCCCGCCGGGGGCCCGGGCAGTCCCGCGATGTCCTTGCAGTCGATCTGCAACCGGCAGAACCAGATGCTGCCCGGCTCGATGCCGACCCAGTAGCCGTCGGCGCTGATCGAGGGCGCGGCGGCCAGGCCCTCCATGCCGTTGTTGTTTCGCTGGCCGCTCATGTCCGCCGCCGGCATGGCGACGGGAACCGGCCGGCGGCCGGCGCCGGTCGGGTAGCGCCAGATCCGGTGGCTACGCTCGAAGCTGACCATGATCTCCCCGTCGCCGAGGATGGTGAGCCCCTCGGCGTCGCCCGAGTCCTTGCCCTGCAGGGCCTTGCCGTCAGCGCCCATCAACGGACGGAGGGCCGCGTCAGTGACGCCGGCCAGCCGTCCGGCGGCGTCGAACGTCAGTGACGCGGTGAACAGGTCGCCGTCGTCGGAAACAGCCGTGATCCGACCGCCCGGCGACAGGATCAGATCCGACAGCCCATGCAGCCGACTGGTCTCGACGCTGCTGACGGCCACGCCGCCGGCGTAGCGGAAATCCCCGATGGCGGTCCGGGTCGGGTCGGCGGGGTCCAGCGGGACGGGCGCGGTCTGGACCGCGACCGCCGGTCCGCCGGCCACCGGGGCGGCGGGCAGGACGACCCTGGCGGTGACGCAGGCCGCGAGCGTGAGCGTTGCCGCGACGAGCGCGCCCGGGATCGCCATCCACCGCCGGTGCTTCATCCCAAAGCTTCCTGGACCTGCTTGAAGGTCACCGTCCTGGGCGGCGGGGGCTGGGTCACCGGCGGGGCGTTCAGCAGGCCGCGCACATTGGCCACCCGCCTGGGTTCTTCCTCGAAGAGGCCGGCAAGCTGTTCGACCAGGGCGCCGCCAAGCTGCTCCACGTCCACGATGGTCACGGCCTTCTTGTAGTAGCGCGTCACGTCGTGGCCGATGCCGATCGCCAGCAGCTCCACCGGGCTGCGGGTCTCGATCTCGGTGATCACGCTGCGCAGGTGGCGTTCCAGATAGTGGCCGCTGTTGACCGACAGGGTCGAGTCGTCGACCGGCGCCCCGTCGCTGATGACCATCAGGATGCGGCGCTGTTCGGTGCGGGTGATCAATCGCTGGTGGGCCCACATCAGGGCCTCGCCGTCGATGTTCTCCTTCAGCAGCCCCTCGCGCATCATCAGGCCCAGGTTGCGCCGCGCCCGCCGCCAGGGGGCGTCCGCGCCCTTGTAGACGATGTGGCGCAGGTCGTTCAGGCGACCCGGCGCGGCGGGCTTGCCGGCCTTGATCCACTCGTCGCGGGAAAGGCCGCCCTTCCAGGCCCTGGTGGTGAAGCCGAGAATCTCGGTCTTGACCGCGCAGCGCTCCAGGGTGCGGGCCAGAATGTCGGCGCAGACCGCCGCCACCATGATCGGCCGGCCGCGCATCGAGCCGGAGTTGTCGATCAGCAGGGTGACCACCGTGTCGCGGAACTGGATGTCCTCTTCCTGCTTGAAGGACAACGGCGCGGTCGGGTCGATGATGATCCGCGGCAGGCGGGCGACGTCCAGCATCCCTTCCTCGAGATCGAAGCTCCAGGAGCGGTTCTGCTGCGCCATCAGCCGCCGCTGCAGCTTGTTGGCCAGGCGCGAGACGACGCTGGAGAGGCTGGCCAGCTGCTGGTCGAGATAGGCCCGCAGGCGCGTCAGCTCCTCGGGGTCGCACAGGTCCTCGGCGCCGACGACCTCGTCATGGGCGGTGGTAAAGACCTTGTAGGGCGGCTCGGCCTGGCCGTTGTCCTTGACGTCGGGCCGGGCGGGCTTGGCGCCGTCGCCCATTTCGGGCGCGTCCTCGCTCATCTCGGTGGCGTCGTCCTCGGACTCGACCATCTGGTCGTCGCCGTCCTGGGAGTCGCTGTCGGAGCCGTCGGTCTCCTCCATGGAGGCGCCATCGGGAGTCTGGCCATCGCCGTCGCCGTCGTCGCTCTCGCTGGACTGGGACTCGTCCTCGTCGCCCTCGTCCTCGTCGTTTGTGTCGGAGGAATCGATGTCGGCGTCGCCCAGGTCCAGGTCGCGCAGGATCGCGCGGGCGACCTTCCCGAAGGCGGCCTGGTCATGGATGTTGGCGGTCAGCCGGTCCAGATCGGCGCCGGCTTTCGATTCCACCTCGTCACGGAACAGCTCGACCATGGCCTTCGCGCCCTCGGGCGGGGCGTCGCCGGTCAGCCGCTCGCGCACCAGCAGGGCCAGTACGTCGGCCATCGGGGCGTTGGCCCTCTCGGTGACCCGGGCCAGGCCCTTGCGCTCGATGGTCTGTTCGAGAACCGTCTTCAGATTGGCCCGCACCCCGCCCAGCGCATTGGCGCCGATGGACTCGATGCGGGTCTGCTCGATGGCCTCGAAGATGGCCTGGGCCTGCGGCGAGCCGGGCCGGCCCTTGGCATAGGCGGCGGGGTCATGGTGGGCCAGCCGCAGGGCCATCTGGTCGGCCAGGCCGCGGATGCGCGAGGCTTCCTTGCTGGTCAGGTCCCGGGGCGGATGGGGCAGCACCGCCCGGTTGCCGGACAGGGACGGCCCGTCGCCCGAGAAGACCACCTCCAGGTCCGCCATCTCGGCGAGCGAGCGGGCGGCGTGCGCCAGGGCGCGCTTGAAGGGCTCGGTCGGGCTTTCGGGCTTGTTGGCCATGGAACCGTCTTAACCCGGCGCCCCGAGGGAATGGAAGGCGCCGGCGCTATTGGCCGTCCGGTTGCCGCGAAAAGCCGACCAGGGCGCCCCGCGCGTTTCCGGAGAAACCCTCGACCGGATTGCCGCTCAGGGCGGCCACGCGCTGGCTGAGGCGGTCCAGGAAGATGATGCGGTCGTCGTAGCGCCGCCAGCGGGTGATCGCGATCCCGCTCCAGGGCGGGCGGCAGGCATCCGTCCGGCGCAAGGCGCCGCTCAGGCCGTCGGGGGCGGCCGTCAGCACCACGGTGCAGGTCGGTGCTCCGCCCAGCCCCGTGAACGTCCAGCGGCCGGTCATCCGCTGCTGGTCGGTCAGCTCCACGTCGCCCTGGCCGGCGCGATCCAGCGCCAGCGGCGGGCCCGCGTCCGGCTCGGCGACATAGCCGCCGATGGCCGTCGGTTCGAACCGCAGCTTTTCCTTGCGCAGGGGGTCGATGAAGCTGATCGCGCCGCCGGGAGTGAGGGTCCAGGCGGCGATGTCCTCGGAGAGGCCGAGCCTGTCGAAACAATCCCGCGGGATCGCGATCCCCCAGCCGCCGATCGCGCCCTGGTCGGTCAGGGTGAGCGTGCACACTTCGTCGCCCTCCGAGACGCCCGAGAGGGTCCAGCGGCCGGCGTAGTCCCTCGGCGCCTCCAGCGCGGCGGCCGGCAGGGCGAGAGCGGCGAAGAGGCCGGCGAGGAGGGGGCGCATCAGTCCGCCTTCGCCTTCCAGGCGGTCGTCTCGGCGCCGGCGATCATCGGTTCCCGTTTCATCCGGCGATCCTGCCCTGTGGGCCGGGGAGGGTCCAGCCCGTAGGCTCAGGCGGCGATGCGGGCCGCGCCGGGTTCGGCCGGCAGGTGGAAACTGAAGTAGGACCCTTCGCCGGGTTTGCTCTCCACGGCGATCTCCCCGCCCATCAGCTGGATCAGATCGCGGCAGATGGCCAGGCCCAGGCCCGTGCCGCCGAACTGCCGGGTGGTCGAGGAATCCAGCTGGTTGAACTTGCCGAACAGGTCCTTCAGCCGGTCGGCGGGAATGCCCGCGCCGGTGTCCAGCACGGCGAACTCCAGGCCCCTGGGGCTTTTCCACACCCGCACCGAGACATGGCCCTTGGCGGTGAACTTGACGGCGTTGGAGATCAGGTTGGCCAGCACCTGGTTCAGCCGCATGCCGTCCAGCCGCCAGACCCCGGCCGCCGAGGGCTCGATGGCGAAGCCCAGCTTGAGGTCCTTCTGGTGCGCCAGGGCCATGAAGGTGGCGCAGGTTCCGGACACCGCCGCCCCAAGGTCCAGGTCGTCGTGCTGGATCTCCAGCTTGCCGGCCTCCATCTTGGCCAGGTCGAGCACGTCGTTGAGCAGGGTCAGCAGCGTCGCGCCGGACTCGCGGATGATGGCCAGGTGGCTGCGCTGGACCGGTGCGAGCTCGCCGCGCTCCATGATCTGGGCCATGCCCAGCACCCCGTTCAGCGGCGTGCGGATCTCATGGCTGATGTTGGCCAGGAACTGCGACTTGGCCACGCTGGCGGCCTCGGCCCGGTCGCGGGCCTCGGTGAGGTCGTCCAGGGCCGATTCCAGCTTGGCGTCGTTGGCGGCCAGGCTGCCCAGGGCCTTGGTCACCCGGCGCACCAGGGCGCCGGTGGCGACCAGGAAGGCGGCCAGGATCAGCAGGAACGGCACGGCGGCGTCGCCCAGGATGCCGGCGCCGGGCTGACGCGGCGCCCAGCCCAGCCGACCCAACACCCGTCCGCTGGCGTCGGCCAGGGGCACGACGACGCCCTGCACCGCTTCGCGGGGCTTGAGCAGATGAGGCTGGGCGACGCCGAGATCCTCTTCCAGAGTCTTTAGATAGCCCGCGTCAATGCGGCGGCCCGAGGCGATGACTGTGCTGGGGCCCCGCTTCAGCGCCACCTTCGTGGTCTCGGGCGTGACCGTCGCGAGGGCCACCATCCAGACATCGCCGCCCGAGGTGATCAGGCCCGACACCGTCGAGGCCGCCTGGAGGCCATTGTGCGGGCCATCCCCGGCGGCGCGGCGCGCCTCGTCCCGGCGCAGCTCGGCCAGCAGGGGCGCCACGTCGGCGGCGAAACCGCTCAGGGTTGCGGCGCCGGCGCCTTCTCCGCCATCGGACGCATAGACGACCCGGCCGTCGGCCCCGAAGGCCAGGGTGCGGTCATGGCTCATGTAAGTGGCGTAGTAGACGCCGTAGTTCTCGTCGGCCCAGGCCTGGTCGAAGCCGAACACGGTCTTCTCGTAGGCGTCGTCCCAGACGGAGGCGGAGGCGATGTCCTCGATCAGCTTGGCCTGCCGCCGCTCCAGCGTGCGGATCATCAGGCTGGTTTCCTCGGCGGCCACCGCCCGGTCCACCGCGCGCGCGGCGAAGGTCATCGCACCCAGGGCGCTGGCCAGCACGATCGCCAGCACGGCCAGCCCCAGGACCAGGATGAGCCGCAATTCTCTGCGGCTTTTTATCGCGATATTCGTCATCGCCCTCATCATGCGCAGCAAACGCCTAACGTCCCTTGAACTCAGTTTGGGCCAAACTGTCGCAGGCGAGGTCGCTGTTCTTGGCCTCCCGTTAACCCTGGCGCGGCAGGCTGGGCCAACTGAACGGGGAGGGGCGGCCATGACCAGGACCGTGGCGATGATGGCGGCCTGCGCGGCCCTGGCCTTCGGGCCGGTGGCCTATGCGCAGGAGGACGAGGCGGCCGGCTGGAGCCTGTCGGGCGATATCGGGGTGGTCTCTGACTACCAGTATCGCGGCTATTCGCTATCCGGCGGGGACTGGGCCGTGCAGGGCGGCCTGACGCTCAACGCCCCGCACGGCTTCTACTTCGGGGTCTGGGGCTCTGAGATCGAGGAGGTCGGCATCGGCGCCGATGGCGACGGCGCCCTGATCGAGGTCGACCTGTCGGTGGGCCGCGCCTTCTCGGCCCACGGCTGGGACTGGGATGTCGCCCTGTTGCACTACGGCTATCCGGACGGAGACGACCTGGACTATTTCGAGATCCCGGTTTCGGCCTCGCGCACCGTGGGGGACTTCACGACCACGCTCGGTGTTCAGTACGCCCCGACGCAGGACAACCTGGGCGACCAGGACAACATCTACTTTTACGTCGGCGGGGACTATGCCCCCGAGCACTGGCCGGTCAGCGTCAACGCTCAGATCGGCCACGAGGACGGGGCTTTCGCCGACGGCAAGCTGGACTGGCAGCTGGGCGCCGCGAAGGATATCGGCCCGGTCAGCCTCAGCGTGACCTACGCCGACAGCGACGGCCCGGGCTCGGAATCCTCGGTCACCGGCGGGATATCGCTGGGGTTCTGAGCGCTGGTCCGGCTAATCAGGGGACAGTTTACCTATTTCGCGCTGGGCGGACGGCCAGGGTCCGAGAACGAAATAGGTAAACTGTCCCCTGATTAGAGCCCTGATTAGAGCCCCAATGAAAACGGGCCGGCCTCCGTGGGGAGACCGGCCCGTCAAGCTTTGCGCCCAGTGAACTCTTTAGAGAGCCTGGAGCTGGCCCGCCGAGGTCTTGCCCGAGCGCTGGTCGCGCTCGAGTTCGTAGCTCAGCTTCTGGCCTTCGTTCAGCGAACGCATGCCGGCGCGTTCAACCGCCGAGATGTGCACGAAGACGTCGGCGCCGCCGTCGTCCGGCTGAACAAAGCCGTAGCCCTTGGTGGCGTTGAACCACTTCACGGTTCCGGTAGCCATGGATGTATCCTCTTTCATCAGTCAGCTGGCGCCCCGGGGGGCGCGGTAGGATCGGTATTTCGGAAGGATCGAGGAGCAGGTCCGGCGCAAGACTTCAAGACGTGCGGTGGATGGCGACCGAACCTAAGCGAAATTTCGACGCCGACTTGCTCGCACTTTTTTTTCAGTCAGGCAAGACGAAGTGAGTCAGCCTAACCCCGTACGGCGATCGACATGCGGCCGGCGGCGGCCGGGGGCGAGCGAAGCAGCTCGACGATCTGCAGCAGGAATTCCCTGCGGCGGGCCAGCGCTCCGGGGACGTCCTGGCCGGCGCGGACGAAGCGCACGTCTTCGCGACCGGCCTCATGCGCCACGCGATCGGCGACGGCGGGCAGGTGGCCTTCACCCTTGCGGGCGTCCATCAGCGCGGCGTGCGACCGTGCTTCCTCGATGCGCTTGCGCACCAGGGCCTCGACATCGGAGCCGCCTTCGGCCCGGGCCGCCAGCGCGGCGAAGTCGTGCGCGTACATCCGCACGAAACCTTCCTCGATCATGGATACTCCAATCTGCCGCCGAAATCGGGGCGGCCGGCGCGCGATCCGCGCGCGGGGGCATCGTCTAGCACGGATCAGGCGAAAATGGGGACGGAATGTCGCGCCCTCTCTTTCTGCTCCCTTCCTCCTCGATGGAGGAAGGGCCGGGGATGGTGGTGTTGCGATGCTTGGGCGGGAAGATATCTGTGGGCGCCGGCGCCTTGCCGAGCTCTTCGCCCGGCCTCGCGGCCACACCACCACCCAACCCTCCTCCATCGAGGAGGAGGGCTTTTCCGGGATGGTCGTCGCGCGGAGTTGCCCTGGCCGGGCAGCGGAGGAAATATCCCGAAATGACCCTGACCCACCGCCTCGCCACGCCGGCCGATATTCCGGCCCTGACCGCCCTGATGGACCAGGCCATCGGCGAGCTGCAGCGCGGCTTTCTCAGCGCGGCCCAGATCGCCGCTTCGCGCAAACTGATGGGGCTGGACAGCCAGCTGGTCGCCGACGGGACCTATTTCGTCGTCGAACAGGACGGCAGGATCGCCGGCTGCGGCGGCTGGAGCCGGCGAGCGACCCTCTATGGCGGCGACCACAGCCCCGGCCGCGACGCCCATGGCCTGGACCCCGCCACCGACGCGGCAAGGGTGCGGGCCATGTACACCCACCCCGATTTCGCCAGGCGCGGCGTGGGTCGACTGATCCTGTCGCTGTGCGAGGCGGCCGCGCGGGAGGCGGGGTTCGCGCGAGTGGAACTGGCCGGAACCCTGGCCGGCCAGCCGCTTTACGAGGCCTGTGGCTACACGGTGCTCGAACGCCTCACCGACGACCGCGGCGGCGAGCCGGTGCCGCTGGCGATCATGGGCAAGACGCTCTGACCGGCGAATAGGCGCCGGGCGACTCGGCCGCAGGTGTTAGTTTGGCGACCGCAGCCGCACCGGGCGTCCGCGTATCCGGAGCCCCCGCATGGCCGTCCAGACCGTCCACCTCGTCCAGGCCTTCATCGCCGGCCGCGGCAAGGCCCTGAAGTCGGAACAGGCGCTGGTCTGCAAGACGGCCGAGGAGGCCCTGCGGCGCGCCGAACGCCTGGCTCCCCTGCGCCTGGGCGTGGTCGCGTTTTCCGCGACGGGCGACGCGGAGATGGGCGACTTCGACGAGACCCCGACGATCCTGTTCAAGAACGGAAGACTGCCGCCGCCGTTTGATGAGAGTTAGGGGCGTCATAGCCCCCCTAAACTCCGCTCATCCTCGCTTTCGCGAGGATGAGCGGAATCTGAAATACAATTATAAATAGTAATTCAGTTTTTACAACCCAGATCAGTGCACCCGCGCCTTGCCGATCACCAGCCCGTCGGCATCGGCCGTCACCTCGATCACCGACCCGTCCGCCATCTCGCCGGCCAGCAGTTTGCGCGCGATGGGGTCCATCAGGTCCTTCTGGATCACCCGCTTCAGCGGCCGGGCGCCATACACCGGGTCGTAGCCGCGTTCGGCCAGCCAGTGGGTGGCGGCGCTGTCCAGGGCGATGCTCATGCGGCGATCGGCCAGCAGCTTCTCCACTCGCTGCAGCTGGATCTTGACAATGTTGTCCATCTCGCCCCGGCCCAGGCGCTTGAACAGGATGATCTCGTCCAGGCGGTTGAGGAACTCGGGGCGGAAGCTGCGGCGGACCACGTCCATCACCTGTGGGCGCACGGCCTCCACGTCCTGGCCATCCTCGAGGGCGGCCAGGTATTCGGCCCCCATGTTGGAGGTCATGATGATCACCGTGTTGCGGAAGTCGACGGTGCGGCCCTGGCCGTCGGTCAGGCGACCGTCGTCCAGCACCTGCAGCAGCACGTTGAACACGTCCGGGTGGGCCTTCTCGATCTCGTCGAACAGGATCACCTGGTAGGGCCGTCGGCGGATGGCCTCGGTCAGGGCGCCGCCCTCGTCATAGCCGACATAGCCGGGAGGGGCCCCGATCATCCGGCTGACCGAGTGCTTTTCCATGTACTCGCTCATGTCCATCCGGGTGATGGCCGCCTCGTCGTCGAACATGAACTCGGCCAGCGCCTTGGTCAGCTCGGTCTTGCCCACGCCCGTCGGGCCGAGGAACATGAAGCTGCCGATCGGCCGGCCGGGGTCCTGCAGGCCGGCGCGGGCCCGGCGCACGGCGTCGGAGACGGCGATCAGCGCCTCTTCCTGGCCGACCACCCGCTTGCGCAGGCCGTCCTCCATCTTGAGCAACTTCTCGCGCTCGCCCTCGAGCATCTTTTCCACCGGCACCCCGGTCCAGCGGGAGACCACGGCGGCGATCTGTTCAGCGTCGACCACTTCGGGCGTCAGGGGGTTGTCGGCCGGGTCGGCGGACTTGGATTCCTCTTCCTCGAGGCGCTTTTCCAGCTGCGGAATCTCGCCGTACTGGATCTGGCCGGCCCGTTCGAAGTTGCCCTGCCGCTGGACCACGGCCAGCTCGGCGCGCAGGCGCTCGAGCGCCTCCCGGACCTGGGCGGCGCTGCCGACCTTGTCCTTCTCGCTCTTCCAGCGGGCGGTCATCTCGTCGGAGGCGACCTGCAGTTCGTCGACCTCGTCCTCGATGGCCTCCAGCCGGTGCTTGGACGCGGCGTCGGTCTCCTTTCGCAGGGCCTCGCGCTCGATCTTCAGCTGCACCAGGCGGCGGTCGATCTCGTCCAGCTCCTCGGGCTTGGAGTCGACGGCCATGCGCACCCGGCTGGCCGCCTCGTCCATCAGGTCGATGGCCTTGTCGGGCAGGAAGCGGTCGGCGATGTAGCGGTTGCTCAGCGTGGCCGCCGCGACGATGGCGCTGTCGCTGATCCGCACCCCGTGGTGCAGCTCGTACTTCTCTTTCAGCCCGCGCAGGATCGAGACGGTGTCCTCGACCGTCGGCTCGCCGACGAACACCGGCTGGAAGCGGCGGGCCAGGGCCGCGTCCTTCTCCACATGCTTGCGATACTCATCCAGCGTGGTGGCGCCGACGCAGTGCAGTTCGCCCCGCGCCAGGGCGGGTTTCAGCAGGTTGGAGGCGTCCATCGCCCCGTCGCCCTTGCCGGCGCCGACCAGGGTGTGCATCTCGTCGATGAACAGGATGATGCTGCCTTCGGCGGCGGTGACCTCGCCGAGCACGGCCTTCAGCCGCTCCTCGAACTCGCCGCGGTATTTCGCGCCGGCGATCAGGCTGCCCATGTCGAGGGACAGCAGCTTCTTGTCCTTCAGGCTCTCGGGCACGTCGCCGTTGACGATGCGCAGGGCCAGGCCCTCGACGATGGCGGTCTTGCCCACGCCCGGCTCGCCGATCAGCACGGGGTTGTTCTTGGTCCGGCGCGACAGCACCTGGATGGTGCGGCGGATCTCCTCGTCGCGGCCGATCACCGGGTCCAGCTTGTCGTCGCGGGCGGCCTGGGTCAGGTCGCGGGCGTAGCGCTTGAGGGCGTCGTAGCCCTCCTCGGCGCTGGCGGAGTCAGCGGTGCGGCCCTTGCGGACATCGGCGGCGGCGGCTTCGAGGGATTTCTCGGTCGCGCCCGCGTCCTTCAGCGCCTTGCCGGCGTCGCCGCCTTCCGCCGCGAGGGCGATCAGCAGGCGTTCGGTGGTGACGAAGGCGTCGCCGGCCTTTTTGGCGTCCTCCTCGGCCCGGGCGAATACCCGGGCGGACTCGGGCTTGAGATACAGCTGGCCGCTGCCGCCCTCGACCTTGGGCATGCGGCCCAGCAGGGCTTCGGTGGCGGTATCCACGGCGTCGGGCCGCCCGCCGGCGCTCTGGATCAGGGCGCGGGAGAGGCCGTCGCGCTCCTCGAGCAGCACCTTGAGGATGTGCTCGGGCGTCAGATGCTGGTGGCGGCGGGCCAGGGCCAGAGACTGGGCGGACTGGATCGCCTGCTTGGCGCGGTCGGAATAGAGGTCAATGTTCATGCGGTCCCCGATACGGCGGAATGCGACCGGAAACCTTGATCAAGCGCAACCGGACCTGCCCGATGTAGGTGTGGCCGCGGAGACACACAAGGGCCGATGCTCCTATTCCAAATCAGGGGACAGCTTACTCATTTCCCCCTGCCTGGCGGCGACCGTCCCCGATGGAAATGAGTAAGCTGTCCCCCGATTTGCCGCCTACCGCTTCAACTCCAGGATCTCCAGCTTCGACTCCTGCTTCGGCCAGGGCAGGACCAGCCGCCAGCGGCTCACCCCGACGCGTTCGAAGACGCCGACCTGGTCGCGTTCGACGCGCTGGCCGTAGGCGGGATATTCGGTCTCGTCAGTCCCCCAGGCCTGGGCGCCGACGAACACCAGCCGCCGGTCGGTGTCGGGATAGAGCAGCCCGCGCGTGCGCTGGCTGCCGCCGGTCTTGGTCAGGATCAGATCGCCGCCGGGGGTCAGTTCGATGGTGCAGGTGAACCAGCCGTAGGCGACATAGGTCAGATTGCCCTCGCCCTTCGCCCCGATCTTGATCGTGCGGCATCTGTATTTGCCGGGCGCGGGCTGCAGGTTCCCGGCCAGGGCGCCGCCCGGAACCCCCAGCAGGCTGAGCGAATCCAGCACCGCGCCATGCTCATGGCTGGCCTCGGCCAGCGCCGCGCGCCAGGCGGCGTCCAGCCGGTCGACCCGATCCTGGTCCTCGGCCGTGGCGACCGTGCGCCACAGGGCCGCGCCGCCCTGCTCGCCGGCGGCGGGGGTTGCGGGGACGGCGGGCGTGGCCGGCTCAGCCGGAACGGCCGGCGCGGCGGGCTTCGCGGGCTCCGCGGGTTTCGCGGGCGGCGGCGAGCAGGCGGCCAGGGCCAGGGCGGCGAGGAGAGGCAGGGCGCGGTTGATCATGCCCCAACCGTCGCCCGGACCGGCGGTTCCGTCCAGCCCGCTCACCGAAGTCCTATCCACGAATAGCCCTCCTCCTCGATGGAGGAGGGTTGGGTGGTGGTGTGGCCGCTGAGATTGGGCAAAGGGCTCCGCAAGGCGCCGGCGCCGATCGGTGCGCCTTCCGCACCACCACGGCCACACCACCATCCCCGGCCCTTCCTCTATCGAGGAGGAAGGGAGATTTTCGGCGCCCGGGCTGGCCGCCACCGCGCAACCCAAGGTATAGTTCCCGCCATCGGGGGCATGCCGATGCGCTACTGGTGGGTCAATCACAGCCGCACGGCGGGCGAGGAGATCGCCGGCCGCTTCCTCTGGACGCCCCGGCGCGAGGCCGGGCCGCGCAACGTCACCCAGGACAACGTCCGCGCCGCCGCGCCGGGGGACCTGGTCCTGTCCTACGCCGGCAAGGCGATCGGCGCGGTGGGCCGCGTCGCCGACCATGCCTTCACCGCGCCCCGGCCGGCGGGGTTTGGCCGGGCCGACGCGCCGTTTGGCCAGGACGGCTGGCGCCTGCCGGTGCTCTGGACGCCGATCGACCCGCCCGTGCGGCCGGCGGACTTCTTCGGCGGAGATCTGGCCCCGCTGCTACCGCCCCGCCATTCGCCGCTCAATGCCCTCGGGCGCGGCGAGCAGAAGGCCTATCTGTCGGAAATCAGTGCGGCGGCCTTCGCGCGGGTGCTGCGGGACACGGTGGTCGACCTGGCGGCCCTCGACCGGGCCGACGCCGGCGCCCTGACCCTCGGCGACCTGCGCGAGGGCATCGACGACGCCATCGCCGCGGCCATCGACGCCGACCCGGGCCTGACCACGACGCAGAAGCAGCAGCTGGTGGTGGCGCGGAAGGGGCAGGGCGTTTTCCGCGAGCGGGTGCTGGCGCTGGAGCCGCGATGTCGCGTCACCGGCGTGACCAACCCCTGGCTTCTGATCGCCGGCCACATCAAGCCTTGGCGCAGTTGCGAGACCGCCGCGGAGCGGCTCGACGGCGCCAACGGCCTGATGCTGACCCCGGACGTCGACCGGCTGTTCGACCGCGGGATGATCAGCTTCGGAGATGACGGGCAGGTGCTGGTCTCGCCGGCGCTGGCCGGGGCGGATCTGGCGGCCATGGGGCTGGAGGGGCTGGCCGGGCGCTGCGTGGGGCCGTTCACGGCGGCGCAGGCGGGGTATCTGGCGTGGCACAGGCGGTGGGTGTTCGTCGGATGATCTTCGGACCGGGTCCGCCCTGAAGCCCTTGATGGAATGATCCGCTCCGGTCAGCCGGCCTCGTCAAGGACGGGCCCTGCGGGCCCGCCGCTCCGCGGCCGCGAAGCGGTCCTTGACCAGGCCGGCTGCCGGAGCAAGCTGGCCTTCAAGGCGTCAGGGGGAGGGGTGGCTATCGAGGCTGCTTCGGGACCGGAAAATAGGAGTCGCGCCGGTCGAGATCATACTTCTCGGCAAACCAGCGGACGAATTCATCCGGAGTTTCGCCGTCAGCGTAGAACCGGGCGATGTCCTCATCGCCAAGGCCCGCATCGGCGGTATCGATGGCGTAGTCGCGCTTCATCAGGGCGTCGATCTGACGCTTCCATGCTGAGATTACTGACGGATCACCCATACGCGGGATAATTGCACCAAGACGCGAAGCGTCAATAGATTGTCGCGCCATGGCTGTGGTTGCCGTTCTGCGCCATCGTCCGTCCCGGTGGCAGACCCAACGACATTCGGAACCCCGTGGACGGACGCGGAACTCGACCTGATCGTCGAGGACTACTTCGCCATGCGCGCCATGGAACAGGCCGGCGTCGCCTACGTGAAGTCGCACCACGCCGCCGCCCTGATGGACCGCATTGGCCGTTCGCACCGGTCGGTGGAATTTAAGCACATGAACATCTCGGCGGTGCTGGCCGAGCTCGGCATGGACACAATCCGCGGCTATCGCCCTGCGCCCAACTACCAGCAGGCCATCTTCCCGGCCATCGACCGCTATCTGATGGTCCACCCAGAGGCATGGGATCAGACGCCGGCGCCCGCGCCGTTCTTGGCGACGGCGGGCGTGGCTGAGGCGCCGCTGGTGTTCGTCGAGCCCCCGCCGCTGCTGCATCGGGACAAGCCGCCCCGGCCCGCCGGTCTGGAGCGGCTGATCCGCAAGTTTGACCCGGTCGAGCGCGACCACCGCAACCGCAAGCTCGGTCGTGAGGGCGAGGCCTTTGTGGTCGACTTCGAAAAGGCCCGGCTGGCCCGCGAGGGCCGCAAGGATCTGGCCAACAACGTGCGCTGGGTCGCCGATCTGGAGGGCGACGGCCACGGCTACGACATCCTGTCGTTCACCCCCGCCGGCGAGCAACGTCTGATCGAGGTCAAGACCACCTGCGGCGGCCAGACCACGCCCTTCTTCCTGTCGCGCAATGAGTTGCGGGTGTCAGAAGAACGGAAGGACGAGTACCGGCTCTACCGCGTCTTCGACTTCGCCCGGAAGCCGAGGCTGTTCGAACTTCCCCCGCCGCTAAACGAGAGCGTGGTGCTGGAGACGGAGGTCTGGCGGGCGGGGTTTGGGTGAACGACGAGCCGGACAAAATTCCTATCCAAGCCATCATGTTCCCGTTATGTTCCGTTCCGTGCGCTCAATCCGTGATTGTGGCAGCGCAATTGCAGATCGGAGGCCATCAGGATGACTCACTCAGAGGTTCGAGTTAGGCGCATGGCCGAGACGTCAATTGAATGGACCGACGCGACCTGGAATCCAGTGGCGGGCTGCGCAATCATTACGCCCGGCTGTACGAACTGCTACGCGATGCGCATGGCGGCCCGTCTGGAAGCGATGGGCGTGGAGAAATACCAAGGACTCACGCGGAAGAGCGGCGACCGCTACATCTGGACGGGCAAGGTAAAAGTCGACGAAGCCTCACTTGAGGCGCCGCTCGCCTGGCGCAAGCCGCGCAAGATTTTCGTGAACTCGATGTCGGACTTGTTCCACGAGGACGTGCCGGAGGAATTCATCGTTCGGGTCTGGGATGTGATGCGCAGGACACCCCAGCACACCTACCAAATCCTAACCAAGCGCCCGGAACGCATGAGTGACGTGGTGTCGAGAATTGCCGAGTCAATTTTGCCGAATGTCTGGCTTGGAACCAGCGTCGAGGACTCAGCGGTGTTGGGGAGGTTGGACGATTTGCGGCAAGTCCCCGCTCAGGTGCGGTTTGTCTCGTTCGAGCCGCTTATCGGCTCTGTCGCAGGGGCTGATCTGACGGGGATCAGTTGGGCAATCGTCGGCGGAGAGTCAGGGCCAAGGTCGCGACCGATGATGGTCGACTGGGTCGATGAGATACGACTGCGGTGTGCTGCGTCCGGGACGGCGTTCTTCTTCAAGCAATGGGGCGGGAAGAACAAGAAAGCCGCAGGGCGCACCTACCTTGGTCAAACGTGGGACGAGCTGCCAGCCTAGGCCGGTCTTGCAATCATTGGGGGAATCTGACCCGATCACCCTCTGACGGCGGCGGCGCGGTGGCGTGCCTGTCTTCACGACATCAGGAACCGCAAAGTGGTGGCTGACATCAGCAGATACGCGGGACGTGAGCAGGCTTACATCAAGCACTATTTTCTTGAGAACTACCTTGAGAAGCTGATCCACAAGACTGCGGGGCGTTTCGATCACATCGCCTACGTCGATGGTTTTTCGGGGCCTTGGCAAAACAGCGACGAAGATTTCGACGACACGTCCTTTGGCATTGCGCTTCAAGCCTTGCGAACAGCGAAGGGTTCTTGGAAAACACATGGGCGCGACGTCCGTATGTCCGCATACCTCGTCGAGAAATCATCGTCCGCGTACGCAAAGCTCGCCAGCGTTGCATCTCGCTTTCCTGACATTTCCATCGTTACTTACAACGATGATTTTGTAGATATTTCAGCGAAGCTGCTGGCCGACATTCCCGCTGACGCCTTTGCGTTCTTGTTCATCGACCCAAAGGGCTGGAGAATTCGAACGGGAGCTATTGCGCCGCTCTTGAGGCGCCAGAACTCCGAAGTCGTTTTCAATTTCATGTTCGATTTCGTGAATCGTGCAGCGTCGATGGCGGATCCCGAAGACGGACTGAATGAGCTGATAACACACGGCAACTGGAAGCGCGGGTTGCATGAGATTGACAGTCAAGACCCCGCACGACCAGCAAAACGTAAGGCCATACTAGTTGATGCGTTTTCCGAGACTCTGCGCAAGGTTGGCGGCTACGACTATGTAGCTGACACGCCAATACTGCGACCATCCATCGACAGGACGCTCTATTCGCTGATCTATGCAACCCGAAAAGCCAAGGGCATTGAGGTCTTTCGGGACTGTCAGATCAAGACACTCCATGAACAGGCGGCAGTTCGAGGAGTTGCGAAAGTCGCGCGAGCGGAGACGCGAAGCGGGCAAATGGAAATGTTCGGGTCAGCCAGCGAAATGGCCTCTGACGGCATTGAAGAATTCCTGGCAACGGAGCGCACGTTGGCTGAACGGGCGCTATTGGCTTGCGTGCCCTCTAGCCCCGCTTCGGTGCGCTATGAAGATGCATGGCCTAGAATCCTCGCCAAGCATGCAATTCGCAAGACGGAGCTTAATTCGATTGCGGGCAACCTCTATCGAAGCGGGAAGCTCTACTGTCCGGATTGGGTTCCAAAAAAGAGAATTCCTGGCGAAAATTATCGGCTGTGCCTTCCCGCGTAGTTGAAAACTCTGACTCGGATAATTCTACCGCGCCGGCCGCTGCAACAGCTCCACCAGGTACCCGTCCGGGTCCTTGGCGAAGCCCACCACCGCTCCCCCCAGAGACGCAATCGGCGTCGCCTCCCGTACGATCTCCAGGCCCTCCGCGCGGATTGCGTCCGCCGCCGCGACCGGGTCGGGGACGTAGAGGACGATCTTGATCGGCAGGTCGGCGTAGTTTCGCGCGCTGCCGTCGGTCCAGTGCATCAGCACGATGGCCGAGCCGCGGCCTTCGTAGCCGAGGACGATCTCGTCCATGTGCGGCAGCTTGAAGGTCTGGAGCACCTTCATGCCCAGCACCCGCTCGTAGAAGTCGCCGGAGCGGGCCAGGTCGCTGACGCCGATGCCGACGGCGCCGACGTAGGCGCCTGCGTTGTTGGCCATGGTGCGGGGTTCCCTCTTTTGGGGGAGAGGGTAGGGCGGGGGGACACGGAATTGAAGCCTCCGCCAGCGGGAGAGGGGCAGGTCGCGGGCTACTCCGCCGCTTCCACCGCTCGGGGGCCGGGCAGGCGCGCCTTCGACCACGCCCCTGGCGCCAGCACCTTCGAGGCGCTGAGCACCTCGATGCCGACAACCCGGTCCTCGGCGTCGTAGTCGAGCACGATGCCGGGGGCGACTTCCTCGCTCTCGATGATCGGGCCTTCGCCCAGGTAGATATAGGCGGCGTCGGCCTCGGGATCATAGGTCATGTCAGGCATGGCGGCGCCTCGCGCGACGGTCGAAGTGGACGCTTATAACCCGGATATGGGTCTCAGTCTCCACGCAGGCAACTCGTAGCACCCGGTCGCCGTATTCCGGGATGGTTCGAAAAATGCCGCTCGACCGTCGGATCGCCACGGTTTGGCTCGACCCGTTCGGGCTCGCGCACGGTCCGCTCCAGCCATTCGGCGGCAATCGACCGCTCGCGCATGCGATCCGACGCATGGTGCGTGAAGAGTAGCAGCTTCGTGTTCTATTATCACGCGAACCGGTTGGAATAGTCAACCATAAATAGCGATCTGGCGTGCGGATCGTTAAGGCGTGCGGGCGGCGGCGGCGGGTTTGCCTGACGCGTTCCTAAACCCTCATCCGGCCTGCTCCGCAGGCCACCTTCTCCCTCCGGGAGAAGGAAGGCAGGGTCAATTATCGTCCATCTTCAACGCGGCGATGAACGCTTCCTGAGGGATCTCGACCTTGCCGAACTGGCGCATGCGTTTCTTGCCGGCTTTCTGCTTGTCGAGCAGCTTGCGTTTCCGGCTGGCGTCGCCGCCGTAGCATTTGGCGGTCACGTCCTTGCGCAGGGCGCGGACGGTTTCTCTCGCGATGATCCGGCCGCCGATGGCCGCCTGGATCGGGATGACGAACATGTGCTGCGGGATCAGGTCCTTCATCTTCTCGACCATGCCCCGGCCGCGGCTCTCGGCGCGGTCGCGGTGGACCAGCATGGAGAGGGCGTCGACCGGCTCGGCGTTGACCAGGATGGACATCTTGACCAGGTCGCCGGCGCGGTAGTCCTCGATCTGGTAGTCGAAGCTGGCGTAGCCCTTGGAGATGGATTTCAGCCGGTCATAGAAGTCGAACACCACCTCGTTGAGCGGCAGGTCGTAGACCAGCATGGCGCGGTTGCCGACGTAGCTGAGCTCGCGCTGCACGCCGCGGCGGTCCTGGCAGAGCTTGATGACCCCGCCCAGGTACTCGTCCGGGGTAAAGATGGTCGCCTTGATCCACGGCTCCTCGATGCTCTCGATGGCCATCGGGTCGGGCATGTCGGCGGGGTTGTGCAGGTCCATGTGCGACCCGTCGCGCCTGTTGATCTTGTAGACCACCGATGGGGCGGTCGCGATCAGGTCGAGGTCGAACTCGCGGCTGAGGCGCTCCTGGATGATCTCCAGGTGCAGCAGGCCGAGGAAGCCGCAGCGGAAGCCGAAGCCGAGGGCGGCGCTGGACTCCATCTCGTAGGTGAAACTGCCGTCGTTGAGCCGCAGACGGCCGACGGCGGCCCGCAGGTCCTCGAAGTCGGCGGCGTCGACCGGGAACATGCCGCAGAAGACCACCGGCTGGACGTCCTTGAACCCCGGCAGGGCCTGGGTGGTCGGCTTCTTCTCGTCGGTGATGGTGTCGCCGACGGCGGCGTCGGCCACCTCCTTGATCTGGGCGGTGATGAAGCCGATCTCGCCGGGGCCGAGGCTCTCGACCGGGGTGTTCTTGGGCTTGAACACGCCGACGCGGTCGATCAGGTGGGTCGAGCCGTGCTGCATCATCTTGATGCGCTGGCCGGCCTTCAGGGTCCCGTCGAACACGCGGACGAGGACGACCACGCCGAGGTAGGCGTCGTACCAGGCGTCGACCAGCAGGGCCTTGAGCGGCGCGTTGGGGTCGCCCTTGGGGGCGGGCAGGCGGGTGACGATGGCCTCGAGCACGTCGTGGATGCCCAGGCCCGACTTGGCGCTGCACAGGACCGCGTCGCTGGCGTCCAGGCCGATGACGTCCTCGATCTGCTGGCGCACCCGCTCGGGCTCGGCGGCGGGCAGGTCGATCTTGTTGAGGACCGGGACGATCTCGTGGTTGGCGTCGATGGCCGAATAGACGTTGGCCAGGGTCTGGGCCTCCACGCCCTGGGAGGCATCGACGACCAGGATCGAGCCCTCGCAGGCGGCCAGGGACCGGCTGACCTCATAGGCGAAGTCGACGTGGCCGGGGGTGTCCATCAGGTTCAGGACATAGGTCTCGCCATCGTCGGCCTTGTAGTCCAGGCGCACGGTCTGGGCCTTGATGGTGATGCCGCGCTCCTTCTCGATCTCCATCGAGTCGAGCACCTGGGCGGTCATCTCGCGCGCGGTCAGGCCGCCGGTCTCCTGGATCAGCCGGTCGGACAGCGTCGACTTGCCGTGGTCGATGTGTGCGACGATCGAAAAGTTGCGGATGCGGGACAGAGGGGTCGTCATGCGCGCCCGTCTAGCACATTGGGCCGCCAACGCGAGACCCGGTCCGGAAACCACCATTTCGCACTTGCGAACGGCGCGGCGGCGCATAGATACGGTCGGCGTCCGCCGGCCCGCCGCCGGGCGCCCGGACGCATGCCTGCAGGGGACGACCATCGTGCGACACAAACCTGACCGGCGCGGCCGGCCGATGGCGGTTCTCGCCCTGGCGCTGCTGGCCCTCGCGGCCTGCGGCAAGGCCAAGGAAACCCCCAAGGGGCCACAGGCCAGCCAGACCGTCACGGCCCAGGCCGTGTCGGTGGTCACCGTCGCGCGGCGGGTGACCGCCAGCGGCGACATCGTCGCCTGGAACGAGGTCGTGGTCGGCGCCGAGACCGGCGGCCTGACCGCCATACGGGTGCTGGTCGACGAGGGCGCCTGGGTCCGCAAGGGCCAGCCGATGCTGCAGATGAACGACGACCTGCTGCGCGCCCAGGTGCGCCAGCAGGAGGCCAGCGTCGCGGCGGCCCGCGCCACCCTGGCCCAGGCGCAGGCGGCGCTGGCCCGGGGGCGGGAGCTGCGCGAACGCGGCTATCTCGCCCAGGCCGGCCTCGACACCGCCGTCGCCAACCAGGCCACCGCCGCCGCCCAGGTCGCGGCCGCCGAGGCCGGGCTCTCGGAAGTCCGCACCCGGCTGGGCCAGACCATCGTCCGCGCCCCCGTCGCCGGCATGGTCGCCTCGCGCAAGGTCGTCCAGGGCCAGATCGTCGCGCCGGGGACCGAGCTGTTCCGGATTGTCCGCGACGGCCGGCTGGAGCTGAACGCCGAGATCGCCGACACCCAGCTGTCGCAGGTCCGCGCCGGCATGCCCGCCACCATCCTGTCCGACCAGCTGGGCGAGGTGCCTGGCACGGTGCGCATCGTCACTCCCGAGGTGAACGCCCAGAGCCGGGTCGGCATGGCTCGCATCGCCCTGTCCACCGCCGGCGGCTTCCGCCCGGGGATGTTCGCCCGCGGGGTGATCAATGTCGGCGACCAGCCCGCTCTGACCGCCCCGGCCCTGGCCGTGGTCTATCGCGACAACAAGCCGGGCGTGTTCATCCTGGGCGCCCAGTCGGTGGTCCGCTTCCGACCCATCGTGATCGCCTCGCGGACCAAGGAGAGTGTCGAGGTGTCCGAAGGGCTTGCCGCCGGTGAGCGGATCGTCGTCCAGGGCGCGGGCTTCCTTGCCGACGGCGACCGCGTCCGCGTCGTGGCGCGGTAGACCGCCATGCGCGACATCTCCTCCTGGTCGATCAAGAATCCCATCCCCGTCATCATGCTGTTCATCATGCTGACGTTGGCCGGCGTCGCCGGCTTCAACGCCATGCGGATCAACAACAATCCCGACATCGATTTCCCGCTGATCTACGTCAACGCCGGCCGCCCCGGCGCGGCGCCGACGGAGATGGAGACCCAGGTCACCCGGCTGATCGAGGACAAGATCGCCGGCCTCAGCGGCGTGCGCCACATGCGCTCGACCGTCACCGACGGGGTGTCTGTCACGATCATCGAGTTCGAGCTGTCCACCGACGTGGAGCGCGCCACCAACGACGTGCGCAACGCCATGGGCGGCCTGATGGGCTCGCTGCCGCAGGACATGCAGGAGCCGATCGTCCAGCGCATCGACATCACCGGCGACCCGCTGATCACCTGGGTTGTCCGGTCCGGCTCGATGACGCCCGAACAGCTGTCGTGGTTCGTCGACAATGAGGTCAGCCGCGCGTTGCTGGCCATCCAGGGGGTCGGCGAGGTCAACCGGCTGGGCGGGGTGGACCGCGAGATCCGCATCGACCTGGATCCCGACCGCCTGGCCAGTTTCGGCGTCACCGCCGCGACGGTCAGCCAGGCCCTGGTCAATGTGAACAACGACCTGCCCGGCGGGCGGGTGACGGTCAGCGGCTCGGAGCGGTCGATCCGCACCCTGGGCGCGGCGGGGTCCGTGCAGGAACTGGCCGACATGCGCGTGCCGGTGGGCGCCTCCAGCGTGCGGCTGGGCGACCTGGGCCGCATCGAGGACAGCTGGACCGAGCCCCGCTCCCGCGCCCGCTACGACGGCCAGGAGGTGATCACCTTCAACTTCCTGCGCTCGCGGGAAGCCAGCGAGGTGAGGACGGCCGAGCGGGTGCGGACCGAGATCGCCAGGATCGACGCGGCCCATCCGGAGCTGGAGATCGAACAGATCAACGCCTTCGTCGAGTTCGCCGAGGAGAGCTACATCGCCTCCCTGGAGGCCGTCGGCCTGGGCGCCCTGCTGGCGGTCATCGTGGTGTGGCTGTTCCTGCGCGACTGGCGGGCGACCCTGGTCGCCGCGGTGGCCATGCCCCTGTCGCTGATCCCGACCTTCGCCTTGCTCGAGCCGATGGGTCAGTCGCTCAACATGATCACCCTGCTGGCCCTGTCCTTGACCATCGGCATCCTGGTCGACGACGCCATCGTCGAGATCGAGAACATCGTGCGGCATATGAGGGGCGGCAAGGCCCCTTATCCGGCGGCGATGGAGGCGGCCGACGAGATCGGCCTGGCCGTGGTGGCCACGACCCTGACCATTGTGGCGGTATTCGCTCCCGTCGGCTTCATGCCCGGGATCATCGGCCAGTTCTTCAAGGCCTTCGCCCTGGCCGCCTGCGTCTCGGTGCTGTTCTCGCTGGTCGTGGCGCGGACCCTGACGCCGTTGATGGGCGCCTATCTGCTCAAGCACAAACACCACCAGGACGCCGATCCGCCGTGGATGACCTGGTATCTGGGCCTGCTCGACTGGGCGCTGAAGAACCGCTGGAAGGTCTTCGCCATGGGCGGGGTGGTCTTCCTGCTGACCGGCGCGATCACGCCACTGGTGCCGGTGGAGGTGCAGCCGGCGGTCGACTTCAACCGCGCCGCCTTCGCGGTCGAGCTGCCGCCCGGATCGACCCTCGACCAGACCGACGACGTCGTCGCCCGGTTGACCCGCGAGCTGCGCAAGCGGCCGGAGGTCACCAACGTCTACGCCTCGGTCGGCGGCAACGAGATCAACACCGCCACCGTGACCGCCGAGCTGGTCGACAAGGGCGAGCGCGACCAGACGCAGCAGCAGTTCGTCCGCGAGATGGTCGACTATTTCGTCACCGTGCCCGGCGCGCGCATCGGCGTGCCGTCGCAGCTCGGCGGCGGGCCCACGGACGGCAGCGTCTACTCCTTCTCCATTCTCAGCGACGACGGCCGCAAGCTGGAAGCGGCCGCCCGGGCCATCGAAAGCGAGATGCGTGCGGTCGAGGGCCTGGCCAATGTGGTCAACACCGCCGCCATCGCCCGGCCGGAAATCCTGATCACCCCCAAGCCCGACGAGGCCGCGCGCCTCGGCGTCTCGGCCGGCGTGCTGTCCCAGGCGATCCGCGTGGCGACCATCGGCGACATCGACCAGCTGCTGCCCAAGTACAATCTCGGCGACCGTCAGGTGCCCATCCGCCTGCGCCTCAGCGACGCGGGCCGCCAGGACATCGCCATGCTGGAGAACCTGCGGGTGCCGACCACCACCGGCGGTTCGGTTCCACTGGGCGCGGTGGCCGAGGTCACCTACGGCTCGGGCCCGTCGCAGATCAGCCGCCAGGACCGGTCGCGGATCGCCACCATCACCGCCGAGCTGAACGGCATCACCTCGGGCGAAGCCACGCTGGCGGTGATGCAGCTGCCCTCCATCAAGGCCATGCCCGAAGGGGTCCGCCAGGCCCGCTCCGGCGACGTCGAGTTCATCCAGGAGATGGTCGGCGGCTTCGCGGGCGCCTTCATCACCGGCCTTCTGCTGATGTACGCGGTGCTGGCGCTGCTGTTCAAAAGCTTCACCCACCCGATCACCATCATGGCCGCCCTGCCGCTGGCCATCGGCGGGGCGTTCGTGGGGCTGCTGATCATGGGCAGCACCTTCTCGATCGCGTCCCTGATCGGCATCCTGATGCTGATGGGCATCGCGGCGAAGAACTCGATCCTGCTGGTCGAGTACGCGCTGGAAGCGATCAAGGGCGGGATGGGTCGCTACGAGGCCCTGATGGACGCCGCGCACAAGCGGGCCCGGCCGATCCTGATGACCACCGTGGCCATGGGCGCGGGCATGGCGCCCACGGCCCTGGGCTGGGGCGCGGACGTCGAGTTCCGCCAGCCGATGGCCGTGGCGGTGGTCGGCGGCCTGATCACCTCGACCCTGCTGTCGCTGCTCTACATCCCGGCGATCTTCACCATCATCGACGACATCCGGCGCTGGGGGCATCGTGGGCTGGACCGCCTGTTCGCCGGCCAGAAGGTGCTGAAACCGTCTCCGACGAAGCCGGCGGCCGAGGCGGAGAGTTAACCTCGCGATAACCTCCGCGCCGCAAACCGGACGTATTGGAATGGGAGTCTGCAAGGGCTTCCCGCCGACTCGGAGTCACGCTCATGGACCGCCGCACCCTCATCCTCTCCGGCCTCGCCGCAGGCGTCATCGGGGCGGCCCCCGCCGCCTTCGCCCAGGAAGCCGATCCGGCGGACGGGCCGCGCACCTACAGCGCTGACGAGATCATCAACGCCACCTCCGACTTCCTGGGGGTGACGGCCGAGGCGGCCGGCGCCGCCATCGAGCGGATCTTCAAGCAGAACGGCCGGCCCACCGCCTATATCGCCGGCGAGGAGGTGTCCGCCGCCATCACCATCGGCGCCCGCTATGGCCGGGGCCTGATGTACATGAAGGAGCGCGAGACCCAGGAGGTCTTCTGGCAGGGGCCGTCGATCGGCGTCGACGTCGGCGGCAACGCCAGCCGGGTGTTCACCCTGTGCTACAATCTGCACTACCCGGACATGATCTTCCGCCGTTTCCCCGGCGTGGAGGGCTCAGCCTACATGGTGGCGGGCCTGGGCGTGAACTACCAGCGCGCCGACGGCATCACCCTGGCCCCGATCCGCGCCGGCGTCGGTCTGCGCCTGGGCGCCAACGTCGGCTACCTGGCCTACAGCCGCAAACGCAACATCCTGCCGTTCTAGGCACAAAGGGGGACACACACTGATTTCGCTCGCGAAATCAGTGTGTGTCCCCCTTTGTGGTCAGTGCTTGTCCGTCAGGCTCGCCAGCCAGTCCATCAGGGCCAGCAGCACGCCGGACACGACGAACGACAGGTGGATGATCACCAGCCACAGCATCCGGGCCTGGTCGATCGGGGCATTGGCTTCCGTGGCCTGCAGGAAAGCCTTCAAGAGGGCGATGGCCGAGATGGCCACGATCGAGGCCACCAGCTTCATCTTAAGGCCCGAGAAGTCGACGGTGCCCATCCAGCTGGGTCGGTCGACCTGGTCGCCGATGTCCATCTTGGAGACGAAATTCTCGTAGCCCGAGAAGATCACGATCAGCACCAGATTGCCGGCCAGCGACAGGTCGATCAGCGACAGGGCCAGCAGGATGGCGTCCTCGGCGTGGACGTCGCCGCTCAGGATCACCGGGACGGCATGGATCAGCTCCTGGCCGAACACCACGATCAGGGCGCCCAGCGCCAGCACCAGGCCGACATACATTGGCGCCATCAGCCAGCGGGAGGCGAACAGCCCCCGCTCGAGAACAGTTTCGATCGACGGTTTCGACATGGAGGCTCCTTGAGGTCCCTCTACGTAGAGACCCCGGCGACGGGCGCAAGGCCGTCACGCCATCCGAACGCCAGCCGCGTGACCACCGGGCAGGCCTCCAGCCGGCGAGCGAGGGCCTCGGCCTTGTGGTCGCCGGCGTCGTCGATCTCCAGCCGGATGGCCAGGCCGTCCTCCGCCGGCTCGGCCTCCATGCGCCGCAGCCGCGCCTGCAGCAGCGTCACCACGCCCAGGATCCGCACCAGGGCGTCGGGCTCGTCCGCGGCGCCGACCAGGAACAGCCGCCGTTTGCCATCGTCGGTCACGACAGCCCCCACAGATGCTCGACGCGCGTGGAGCGCACGCCCGGGCGCTCGGCCAGACGGTCAGCCAGGCGCACGGCGCCGGCCTCGTCCAGGCGGCGAACGCGCAGGACGCCCTCGACCAGCCGGCCGACGGTGCTGATGGACAGGTTGCAGACCTCCGCCGTGCTGGCGGCCAGGCTGGCCCGTGTGGCGTCCAGCGCCTGGGCCACGTCGTCGGCGGTGAACCGCAGCACGTGGCGGGCGTCCGGGTTGTCCGAGAGGTCGAGTGAACTGGAAAGGGGCATGGTGGTGGTCCTTGGCTGGAAGAGGGACCGGCCGACCGCACAATAAAAAACCCCGCTGCCGTTTCCGGAGCGGGGCTTTTGATCTTGCGATCTGCCGGCGATGTCAGGTCGCGCTGGCAAGCTCCGGTCCGGAAGGATCGGTAATAATTTTGCTGGTCATCGACATGAGCGCGCAGGCCGTCATCGCCTGGGCAGGGGCGGTGGCGGCGTCAGCGGTGGTGAGGCGGGTGCTCATGTCGTGGGGAGGGATAGGGGCTGAAACCCCCAACGTCAAATCCTCCCCTCGCAGAGGGGAGGGGGACCATGCGGAGCATGGTGGAGGGGGCAGCGCCGAGGCTTCCGGAACAGCCGGAATTCAGGAGGGGACCGCTCGCGTTCGCGCAGCCCCCTCCACCATGCTCCGCATGGTCCCCCTCCCCAGCGACGCTGGGGAGGACAAGGCTAGGTGCGCAGCCGCCCCCCGGCCTTCTCCGCCGCCGCGATGATCCGCGCCGACAGCCCCTCGATCTCCGCATCCGTCAGGGTCTTCTCCCTCGGCTGGACCATCACCTCGACGGCGATCGATTTGTGGCCCTCCAGCACGCCGGCGCCCTGGTAGACGTCGAACACCCGGGCCGAGGCGATCAGCGCCTTGTCGGCGCCGGCGACGGCCTTGACCAGGTCCCCGGCCGGCTTGGCCGCGTCCACCAGGAAGGCGAAGTCGCGGCTCAGCGGCATCAGGGTCGGCAGGTCGGCGGCCGGGCGGGTCTTGCCCTTCTTCTTCGGCTCGGGAATGGCCTCGACCCATATCTCGAAGCCGTAGACCGGCCCGTCGACGTCGAGCGCCTTGAGCACCGCCGGATGCAGTTCGCCGACCTCGGCCAGCACGGCCTTGGGCCCCAGCTGCAGCCGGGCCGAGCGGCCGGGATGCCACCAGGACGACGCCGAGCCCTGGGCGGTCTGCAGGGAGGCCACCGGCGCGCCCAGCTCCTCCAGCAGGGCCAGCAGGTCGGCCTTGACGGTGAACAGGTCGTCCCGCGGGCGCTTGTCCCAGCCGCGCGGCGCATGGGGCGCGACGATGGCCGCGATGACCATCCGCTGGTCCTGCGGCCGGTCGCCGGCGAACACCGGCCCCACCTCGAACAGCGCCACGTCCGGGAAGCCGCGGCGGGCGTTGCGGCCGGCGGCCTCGATCAGGTTGGGCAGGCCCGAGGGCCGCATGGTGTCGATGTCGGCCGACATCGGGTTGGCCAGCACCAGGGCGTCCGCCCCGCCGCCGAACATCCGGGCCGTCGCGCGGTGGGTGAACGACCAGGTGGCCGTCTCGGCATAGCCGGCGGCGGCCAGAGCCCTGCGGGCGATCCGGGCGCGGTTCTGGCGCACGGTCAGCACGCCGCCGGCGGGACGGGCGGTCTGCGGCAACGGGGTGGCCGGCAGGGCGTCGTAGCCGGCGATGCGGGCCACTTCCTCGACCAGGTCGGCCTTGCCCTCGACGTCGCGGCGCCAGGTCGGCGGGGTGACAGCCCAGGATTTTCCGGATTTCTCGATGCCGAAGCCGAGCTTCTCGAGGATTTCTCCGGATTTCTCAGGCGGAATCTCAAGCCCCGACAGCTGCTGCACATAGGCGGGGTCAAAGGCCACCGCCGGCGGCGGCGGCGGGGTCTGGCCGGCCACGACCACCTGCGACGGCTCGCCGCCGCAGAGCTCGAGGATCAGCCTGGTCGCCAGCTCCAGGCCGTCGACCACGAAGCCGGTGTCGGCCCCGCGGGCGAAGCGGTACTGGGCGTCGGAGGTGATCCCGGCGGTGCGGCCGGTCTGGGCCGTGCGGATCGGGTCGAACCAGGCGCTCTCCAGGAAGACCTCGGTGGTCTCGTCGGAGCAGCCGGTGGACTCCCCGCCCATGACGCCGCCGATGCCCACCGGGCGTTCGCCGGCGGCATCGGAGATGACGCTCATCTCAGGGGTCAGCTCGTAGGTCTTGCCGTCCAGCGCGATCAGGTGCTCGTCGCCGTTGACGCCGTGCCGGCCCAGCCGCGCCTCGATGGTCGTCCCGACCAGTTTGGCCGCGTCATAGACGTGCAGCGGCCGGGCCCGGTCGTAGGTGACCAGATTGGTGATATCGACCAGGGTGTTGATCGGACGCAGGCCGATGGCCTTCAGCCGCGCCTGCAGCCAGGCGGGGGAGGGGCCGTTCTTCACCCCCCGGATCAGCCGGCCGGAAAAGACGCGGCAGGCCTCGCCGTCCACCTTGATGGCGATGGGCGAGGGGAACCTGCCGGGGACCGGGGTCACCGTCAGGTCGCGCAGCTTGCCCAGCCCGGCGGCGGAGAGATCGCGGGCGATGCCGGCAACGCCCAGCCAGTCGGGCCGGTTGGGGGTCACCTCGAAGTCGATCACCGCCTCCAGGCCCAGGGCCTCCGCCGCCGACGCGCCCACCGGGAAGCTGTCCGGCAGTTCGATGATGCCGTCCGACTCCTCGGCCGTCTCCAGCTCGGCGGCCGAGCAGAGCATGCCGTGGCTGACCACGCCCCGCACGGGCCGCGGCTCCAGGGTGATGCCGCTGCCGGGGATGAAGGTCCCGATCGGCGCGAAGACCGTCGTCAGGCCCGCCCGGGCGTTGGGCGCCCCGCAGACGATCTCCAGCCGGCCATCGACCGTGTCCACCTGACACACCCGCAGCCGGTCGGCGTTGGGGTGCTGAACGGCCTCGACGATCTTCGCCACCGTGAAGGCGGCGAGCTTTTCTGCGGGATCGCTGACGTGTTCGACCTCCAGCCCGGCCATGGTCATGGCCTCGACCACCTGGGCGGCCGTCGCGTCGGTCTCCAGGTGATCCTTCAGCCAGGAGAGGGTGAATTTCATACCGGTCTCACCTGCAGGGCCAGGATCTGCTGCAGGAACGCCTCGGGGCCGGTGAAGCCGGTCGCGAAGAACGAGCAACCCTTGAAGGTGCAGTCCTTGAACGGGATGGCCCCGACCACGCCGGTGGACGACGCCGACCGCCAGACGATGCGGCCGATGTCGCCGCCGGTATAGCCGAAGTCCGTGCTGTCGAAATTCACGCCGCCGAGAATCGCGACCACCGCCGGCCCCTCGAGCCGGCAGTTGGTGAACGTCCGCCCCTCGATGATGGTCTGACCCTGCCGCAAGGCCTCCCGATACAGCTCGAACAGGGACATGGCCTCGCCCGTGAAGGTCTTGGCCGTCAGATCCCTGGCGAGGGTCCAGGGGGTTTCGTCGGGATGGGCCATCAGCTCAGTCCTGTCGCGGGGTTGGGGGCGGCGAAGGCGGAAAAGCCGTAGTGGCCCAGCCAGCGCGTATCGCTTTCAAACATGTCCCGCAGGTCGGGCATGCCGTACTTCAGCATGGCCAGGCGGTCGATCCCGAGGCCGAAGGCGAAGCCCTGATGGACGTCGGGGTCGATGCCGCACTGACGCAGCACGTTGGGGTGGACCATCCCGCAGCCGAGGATCTCCAGCCAGTCGCTGCCGGTTCCGATCTTCACCTCGCCGCCGGAGCGGTCGCAGCCGATGTCCATCTCGGCGCTGGGCTCGGTGAACGGGAAGTGGTGAGGCCTAAACCGGCTGACCACGCCCTCGACCTCGAAGAAGCGGGCGATGAAGGTCTCCAGGGTCCACTTCAGGTGGCCCATGTGGATGCCCTTGTCGATCACCAGGCCTTCCATCTGGTGGAACATCGGGGTGTGGGTCGCGTCGCTGTCGCAGCGATAGGTGCGGCCGGGCACGATGATGCGGATCGGCGGCTCCATCGCCCCGGCGATCCACGGCGCGGCCGGCGGCTGGTTGGTCCGCTGCATGGCCCGCACCTGCACCGGGCTGGTGTGGGTGCGCAGCAGCTTGCGTTCCCCGTCCGGCCCCGGATGGAAGAAGAAGGTGTCGTGCATCTCCCGCGCCGGGTGCTTCTCGGGGAAGTTCAGGGCGGTGAAGTTGTGGAAGTCGTCCTCGATGTCCGGACCTTCGGCCACCTGGAAGCCCATCTCGGCGAAGATGGCGGTCATCTCCTCCATCACCTGCAGGGTGGGATGCACCGAGCCCTTGCGGCGGGGCGGGGCGGGCAGGGAAAGGTCGACGGTCTCCCTCGCCAGGCGGGCGTCCAGCTCGGCGGCCTCCAGGGCGGTCTTGCGTTCGGTGAGGAGCGCGGCGACGCGGTCGCGCAGGCCGTTGATCGCCGGCCCGGCCTCGCGGCGCTCGTCGGGGCTCATCGAGCCCAGCGTCTTGAGCAGGCCGGAAATGGAGCCCGACTTGCCCAGCGCGGCGACACGGATCGCCTCCAGCCCGGCGGCGTCGGCCGCGGCGGCGATACTGGCCGAAAGCTCGGCTTCTAGCGTGGTGAGATCGGTCATGGCGGCTGGGTGTCTAGAGCAATTCCTCAGGATTGAAACGAGCCGGTGTCAGGGAACCAGCTGAACTTCGGCGACCAACTTAAGCGTGCGGCCACTGACGTTGTCATGGAGGGTGGCTTCATAGCGCCAGGTTCCTTCTGGATCACCCGGCTCGTAGGTCACCTTAATGATCGCGCCGCGATTGTCGAAGACCGCCTCCGGGTGCTCCGCCATGATGCGGAGCGCCGGCAGACCATTCAGGCCGCCCCCTTCGGATACCCTGCCGTTCGGACGGATGATCTTCAGATCGTACGTCAGGTCGATCATGCCGTCGGCGTCGGGCTGAGGCCCGATGAAGACGAGCTTTAGCACAACCGACTGGCCGATCCTGACGGTCTTGAGTGGCGTCACTATCGGCGGCTGGTCGTACGGCTTGTCAAACTCGGCCTCCTGCTCTTCGGGCAGAATCATCAGCATGCCCGAGAGGGGACCATCGCGGGTCGGAAAGCCCTGCGCCGGCGCCGGCGAAACCTGCGCCAACGAGGCCGTCGCCGGAGCTGCGACGACGAGAAGGGTTAGCGCTGCGAGAATGGCGCGGAGTTTCATGGCTGGCATCCTGGCTGTTTCGAAAAATCGGCCGGCTTCGCGGGCAAGCAAAAAGCCCCCCGGCTCACACCGGAGGGCCTCAAAACTCAAGAGACGTTAGGACGTCCCCCAAACCTCAAGCCAGCGCGGTGCGAACCTTGTCGGCGATGGCCTTGAACGCGGTCGGATCCTGGCCGGCGATGTCCGCAAGAACCTTGCGGTCGATCTCGACCCCGGCCTCGTCAAGGCCGTGAATAAACTGCGAGTAGGTGAAGCCTTCCAGACGCGCCGCGGCGTTGATGCGCTGGATCCACAGGCTGCGGAAGTTGCGCTTGCGGACCTTGCGGTCGCGGTAGGCGTACTGGCCGGCCTTGTCGACAGCGGCCTTGGCCGTGCGGATGGTGTTCTTGCGGCGGCCGTAGAAACCCTTGGCCTGTTCAAGAACCTTCTTGTGCTTGGCGTGGGCGGTGACGCCCCGTTTGACGCGAGCCATTGTTCAGCGCTCCTTCTTACAGGCCGTAGGGCAGGTAGGACTTGATCGTCTTCGAATCCGAAGCGCTCATGACCTTCGTGCCGCGCTGCTGGCGGATGTACTTGCCGTTGTGGCTGATCAG